>NZ_JAHLEB010000034.1 GCF_018861735.1 Clostridium lacusfryxellense | reverse complement strand
ATAATATTTTGTGTCGTTACATTTATTCTCTCACAGTGGAGGAAAATATAAAAGCCTAACGGCTTAAAAGTTAGGCAATTCAATGATTGCAGAATTGTGCAATCGGCTATACACAAGATATAATAAGGAGTGTATAAAATGTGTGAAAAACAAAAGATGCTAAATGGCGAAATTTATAATGCCTATGATAAAGATTTAGTACTCTTAAGAAATAAGGCTAGACATCTTACAAAGATGTATAATAATACCGACCCTGAGGAAGCAACACAAAGAATAGAGTTAATAAAAAGATTGATAGGGAAAATAGGTGGTGGATTTGAGATAGAACCTCCATTTAATTGTGACTATGGAACTAATATTGAAATTGGTGAAAACTTTTATGCTAATTTTAATTTTTTAGTTTTAGATGATGGCCTAGTAAAAATAGGTGACAATGTATTATGCGCTCCTAATGTAAGCATATTTACTGCAACTCATCTACTTGATCCTAAATTAAGGCCTAAAAATGCTGATTATACAAAAGCTGTAACAATAGGAAACAATGTATGGATTGGTGGTGGGTCTATAATAAATCCAGGTGTAACTATTGGTGATAATAGCGTAATAGGTTCTGGTAGCGTGGTTACAAAAGATATCCCAGCTAATGTTGTAGCTGTTGGAAATCCATGCAGAATACTAAAGAATATTGACTAGAATACATAAAAAAGAGGTTACCTACTGAAATACATATTTCAGAGGTAACCTCTCTTAATTTTATATTTATTCATTTGGATGATTGTATATCATACGGTCGTATACATGATTAAATCCCATCTTGCGATAGAGGTTTTTAGCACGTTTATTATCAAGGTCTACATGAAGAGAAAGATTCCCATCTGTGAGTTCTATTGCACGTCCTATAAGTTCGGATGCCACACCACGACCTTTATTGCCTGGTTTAACACCAATATATGCTAGATGATAAGTTGGAATAAACCTTTTGAACCCCATGCTTACTACAATACATATACCTTGTTCTTCGCCATTTCGCTTGGCTATTAACAAAAATCCCTCTTTCATAGCTTTTTCTATAGCATCTACGGTCTCTCCCACCGAATCATTATAAGTTGCAAGCCAAGTTCGTGTCATTTCAATTAAATCCTCTTTGCTTTTATCGCTGAAGCTTTTAATTTCACATACTTCGATTTCACTTCTAGCATCATTTAATATAATTAAATGTTTCCCGTTACTTAACAATCCTTGCTTTGTTTTTTTAATAAATGCAGCCATTGCATATGCTTCTTTTCTTGAAATCATAACACCTTCAAGTTCTTTTAACATTGTTACAGCTTGCTTAAGTTCATCCTCTTCGATACCAATCATTTCTACTCGTGTTTCCATAATAATTTTCATAATCGAGGAAGCAATATCTGAATGTTTTTCAGACAATTGTAAATCTTTTTTTTCAGAATTATTCTCATTATTTTCTATCAGTTTGCTTTCCATCTTGCCTATGTTCATTTTATTAGCATATTGATCTAGTACTTCCTGCCAAGCTGGGCTTGAACCACATAATAACTGAGGCATATCAGATAACTCTTCATCTACCCAGCTTTTGATTAATCCACTATATACACTTGAAAGTGTATATCCATATCCTAATTGTAGTGTTATAGTATCAACTTTAAAATCCATACGCTCCAAACACTCTTTCATCATGTCCTCTAGGACAAGATGACTAATAATGTTGTTTAAATTCCATTCACACATCAAATACATGTTATTCTTTTCTGCTATATCTCTTAACTGTAGACGAGTAAACGCGTCCTTTTTATCCCTTAGGTCAAATAAATTTGATTTATCTAGTCTTGATAGTTTCCATTTTTCTTGTTTAAATAGAGGTACTTTAACGCCAAGTTCTTCAATTTTTGCAAATAGCATAACTGATTGTATGTAACAATAAGATCCATCAACTAATATTTCTTTAAACCCAGTAGCAATAGCATCTCTTACTAGAACTTCTGCAATACGGTCGTATTTATGTCCTGATGGGTTAGCTCCTTCAAGTTTTAAATATATCTCTTCTATACCCAATGCTTTCTCAATTTTTTTTGCTCTCAATAATGGTGTTCTTCCACTTTTTCGCATAATATCTCCTTCAACACTTAATTGTGCTTAAATTCAAAAACACTCTAACCTATTTACACTATTAGAGTTAGAATGCCCATTTTGTGAAACTATAGTCTTAATTGTATATAGTATATCATTATAGGTCGAAATCTACAAATATAGCCTACCCATTTCCGAATATTATAATTATATTTTTGTAACTTTATAATACAATTATAATTTCTATGTAGAATGACACATAATATGATATTATTAGAATGACGGATTAAATTTACTAGTTAACAACGAAAGGAGAAAAACATGTCAGAAAAAATAATAAAAGCTAAACATTTAACATTGGTATCATTGGTTTTGATGATTTTTACTTCAGTTTATGGATTTAACAACATTCCAAGATCATTTTATAAGATGGGGTATGCCGCTATTCCATGGTTCATCATATCGGGAATAACATTTTTTATTCCTTTTGCTTTCATGATGGCTGAATTTGGTGCAGCTTTCAAGAATGAAAAAGGTGGAATTTATTCATGGATGGAAAAATCTGTAGGTGCCAAATTTGCTTTTATGGGAACTTTCATGTGGTATTCATCATATATAGTTTGGATGGTTAATGTTGCCTCGGGTGTTTGGGTTCCTATATCAAATGCTCTATTTGGTAAAGATACAACTCAAGCCTGGGCATTATTTGGATTTACAGGACTGACTGGGCCTAAAACTCTAGGAATACTTGGAATTATTTGGATAATATTTGTTACATTTATATCAACTAAAGGATTAGAAAAGATTAAGAAGGTAACTTCATTAGGTGGAACAGCAGTTGCAGCATTAAACATAGTCTTATTGATTGGAGCCATACTCGTTTTAATAGGAAATCACGGCCAGTTAGCTCAACCAGTAATTGGACTTAGCTCATTTACAACATCACCAAATCCTGCTTACACTGGAAATATAATATCATCCTTTGCTTTTATAGTATTTGCATTATTCGCTTATGGTGGTATCGAAGTTGTTGGAGGTCTGGTTGATGAAACAGAAAATGCAGAGAAAACATTCCCTAAAGGTGTTGTTATTTCAGCAGTTGTTATCTCAATTGGATACTCACTTGGAATATTCCTTGTTGGGATATTTACTAACTGGCAAAATGTTATGAATGATAAGAGTGTTCATTTAGGTAACGCTGGTTATGTAGTAATGGGTAACCTAGGATATGCTCTTGGACAAGCATTTGGCGCGAACGAAGCAACTTCACTTGCTATGGCACATGGAATATCTAGGTTTGTTGGAATTTCAATGTTCTTAGCTTTAGCAGGCGCTTTCTTCACATTAATGTTTTCTCCATTGAAACAAATAATTGAGGGAACTCCAGCAAAGTTATGGCCTGGAAGACTTGCAGAAATGAAAAACGGAATGCCTCAATACGCAATGTGGATACAAGCTGCAATAGTTTGTATTATGATTGCTCTTATATCCTTTGGCGGAGAGACTATGTCTGGATTCTTTGATGTATTAGTAGCGATGACTAATGTTGCTATGACTCTTCCATACTTGTTTATTGCATATGCATTCATACCATTCAAGAAAAATAAAGATATTGTTAAGCCTTTCGAAATGTTTAAAACTGATTCAAGTGCCGTAATATGGACAGTAGTAGTTATGTTCACTGTTGGATTTGCGAATTTTTTCTCAATAATACAACCAGCACTAGAAGGTAATTTGTCAATAACAATTTGGAGCGTAGCAGGGCCTATTTTCTTTGCTTTCGTTGCATGGTTAATGTATTGGATGTATGAAAGAAAGTATACAAATATTTAATATTTTTTTCTTAAAGATGATTTCTACTAAAAGCGTAGGAGTCATCTTTTTATAAATATTATATTCTAGAATATCTGTTTTATTTTATCAAATCTACAAATTGTCCATCTACAATTCCCCTTAACGAAACTACATTTATTTCCACTTGATATCCTATCTTCCCACCACTTACAATTACCTTTTCTATATTAACAGCGTTTTTATCAATTAATGTTTTATACTGTTTTTTCATACCTATAGGGGAACATCCACCTCTAACATATCCCGTATATTTTTGCAAATCTATTAAATCTAACATCTCAATTTTCTTCTCATTGGTTGCTTTTCCAGCTTTCTTAAAGTCTATTTCTTCTCTAACTGGAATTAAGATAACATAAATAGTTTTAGAACTTCCCATTGTAACTAAAGTTTTATAGACATATTTTTCATCTCTTCCTATTTTTTTAGCCACAGATACTCCGTCTATTTTATCATCCTTCTTATCATAAGTTATAGCGCCGTATTCCACTTTCATTTTATCTAAAATTCGCATAACATTTGTTTTTATCATTTCTTTCTCCTATATTTAAATTTATTTATTACAAATCAAGTTGTATTTCTATATTATATACTCTCTCGGATATGTATGCACTATTTACCAGACACTATAACATATCCCCTATAAAAAAATTGTATTATATTGAAACGACAAAGAAACCACTCAAATTTTAATTAAGCAGTTCCTTTGCAATAATAATACTAAACGCTAACTCGTTTTACCAAGCATTATTTCTCAATAATACTACCATCCGAAATAATTTCTTCCTGTAATTAAATTTCCAATAAGTAATATTCTAGCTATATCGCCAAGTCCGGCACCATAGCGACCTCTTTGTCTCATATTTGAATCTTCGCAATCATAATCCTCATCATCAATATCACGTTTATGATGTTCTTTATACTTGTCACATATATCCTTACACATATGATCCATTTCATCTTCGCTCGGACAATACATTCTACCATATTTGGCCACCATTATATCATAATGATGTTTAACCATTGGATGCATTTTTATATAAACCTTAGGATACATGATTTTTAAATCTTCATCATCCTCATCACACTCAAGCATTTGATTTTCATACATAGGCATATTTGCCATTGGCATGTTCATCATAGACATATTCTCCATAGGCATATTCATCATGGGCATATTCATCATAGGCATATTCATCATGGGCATATTCATCATGGGCATACACTGTCCAAGATTTTCACAATTCTTGCAACGATAGTCGTACATAAGTACCTCCAAAATAATATTTATAATGTATATTATTCCACTACCATTGTTTTGTTACTATAATTCGTAGATAGACTTTCTAGCAGTGCCTGCGTATTTACAGATTTATAGTTGTAGGTTAAGTGTATACATCTGAAAACTCTATATTCATTTTATGCACATAACTTTCCATAATATTGTCTCCATTTTTCTCCTTAATTTCATCTATTAATACTATTGGAAGTTTAACAATGAAGTTACTTCCAACCCCGTAAGTACTTTCTACAGTTATTTCACCACCTTGCATTTCAACAAAAGATTTTACCAAAGCTAATCCTATACCACTGCCTTCGTTATTTCTATGTGAAGTATCGTCAACTTGTAAAAATCTTTCAAAAATCTTTTGCTTATCCACATCTTCTATTCCAATACCTGTATCCTTAACTGAAATAATTATATACTCATCCATATCAAATATATTTACAGTAATTTTACCTCCAGCATTAGTAAATTTAGTTGCATTAGATAAAAGATTAAATATTATTGTTTCTACTTTATCTGGGTCACAAGCAGTAATCTTTTCTTCTATATCTGTATCAAATATAAGTTCGATTTGTTTACTTTCAACAAAACTTGCTACTGATAAAGTTATATCCTCCACAATTTTTATAATATCAACATTTCTTCTCATCATATTTATAAATCCTGAATCAATTTTAGTAATGTCTATTAAGTTATTTATAAGTCTAATTAGCCTGTAGCTATTCTGCTTCATCATACCGCTATATTTATATAATTTATTCTTAATATCTGGTACTGCTATATCCTTAATAATAATGTTCGACATTTGCAAAGCAGAAACAATTACATTTATGGGTGTTTTTAATTCATGTGAAATATTTGCTAAAAACTGTGTCTTTATATCATTTGCAGATTCTGCATCTTTAAGTGCAATTCTAAGCTTACTTTCAGTATTTTGAATTTTCAGCATACTCTTTACAATAGCAACTAGAACTTGGGGATTAATAGGTTTTGTTAGATAATTATCCGCTCCACATTCCAGCCCGTGAATCCAATCTTCTTCTTTTGTGAAATAGGAAGAAATGTTAAGTACTGGTAGATATTCAGTATCTGGATTTGATTTTATCTGTATACATACCTCATAGCCAGTAATATCAGGAAGATCAATATCTAGTATTACTAAGTTTGGCTTTTCTATTACTATTTTTTCTAAGGCATCTTTACCACAATCAGCCTGTGTAATTTCATACCCAACCTTACTCAGAATTTTTTTTAAAATGATACGACTTGTAGGATCATCATCTACAATTAGAATTTTTATTTTATTAGTATATTCCATTATTTATCATCCTCTTTCTTATATTTAGATCTTAAAAATACTCATCTATATTTTATCATCATTACTAAATTTTTTTTTATTAGATACCCAACTCCAGCAATAATCTTTATTTTCAACCATCTATTTCAATATAATACATTTATTTGATTTTAAAACTTATAATATTTATTCGACACAAGACATTATTCCCCTTTATTTTAATGATTTTTTTACTTTATTGTCCACTTAATTGATAATTAGCCTGTAGTTTAATTATTTATAGACAAACTATATTCATTTATTATAAATATATATAACATAATTTAGATTATAAGTATAAAATATATATATGCAGGATAAAACGTTAAATTGATTTTTAAGATGTAGATTTATATATAATAATAATAATAATATGGAGGCGTCTATTATGATGGGTACAATAAAGTTTAAAATTGACCTTTTAAGACCTAATCTTCCCTTTATTATAAAGGATATAATCGATAGGCAATACATTATTCAACCAGAATTTAATAGATATGGTGCTAAGGGTATAATTCATGCATTAGAAGATGCAAAAACTAATATAGATTATTTACTTTCATCTATTGAAGCAGATAGCAAGTTGCTTTTTCAGCAATACAACCGCTGGGTTAATGGCTTGTTTACTAATCTTAAACTTCCTGTAAATTCAATCGAAATATTTTATATTTGTACAAAAGAAGTGTTTAAAGAAAGATTTGATACAGGTTTAATCGATAAAGAATTATTTTCTAAAATTAATGAGTTTATTGTGAGTGGAATAGAGTCTCTAAAAAATGAAGAATATGAATCTATCTCATATTTTCAAGAAGATAATCCATTTAAAGAGCTTTTAAATAAATACAGTGAGTTTATTTATGCTGGTAATAAAATATCGGCAATTAAACTTTTTACTGATATATCCAGAAGTGATATTGAAATTAAAGATATTTACAGATATATTTTACAACCATTTCAGTTAGAACTTGGACAACTATGGCATGAAAATAAAATAACTGTAGCACAGGAGCATTTTGCAACTGCCATATCCCAAGTAGCAATGTCCCTGCTTTATGAGCGCATATTTTCTACACCTAAAAACAAAAAGGTATTTTTAGGTACATGTGTTCAGGGAGAACTTCATGAATTTGGTATAAGAATGATCTGTGACTATATGGAATATTGTGGTTGGAATACATACTATTTAGGGGCCAATATGTCTCACCATGGGATAATTAAAATGATTAATGAAAAAAAACCAGATATAATTACAATCTCTTGTTCAATGACATTTAATATCTCAAAAGTACTGGATTTAATTGAGGCAATAAAAGATTCTGGAATATCTACTCCTATAACTGTGGGTGGTTATCCATTTAACATGGACAAAAGTTTATGGAAAAAAATTGGTGCAGATGCTTCTTCAAGTGATTTTGAAGAGGTTTATTCAATGTCAGAAAACCTTTGTAGTAGTACTGGTGCTTATGAAGTCATATGATGAAAAATGGATTGTAATTGCCTGCGATTCAAATTTCATAATAACAAAAATTATAGCAATCAAAAATATTAATATTAATATAAATGCGACTGATAGTGTCTCTAAAATAGTACAACCCAATAATATACATAAGTTTTTAGATTTTAGTCTAACATTAAAAAATGAAAAGGTGTCTTTTGGAGATGAAATTGGCGTTGTTGATGATAATAATACTACAATTTTTATGGATTTTGGTGGAGTTGAATATGACAATAATTATATTATTACATTTTTCACAAACTACCTCGGTCTTTATGAAGATTTAATAAAGATAAACAATGCTCCTGTAAATTTTTTACGTGAAAAAATGAAATTTTACAGCAAGCTCCTGGTAATTACCAAGAGCTTGCTGTAATTAATAATGATGTAATTAATATACAACGTGAACTCTATAAAAAGAATTCAATTATTTCAGACTTAATGAAAAAAAAAGAAGAAACTAATAGAAAACTAGAGGTGCTTAATACAACCAAGGATAGAATTTTCTCAATAATCGGACATGATTTACGTTCACCTCTAGCCAATATAATTCAAAGTATGAACTTGATTGCATTCGATAAGAGTACATATGAGGAGTGGAAGGAAGAAAATTTTTTTAGTACCCTTGGCGATTCCGCAGCTAAGAGTATGCATTTACTTGAAAACCTATTAGAATGGTCAAAAAGTGAGCTTGGTGAATTATCTTTTCACCCAACAAACTTTATTCTTTTAACATCAATACGCCCTGCTATAGATATCTTAAAAGGAATTGCAGCTAAAAAAAAGATTAATATTATTGAAGAATTAAGCTATAACCCTAATGTATATGCTGATAAGCGCATGATTGAAGTAATACTTAGAAATCTTGTCTCAAATGCAATAAAATTTACGAATATGGATGGTCAGTTAAATATTAAAGTTATAATGGAAAAAGGATTTGCAAAAATTATTATAATTGATAACGGGCTCGGAATGTCAACTGAGAAGATAAATACTATTTTTGACTTAACTAAAAACAATGTTGTTCGGGGTACTAAAGGTGAAAAAGGAACAGGTTTTGGTTTGGTGCTTTGTAAAAATCTCACTGAGCAAAATGGAGGCTCTATATCGCTACGAAGTCAAATTGGTAAAGGCTCAGAGTTTTCTTTTACAATTCCTTTGTCAAAGAAGGACTCTTAATATAATAACAATATGTATTTTGAAATGAGTTATAAAAATCAAATGAGAAAAGAGATGATTACAATAAATCTAAATATAATTACACGTGGAGCAATGGCGATGGCACTTATTTTTATTTCATTTTCATTGTTTAAAGGTGTCACAAATATACTTAATGCATTTATAGTACCTTTAGTTTTATATCTATGTTTAATAAATCAAAAGAAAAAACAAATATTCACTCTCTACTTAGCAGTAATTGTATTCTGTATAATATTTTTCAATATACAGTTCTTTTTTATAATATTTTATTGTGCCGTAGCATTTATACTTACTCAGTTACGCCAAAAAAAAGTTAATACGATTTTGTCAACATTAACTTTAACAATCGCTATAAGTTTCAGCTTCTGGATTGGCATAATGCTTACTGATTACTTTTTTTTAACTCATATGAACGAGATTATAATGAAAGTTATGAAAGGAAATATTCTCAAATATGGTATAATGCTTATTATCGAAGGAGCTTTGGTTGGAGTAAGCCAGTTATTTGTATCTAGTATATTTTACAAAAGACTTATAACAATTCAAAAATAAGATTATAAAATAAATGAAAGAAGGCCTTTTTATGAGCGTTGAAAGTGTAAAAAAATTCTTTATTGAAAATGGACTTGAAGATCCAGTATTTAAGCTAGAAGAATGTGGTGCTACAGTTGAACTTGCCGCGATTACCCTTGGAGTTGACCCATCACTTATTGCTAAAACATTATCATTTAGTCTTAAAGATAGAAATATTCTAATTGTTACTAAAGGAGACGCACGAATAGATAATAGAAAATATAAAGACTTCTTTAAAACAAAAGCCAAGATGCTTGGGCATGATGAGGTTGCAGACATAACAGGTCATCCAGTTGGCGGAGTTTGTCCATTTGGATTATTAAATCCCCTAGAAGTATACATAGATGTATCCATTGAGAACTATGAATATGTTTACCCAGCAGCTGGGTCAGCATTTACAGCATTAAAAATCGCGCCATTAAAAATGCAAGAGCTTACACATGCTTTATTTATTGATGTATGTAAATAAATTAATTTAATTAAATATTCACAAATGCTTGACAATTGCTTTTTTCAGTAATATACTAGTCATTAATAACTAAATACAACTTATCCAGAGCGGCAGAGGGACTGGCCCGATGATGCCCGACAACCAGCATTTTTTTAATGCAATGGTGTCAATTCCATCAGATTGTAAAATCTGAAAGATAAGGATGTTAGCAAATTTTATTATACAATTTTATTGTTTATTAAAGTTAATCATGCTGCTATCCTTATCGGATAGCAGCTTTTGTTTTACAAAAAATAATTATTAAAAAGGAGAATTTATTATGAGCGAGCGAAAATTAAGTTTTGAAACATTACAAGTACATGCAGGACAGGTACCTGACCCTACTACAGGTTCAAGAGCAGTACCCATTTATCAAACATCATCATTCGTTTTTAAAAATGCAGATCATGCAGCAAATTTATTTCAGTTAAAAGAACCAGGAAACGTGTATGCCAGAATAATGAACCCAACTACAGATGTTTTCGAGAAAAGAGTTGCTGCACTTGAAGGCGGTGTTGCAGGACTTGCTACAGCTTCAGGAATGTCAGCAATATTGTATTCAATACTTAATGTGGCAAGCTGCGGGGATGAGATTGTTGCAGCAAGTACTCTATATGGTGGTACTTATGAATTATTTAATGTAACACTTAGAAAACTTGGAATTAATGTAACATTCGTTGACCCAGATGATCCTGAAAACTTTAGAAAAGCTATAACTGACAAAACAAAAGCACTTTACGGAGAAACAATAGGAAATCCTAAAATAAATATTTTAGACATAGAGGCAGTAGCAAATATTGCACATGAAAATAAAATACCACTTATTATTGATAGTACTTTTGCAACTCCTTTCCTTTGCCGTCCAATTGAGTTTGGAGCTGACGTAGTTATCCACTCTGCAACAAAGTTCATTGGTGGACATGGTACTACTATAGGTGGAATTATAGTTGATGCTGGCAAATTCGACTGGGCTGGAAGCGGCAAATTCCCTGATTTTACAACTCCTGATAAAAGCTACAATGGACTAGTATATGCTGATTTAGGAGCTCCAGCATTTGCTTTAAAAGCTAGAGTTCAATTACTTCGAAACACAGGCGCAACACTTAGTCCTCAGAGTGCATTCTTATTCCTACAGGGACTTGAATCATTGTCACTAAGAGTTGAAAGACATGTTTCAAACGCTAGAAAGGTTGTTGAATTTTTGAGTAAACATCCAAGTGTTTCATGGATAAATTACCCTGAACTTGAAGGAAGTAAATATACTGAATTATCTAAGAAGTATCTTCCAAAAGGTGCAGGATCAATATTCACTTTTGGAATAAAGGGTGGACTTGAAGCTGGTAAAAAATTCATTAACAGCGTAGAATTATTCTCATTACTTGCAAATGTTGCAGATGCAAAATCGCTTGTAATTCATCCATCGAGCACAACTCATGCAGAACTTAATAAAGAAGAGCAAAAAGCTGCAGGCGTTACTGAAGATCTAATAAGACTTTCAATTGGTGTCGAAGGTATTGATGATATTATATATGATTTGGAACAAGCTCTAGAGAAATCAGTTCAATAATTTCCAAAATTAACTTAGGCACCTATCATGATGTTTTTGAGAGGTGCCTAATAACAAGGAGGATCTAAATGCCAATAAAAATACCTGATAATCTTCCAGCATTTAAAACCTTAAGTAAAGAAAATATTTTTACTATTACTGAAGACAAAGCATTTCATCAGGATATCAGGCCATTAAAAATTATAATTCTAAACCTGATGCCTACAAAAATTGAAACTGAAACACAAATTTTAAGACTTCTTGGGAACTCTCCACTCCAAATTGATATTGTACTTCTTCACCCTAAAAGTCATGCAAGTAAAAATATATCTGAAGAACATTTAATTAAGTTTTATAATACTTTTGATGAAATAAAAGATTCTAAATTTGATGGAATGATTATAACTGGAGCTCCTATTGAATCTGTACCTTTTGAAGATGTGGATTATTGGGAAGAGCTTAAACAAATCATGGAATGGAGTATATGCAATGTATTCTCAACCCTTCATATTTGCTGGGGTGCTCAAGCAGGGCTTCACTATCATTACGGACTTCAAAAACATACACTAGACAACAAAATGTTTGGTGTCTTCAAACACAAAATAATGCGAAAAAACGTTAAACTTTTAAGTGGATTTGACGATGAATTTTTTGTTCCACATTCAAGACATACAGAAATAAGAAAAGCTGATATTGATAAAATAGATGAACTTGAAATATTATCTGAATCTGACGAATCTGGAATCTATATTGTATCAGCAAAAAAAGGGCGCCAAATTTTTATAACTGGACACTCAGAATATGATCCATTAACTTTAAAGTATGAATATGATAGAGATATAGCAAATGGATTAACAATAAACATTCCTGATAATTATTACCCAAATGATGATCCTTCAAAAACACCTGTTGTAAAATGGAGGGGCCATTCAAACCTACTTTTTGTAAATTGGTTAAATTATTATGTTTACCAGGAGACACCTTACAATTTAGTTGAAGGTTTAGACTACTGTATATAAAGCTGCTGAAATTTCAGCAGCTTTACATTTTAATATGTTTTAAATTATTTTACTTAGCAACTTGATCTAAAATATATACTGCAAAAGTTATTTTTGTTTTTGGGTTATAATATACAGATAATATTATCCCATTATACTCGAAATTGCTATATGCAGAAGTAGTATTTTGCTGTACTGTTTTTCCAAATATCTTCTTGAAATCGCTTATTTTATCCCCAATTTTCACACCTCTAAAGTCAACATTTTTTTTATCTGTGTAAACTTGCTGCACTGGCCCAGTTCCATAACCTTCAAACCAAACTCTAATTCCATATTTAAAAAACTCTAAACCACCCTCATCAACTGTAGTTGGCTTTTCTCCAATAGTATCTATAAGTTGTTTCTTACTAAGACCTATTAGTTTAATATAATCTTCAAAATTTCTACTTTGTACAGTGTTATCTTTAATTAATTTAATAGGTACTACATTTTCTATTTTTTCCTTTTTAAAATTATTTTTTTGATTAGTCATAGCTTTTGATGGATATGATATTGTGGATAAGACCAATACTACTATTGCTATTAATACAAATCTTTTTTTCATAATTATTACCCCTTTTATAAATATATATTAAATTTATTGTTCCCTTTTGCGCTAATGAATATAACATATTTTAATAATTTAATAAGGGGAAAATATATAAACTGGTACCTACAGCTAAAACATTTTTATCAAAATGTCTTTTCTACAGGTACCAGTTTTATCTTAACTTTTATTTATTTTTTATTTAAAAACGGAAATCCCTTTTCCCATCATTAAGTTCTTTCAAATATTCTTTTGCAATTTCGCGAACTTTTTCACTTTTTATATTTGGAATTTCATTTTGAATTAATATCTCACCCTTTTTCTTAGTATCCTCAGATGCATAATCCTCCAAGTATTCTTTAAGCGTCATTAGTGCATTAGGCTGACAGCAGTTTCCTATTTGACCTGACTTAACAAGCTTCATAAAACGATCGCCTGTACGCCCTTCTCTATAACAGGCAGTGCAAAAGCTTGGAATATAACCAAGTTCTAAAAGCCAATTTACGATTTCATCTAATTTTCGAGTGTCTGTTACTTCAAATTGCTTTGAGTTATCTTCCTCTGATTCCTCTTTCGCATATCCACCAACACTTGTACATGAACCTCCACTTACCTGAGATATACCTAGCTCTAGCACTCTTTCACGAGTTGCTTGTGATTCACGAGTGGAAACAATCATGCCAGTGTATGGAACAGCAATACGTATAATTGCTACAATTTTTTCAAACATCTCATCTGAGATAGCATCTGAAAAGGAATCCGGATCAATATCATCAGCTGGGCAAATACGTGGAACACTAATTGTGTGTGGACCTACGCCTTTAGCTGCTTCTAAATGTTCTGCATGCATAAGTAGTCCAACAAAGTCATAACGGTACATATTTAGACCAAATAAAACTCCGATACCAACATCATCAATGCCACCTTCCATTGCACGGTCCATAGCTTCAGTATGATATGCATAGTTGTGTTTCGGTCCTGTTGGGTGAAGCTCCTCATAACTCTTCTTGTTGTAAGTTTCCTGGAATAGTATATACGTACCTATACCTGCTTCTTTGAGTTGCTTGTATTCTTCTACGGTTGTTGCAGCAATGTTAACATTAACCCTACGTATATCTCCATTTTTATGTTTAATGCTATATATTGTTTTTATACTTTCTAAAATATATTCAATAGGGTTGTTCATAGGATCTTCCCCTGATTCTAGAGCGAGCCTCTTGTGTCCCATATCCTGAAGTGCTATAACTTCTTGCACTATTTCCTCTTGAGTTAGCTTTTTACGAGATATTGTTTTGTTTTTAGCGTGGTAAGGACAATATACGCAACCATTTACGCAATAATTTGAAAGATATAGAGGAGCAAATATAACAATACGGTTACCGTAAAGCTTCTGCTTAAGTTCTTTTGCAAGTTTAAACATTTTTTCATTCTCATCTTCCAAGTCACATTCTAAAAGTACAGCTGCCTCCCTATGAGTTAATCCCTTGCAATCTTTAGCACGTTCTATTAAACTATCAATTAACTCACGATTATTTTTATTTTTTTTAGCATAAGCAACTGAATCCATAATTTCTTGATCATCAATAAATTCTATTGCATTTTTAGACTTATTATCATACATAATATAATCTCCTTTTTATTTATTCTACAGTAGGTGGTACTTTTGAATAAAGTGTTTTAATATTTACATGTGGGAGCATTCCAAGCTTGCCTGATAAAGCGCTGATAACATCATTTGGAGCATCCACAACTACACTTATAACAGAGATTTTGCGTTTTTGATACGGAATCCCCATTCTGCCTACAATATACATTCTGTATTCATGTAGAATTGAGTTTAGTTCCAGGACAGCATCTGTGTTTTCAACTATGATTCCAATTAGAGCGATTCTTGTATCCATATGCAAAATCCTTTCTTTTATAAATTAAAAAATCCTTGCACCTGCAAAGGCACAAGGATAGTATGTTAAAATCAAAGATACACTCCTAAAAGTATGCTCATTGATAACACTACAACTATTCTCTCGCCTTCCCACTCGGGACGAACCCTTGTGCGATCAGAACGATAAATATATAATTGAATTTGTTAATTTAATATCAACATAAACCCTACCACTTTTGCCCATAAAAAGCAAGTTGCAAAATGTAATATACTGTTATATAATTAAAATAAATAATAATATATGTGCTAGGGGTGCCTTGTGGCTGAGATATGAATATTTTATTCATTGACCCTTATACCTGATCTGGATAATCCCAGCGGAGGAAAGCGGTTAAAATGTATAAATACATTAACTATATTCCTTTTGTGAATATAGTTTTTTTATTTTCACCATAATACTTCTGTAGCATAATTCTTGGAGGCTATGAAAATGATTTTTAGCAAAAGTATCACTGAAATCGCAAAAAGTCCTACTACTATTTTTGCACTACTGGGTGTTCTTTTATTAATTTTTGCAATACTTAAGATTAGAAAAATTAAGTTTACTACCCAAAAGATTACTCTAATAGGCATATCTATTGCCTTAGCTACTGTATTACAATTAATCACTATTTTAAAACTACCTCAAGGTGGTAGCGTTACTGCCGGAAGCATGGTTCCAATTGTACTTATATCTTTATTTTACGGACCTGAAGTTGGTTTTCTAACAGGCTTTTTATTGGGAATTATTAATTTTGTAATGAATCCATTCGCACTCCACCCAGTACAAGTGTTGTTTGACTATCCCCTTCCTTTTATGGCTATCGGTATAGTCGGTTACTTTAAATCACGTAATACTAAGGGAATACTTCTTGGAGTAGTCCTCGCTATGCTAGCAAGGTTTTCATGCCATTTCATATCTGGCGTAGTATTCTTTGGAAGTTATGCTCCAAAAGGAACCTCAGTTTATTTATATTCCCTATTATATAACGGTTCATATATGAGCGTTGAAACAATTGTAACATGTGTAATTATTGGGCTTCTGCCAATAAAACGTTTATCAAAACTTGCTATAAGAGATGATTTAGTTAATCCTCTTTAACTAGATATAAAAAATTATCATCAACATTATAATATAATGGAGCTATTAGTATATTAGGATATTTAGCCCTTAACCTTTTAGCCTCTTCAAGCACAAACACTATTTCATTATCAATCTCAAACATAGGAGCGAAGTTCATAAAATGATCTTCCGCTCTTTGTTTTTCCCAGCCTACTATATCTACAAGCCCATTAATAAATTGATCCCTTTTTGACATTAGATTAACCATTCCACAATGATTGTGGGCTATAAGCGCAATAGTTCTAATTCCACCTATTGCTATAGAATATGAAACCTTAAATTCACTAAACCTCAAAGTTCCTCCACCTGAACGAATTATATATGCAAAGTTATTTGGTATATGAAGATATTTTCTGTTATCCATACACATTCCTATTAACATCTGTGGACTAGTTACCGCCTCATATGGTGTCCCTAAGTTATGGTACTCTAATAAAATGCTTATTGGTGTGTTTTTATAAACATCAAATATATCCTCTTTATTCTTAATCTTAATTAATCTATCCATATCAGTATTTACCTCCATAGAATTTAATGATTCTAATATTTTAACTTCCTTATAAAATTTATTTCCGCCCTAACTGGTGGCTTTAGATCACTATTGCCTCGCTGGCTTACTTTATCCTCAGAAATATTTAATTCCCTTGCTATTATAGTTCTAACTCTAGATTTGCAAAAATTACCTTGACATGTCCCCATTCCAGCTCTAGTACGCCTTTTGATTGCATCTATGGAGTTAACTTTTATATTTCTATGAATAGCATCCACAATTTCTGCTTCAGTAACCTTCTCACATCTGCATATTATATTCTTTGCTGGGTCCATATCATCTATTTTCCCATCAAAACTATTATCTTTTCTTATAACAATCCCTTTTCTATAAGGTATAAAATTATTTTTAATTGTAAGATTTGCATCTGAATTTTTAAGTATATCTATAACCATTTCAGCAATTGCAGGCGACGATGTAAGTCCAGGCGAATCTATTCCACTTACATTTATGAATCTTTTTACTTTGCTTTCCTCAATAATAAAATCTCCTGTACTACTGATAGCTCTAATTCCGGAAAAAGTAGTTAATGCTCCACGAATTTTAAAATCAGGTACCGACCTTCTGGCAGTGATAATGACATCTTTCAAGGTCTCTGTGGTAGTTGATACATCATCCATATTGATAACTTCTTCTGCATTAGGTCCTATCATAAAGTTTCCATGATATGTAGTAGTAACTAATATTCCTTTTCCTTTATCTGTAGGCACTTGAAAAATAACAGTATTTACAAGGTGACCTTGATCTTTACCCATTAAAATATATTCGCCTCTCTTTGGAAGAATTTTAAAATAATCCAGTCCTACCATATTTGCTATGGTATCACTATGAAGCCCAGAAGCATTTATAACATATCTTGAATCTATATCTTCCTTGCTAGTATGAACAATAAATTTGTCTTCTAAGGTTTCTATAGATTTAACTTCATTCTCAAGTTTTAGATCAACCCCATTAGTAATAGCATTTTCAATCAATGCTATAGTAAATTCATATGGTGAGGTAACACCTACGCTTTTTGCATATAGTGCTACAGTCGCTTCATTACTTAAGTATGGCTCTATTTCTTTTAGTTTAGATCCTCTTATAATCTCTAAATCATCGCATCCCATTTTTAGACCGTTTTCATAAAGCTCGTTTATCTTTTTCTCGTCTTCTTCATTAAACCCAATTACCAAAGCTCCTGTTTGTCTATACCCAAAATTTAATTCTTCATTCAACTTTCTATACATTTTATTTCCTTTTATACATAGCTTACCTTTTAATGTACCATATTTAGCAGCATATCCACCATGAACTATACCACTATTTGCCTTTGAAGCTTTTGTAGAAACATCATCCTCTTTTTCTAAAATACATATTTTAAGTTCATACTTTGAAAGTTCTCTCGCTATAGCTGCTCCTACTACACCTGCTCCTATAATAATTACATCATACATAAAAATCACCCCTTAGAATTTTATTGAAACCTAATATCTTATTAGAACCTAATATTTTATTAAAAGCTAAAAGTCTTTAATACTTAATCTTTGTTAATATATATTATAGTATATATTTTTATATTATAATAGACATTTCTATGCATTAGTAAGATACTAGATATATGATACTTCAAATGATTGCAAATGATTGCAATCATTTGAAGGAATTGATTTTAGGATGATAATCTATAATATTTACTAAGGAGATGTACAATATGAAAAATAAGGTCAAGTTACTATTATGTATAATTATTTCTGCAAGTTTTATTATTCAAGGGTGTAGCAAAAAAGCTGAGCCTGCACCAACTCCTAGCAAATCCGCACCCGTCAAAACAGAAACCCCCGTGAAAACTACGCAAAAATACCTCTCTCCCTATACAGGTGAAGAAGTAACAAAGGAAATATCAGATAATATTGCTTTTCTTGCCATAGTAGAAAACTCAGTAGGTGCAAGACCACAATCCGGACTAAATGCTGCGGATATAGTTTATGAAACCATGGCTGAGGGTGGTACCCCTAGATTTATTGCATTATTTCAAAAGGATAGCGCAGCTAAAATCGGACCAATTAGAAGTGCAAGACCTTATTTTCTAGATATTTCAAAAGAGTATAATTTGCCTTTTGCTCATTGTGGTGGAAGCGCAGAAGCTCTTGATAAAATAAAAACTGAAAACTTAAAAAGCATGAATGAAATGACATATTCACAAACATATTTAAGAGATAACACAAGAAAAGCTCCTCATAACCTTTATAGCTCTAGCGAAAAATTAAAAACACTTGTTAAAACAAAAGGTTTTTCAACAACACCTACTGTGAAATTAAAATTTGATAAGAGCTACTGGGATAATGATAAACTATCTATTGCAACAAATATATCTTTAAAAATGAATAGCAGCTATAACACGAGTTACACTTATAGTGATGGAAAGTACGTTAAAAGCATGGATGGAAAATCTGCAAATAATAAAGAAGATAATATTCCTCTAAGCATTAAAAATATAGTAGTCCAAATTACCACCATTAAAACACAAGTTGATAAATACCGTTTAGACATAGCTCTTGTAGGATCCGGAGATGGTTATGTTATTAGTAATGGTAAATTCACTAAAATGCATTGGTCTAAAAAAGATGTTACCTCCCAAACTATTCTAACTGATGATTTAGGCAATGATTTGCCACTAAATCTTGGGAAAACTTGGTGGAATATAGTTGATAAAAGTACCAAGATAGTTATTAAATAAAAAAATATGAACTCCTCTTTACTTTGTATTAGTTAATCTTCTTTTGAATTCTGCCATGTCATGGAATGAACTTATGTAAACCCTATGTAGAGAGAGTATACCATCACTTTTGGATGACCATCTTCCATCAGTTGTGATAGCCATTTTATACCCAGCTTCTCGTACAGCTTCAATAGCGGTTTTGCTATATCCACCATAAGGGTAGGCAAAATAATTCACTTGTTTATTTAATATTTTTTCCAAATCTTTTTTGGAATTCACTAAAGTTTCAAGTTGTTTATCCTTAGGCATATCTTTTAAATTTTCATGATTCACGGTGTGGCTTTCTATATCTACACCGTATTTCTCCATTTCAATAAGTTGCTTTGATGTCAAATAGTTAGCATTCTTATCAATCGCCGATGTAATAACAAAAATTGTTGCTTTGAAATTGTACTTTCTAAGAGCTGGTAGCATCGCTGTATAATTGTCCACATAACCATCATCAAAAGTAAGAACCACAGATTTTTCAGGTATTGGCGTATCTGTCATAAAATAATCATATAAATCTGTAAGTGTGATGGTATAATACCCGTTATCTTTTAAATATTTTAACTGCTCCTCAAAATTCTTAATTGGAATCCGCACAGGGTTATCCTTTTGGTATGAAATTGAGTGATACATTAAAACTGGAACGCTTTTACCTGTTGGCAACATAACGGCCGTCTTGTCAAAGGCAGGTATTGAAGAAGTCTCAACTGGCTCTTTTACAACAGGCTTAACTACAGTTGCTGGGGTGACAGGTGCAATTTTTTTTATTACAGTAGTCTTAGGTCTTGCACATCCCAACATAGTCATTAAAATAAATAACATAAGTATCAGATATATTTTTTTTCTCATAGTAACCTCCTAGTGATAGTAAAAAATGATTTTTTACTATACTTACACTACTTATTATTTCATTAAGTAACTTATATATACTTTATTCTAATATAAAATACTCAATAGTACTAGAGTATTCTCTATATATTATCATAATTTTTATATTTCTTTAGTATCCTTTACCATACTTCATATTCAAAAATAATAATACAAATATCTACATAATATCTTGTAACCAAGCATGTATTTTTGTCATAACCTAATATTACAATAATACTAATTGGAGTAGCAGATGATTAATTTAACACTAACACCTCTACACTATATATATCTCATTTTCATTATTATAATAATATTCGCCATGATAAAGAAAAAGGATATAACGCTTATATGTATATTAGGAATCTTTTTATTAGGGATCGCAGGTACAGGATCTATTTCAAAGTCTACCATGGGTGTGTTTAATAGTTTTGTTTACGCAACAAAAGAATTGATGCCTACAATTTTCATAATATCGATTGTAACTGCTATGAGTAATACCCTTGTCGCTTCTGGTATAAATGATGAAATTGTCTCTCCTTTTAAGGGAGTCATTAAAAATTATTGGGTTGCTTATTGGGTTATCGGAATTGTTATGATGATTTTGTCCTGGTTTTTCTGGCCATCACCAGCTGTAGCACTTGTGGGTGCATTATTTTTGCCTATTGCTATAAAAGCAGGACTGCCGGCCATAGGAGTTGCTATTTCAATGAATCTTTTCGGACACGGCATAGCTTTATCAAGTGATTATATAATCCAGGCAGCTCCTAAACTTACTGCCGGTGGGGCTGGAATACCTATAGCTAGTGTTATATCTGCAAGCATTCCACTTGTAATCACAATGGGTATAGTTACAACTACTGTAGCTTTTTATTATCTTAGGAAGGATATTAAAGCGGGATTGCTAATTGAAGGTACCCAAACCCAAGCAGGGACAGTTATTGTAAAAGATACGATGCTTATTTCCTCTAAAAAAACAAGAAGAATTTTAGCAATACTAATACTAGTTCTATTCGCTTTGGACATTTATATAATGTATACTGCAAAACTTCAGGGTGGAGATGCAACTGCTCTTATTGGAGGCACAGCTGTATTCGTCTTAAGTTTGGTTTCAGTATTCACTTATAAAAAAGATTCACTAGAGAAAATTACAGATAACCTTGTTAGCGGGTTGCAGTTTGGATTTAAAATATTTGGTATCGTTATTCCCATAGCCGCTTTCTTCTATTTAGGAGATTCAGCACTGAATGATATTTTCGGCAAGATACTTCCTGCAAATTCCAATGGAATTGTCAATGACTTAGGTGTTGCGCTTTCAAATTTAGTTCCAATGAGCAAAGTTGTTTCAGCAGGTACTATAACAATTGTTGGTGCAATAACTGGTCTTGATGGCTCCGGTTTCTCAGGAATTCCATTGGTTGGTTCTATTGCTAAAATTTTTTCAACTACTTTAGGTGGCGGCATAGCTACCCTTACAGCACTAGGTCAAATAGCTGGAATATGGGTAGGTGGAGGAACAATAATTCCTTGGGCTGTAATACCAGTAGCTGCTATTTGTGGTGTTGATCCTTTTGAACTTGCTAAGAAAAATATTAAACCAGTAATTATAGGTTTAGTAGTTACTACAATCGTAGCTATATTTATTATTTAGGTTAACATTATTCTTAATAAAATATTCATAGCAAATATCCACAAGTTTTTATTATATAAAAAAAAGATTGCCTCAGTAATAACTGAAGCAATCTTTTCTTAGTTTTATTTTGTCTTTATATCTTCACAACAGTTATCTGTGTGCTAAACTGTTTCTGAATTTTTTTTAGTTTCAACATCAACAATATTTTGATCTACAGCAACTTCTTCTACTTTAGCATCTTCTACTCCGATGTTTTCTTCGAAAATACTTTCTTTTAAAATATTTTCTTCATTTACATCATTGTTAACCTCAACTTTTGTTAACAATGTTAGACATTTTGAAACCTTTTTATTGATTTTGCCTGCACCTAATAAGATAAATGCTATTCCACCGTATACAGCTACTGGTTCAAATATTCCTGGAAGTAATTGAGATGTCCTTAATTCATTAATAACAGTTTGAGCACTATATCCCTGTGCTACATATTGACTTACAGTATTTTTAAATAAGACAATATTATTAACTAATAATGCAACTCCTATAATTGCTACAAGAGAAGCGACAACATATAATACTGTTGAGAAAATAAATTTCCCTGGTTTTTTAGATGAATCTTTAGCTTTACGTTTCATAATAATTTGTCTCCATTTCCGCCCTTAAAGGCTATGCATAAATTCCAACTTAAAACTGACCTAATATAATTTTTTGCCAGTGATGTTTTGGTATGGTTGTTTAATATTATTTTTGCAGAGCTTTTAACGATGCTTCTGCCTCTATAAATAATACTAACAAATAATTGTTGCATTTAAGTGTCAAAATTGTTAACAAATTATTACCAACCTCTGTAAAAACTCCTAAGATGTTTTATACTTCTTTTCTCCTTGACTTATAGCATTTACTGGACATACATGTCCACACAAATGGCAACCCACACATTTGTCTTTAATTATGGAAGGAACTCTACTACTACTTTCCCATTCGATTGCTTGATGTCCTCCATCACAGCAGGATATATAACACCTTCCACAACCTATGCATAACGTTTTATCAACTAAAGGATATATTATAAAATTTCTAGGTAACTCATCCGCAGATACTACATTTTGCAGTGCTTTCCCAACTATGTCGCTTACACTATCAAAGCCTTGTTCATCCATATAATATGAAAGACCACTTATTAAGTCATAAATTATTCTGTAGCCGTATTGCATAACTGCAGTGGTAACTTGTAAGTTTGAAGCTCCAAGGAGAATAAACTCAACAGCATCCTCCCAGTTTTCAATACCTCCCATACCACTTATAGGAATATTCTTTAATTCTTGACTTTTAGCTAAATCATTTATAAATCTTAATGCTATAGGCTTAATAGCTTTTCCTGAATAGCCAGATACTGATGATTTACCTGCAATAGAAGGGTATGGTGCTAAACTATTTAAATCAACCCTTGTAATACTTTTCACTGTATTTATAGCAGCTATTCCATCTGCGCCTCCTTTTATTGAGGCCACTGCAGGTATTACCATATCCCCAATGTTCGGCGTCATCTTAGCAAGTATCGGAAGATGACTTCCTCTTCTAGTTGCCTCACAGTAGCTTTTTACAAGTTCAGGATTTTGTCCTACATCTGCGCCCATGGCTTCCTTTGCCATCTGAGGGCAAGAAAAGTTACATTCTATTATATCTGCTCCAGCCTCAGTTACCATTCTTGCAAGTTCAGTCCATTCCTGCTCCGTTTCACCCATGATTGATGCAATCAATATTTTAGACGGATATTTATCTTTAAGCTGCTTCATCCACTCTAGATTTTGCTCAAGTGGATGATCAGAAATTTGTTCTAAGTTTTTAAGTCCTATGAATGTCGTTGACTCTTTTCCTATTATATCAAATCGCGGAGAAACTTCATTTGATATATAAAAACCAATTGTTTTAAAAGCCACTCCTGCCCAGCCCATTTCAAATGCCTTTGCACACATTTCAAAATTGCTTCCTACAACTGAAGAGGAATGAAAAAATGGATTTTCACACTTAATGCCACAAAAGTCTATGGATAAATCTTTACTACCCATTCTCTACCTCCTTTAATATTATTTTTCATCACTATTATTTTTAATGCTAATCTTATTTTCATTACTAATATAATTCATAAGCATAGGTATCTTTATTGGCCTGTCAATTTTACCTCTTATGCAGTTTTTAACACAACTAATTTCATTCTGGCATGCCTCTGAACATGTACCATACTTTAAGTCTAAGTCTTCTGATTTTTGCGATGCAGCCTTATTATTTTTAAATCTTAAAGACATTATAATACTTGCAGGATCCTTACCTATGGGGCATTTTGTGCTACAGGGAGCATCAAAGCAAAGCAGGCATCTATTAATTTCTTCTTCAACTATAAATCTATTAATCATAATATTACCTTACCTTTCTCCCTTTTCTTTTTAAAAGTTTTCCCCAACCTGGTTCCCCAGTAAATTCTCCATTCTCAAATACTATTTTGCCTCTAGATATTGTCATTACAGGATATCCTTTAACCTTTGTGCCTTCCCATATAGTATGATCAACATCTGAATGCATATTATCTACTGATATAGTAACTTCCTTCTTTGGGTCATAAATTACTAGATCCGCATCGCTTCCTGGAGCAATAGTTCCTTTTGCTGGTGCACAACCAAATATTTTTGCTGGATTTGAGGAACATAACTCTACAACTTTATTAAACGAAAGTCTGCCCTTGTTAGCTTCACTAAGCATATATGGATACATATTTTCTACTCCCATACATCCATTTGGTATTTTAGTAAAATTATCTTTTCCCCAATCCTTCTCGTAACTTTTAAAAGGACAATGATCTGTTGCAATAGTAGATATATCTCCAGTCTTTATCCCTTCCCATAAGGCATCCTGACTTTCCTTACCCTTAATAGGTGGAGAGCATACAAAATTTCTTCCATCTTCTCTTTTATAAACTTCACTTGTGAAATTTAAATATTGCGGACAAGTTTCTGCATATATTTCATAACCTTCACTTCTCGCCTTTTTAACCTCGTCCATTCCATCTTTATTTGCTAAATGAACTATATATAATGGGGCATTAAATGCTTTTGCCCAATGTATAGCTCTTTTGTCAGCTTCAGCTTCCACAAATTCAGGTCTTGACAAATAATGGTACCAAGCAGAGGTTTTACCTTCACTTAAATATTCCTCCACTCTCGAATCAATTAAATCAGCATTCTCAGCATGAACACTTATCATAGCTCCGGTTTCACCAGATTTTTTAAGTGCTTTACACAGTACTGCATCATCTACCATTAAACCTTCCTTTTTATAAACCATAAAGACCTTAAAACTTGGAATTCCATAATCTACTGCGCTTTTGAATTCTTCAAGAACTTCAGGTGTAAGGTCAGTAATTGCAACGTGAAAAGCATAATCAACACAAGCCTGTGGTGCACAAAGTGCATCTCTATTTTTAGCAGTTTGAATTATTCCATCACCCTTTTGCTGGATAGCGAAATCAAAAACTGTAGTTACACCTCCACATGCCGCAGCCCTTGTTCCAGCTTCATAGCTATCGGCGGAGACAGTTCCACCAAAAGGCATTTGCAAATGAGTATGAGCATCTATTGCACCAGGAAGTATATATTTACCACTAGCATCTATTATTTTAGCTAGTGGATCTATAATATTTTCTCCTATAACAGATATTTTTCCATTTTCTATTCCTATATCCCCTTTAAAAGTATCTATTGCTGATATTATTGTTCCATTTTTTATTATTATATCCATTATTCACACCTCTCTCATAAATTGTATAGCTTCTGTACATTAGCACAGAAGCTATATTTTAAATTAAGAAACCTTTGTATTTTCTATTTTCACTTCTGTAATTTTTTCATTTTCTTCTTCTGATAAAATACTAACTTTATCATTTTTCATAAGTAGAGTGTATATTAGCATTCCTAGTAAAAATCCAATTATCCAACCATTGTCAGCTAAAAAACTTAGACTTGGTACAAACTTGCCTATGACAGGTAGTATAACTGCCAGGATCCAAGCATATACAGCATTAAGATTATATCCATTTTTGTACCAGTAACGTCCTTCACTTCCAGCAAACAGAGAATATACATCTATAACTTTTTTTCTATGAATATAATAGTCTGCAATAAATATACCAGCTAAAGGTCCAAGTAACAAGCCATAAGTTCCCAGCCATCCAAATATATATGCACTTGCAGATGACATAAGTTTCCAAGGCATTATTGCAACTCCAAGAGCACCAGTTATTAGTGTTGCATTTTTAAATGATATCTTTTTAGGGCTTAAATTTGAAATATCATTAGATGTAGCAACTGCATTTGCTGCAATATTTGTAGTAAGTGTAGCAATTATTATTCCTACTGCTCCGAGAATTGCAGCTACTGGTGTATCTATTTTTTGAATAACTTGTACCGGATCCCATATAAATTCACCGTACAAAACTTTTGTAGCTCCTGTTACAAATACACCTACAAATGAGAATGCAAGCATAGTTAAAGGTAATCCTAATATCTGTCCTTTTGCTTGATCTTTTTGACTTTTTGCATATCTGCTAAAGTCAGGAATATTTAAAGATAATGTAGACCAGAATGCTATGTTTGCTGTTAAACTTACCATAAAAGTCTTCCAGAAATGTGGAGCTTTATTCGCTACAGGCATATTGAATATATCCCCTACACTTTTTCCTGCGCCCAATACGGAAGTAAGAGCCCAATACATTAAAGCCAATGAAATTATTCCAAGTATCGGAGCTCCCCATGACTCCATAAACTTTATAGCCTCTAGTCCTTTATATGCTATTGCAACATTCACAGCCCAAAATGCAAAGAAAGAAACCCATATACCCAGAGACCAGTTTGACCAAGCTGGACTTAACGTTGAAAATACTGTATTTATTGCTTCTCCACCTATCCAACATTGAATTCCAAACCAACCTGCTCCAACAATTCCCCTTGCCATAGCAGCTATATTAGATCCTTTTATTCCAAATGATAATCTTGCAAATACCGGATATGGTATACCATATTTAGTACCAGCATGTGAGTTTAATTGCATTGGAATTAATACTATAAGATTTCCAAGAGTAATATTTAAAAGTGCTTGCCACCATGTTAGCCCTGCTGCCATAATTCCAGATGCCATCATGTATGTAGGTATACATACACACATGCCTATCCATAATGCTGCAATATTATATGCTCCCCAAGTTCTTTCTTTTATTTTTGTTGCAGCTAAGTCATCATTATAGTATGGACTATCCTTTACTTTAATTATTGCGCCTTCTGTTAATTCGAATAACCCATTTATCTCTCTTTGAGTTTTTATTGTTTTTGACATAATTAAGTCCCCCTTATTTTCTCATTTTTAATTATAATAACTCTTTATCAACATAATCTAGTACTTCATCAAGCATCACTAAAGCTTCTTTAAGCTCATCTTCTTTTATTATTAATGGAGGTGCAACAATAATGCAATTTTCATGAGAATAAGTAGAAAATCCTTTTTGCTTTAATTTCCCTACAATTTTACCCATGATTTTATCCGGATCTTTACCATAAGGAACTATCGCCTCTCTTGTTGCCTTATCCTTAACGAGTTCTAATGCTGAAAATAACCCTATATATCTTACATCACCTACAGATGTATGTTTTTCTTTTAATTTTTCTAATTCTTCACCTAATACTTTGCCCATAGCCTTACAATTCTCTATAAGTTTCTCCTCTTCATATACTTCAAGAGTTGCACAACCAGCAGCACAACTTAAGGGATGTGCATTGTAAGTAAGTCCACAATTTAAAACATTATCATCAAAGTATTCTGCTATTTTTTTATTCACTATAACCCCACCTAGCGGAACGTACCCACAAGTTATTCCTTTAGCAAAGGTAATCATGTCAGGTTCTAAATTCCAGTTATTACATCCAAACCATTCTCCAGTTCGTCCCCAACCTGTCATAACCTCATCACATACAAGCATAATCCCATAATCGTCACATATATCTCTTAGACCTTTTAAATATCCCTTAGGTGGTATTATAACACCATTGCTTCCAGTTATAGTTTCAATAAAGATTGCAGCTACAGACTCTGCACCTTCATATATTATTTGTTCCCTAAGTTTATCAACGTAATACTTACTTGCAGCCTCTTCAGATTTAAACTCTATACCCTCTCTATAAATATATGGATCAAAGAATTTTACAAAGCCTGGAATCCCGGGTTCGCAAGTATATCGCCTTGGTTCACCTGAAAGATTTGCTGCGCCATAAGATGCTCCATGATAGGACCTATATCTTGAAAATACTTTATTTCTTCCTGTAACCATCTTAGCTATTTTTATTGCATTTTCATTAGATTCTGCTCCACTTAAAGTAAAAAATACTTTTGACATATTATCAGGAGCTTTTTCTATTACCTTAGCTGCAAGTTCAGATCTAACATCCACAGCATATCCTGGTCCCATATATGCCATTTTCTCAGCTTGATTTTTTATTGCTTCAATTATTTTCTTATTACCATGACCAACATTAAGATTTACAAGTTGAGAGGACATATCAAAATACTTCTTCCCATCGCTATCCCAAAAATAAATGCCTTCAGCTTTTTCTATTACATCTGGTTTCAAATTTCCTTGAGCACTCCAAGAATGTAAATTATATTTTTTATCATCTTCCTTAATTTTTTTAACTTCTAATTTATCCACTTTAATCACTCCCATTTAATGAATTTCACTTTAAATATAATGAATTATAATTTATTTTTTATGTCATTTTGTTGAATTCTCTTAATAATTATCATATATATAATTTATCATATCACTAATCATTTTCATATGTCCACCAGGTACAAACATCATAGGCCTCAATTGTACACTCTACACTAACCACTGTAAAATCAACACATTTCTTCTATACACCTTTTGTAAATCAGAGTATAATTTCAATATAAGGAAGTATTTATAATAAAAACAAAATCATTATTTTATATAATACTTTTTTTGTAAATTCCCTTTTAGTGAATTATACCACTAAACAACTTGCAAATAATAAAAAGATTGTATTAATCATAATGATGATTAATACAATCTTTTTATTATAGCTTAGCCCAAATTTCTTTTACGAAATAAAAGCCTGAAAAGTTCCGGTAACATAAACGAAATTATAGTTCCAAATATCAAAATTGTTGAAACCGAAGCTATAGTTGGGGTAATATTGTTTCTCATGCTTTCCCACATAGCTATTGGTAAGGTCTTTGTTTTTGTGCCTGATAAAAATATTGTTACTGTTATCTCATCAAGCGAAGTTATGAAAGCAAATAAACATGCAGATAACATAGAAGGTTTAATTTGAGGTAATATAATTTTGAAAAACACACCTATAGGTTTTGAACCTAGACCAGCAGCTGCAAGCTCAATGTTAGAATCTACACCTTTTAAGCCAGCAGTAAGAGTTATAAATACAATTGGTATTGCAATTAATGTATGAGACAAGACAAGCCCCATAATAGTATTATTTAATTTCAAAGGGGCATAGAAATTATAAAGTGCCACACCAATAATCACTACTGGGATTACCATAGGCGCTACCATCAATGCCATAAATGCTTTTTTGTGTTTAAAGTTAATACGAGTAACTGCAAGTGATGCTAATGTACCTATGATTATAGCAAGTATTGCAGTTAAACATGCAACTTCAAGACTTCTAAAAAAACATTCAACCCATTCTTCATTCTGCAAAAAATCTTGATACCATTTTAGAGAAAATCCAGTTGGTGGAAATTTAAAATAGTTTAACGAAGTAAATGATAATGGTATAAGTACTAATATTGGAAGTATGATGAAAAGTAAAATCAAAATTGCTATGATCGCAAGCCACATAATTACTCCTCCTTAATTGCAGGATGGTTTCTCATTAAAAAGAGTAATCCACCTAGCAATACTAATGTGATTAAGAATAATACCAAGGCAAGAGCTGATGCTAAAGACCAATTTAAAGTGTTGCTTATATTATTTTGAATTAGCATGGAAATTGTCATATCATGTGCACCACCAAGGAGCGACGGGGTAATAAAATACCCAAGTGCAAGAATGAATACCAGCATTGATCCAGATAAAATTCCAGGAACAGATAATGGAAAAAATATTTCCCAAAAGGCTCTTGTTGGTTTTGCACCCATACCCTCTGCTACTTGAACTAAATTTCTATCAATTCCTTCCATGGTAGAGTATACATTCAAAATCATATATGGCAGTAAAACATGTGTCATTCCTATCAAAACTCCAGTTGTGTTAAAAAGTAAAGGAATAGGTTTATTTATAATGCCTAGGTATTTAAGAATAGTATTAATTGCCCCTTGATCTTGTAGAATAACTATCCATGAAAAAGATCGAACCAATAAACTTATCCAAAATGGTATCATAATAAGCTGTAACACTATTTTTTTTAATGTTTGAGATTTTAGCTTAACAATAAAATATGAGATAGGATACGAAAGCACCAAACAGCTTAATGTAACTAAAATTGCAATCTTTAGAGTAAGAAAAATAACCTTTAAATATATTGGCTCAGTAAACACTTGCGTTAAATATTTTAATGTAAAACCATTCTCATCTACTACACTTAGTTTAAATAAGTTAACCATTGGTACAAATGTTGTAATTAAAATAAAAGCCAAAGGTAGTAATATCATAATCCATTTAGGATCTACCATCTTTTTTAATTTAATGGAGAGGGGTACATCTTTATTGTGTACCCCCTTATTTAATTTTGAATATTCCCGTTGCATAGTTATACCCCCTCATCTTCATTTTTATCTAAATATATTATATTTTAAATTTGTTCTATTTTAAAAGCCATTTTTGGAAACGTTCATCTACAGCATCATAATTATCTGCCCACCACTTAACATCAGCAACTATTTGTTTAGCACTCTGCGTAGATTGACCGAGCCTTGTTTTAAGTTCTTCACTTAATAGTGGAAGTGCGTTTGCATTAGTCGGTGCATAGTCTACTAGTTTTGAGAACTCTGCTTGTGTTTCTGCTGTAGTGCAGAAATTAATAAATTTCATTGCTAAGTCCTTATTTGGTGAACCTTTTGCTACCACCCATGAATCTGCATATATTAGAGCTTGATTGTACTCAACATTTTCAGGTGAACCTTGGGTTTTAGCAGCTAAAACTCTCCCACTCCAAGCAGCTGCGACACTTAGTTCACCAGATGCAAGTAATTGTGGTGCTTGTGCTCCAGCAGACCACCATGATTTTACACTAGGCTTAATTTTATCAAGGCTAGCAAATGCTCTGTCAACATCAAGTGGAAATAGTTTATCTGGCTCAACGCCATCTGCAAGTAATGCTGCTTCTAATGTTCCTTCAGCAAATTTTTGGAATGATCGCGCACCAGGGAATTTTTTTGTATCCCAAACATCCTTCCAGGTTTTTGGATGATTACTTTCGCTGAATTTGTCTGTATTATATGAAATTGCTACTGCAAATGTTTCAGATGCAATTCCATAGTCACTAATAAATTTTTTATCTACACCATCAGTTTTAATTACATTATAATCGAGTTTTTCAAATAAATTATTTTTCACACCTCTTATTGCAAAATCTGCATCGACGTTAACGACATCCCACTCCACGTTTCCAGATTGAACCATAGCCTTAAATTTACCATAATCTGTAGGAGAAACTACTTTAATAGTAACATTATATTTTTTCTCAAAAGGTTCATATCTTGCTTTTTTGCTTACATCTGTATAATTTCCACCCCAATCAACAACTACTAATTCTTTAGATGGTTCAGCTGATGTTTTTGTAGAACTTTTACCACACCCCGTAAGATTTAGCATCAAAACTAAACTTAAAATACCCGTCATTATCTTTTTCATTTTAATATCCCCCTTAAATCAATTTAATATTTTAATCTTTAATTATAGAACAGTTATTTGAGTCCCAGCCTAATAAAATATTTTTTCCTATGGAAAGCGTATCTTTTATTGAAGGCGAAGCTTTTATCATAACTTCCGTGATATCATTGATAAGCACTTTTACCTTTAAAGTATCTCCAACAAATATAATTTCTTTTATAGTTGCTTTTGTTGTATTTTCCCACTCCTCGGCACTCTTAATTATTGCGATATTTTCAGGTCTAAATACCAACAACATATCTTGACCTACTTCTAAACCATTATCGTGATCTATAATTACTTTAATTTCACGATCATTAAAAGCTTTTACATAAGCCACTTCTTCATCTATCTCTATAATTTTGCAATCTACCATATTAATTTCACCTATGAATTCAGCAACAAATCGAGTTTTTGGCCTTTGGTATATTCTCTCTGGCGAATCAATTTGTTCAACTTTGCCTTTATTCATAATACAGACCTTATCAGACATAGTTAGAGCTTCCTCTTGGTCATGAGTAACGCTTATAGTTGTTATTCCCACTTTTTGTTGTATATGTTTTATTTCTAATTGCATTTTTTGCCTTAAGTTTTTATCTAATGCACCCAAAGGTTCATCTAACAATAGTAGTGGAGGATTAAATACAATTGCTCTAGCTAGTGCTACACGTTGTTGCTGACCACCACTCAATTGCTTTGGGTATCTTTCTTCAACATTTTCTAAATCTACTAATTTTAATAATTCAGTGACCTTATTTTTTATATCTGCTTTGGAATATTTTCTTATCTTAAGTGGATAAGCAATATTTTCGAAAACATTCATATGTGGAAATAAAGCATAATTTTGAAATAACATACCGATGTTTCTCTCGTATGGTTTTTTAGTTTCAATACTATTTTCATTAAGAAGTATCTCTCCAGAATTAATTTTTTCAAAACCAGCAATTAGTTTTAAGAGAGAAGTTTTTCCAGATCCACTAGGTCCTAGTATAGTTAAAAATTCTCCCTTATTAATATTTATACACACATCATCGACTGCTTTAAAATCCTTATAAAATTTTGTAACATTGCTTAATAATAAGTTCGCTCCCATTGTCATTTTAATCCACCTCCAAGAATATAATGAAATTTAATATATACGAAAAATCATTTTAACAAATTAATTGAATTGTTCTAATAATTACTATGCATATAATTTATCATATAGCTGATCATTTTCATATGTCCACTATAGACAAACATATGTGTACCTATTTGTTCATTTTATATTACAAAAGACTGTTATACCTAGTAATACACCATAAAAGCTCTATAAATAAAAATTTATTTTCATTTATATACAATCCCTAATTCATTAATAATTACAGTTAATTAGTAATTTAAATTATTCACTTTATGAATGAATTACATAATAAACTTTCAAAATATAATATTTGCATTGCGGATCTAATATTTTATAAATTTTATTTTACAATGTATTCAATGGACAAATCTATGTCTATAATCTGTCTATAGTGGACATATTAATAATATTTATAATGTGATAAATTGTATATATGATATTTATTTAATAACTAATAAAATTTGGGAGGTTCAATATGATTACTGAAAAAAATGCTAAAATAATTACACTAAAAGTTCCAGGTGATAAATCACTAGCGCTTTTTGATAGAAGAGAAAACGTTGTTGCAAGAGGTATAAGCTACAGTAATGAAGTTTTTGTTAAAGAAGCAAAGGGCGCACTTATAAAAGATGTAGACGATAATGTTTATGTTGATTTTGCCGCTGGTATCGGTGTTGCAAATGTAGGGCATTGCCCAGACGAGGTAGTTGAGGTAATAAAGGCCCAAAGCGAAAAATTCATACATACCTCCTTTAATGTAAATATGTATGAACTATATATTGAAATGGCAGAAAAACTTGCTGCATTATCACCTGGTAGTTTTGCAAAGAAGGTTATGTTTGCAAACAGTGGAGCTGAAGCAGTAGAAAATGCTATCAAGATCTCTAGAAAATACACTGGCAAAACTGGTGTATTATCACTAGAATCAGCTTTTCACGGACGTACATTTATGGCAATGAGTATTACTAGTAAGGTAATGCCATATAAAGATGGATTTGCACCATTTGCAAGTGATACCTATAAAATACCATCTGCATATTGCTACAGATGTCCCTTTGGAAGCACCTACCCAAATTGTGGAATTGCCTGTGCAGAAAAGCTTAGAACTGTACTTAAGGGTGAATTATCTCCTAGTATTATAGCTGCAATGATTGTAGAGCCAGTTCAAGGTGAGGGTGGCGTAATTGTACAACCAAAGGAATTTTTACAAGCTATTTCGTCTATATGCAAGGAAAATGATATTGTATTTATTATGGATGAAATACAAGCTGGCTTTGCAAGGACTGGAAAATTATTTGCCAGTGATAACTTTGATGTACAACCTGATTTAATTACTGTATCGAAATCTATAGCCGCTGGAGTTCCATTAAGTGCAGTGATAGGAAAAGCAAATATAATTGATGCACCAATTCCAGGAGCAATCGGTGGAACCTTTAGTGGAAATCCTCTAGCTCTTGCAGCCGGGCTCAAAGTATTAGAAATTATAGAAAGAGATTCTCTTTCAAAGCGAGCTGTTGAAATAGGTAATATAATGAAAAAGAGACTTAATGAAATGAAAGAAAAATATGAAATAATTGGTGATGTGCGTGGCCTTGGTGCGATGGTAGGAATAGAGCTTGTAAAGAATAAAAAGACAAAAGAACCTGCTAAGGAATATATAAAGAAAATTACTGATGGCTGCCTTGCTCGAGGAGTAATAATTATTAGTTCTGGAATATTAGGTAATGTTATAAGATTTTTACCTCCCCTCGTTATTACAGATGATCAACTTAACTATGGTCTTGATACTCTTGAAGAGGTATTTAAAACTCTCTAAAATATTATAAAATAAGATAAATAAGATAAAAAGGGTTTACTAATCATTATTTTGATTAATAAACTCTCTTTATATGTTTAGGAACTTTTTAATTTTTATACATAAAGTAATTTGGAATATTATATTATCATCTTTTAAATTACATCCTAATATCTCTTCAATCCTGTTTATCCTATATTTCATGGTATTTCTATGAATATAAAGACACTCTGCTGCTAAACCTATATTTTTTTGCTGTTCTAAATATATCTCTAATGTTTCTAACAAATTAGAAGAGTTTTTAAGATCATATTTTTCTAATTTATAGAGAGTTTCTTGATATAAATTCCGCATCTCATCATAATTGCTCATATCAAAAAATAGCCTGTATACTCCTGTTTTCTTGTAATCACTTACAAAGTCTATCTTGCTATTACGCTTAGAAATATCTAATGCCTTTTGAGCTGAAAATACTATTTTGCTAAAATACTTAATTTCAGTTGTTCCTCCACCAAGCCCTATACTTACAGTTAAACCTTTTATTCTTTCTTTTATTTCAAGTTTAATTTCCTTGGCAATAATAATAATTTCATCCCTATTATTTTTCCCTTTGTACATTGGAACTAAATTTATAAAGGAGTCACTCTGAATCATATAAAGAGTTTTTTTACTATGTCTATACATTACAGAATCAATAAGTTGTTGAATTAATATTTTTAATTCCTCAATGTCTTTTTCATCTTTTATATTATTTTTCTTAATATATAATTTAAAATTATCTATATCAACCACAAGGGAATGATAACACTTTTTAGAATTATACCCATAAATAACTGCCTTATTTAAGGTTTCTATTGTGATTTTCTCGTTACCAAATATTACTTCCCTCATAAACCCATTCATGGATTCTTCTTTGAGCCTTGAATTAAATATTTCTCTACATATGCTTTGAATAACATCAATAAGTTTAACCTCAAATGGCAGTTCAAATACTGGGAAGTTCATGGAATTAGCCAGGTCTATTACTTCTTTTGGTGTTTCTTTTATATATCTACCTACGTTAATTACAAGTCCTGAAAGATTTCTCTCTTCTATATCTTTAAGCAATTTAATAAGTGTATCTACATCATTTTTAATAAATACTCCTGTTATAAAAAGCAGTTCTCCACCTTTAACCCACTCTGAAACATCGTCCAATTCCACTACATGAGCCCAAGTTATTATCCTCTTAATTCCACCACTTCCTGCTACCAATTTAATCTTTTCTAAGTGTGGCAATTTAACCATATCTTCACATGTTAAGAACATTTATTTTTACAACAGGCATGTCCAAATTGAAATCCTATATCCATTGATTTAAGCCCTTCTCTCTTAATTCTATTTTTCAACCTATTACTTATATGTTTTTATATATTATAACATATTTCCAAGTTTTGATTAGTAATGATGAAGAAGAACTAATTTAATATTATTTAGAAAACTGGTTAGTTAACCATGTAATACATAAATCTATCCATATAGCTACATTTGGGTATAATCTATCGCCGTTTTCTGTAGTTTCTTCATTAGCAAGTGATAATCCATGTCCCCCCTCTGGGAATATGTGTAACTCAAAGGGTATATTTTCACTTCTTAGTGCTTGGGCAAATAACAGTGAATTCTCAACAGGTACTGAATTGTCCTCAAATGTATGCCACAAGAAAGTTGGTGGTGTATTCTTTGAAACATTAAGTTCTAGTGACATTTGGCTCTCTAATGACTTACTAAAATCATCTCCTAGTAAATTACTAATTGAACCTGCATGAGCATATTTCCCTGAGGTTATTACAGGATAACATAATATTAGAGCATTAGGATTGATCGCCAGCGGAGTAATTCCTGGAATATCTTTCAAGTAATCCTTATCCCAATTAACCCCTATATTTGCAGCTAAATGTCCACCTGCTGAAAATCCACACACTGCGATTTTATCTTTTTCTATATTCCACTCTAATGCGTTTTCCCTAATTAAACTTATAGCTCTACACGCATCTAATAATGATTGTGGGTGTTTGTTAGGAGCAACGCTATAATTTAATACAAACGCATGAAAACCTGCAGCATTAAATTTAATAGCTATAGGTTCTGCTTCTCTCGGAGATGTAAATGAATAAGCTCCACCAGGGCAAATTAAAACAGCTCCCCTTATTTTATTTCCTTTAAGTATATATGTATCTAAAGTCGGTCTAAATCCATCATTTCCTCTGTTTTCATATGGGAAATTACCCCACAAGTCAATTGTTTTACTTATCATATTAATATCCCCTTTTTTAATTAATCATCTATAACCTACCTACTACTAGGAATATAACAAAAGTTACACTAATCGAACTAATTATGGTAGAAAAAAATACTGCCTGAGAAGCAAACTCTGGGTCGCTATCATATTGAATTGCAAGTAAAACTGCATTTACAGCTGTTGGCGCAGATGATGATATTACAGCTATCTCAGCCGCCATTCCCTTTAATCCCAGAAGTAACACCAAACCATAAGCCAAAATAGGACTAATAACTAGTCTAATAAAATTAGAAAAATAGACTTTAGGCATTTTAAAAGAGTATTTTGTTTCTGCAAGTTGCGCCCCAAGTGAAATCAAAGCTACTGGAACCATTGCACTTCCAAGTGAATTCAGTGCATTTAGAATTGGCTTTGCTACGTTTATTTCCATTCCTCTTAATAAAAGAGCTAAAACTATACAATATATCATAGGTACTTTCATTATTTCCACAATACCTTGTTTAACATTTTTTTTGCCTGCACTAACACTGTATATACCTACTGTGTTTGTTACAATACTTTGAACCGTCATAATAACAATCTGCACAGAAACTGCAATTGGATTATTATATAAGATTTGCACAAGCGGAAGACAAAAATTTCCACTATTATAAAGACATATTGAATTAGAAAATGAACTTGATGTGGTTTTATTGTACTTGAAAATTTTACTTATAATAACACTCAAAATATAAAGTAAAATAAAAATCATAATACTATGCAGACTAATCTTAATAGCTATTGATCTATCAATTTTAGCATTATACATACTCACAAATAACAATGCTGGTATTATTATATATAATTGTATAACAGCAAGAGGTTTATTATTAAAATTGGTAACTTTTTTTATTATGTAACCTAAAAAGATTTGTATGAATATTGGCAATAAAATGTTTAATAATATGTATATAAAATAGTTCATTTGAATTTTCCCCCATAAAGCAAAATATTTCTTTGGTATTTTTAGCATTAGTTACTATATATAGTATTAGTCTTGAACAGATAACTTTATTATAATAAAGTTATCTTGACTTGTCCACATTTTGCGTAAGCAAATAAAGATGAATCACAACTTCATCTTTATTTACTTATGTATTAGTCTACTGAGAATTCCTCACCATATACAGACTTGCTAAAAGCTTTTTCTGCAGCTACCAATTCCATTCCGCAAATATTCATTTGTTCAACCTCTCCAACACCTATATTCATATTTTTAAGATCCCACAAATATCTGATTGCATCAACTTTAAAACCTAGAAAACGCGCAGCAATTGTGTCTACCGCAACTGGGTCTGTGCCACTAATTACAATTCCAGTATGTCTAGCTATCCCATTATGCGGACCCGTACCTACCATTGCTGGATTTGCGCTCACAATCGATAAATCAATTTTTATCTTTTCCGCCATGGCACGAATAAATCCATGTATGTCATCATGGGCACCAAGATTTTTCTTTGGATGACCATGTTCCTCAGTTGGTGGCCATCCCATTGCAATATTTTTGATACTTGCAGTCAGAGTTGCTACTTCATGCATTTTTAACTGAGAAAAAGAAATTAAAAAAGTCATCTCATCGTATATCTTATTTAAATTAGTAGCGCTAGGTCTATTATGATTAAGTTCTATCCTTGTAAATGGTCCATGATTTAAATCCACAAATTCTACTTGTTCTTCATTTATAATTTTTTCAAAACCAGCAGCTCTCATTACTTCAAGTGTATTTTGTCCTGCAGATCCAGCTGCCACAACAACCCGCTTTGGATTATTCTTTTTTGCAAATTGAACAACCTCACGAAAACTATTAGGACCAACTATATCCCCGGTTGATGGGTCCTTTAGCTGTACCCAATTAGGAGAAATAACAACTATATCATTATTATTTATTAAATTATCGGCTTTTATTAGCTTTAAAGATTCAGCAATAGCTAAACTTTCATTTTCGTTTTTAGCAATCCCTACATCCGCAGTATTTCTACGTCTTTGTTGCAATTAAACCACCTCCAATAAATACTTTTCCCAATTTTAACATTTTTATGTATTATTTCACCTTCCATTAGAGGGTATATTCCCTTTTATTTCTTTATATACCCTATTAAAGGTTCTAATGCTCGTAAATCCACATTCAAATGCTATATCTGTAATAGGCATATTGCTTTCTTTAATCAGATTTTCTGCATTCTTAACCCTTACTAAATTTAAATATGTTTTATAATTTATCCCTAAAATATCCTTAAATACCCTAGAAAAATAAAACATACTCAAATTAGCATTATTAGCTACATCCTTAAGCGTTATATCTTCACTATAATTATTCTCTATATAATTTATTGTCTTCTTCATAGCTTTAATTAATGGGATTTTTCTATTATCTGTTTTTATATTTAATGTGCTAGAAGGGAAATATCTTAGTAATATTCCACAAAGTTCAAAAATCTTGCTTCTAACAAAAAAATTATTATAATCCTCTCCATTATGCATTTCCTCATAAATGTTATTAAATAATTCTAAAATTTTATTAGAAACATCAGATAACTTACCACTTTCAATCTTTAACTCGCTATTAATAAAGGGGCATATAAACTTACTTTCTTCAGGCCATCCACCACTATGTCCAATAAGCTCTGGGTTAAATATTAACATTATACTAGAGCTCTCCATGCCATTACTATCATAATAGTGAATATCACCACTAGAACAAATCGCTAGTTCACCCTTTGTAAGTATTCTACTCTCATTATTTATACCAACACGGAGGCTACCTTCACAAACATATATCATTTCTATATCAACATGCCAATGAGCTAAAAATTCTATACTTTCACATTTACTAATTGACGCATTAATACCTTCTCCGTAGGATCTATTTTCATGAAATGCTTCCATTCTAAACCTCCTCAATATAACCCATTTTAATATTATCAAACTTAGCAAAAACTGTCTAGTATGCCCATCAATTTGGCTAGCAATAGATTAAATAAATATTATAATATAGTTATAATATAGTTACTTATGAGGGGAGTTTTTATTATAATGAAAGCATTAATTGTACAAGGTGGTTGGGATGGTCATGAGCCTCTTCAGGTTTCGCAAGTTTTCGAAAAACTATTATTAGAAAATGGTTTTGAAGTTGAGGTTTCTAATACTTTAGATGTCTTTTTAGATGGTGAAAAATTAAAAGGTTTAGACTTAATAGTACCGGTTTGGACAATGGGTACTATTACAGATCAGCAGCTCAAACCAGTTATAGAAGCCGTAGCCGCAGGAGTTGGTATTGCAGGATGTCACGGCGGAATGTGTGATTCTTTTAGAAACTCCTGTGATTGGCAATTTATGACCGGTGGACAATGGGTTGCTCATCCTGGAAATGATGGCGTGGAGTACACTGTTAATATTAAAAATAGCACCAGCCCAATAGTTAAAGGTCTGCAAGATTTTACTATAAAAAGCGAACAATATTATTTACATGTAGACCCAGCGATTGAAATCCTCGCAACTACATCTTTTCCAACTGTTGAAGGTTACCATTCTCCTAATGGAGTAGTGCAGATGCCAGTTGTTTGGACAAAACTCTGGAATAAAGGGCGCGTATTTTATAACTCCCTAGGTCATCATGCAGATATATTCAATAATCCGTCTGCCCTTGAACTTATGAGAAGAGGATTCCTTTGGGCTGCAGGTGGTAAAAATGGATAAGGTAAAGATCGGTATAATTGGGTGTGGTAATATTAGTTCGATTTATATGAAAAATTTATCTACAATGTTTGATATCACTGAAGTTTCTGCTTGTGCAGACATTATTCTAGAAAATGCAGTTGCTAAGGCAAAAGAATTTGACATTAAAAAAGCTTGCTGCGTAGAAGAATTACTTAGCGACCCAGATATTAAAATTGTTGTTAATCTTACTACTCCTAGTTCCCACTTTGAAGTATCTATGGCTGCACTTGAAGCTGGTAAAAATGTGTATGTAGAAAAGCCTTTGGCCCTAACAAGGCAGCAGGGAATAGAAATAATTAATAAAGCAAAGGAAAAAGGTCTTTTAGTTGGAGGTGCCCCTGACACATTTTTGGGTGGTGGTATGCAAACTTGCAGAAAGCTAATAGATGATGGTTGGATAGGCACTCCAGTTGCAGCTACTGCTTTTATGACCTGTCATGGACATGAAAGCTGGCATCCAGCTCCAGATTTTTACTATAAAACAGGTGGTGGACCTATGTTTGATATGGGACCTTATTATTTAACTGCTCTTTTAAGTTTAATGGGTCCTGTAGCAAACGTTTCAGGTATGACTAAAAAAACCTTTCCAACAAGAACTATTACTAGCAAACCTCATTACGGAGAAATTATTGATGTAGATGTTGCTACTCATGTAACCGGTTTATTAGAATTTGAAAGTGGTGCAATAGGTACTATTATAACCAGCTTTGATGTGTGGGGTGCAAATCTACCCTTCATTGAAATATACGGAAGCTTGGGCTCCTTAAAAGTTCCTGATCCAAATACCTTTGGAGGTCCCATTCTCATTAATCTAGCTGGTCAATCTGAGTGGGTAGAAATGCCGATTGCTTATGGTTATACGCAAAATAGCCGTGGAGTTGGAGTTGCTGATATGGCCTATTCACTTCTCTCTGGTCGCGATCATAGAGCTAATTCAGATTTAACTTACCATGTTTTAGATATAATGCACGCTATCGAAGATTCATCAAAAGAAGGAAAACATATTCAGCTTAAAAGCACTCTAATACGTCCTGCCGCCTTACCACTAGGACTTATTCCTGGAGAACTAGACAAGTAGTCTATCCTAGACAAGTAGTCTATTCTAGACTAAAATATAGAGCATCGGTAATATACCGCTGCTCTATATTCATTTAGAATAAGGATAGTTGCTCTGTTTTTATGTTCTCTATGGCATATGAATATCCACTAGAAATAGCTTCTATTTTGTGTAAATATCTATCCATATCAAACTTTCTTTTTAATCCTTTATCATTCATATACCTAACCATTCCAAATATATTTCTCTCACCCCAAGGCCTATCATGTTTGCCAAAACACCAAGCGACTCCCGCAAATCCATTTGCATCTCTTCCATCTAAAAGATACTTATTATTTAAATAAATAGCTGTTTTGAAAGCTTCTTGAGGAGTTTTACTCCATTCTAATATTTTTTTACCCCAATACATTCTCATATATCCATGCATTTTACCTGTAAAAGTCATTTCTTTTTGCGCAGCATTCCAATATAAATCATGGGTCTTACCATCTTCTAATTCCTCTAGTGAATAACTAAACTCTCTATAATCAACGGAGTGCTTTTCGAGTGTATTCTTAGCCCAAGATGGAAGTGACTCATAAGAATCATATTCATCATTATAAAAAACAAAATTCATACTTAATTCTCGCCTAATTATTAATTCTTCTAAAAAGTCTTTTTTATCTTCTATATGTACATCCATTAATTTCATATATATGTAGAGTGGAGAAATCTGACCAAAATGCAGATATGGACTCAAACTAGAATCATAGGATAATCCAGGTTCGTTTTTTAGTTCACTATAATGTGATAATTTATTTGTTATAAAATCTTCTAATAATATCTTGGCATTTCTAGTACCACCCATGTAATATGGAACTCTCTTCACCTCTTTATTTATGCTAAGCTCACAAATAGCCTTATCGATATCTTCTATATCATACTGATCATATGTAATACCCACATTAACAAAAGGCTCACTACATGCACTAGATCTGAGTGGCAAAATGTAATCTTCTAATTTTTTGCTTATTTTACGTCTAAGATAAGCGGCTGAATATTCTTCCTTCTGGGAAGCCTCCTCTATTGGTACAATAACATTAGTTTCTACTTGTACAACAGTACATTTTGCATTCTGGGATAAATAACTTCTCCATTGTCTTTCTATTCTTAAATACCCTCTGTCCACAACCATCAATGCTGCAAAAGATGATATTTCTAGAGCTCCTATTTGCGGAGATATTTTTCTAATTATCATTTTTATATTCTTTTTTGCAAGCTCTAATTTTACTTCTTTTAATCCTTGTAACATAAAGTAATAGTGTCTTTCACTAGCCTCTGGAAAGTTATCGGTTAAACCGAAATACACAATTAAAGGCTTTTTAAGTTCATTAGCGCGACTTATAGCATATTCTAAAGCATGGTTATACTCAACTCTTTGAGAACACTGCATCCAATAAACTACAAAAGGATTGTCAATTATATTTTTATTGTTTAGATTTTTAATTCTTTCTTGTAAAATCAACATCCTCATCTCCATTTAAATAAATTATTCAGTTTTTATAGTGCTTAAATATATATTAAAGTTAGTATATCGTTTTAGAGAATTCGCATCTTTTTTAATGAAATCCCATGTATCCTTATAATCACCAGTTAACGCAAATTCCGGATTGTTCATAAATTCAACAAAACTAAACGGGCTTTCGGCGAACTTATCTTCAAATTCGTGAGCATACTTGCTCTTTTCATATGCTAAAACACCTTGTTTGTTATGCATTACATGTTCTAAATTAGAAGAAAAGAAATAAATACCATATGGTAAATCACCATATACAGTATCTGTAGCAGCTAGTTTACTAAGTATCTGTGATTTTTGTTTATTACGGCTTTTTATATTACTAACATTTTTAGCATATATATTTTCAGTATTATATTCAATACTGTGATTATATTTTCTAGTATCATTGGAGTTACTACTATCGATGTCCTTTTGAATAATCAAATCATCTTTAATGAATGCACCATCCATATCTACTAAATGAATTACATTTAAAATATCACTTTTTTTATATACATTACTAACTATGAACTCTTTTATATAATTCGTAATTTTAGTATATATATTGCTTGCATTAACTCCATTTTCTGCAGTCATGTCCCCATTAATAATTTTAAATCTTACGATTTTATCGTTTTCAATAATTTTAGACAATATTAAAGCCAGTGAATTTTTATCGGTAACACCCTCGACTATAAATAGGACAATCTTCTTACTTTCTCCCAAAAACCTCACCTGCTTTTCTAAAGGCATGGGCAATCTCAAAACTATTAGTTTCCTCATAAATACACTCATTGAGTCCACCCAGGTCAACACCCCTAAGATATACATTTCGAAGATTATTATTCGATTTTATATTAGTAATTCTTATAAATCTATTTTGTGGATTTGCAGTACTAAACACCAATGAATCTTTGCGAAGCATCTCAAGTGCTCGCAAGTTATGTGACGTAAATATAAACTGACCTTTTCCTTCTTGCTCAATTATTTTTAATAATTCACCTAATAAATACTCAAATATACCAGCATCCAGTTCATCAACAATTAAACAAATTGATGGGTTATTAAACATAGAAATTAGTGTACTTAAAATAGAAATTATCTTTTTAATACCCTCAGATTCATATTTAAGAGGAATTCTAATGTCCTTTTTAATAGAAAGTAATTGTATTCTGATCATTTCTTCTCCAGTTTTAGATATTTCATTTCCTAAATTATTTATTTCTAATTGTAAATTGGGAATTATAGTGCTTAATACAACATTTAATTGTTTTATGATTGACACCGCTATATCATAGCTTGTTTTGTCTATGTTAGAAGTCCCCAATAAATTAATTTCAATATCACCGCTAGTTACTCCATCCTTATTCTCCATTCTAAAGCTTAATGGCATAAAATTCAAACTTATAGAAGCTGAATGTTCATTGGTTATTACAAATAGATTAACTCTAGCAAAACGTTTTATAGCATTAATAATATAATAGTAATCAAGATTTGCAGAATTACTTTTAAAAATCTCCTCTAAGCTATCAGTAAATATAAAAGATGTTTTCTCCTTAATTGATAGTCTTTTGCTGACCTCAAGATTGAATTCATTTTCTTTATTGTTTCTTGTAAGTTCAGTATAACGCAATTTTGGCAAAATAGAAGAAAGCGCTGAATCTATATCATATTCTATAATATCAATTTTTCTTTTTTTATTGTTTTCGTCAACTTGAGAGTAACTTATTTTCTCATTGTATAACTGGGCTCCATCATCTTTTCGCCTTAATGAGAATTCATAATACACTAAAAACTTCATGTCTTTTTCCTCGACGTAAAAAACAAATTTAAGTGTTGCTTTATCTTCTAGCTCATGTATGTAATTTTTAATATCGCCAGGTAACTTTTCACCACTCGCTATTATTTTAAATAATCTAAAGGCATCTATTATTGTTGTTTTACCTGAACCATTTTGCCCGTAAATCCCTACTATATCTGATTTACCACTGTAGTAGTTTTTTTGTCTATACCCTACTAGGTCAATAATCCCCTTTTGAATATTCTTAAAGCCCTCAAGTTCTATACTTTGTATTCTTATAATTGTTTCTGTCATAAAATCACTCCTATATATATTAACCATTGTATATAGTTAATATATTTAATTTAATCGATACAAAATGTTTCTATTTACATATTATTTTATATTATATCACATTCAGAAAATATTATTCATTACACTCTAAATTAGTATGAATATAATACTATGTACTTAATAGGAGGAATTTAAATACTTATGTAGAATACTGTATGTGTATCGTTTACATAGGAGGTTATGAATGAGTAAAGTTAAAACTATTATATCATTTTCCCTTGCTTTATTGATTACAATATCAATAAGTATTAACAGTACTGATGTACAAGCTAAGGCAATTGTATTTAAACCTAAAAATGTTGTATTAGTTTCAAGTAAAAGCAAACTTACAGGATCTAATATTGTATACCTCGCTAAACAATATATCGGCACCCCCTATAAACGTGGTGGAACTACCACAGCAGGTTTTGATTGCTCTGGTTTTACTATGTATATTTATAATCGTTTTAAAGTAAAACTACCACGTACTGCCAAAGATCAAACATCAAAAGGCACTGCAATTAAAAAATCCGCCTTAAAACCAGGTGATTTAATTTTTTTTGGGAAGCCAATAAATCATGTAGGCATTTATATTGGTAGTGGCAAGTTTATACATTCACCTAAACCAGGGGCAAAGGTTAAAATTTTAGAGCTAAAATATATGCCAGGCTTCAACACTGCCAGAAGAATAACATCTAAATAAGAAAACAGTAACAAATAATAAATACAAATTATTATTTGTTACTGTTTTCACATGCACCAATCAAATTCTGTTAATCGATTATATTATTAAGTGTCCTTTTTTCTCAGCCACAGTAATTGTAGCCTCTATTCCTGAATTAAATTCTAAAAAATCACTTTCAACACCATCACTAAAGATCACTCCATTTTCCGGCATTGATGAAAGAATTTTAAGAGGCTCTTGTCTTGATATGTGCCCAAATACAAGATTGTTTTGAGAGTTTCTGCTAGGGAATGGTTCTCTCACGGAATAAAACAGATTTTCATAACTCCAATCAACATTTTCTGTCATTTTGCTATTGGTATTATTTCCAGACACTCTATTAACTATATTATGGGCACCTGAAAGAATACTTTTTAACCACCCACTTGATCCAAGTCCTGTAGAGATTATTATACCGCTAGAGGATTGTTGTTCACAAATTTTACCATGCTTAAGCTGATACCTTGCTGATAGATGAGTTTTTTGCCCTATAAACAAATCATTTACTCCATAAATAACTTGCCCATCATTTAATGATGCTTTAGCCATCGTTACTTCTTTTATTTTTCTCTTTTTATTAAATACGTCAATCATAAGCAGTTTTAAATCATCTACTTTAAAGGGCAATAATACTCCTTCCCATCTATTAGGATCAGGATTCACTCCAATTAAGGACTGATTTGCAAGGTACTTTAATGTATTTGCCACAAGGCCATCTTGCCCTATCACTATTACCACATCATCATTGCCAAAGATAAAATTTGGAACATATTCTCTATCTAAGAGCTGGGTACGACCAAGACTACTAAGTGTATCAACTGCTTGATTTACCACTCTTTTATAGTTTTCATCCTCAGCAATATAATCTGAAAAATCTGCTCCTAAATGTTCAATATAGAACTTGGCTTGCGAAACGGTATTGTACCGTACTATGAGCTCCTCAAGCCTAGTTTTCCTTTTTATAATTATTATTTTATTTTCGGTTAACCTATTCATGATTATCTTGATCCTTTTATAACCGTTTGAAGTAGATCTGGAGTAATATTTAACTGTCCAATTTTGTCTGCATTTCCTGCGAGTTCTTGAAAAGCAATTGCAATTAGCTTATCCGGTTTCATACCCATACTTGCTAGAGTTTGAATAACAACTGGATTTATATTGTCAAAGGCCCTCATTACGCAGGAAAGTTCATAAGCCTTTGCATCCGATTCTACCTTAGAATTCTCCACGGCTTTCTCTATTAGTTCTTTTCTTTTTCCTTCAAGCGAAATATTAAAGTCCATACTTTCATCCTTGAGTTCATTTTCCTTTTGCTGCACTGCTTTTTCTGATTCAAGTTGAGTTTCTTTAATTTGTCTCTTTTTATTTTCTATAGCTATTTCGGTGTTTAATTCATTTTCTTTTACCTTTCTTTCCTGATCTATTGAAGCATTACGTCTTTCATATACTGCATCATCTGCCATTTTTAAAATTTGTTCTCTAGCTTTTGCTTCTAACGCCCTTGAAGTCTCCTTATTTGGCAACATATTAAGAATTGAAAGCCCTAAAATTTCAATACCAAGTAATTTTATTTCTTCACTTTCTTTTATTTCACTAATCATAGCTTGTGCTATATTTTCTGTGGATTTTATAGCTTCTCTAAGCTGTAGCCTTTCAAGGTGTTTTTTAGTAGAAACCTTGACTATATTTAAAACCTTTTGTGTTAGTTTTTTAGGGTCATCTGAAACATAACCTTTTCCATTAATATCTAAATTATAATTCAAAAGATTACATATTTTTTTCTGATCAACAATTCTAAATGTAACTTGACCTTGAATTGTCACAGTTTGATAATCCACTGTTAACCCTTCAAACATAAAAGGTTCATCAATACTTCCAACTGGAACTACAACAATCGAGGTAGTAGGCGCATAATAGTAAAAGTATATGCCGGTGCCTTCCTTAACTACCTTACCATTTTTATATTTTATAACATATTCACTTGGTCCAAATTTAATAAACTTAAAACCTACCATATTAAAACTCCTTATATATATTATTATAAATTTTTAATCTAAATTTTTATTAATTTAAATACAGTTTTTCATTTCTTATATATTTTATTATTTCAGCAGTTGTTAAATGACCAATATTCCTTTTAGCATTAATATTATTTCTAATCATAGTTGAATTTATTGTTGACAGAATTAACCCTGGTATTTGAATAATATTCTTTTTATAATCATATAAAATGGGTATGTCATCAAGAACTTTCCAAAGGCTATCCTCCCCCCTATCCATTATAATTATTTTATATTCATTTATTAGCCTTTGCCAATCTCTCCAATTAATTATATCTCTTAAATTATCCGTACCCATTAAAAAACAAAGGTCATTATTAGGATACTGCTTTTTAAGTTTATCAAGAGTTTCTATTGTATAGAGTCTTGTCTTCGTATCAATTTCTATTGTATTTACATCTAGCCTACTATCTTCCTTACATGCAAGTTTTAGCATCTTTACCCTGTGACTCGCTGCTATTAAATCTTTTTTCTTATAATGGTCTCCTACAGGGATAAACAAAAGTTTTTTTGCACCTAGGCTGTTAAGTAGTTGTTTGCTAAGTGTTATGTGAGCTAATGTCGGCGGATTAAAAGACCCTCCGTAAATTATTATCAAATTATTTCTCATTTTTTTCTTCTGAATTTCTATATCTTTGAATTAATTCCTGTTTAACAAGCCAAAGTTCCGTAGATAAATCAACAAAGTATTTATGAGGATTAGAAAATCTCTTAACTTCTTCCCATATGCTGTCTACTTGCTCCGTGCAATATTTTTTTATTTCTTCTATAGTTGGTAACTCATATACACATTCTCCATTAAGAAAAACTGGTACTTGAAGTTTTTTAGCATAGAAATTAGTAATTTTCTTCTTCTTCCAAATAAGAACTGGATCAAATATTGTATAAGAGACCGATTCATCTATAACCTCATCTGCCATTGTAATAACGTCAGCAATAGCCTTATTTGTATCCTTGTCATAGAATCTCCAACACATTTTATATCCTGGATTAATAATTTTTTCTTCACTTTCGCTTAATTTAATTCTTGGAACAATTTCTCCTTCTTCTTCTACAGCCACTAATTTATAAACACCACCAAATACTGGCTCTGATTTAGCAGTAACTAATCTTTCGCCAACACCAAATATATCTATTTTTGCGTCCTGATTTATTAACTCAGTAATAATAAATTCATCTAAACTATTAGATGCTACTATTTTACAATCTGTAAGCCCTGCAGCATCTAACATAATTCTTACTTTCTTTGAAAGATATGCAAGATCTCCACTATCAAGTCTTATTCCTTTTAATCTTTTTCCAAGTGGCTCAAGCACCTCTTTTGAAACCTTAATAGCATTCGGTATCCCACTACTTAAAACATTATAAGTATCTACAAGTAAAGTACATGTATCTGGGTAAGTTTTTGCATAAGTTTCAAACGCCGTATATTCATCTCCGAAGAATTGTATCCATGAGTGAGCCATTGTACCAATAATAGGTATTCCAAACATTGGCGCTGCAATAGTTGTAGCTGTACCACTTACGCCTCCAATATATGAAGCTCTTGCTCCCATTATTGCTCCATCTGCACCATGAGTCCTTCTTGCTCCTAGTTCTAAAACTGGTCTTCCTTGTGAAGCCCTTACTATTCTACTAGCCTTAGTAGCTATTAAACTTTGATGATTGATTGTTAATAACAGCATGGTTTCAACAAGCTGTGCTTCAATTACCTTAGACTTAACTGTCACAAGTGCCTCATTTGGAAAAACTACAGTGCCTTCTGGCACAGCATAAATATCTCCAGTAAACTTAAATGTTAGTAAGTATTTCAGAAATTCCTCTGATAAAATACCTTTACTTCTTAGATACTTTATATCATCTTCAGTAAATTTTAGATTTTTAACAAAAGTTACAAGTTGTTCGAGTCCTGCTACTATTGAGAAACCTGCTCCATCTGGATTTTTTCTGTAAAACATATCAAAATATACTATTGTATCTGAAAATCCATTTACTAAATACCCATTTGACATTGTTAATTCATAAAAATCCATTAACATTGAAAGGTTTCTTTCCTCTTTAATATTGAAATTACTTATCGCGATACTCATTTACATCTCTCTCCTTTAATATAATTATTTTCTTATTTACTCATTGGCTACTTTTAAATATTTATTACTTAAGTTCTCTTGATTTTTAAATTCTAGTATTTCATTTATAATATATTCACTTATATTTTTAACTGGTCTTCTACTAAATGTTTTGCTTTCTAAGCTATAATGTTTTATTACATAGATTTCTGCACTAAATGAATTTGTTGATATAGTAAATGCAATAGTTTTTTTAAATAAATCGCCTGTATCAACTAGGAATATTAACTCCATGACGCGCTGCTCATACTCGCCACCACTTATATATACCTTTTTATTATTATCCTTAGCTATCCCATAAATATCATTTATCCTATCGTCTATCATTAATTCATTTAATATCTTATCTAAATAATAATTCATCATATACTCTCACTCCTTACTTAGTTTCATAATGATACAAAGCATCTTTAAAAAAATAAATTTCATTTTATTTTAATTTTTTTACATGCTTTGTACCTATGTGATACTATTAGTATATCATATAAAAATATATTGTCAATATTAATATTTAATTACATAGATTCTCATATATTTCAAATTTATTATAATATAGTATCAACTACCTCTATACCATTGGACTTCATTTCCCAAAGTGATATAACCTTCATTAAATCTCCATCATGTGTTTCAAAGTCAAATGTTTCTACTGAGTCTATTGGTACAATAATTCTTCTATCAATGTTTTTTTGATTAAAGTATGTTTTTAATGTTTCTGCAAAGTGTTTAACACATATATCTATTGAGCAACCTTCTATAATATAATTTTCTATTTGTTCTTCATTCTGGGCAAGCCATACTTTAAATTCTGGCGCATGAAACCCATTAGTACTGTTCTTATGAATAATTGTTGTATTATCATGTAGCGTAGCTCCACCTTTTAATGAAGAAATAAGTTCCGCTTCTACACTATTTTTTATACAATGCCTTTCATAGGTTTTAAACTCTGTAGAGTTTTCATCATGTTGTTCTAAAAAGAACACCTTCTTATAGCCATATGTTCGTTCATTAATAGCTACAACATTATCTATAATCTTTTCAACTCTAGGTGAAGACATTTTTCCTGCATGAACAAATCCATTTACCATATCAACAACTATTAGAGCTGTATTTTCTTTTGGGAGGTCACTTAAATTAACTTCCCCTCCTTTTATTTCATTTTGCATGTCAAATATTTTATTTATTAATAAATTTATCATCTTAATCATTCCTTTTATTATTTATTTTAATGTAGTTTTAAGTTATATTGTTTTGATTTGATTACATATTAATCCAAAAAACTGTGTTCCCAGTCCTCATTAAACATATAACAGGTTGCAGGTCTACCAGCTGTTGTTTTTTCTTTATCTGTTTCAATAACCATTTTTTTTATTTTCCTTCTAAAATTAGCCCTTGATAGTGGTTTTTCTAGATTAAGAATAGCTTCATATAATCTTTGCGCTTCCCTTAATGTAAAATATTTCGGAAGTAATGAAAATGCTATAGGAGTATATTCTATCTTATTTTTTAATCTTTCAATAGCGCAATACACTTCATCAATATGGTCAAAAGCTAATTCATCACCGCTCCATTTAAGAAGTTCATACGTTGGTACTTTAATTGAAATAATACCTTTTTTAACAAATCTCTCAGTAACTTTGTATCCTATCTTGACCTCACCGTCATCTGAATTTAATGTTAGATTATATACATCTACTCTCTCAATTCCTACATTACTTGTAGAAACAAAATCTTTTCTTACCGTAAACCATTGTGCATAACTTGCGTCATCTCCAGCTATTGGCCTTATATTAGTTTTATCCACTAGTGCCAAAAATGCTATTGAAATAACCCTCATTCTCGGGTCTCTTTTTACTAAATCACCAAAAGTTTTTAATTGCTCAAAATACACACTTTCAATATTAGTTTCTTCCTTTAGCTCCCTAAGGCAAGCTGTGCTTAAGGCTTCATCTATATTAACAAAACCTCCAGGAATTGCATAACAATCCATGTATGGGTGGTCTCCCCTTTTTATTAAGAGTATTTTTAGTGCTTTATCAGGGTCTTTTCCCTCGACAGGTACATCATCTACCGTAAAAAGCAACATATCAACTGTATTAGATGGTCTATCATAATTTCCTGGTTTATAACTTTCTAAAAACTCTTTTTGAGTTAGTCCATCTTTATTTTTTATATTTATACTTCTCATAATCATTTTCCTTTCTATTTTTTATTTTATGACTATGTATATTAAATCATCTTTGTATTACTTTGATACTATCACTTTATCGTCATTTAGATAAAAAGTCAATATTTTTTTAATTTTTTATAAAACTATAATTTTATAAATAAAAAAAACTCCTCAAAAGAGCAATGTCATTAAGTTAAGAAATTAAACCAATAGTTTTAAAACAGAGTATGTTTAAAAATGCATACCCTGTTTTTTTTATATAATTTTTTAAATAAATTCCAGAAAACTTTC
>NZ_JAHLEB010000033.1 GCF_018861735.1 Clostridium lacusfryxellense | reverse complement strand
ATCCCCCCTGTAAGATAGTTACTACCATTTTACAGGAATTTAATGTTAGATGGTAAACTAATTCGATATCGAAATAGCTTCAAGTGGTACACTTATATAGTATCATTCACATGCAATGCCTATAACTATTATTTGGTGAATATCCTGCTCATCTACTTCTGCTACGGATATGTTAAATTTATTCTTTAGTTTTTGAACAATACTTCTTACAACCATTCGCTTTTCCTTTAATGAATGTGACCAGGATGCTCTTAGGGAAACTTTTAAAATTAAAATTTTCATATTATCACCATCTTTTTTAACTCCACATTAAATTTATTATTTTAATATATTATGTACAAAAAAAGCAGCACAATGACTACTGCTTTTGTATTAGAATTTTTTTTAATATTTAATATAAGTGTGTTTAGAGGAACTTTTTAGCACTCTTCCAATGTTTTGTAGCTAGATCATACTTTTTAAAATCAGGTATATTTCCATTAGTTTCTACCAAAGCTTTTGCTACTTTTTTTAAATCACTTCTTGTTTCACATTTATATGAATTTGATTCCACTATTGAATCCATTACGTCCTCAACTTTTTTCTGGAAATTATTCATTGTAGATCCTCCTTGTATTATACTATATTTTTATTCTATTTGAGATTGATTTAATAAATGTTAATAGATTCATTGCTTAGGTAGTTTTAACTATTTAGATACTTAATATACCTGTCTAACAAAAAAATCAAACAATATAATATTCTTATTTTCTAAAGAAAACTTGAATTTTTACCTCTAAAAGTATACTATATATAATATAATGGATAAATCTTGTCGTATTAGGAGGCTACTATATGAATTGTTTTAGCACTAAAAGCAAAGAAAATGTTGCAAAAAGTCATGTTTGAGATCAGAATACCTGCCACAAGTGCTAATATGGGACCTGGATTAGATACTCTTGGAGTAGCTTTCAAACTCTATAATAAATTTATTGTTGAAGAGATAGAAACTGGACTTGAGATTCTAGGTTGCGATGAAAAATATGCAAATAAAAATAATTTGGTTTATAGTTCGATGTTAAAAACTTTTAAGAAGCTTTTAAAAGCTCCGAGAGGGATTAGATTAACATTTAAAACAGATATACCAGTTAGTGGAGGCCTTGGAAGTAGTGCTACATGTATATTAGCTGGAATTGTTGCTGCTAATAGGTTATGTGGAGATATTTTAACTAAACAAGAGGTTTTAGATTTTGCATGTGAGATTGAAGGTCATTCGGATAATGTTACCCCAGCATTGGTTGGTGGAATGACTGTTTCAATTATGGAAAATGGAGTTGCCCATTATAATAAAGTTCCAATTAGTGGAGGTGTGAAATTCTGTGCGCTAATACCAAAACTACAGCTATCAACAGATGATTCAAGGGCAGTGCTTCCGGAAAAAGTACGTCTTAGAGATGCAGTTTTTAATGTAGGTAGGGTTTCTATGCTTATTATAGCACTTGTTAATGGTGACTATGAAGCGGTTAAATTTGCTTGTCAGGATAAACTCCACCAGCCTTATAGGATGGGTTTAATAAAAAATTATAACCAAATTACAAGTTTTGTTAAAGAGAGTGAAGCATTAGGGGCATTTTTAAGTGGAGCTGGTCCAACAATTATGGTAATGCTTAAAAAAGATGATAATGATACTGAGGACAAGCTGAAAGAATTCTTGAAAGGCTTGCCAGAAAATTGGGAAACTCTAAATCTAGAAATTGATGAAGATGGTCTAGTAATAGAAAATATTTAATATTACATACTAAAATCAGCTAATACATTAGGTAAATTAATGTATTAGCTGATTTTATTTAATTGCGAGCAATCCTAATTGCTAGTAATCTTAATTACTAGTAATCCGTAAATTTTTCATATGTAGAAATAGGGGTATGCTAAGTTTTAAAAGGTCAACTGCAGTAAGAATTAAGGGTGGCCCGTAATTATCTAAAAATTCTATTGTTCTGTTGCTTTCTAGCATTGAAGGATGCGCATAAGCAATCTGTTGACTTAAAAAAAGTATTACAATAGTTGAGCTTATTATTTTTTTATATTCAGATCGGCTAATATCTTTTAGTTTTGCCTCAAAAATAAGATTATTCAAAGTATTAATTATCGTTTTTCTAGGATAACTTAAGTTAATAGCTTTAATTATAATAAACTACCTCCTCATATATTTTTACCTCATTAGTTATATAATACTAGCAACACAGTAAAGTGTTACTATAAGTTTAAGATTATTTGAAGATAATAATTATTAAAGAAGAAATTTTGTTGAAAAAGCTTGACTATATTACTAGTTAGTACTATATTATAGATATGGATAAAGAAAAAAATACTTATGGACAATTAATAGATCTTAATTTAAAAGCATTAATAGCATTAAGTAGATGTACTCATAGTGTTCATAGACGTGAATACACAACTATAAAGGAAGCAGGCTTAACAGTTTCTCAGTTTGCAGTCCTTGAGGTCTTATATCACAAAGGAGACTTAAGGGTCAGCGAAATAATAGAAAAAATTCTTTCGACTGGTGGAAATATGACTGTAGTTATAGAAAATTTAGTTAAGGAAAATTTGGTAAAGAGATGTATTGATTCAAAAGATAAACGAGTTAATTTAATAAGTATTACTAAAGAAGGAAGAGCCCTTATAGAAGAGATATTCCCGAAACATTTAGAAAATATAAATGATGTCTTTAGTGTTTTAACAACAGATGAAAAGAAAGATTTGATAAATTTGCTTAAAAAATTATCTGGAATATGAAAAAATTTAAGAAAGGAGATTTTCGATGTTAAGAAAACTAGAAAGTGGAAAAATGGGGTTAAGTGATCTCGGATGGTTAAAAAGTAAATTTCACTTCTCATTTGCTGGATATTATAACCCTGAGAACATGGGATTTGGTGTGCTAAGGGTTATAAATGATGATTTAGTTAATCCTCATACAGGATTTGATACACATCCTCATCGCGATATGGAAATTATATCCTATGTTGTAGAAGGAGAGTTAACACATGCTGATAGTATGAGCAACAAAGGAACATTAAAACGTGGTGATGTTCAATACATGAGTGCAGGTACAGGGGTTTATCATAGTGAGCATAATTTAGGTGAAAATATAGCAAGATTTCTTCAAATATGGATACTTCCTGATCAAAGTGGGCATAAACCCAACTACGGTGAATATAAATTTGAATGGAATGAACGAAAAAACAAATGGCTAAATATGGTATCTAGTAATCAAGGAAATGCGGCTATAAAAGTCAATCAAGATGTAAATATATCAGTTTTGGAATTAGAAGAGAATAAAGAAATATATTATGAAGTAAAAGATGATAGGCAGGCATATTTAGTTCAAATAGAAGGAAGATCAAATATTAATGGGATTACTCTAAATGAAAGAGATGCCATGGAAATTTCTAATGAAAATATAAAAATACAGGCAGATTTACTTTCACATTTTCTTGTTGTAGAAATGAGAAAGTCATCATAATAGTAATAGTGGATTATATTAGAAGAATTATCTAATGCTTAACTATGGATATATTAACTTCTATATGTAAATAATATTAATAAAAAAATAATAAATAAATAATTGGAGGAATAATAATATGAAAAAAGATTTTTATACTGCTGCGGCAGACAGACGTTCGTTTTATGCAATTAGTAAAGAAAAGGTAACAAGCGATGAGGTAATTCAAGAACTTATTGAGAAGGCTGTAAAAAATACACCATCAGCATTTAATTCTCAAAGTGCACGAGTAGTTTTATTACTAGGTAAACACCATGATAAACTATGGGACATTACAAAAGAAACTTTAAGAAAAATAGTTCCTGCTGATAAATTCGGTGAGACTGAGGATAAAATAAATTCATTTGGTAATGGATATGGAACTGTTTTATTCTTTGAAGATACTACTGTAATTGAAACACTTCAGAGCCAATTTGCTCTTTATAAAGATAATTTCCCAGTTTGGTCGCTTCAATCAAGTGGAATGCATCAATATGTTGTATGGACTTCATTAGAATTAGAAGGCTTCGGAGCATCACTTCAACATTATAACGAACTCATTGAGGACCAAGTGAAAAAAGAATGGAGTGTACCAAGCAACTGGAAACTTCTTGCACAAATGCCATTTGGTAAAATAACAGCTCAACCTGACGAAAAGCAGTTCCTACCACTTGAAGATCGTATTAAGATATTTAAGTAATATATACTTTTTATTGCGCTTATAACATTTGTTAACTAAACTGGTAAGACAATATAAAAAATTAAATTTAAAAAAGCCATCCTTAAGTATAACGGGTTTACTTTAGGGGTGCAAAAGACAAAAATACAATAGTTTTAGAGTGCAAAATTACATTAATTTTTGCACTCTTTATTTTGGCTTATATACAAGTATTAATGGCAATTTATTAATACTTTACTATTAAAATTACATAACTTTTTGTAATAAGAAAAACACACGTAATAATTTAATTACATATGTAAAAATGCTTGTAAAAATGAGTACAAGAAGTCATGCAAAATGTCTATTATAACTAAAAAGGGATATACTATAAATAGTAATATATATTTTGAATGGAGGGATATGATGGAATTTATTAAGCCTAAAAATACTAATAAAGAGAATGTTTCTTGGAAGATTTCACGTAGGACTAAATTGATAGTTGAATATTATTCGAAATATACTGATTATGATGAGGCAGAGGTGGTTGATATGCTTTTGCAAAATATTTTGAAAGATAAACTCTTTATTCAATGGCTTGGAAAACGTAGAAGTAAAAAGAAAATAGATGGAATCATATTCGGAGTAGATAAGCCAGACGTTGATTTAACTGGACCTACTAATATTATGTGGGATATATAATTGTCTAAACTAAAAGATTTGGCAAATGAAACCTCATTAGATATAAATACAATATGTCCATATTCAAATATAGAATTAGAGTAGATGGACACTGACTACAAGGCTCTTACCCCTATTGACTTTGGAAAAAAATATAGGTATTTAGTCTTTACACCATCATATTTAAAGGTACAATCAACAGTTACTCCTATTCAAATGAATTATTGTAATAACCCATTTTGTAAGTGGATTGGACTACCACAAGAAAAATTTGAAAGCATAAAAGGAAATCCATCAAGATATAAAATGGTAGGTGTTCGTTCAAACGCAAGTCGTGGAATAGTATGCAATGATGATGTTATCAAAACCACACAGGGTATAAGTATGAATTGCACCACTGAAACTGTTTCAAATTGGTCTGTTGCAGAGGAAATCAAAAGGTTAATTAATATAAACTCTGTGGTTGATAAGGAAAAACAGTATAAATTTCATAAGGATGGATGTTCAGATGGTGACAAGAACGCTTTTGATAATAGAAAATACTTTTATATTTCCTTAACAATGTTAGAAGGAAAGGTAAGGGTGGCGTACGCTACGACATTGAAAACACAAAATTTCAAACATATCTTGTTGCAAGTAGCGATATTAATTCGAGATATGTGTTTAGAGCCGATATCGCTTATGATTTTAATATTACCCAAGAACAGATTGGTATTGCAAATAAGAAATTTAAGTATAGTGATATAATATATTTTTCATAATATTATGATTTAATGAAGGAATTTGTAATTGGTTTAATGAAACTTAGCTTTTTTAACTATAATCAATTATAATCATATAATTACAATAGATAAGGAATTATTCATTTAATAAAATTATTAAAGATAAAAGAAGGGGGAATACATATGAAAGGAAAAAAGAAATTAACTAAGGTGCTAATAATTATTATTAGTATTTTTGTGATATTTTTTCTCGTTAGATTTATTATTTGCCAAGTCACATTAAGAAACTCAACGAACAGGAACGAAATAAGTGAGTTACAGCAAGTCAAACTTGATAATAAAATGCAAACTGTACTTTTGGAAGGCGAAACAAAAAACCTACCTATTATGATTACAGTTCATGGAGGTCCAGGCTCTCCGATTCCTTTTAATGTTGGCTGTAGAGGTATATTCCCAGAACTAACGAACAAATATATTATGGTGTATTGGGACCAATATGGTTGTGCAAAAAATTATGAAAAACTTAATCATGACGTTACTATTGATAGTTATGCGAATATGTTGTCAGATTTAGTATTAGAAATGAAAAAACAATTCCCTAATAAAAAAATATATCTTTTCGGAATGTCTTGGGGTACTGTATTGACCTGTAAGGTTGCGAATAGGTTGCCCAATGATATAAATGGAGTTGTTGCATACGGTCAGATTATTAGAGATGTGGCAAAAGATAAAGATACTTATAATCAACTGGTTCAATGTGATTTAACAGTAGATGAACGTAAAGTATTAAAACACGTTATGGAATCAGATAATTGTGATATGAAATCACGGCTTGAAGTCTACGCATTAATAAGCAAATATACAAATGGATTCTTTTATAAGGATAAAGATGAAAGTAATTCTCGGTTCTATAAAATAATACTTAAAACGTTTTTTAGTCCAGATTATAGCCTTAAAAATGCTTATGGAACAATCGTAGATGGTAATCAAAATGTTCAAACAAATTCAAATGTTTTAGAAGAAATGTTTAATATTAATTTAACAAAAGAGTTATTACAACTAAAGGTCCCATATCTCATTTTGCAAGGAAAGGATGATATAGTAGCCTCAACTTCTATAGCAAAACAGGTGGTTGAAAATTCAAATAATCCTAATTTAAAGATAAAGGTATTTGAAAACTCAGGGCATATTCCCACTAATAACTGTTTTGAGAAAGTTATTTCATCAATAATTGATTTTAAATCAAAATAATATATAATTAGATGTTAAAAGGTATGATAAATTGTTAATTTATCATACCTTTTTTGTTGTATAAATCATTGTTGAAAATGATGTTATTTATAGGATTGCACCTCTAAAGTAAACCCGTTACCTTAAGTATGAGGCTTTTTTTAATTATTTGGTTTTTAATTTTAATTCTTCTTCAACAGGTACATCAGCAATGTCATTTGTCATGTTAGATAGTTTATACATAATTGCCATTTCAGTGTCTGAAACACCACCACTGCCTTTATTAGCATCTAATTCATTAACTGAATTCTTTGCTTTTCCTAATTTATGTTTATCCATTAACATTCTCCCTTCAAATAAGAAAATTATGAACTTGTAAATAATTTTGATATCAAGTATTTCATATAGTTTAACCATTTTAGTGAAAAGTATATCAGTAAAATAACATAAAAAACACATAATCATTTGATATGAGATACATAATTGTTTGTTAATATAAATACATAGAAGGTAAGTAAATTAAGTTCTTATAAATTAATTTACTAGATGAAAGGTTGGTAGTTATGGTTTTTAATATTGAAAATGCATTAATTATAATGTCAGTAATAATAGGTATTATTTTAATTTTATTACTTATATCTGGAAATATAAAAGAGTATATATCTCGCGAATTTTATTCGCTTGGCACCTTGAATCAATTAAAAGTATGTGGAAGAAAAGCTAATAAAGCTATTGACGAGTCAATTAGAAAGCTATGTGAGATTGACGACAAAATGTCTGTATTTAAAGAAAATAGCGAAATCTCAAAAATAAATCAATATGCTGGGAAACAGTCGTTAATAGTGAGCGAGGATACTTATTATGTTATTGAAAAGGCTATAAAATATTGCATGCTATCAGAAGGGGCTTTCGATATCACAATTAGGCCAATAGTTGCTTTGTGGGGCATTGGCAAAGAAGATGTTAGAGTCCCAGGTAGTAGTGAAATTAAACAAAAGCTTAAGGTTGTAAACTACAAGGATATAGTAATAGATAAAAATAATAGTTCTATACTTTTAAAGAATGAAAAACAGGAAATCGATGTTGGAGGTATCGCGAAAGGATATGCAGCAGATCAAGTTAGAGACATAATGATTAAAAATAAAATCAAAAGTGCTCTTATAAATCTTGGAGGAAACATATTTGTAATTGGAAGTAAAGATGATGGAAACGCTTGGACTGTTGGTATTCAAAATCCGTTTAAAAGACGTGGAGAATTTGCTTTAACTATAAGTGTAATAAACAAATCTGTAGTTACCTCAGGTAACTATGAAAGGTACTTTGAGACTGGAGGTAAAAAATTTCATCATATAATAAACCCAAGTACTGGCTACCCTTCTGAAAGCGATATTATAAGTTCTACAATAATTTCTGATAATTCTATAGATGGGGATGGACTTTCGACAGGTACATATATTATGGGAGTGTTTAAGGCTATGAGGTTAATTGAAGAAATGAAAGGCATAGATGCAATATTCATAACTAAAAATAAAGAAGTTTATGTTACATCAGGTTTGAGTGGAAAAGTTACACTTACGAATAATGAATTTGTATATAAAAATAGCATTTAAAAGGAGTGGTAAAAATGAAAAAAAAGATAAAGAGAATACAAATATTTAGATTAGCAGTGCAATTATTAATGTTTATTTTATCACCAGGCTTATTTATATTGGCATTTTCGGGTTTTAAAAGTATTTATGAAATGATAATTAAAGGTGATCTTAATTTCATTCAGGTCTTCCCTAGTTTAATTGAGTTTGTAACTGCTATTATAATAACTATAGTACTGGGGAGGTTTTTCTGCGGGTGGATTTGTGCTTTTGGAACATATAATGATTTACTTCATTTATTATCAAAACATGTATTTAAAATTAACTTTAAAGTAAACGAAAAACTAGATGCGGCGCTAAAATATGTTAAATATTTAGTATTACTATTACTTATAGTTGTTGTGTGGACAATGGGAAGTAGTGTTTTGGATACTACAAGTCCTTGGGATGCTTTTGCTTTAATAACTGATTTTCCTCAGGTATTATCAGATTACACTATTGGAGTTGTGTTTTTGATTTTAATAACGGTGGGTGCTTTCTTTGTAGAAAGATTTTTCTGTAGATATTTATGTCCCTTAGGAGCTGTTTTTAATATATTTTCAAGAATAGGTATATTGAAAATTATAAAACCTTCTGAAAAATGTGGAAAGTGTAGAGTTTGTACAAATAATTGTTCAATGGGATTACCACTTTACAAAGTAGAAAGTGTATGTGGTGGGGATTGTATTAACTGTTTTAAGTGTATTGAAACATGTCCTAGAAACAATACTAAGGTAAATGTTCTTGGTGAGAATATAAACCCAGAACTGGCCAGTTCTTTAGCAATAGCTGCTATGGTAGGACTTTATGGTGTTAACAATTTAGGTGGGATTGCCTTAGCTAAAAGTGGATTAACCACAACATCTAGTAGTTCTACAAATACAACGACTAGTACAACTAGTACTTCTCAAAAATATACGGACGGAACATATACAGGAACTGGTACTGGTTATAGAGGCGGTACAACTGAAATATCAGTTACAATAAAAGACAATAAAATTGCTAATATTGAAACAGTATCAAATCAAGATACTCCAAGATTTTATGAAAATGTTGAAAGTGAGATAATATCTGAAATGATTTCAAATCAGTCTACTTCAGTAGATACGATTTCAGGAGCAACTTATAGTTGTGAGGGGATTATAAATGCAACGCAGGATGCATTAACTCAAGCAGAGGCAAGTTCGACAGCAAGTACCGCTTCTATTAGCACTGCTGATGAAAGTACTACTGATACAAGTACTGGTGTAGCAAGTTCGGACAGTAGTGTATCAACTTCTAGTAACGATAACTCAAGCACGACTACTAATGACGAAACCTCAACTGCTAATACTACAGATGACAGCGCTAGCATAACAACAAAAGATACTGTAAGTTATACCGATGGAACCTACACAGGAACTGGTACTGGTTACAGAAGAGGTACAACAGAAATGTCAGTTACAATAAAAGATAATAAAATTATTAGTATTGAAACAGTGTCAAATCAAGATACTCCAAGATTTTATGAAAATGTTGAAAGTGGAATTATTTCAGAGATAATTTCAGCTCAATCAACTTCAGTAGATACAATATCAGGAGCCACTTATAGTTGCGAGGGAATTATTAGTGCAACGCAAGATGCATTATCTCAAGCTAAAGTATAGTAATAGATATAAGATAAAACAGGTGATATATTGTATATGTCGCCTGTTTTATTGCTTAAAAAAGATGGCAATATAAATCAAAATACAAATAAGTTATAAAAAATCTAATAAGTTATAATAAATGTAGTAAACACGCGTTAATTAAATCTAATGTAAGAAATAGGGGGTAATAAACCCCTCTATGATTATTGATATTTTCAATTATTTTCTATAAGATAGAATTATAGAAATATAAGGGGGAATAAAGTATGAAATTCGGTTATTTTGATGATTTAAATAAAGAATATGTTATTACTACGCCTAAGACTCCGTATCCATGGATTAATTATCTTGGAACAGATGATTTTTTCTCATTAATTTCAAATACTAGTGGGGGATATTGTTTTTATAAGGATGCAAGGCTACGTAGGTTAACTAGATATAGGTATAATAGTGCACCAGTGGATAGTGGGGGAAGATATTATTATATAAATGATGGTGGAGATGTTTGGACACCAGGATATATGCCCGTAAAAACAGAATTAGATTCTTATGAATGCAGGCATGGACTAGGATATACTCAAATTAAAAGTGAAAGAAATGGTATTGAAGTTGAACAATTAATGTTTGTACCTTTAAAGTATCATGGAGAAGTGAACAGACTAAAAATAAAAAACACATCGAGTGAGGATAAAGAAATTACTATTTTTTCATTTGTTGAGTTCTGTTTATGGAATGCATATGATGACATGACTAACTTCCAAAGAAATTTTAGTACAGGAGAAGTTGAAGTAGATAACTCAGTCATTTATCATAAAACTGAATATAGAGAAAGACGTAATCATTATTCATTCTATTCTGTAAATGCCGATATAGATGGATTTGATACAGATCGAGAATCATTTTTAGGATTGTATAATGGATTTGATTCACCACAAACAGTAATTAGTGGAAAATCCAACAATTCTGTTGCTAGTGGATGGTCACCAGTAGGATCTCATAGTAAAATTATAAAACTAAAACCAGGTGAGGAAACAAGTTTGATTTTTATAATTGGATATGTTGAAAATGAAGAAGAAGAGAAGTGGGAAAGTCCTGGTATTATTAACAAGACATTGGCTAAAGATATGATAGCTAAGTTTAGTACTGATGTTCAAGTAGAAAAAGGACTTGAAGATTTAAGTAAGTATTGGCTGAACTTATTATCAAAATATAACATAAAATCGGATGATGACAAGTTAAATCGTATGGTAAACATATGGAATCCGTATCAGTGTATGGTAACTTTTAATATGTCTAGAAGTGCATCATATTTTGAGTCTGGGATTGGCAGAGGAATGGGATTTAGGGATTCAAATCAAGATTTACTTGGATTTGTTCATCAAATTCCGGAAAGAGCAAGGGAAAGAATATTAGATATAGCAGCAATTCAATTTGAAGATGGTGGAGCATATCACCAATATCAACCGCTAACCAAAAAAGGAAACTCTGAAGTTGGAGGGGGATTTAACGATGACCCGTTGTGGCTAATTCTAGGCGCTGCAGCTTATATAAAGGAAACCGGAGATTTCACAATACTTAATGAACACGTGGCTTTCAATAGTGATGAAAATATAAAAGATACACTTATGGAGCATTTAAAGAGGTCTTTCTATCATGTTATAAATAATCTTGGACCTAATGGACTTCCTTTAATCGGAAGAGCTGACTGGAACGATTGTTTGAATTTAAATTGTTTTTCAACAGAACCAGACGAATCTTTTCAAACATTTGGAGATCCAGATGGAAGAGTTGCCGAATCAGTTCTAATAGCTGGAATGTTCGTGTATATAGGACCAGAATATGTAGAACTATGCAAACGATTTGGTCTAAATGAAGAAGCGATAATTGCGCAGAATCACATTGATGAAATGAGAAAAACTGTAATAGAAAAAGGATATGATGGAGATTGGTTTTTAAGAGCATATGATGCTTTTGGAAATAAGGTTGGGAGCAAAGAAAACATCGAAGGTCAGATATATATAGAATCACAAGGTTTCTGCGTAATGGCGGGTATTGGTGTAGAAGAGGGATTAGCATTAAAAGCACTAGATTCTGTAAAGGAAAGATTAGACACTAAATATGGAATAATGTTATTGAACCCACCATATAGCAAGTATGACATAAACCTTGGTGAAATTTCATCTTATCCACCAGGATATAAAGAAAATGCAGGTATATTCTGTCATAATAATCCATGGATAATGATAGCAGAGACAGTTTTAGGTAGAGGTGACAGAGCATTTGACGTATATAAAAACATTGCGCCAGCATTTCTTGAAGATATAAGTGAGATTCATAGAACAGAACCTTATGTTTATTCGCAAATGGTAGCTGGGAGTGATGCAATAAGACATGGTGAGGCTAAAAACTCATGGCTTACAGGAACTGCTGCGTGGAATTATTTCGCAATCACTCAGTTTATATTAGGGGTAAAACCAGAATATGATGGACTTAGTGTTAATCCTTGTATTCCAAAGGATTGGAATGGGTTTGAGATTGAGAGAGTATATAGAGGGGACACATATAACATTATAGTAAAAAATCCAGAGCATGTTTGCAAAGGAGTTAAAGTAATAACAGTTGATGGGGAAATTATACAAGGAGACATATTACCCGTATTTGGAGATGGAAATGCACATAAAGTAGTAATAGAAATGGGTAATTAAAACATAAGGAGGTAAACCCTCCTTATATTTTTGTTGAAAATAACTTGTAAACGATTGACAAAAAAAGAATATTAGGGGTGCAAATATGAAGAAAAGGTTTATAAAGATTAATGCTAAAAGTCTTTTAGGAAAATTAACAATAACTTTTTCATTGCTTGTAATGGTTTCATTAATTGTAACGGGGGTTTCTACTTATTTTATAACAAAGGCAAACGTTATTAAGGATTTTAAAAGTTCTTCAACGGAAACATTAATGCAAAACAAAAATTATGTAGAAATAATAACTAGTTCTGTAGATAATATGCCAGCACAGTTATATTCTAATAAAAAGTTTATATCACTAATTAATAATGATAAGGTTACTGATGAGATTAAGGATAATAATAGAGTTCTAATTGAAAATGAACTAACAAATGCAACGTTAAGTAATAGTATGAATATTATAAGTGGGATAACATTTTACAGTGAAAATGGTTTAACATCTAGTTTTCCTAGAAATCCAAGAACTTTGGAAGAGTCTAATAGCGCTATGACAGAAACTAAAAAACAGCCTTGGTATAACACAGTAGTTAAAAATGATGGGAGGCCATATTGGTTACCGCCACATGATGCCAAGATAATAGAGGGTCGCTCAGCGAGTTATTTAAGTAGTATAAGTCTATTTAAAAATACAAGTGGAAAAAAGACTATAGGGATTTTAGAAATAAATATTAGTGTAGATATTTTAAATAACGCATTAAAAGATTCAAAAATAGGTAAAAAGGGATATATATACATTATAGATGGAAATGGCAAAATTGTAGCACATAAGGATAGTAAATTAGCTGGAACAAAATTAAAGGACAATGTTTATAGTGCTATAAAAACCAGTGGAAATGGTGATTTTACATTTAAAGATGGTAATACTAAGATGTTTGGAGTGTATACTCAGTCAAAATTAAATGATTGGAAATATGTGGCTGTAGTCCCTGAAAGTGAATTATCAGCAACGGCTACTAATATACAAAAATACACTTCAGTAATTATGATTTTGTGTTTAATTGCTTGTGTTATTATTTCCTTATTCACATCCATGCAGATTTCAAGACCTATAAATGAAATTATTGGGCTTACAAAGAAGCTCGCTGACGGTAATTTAATGGTTGAAAGCAAAAACAGTAGAATCCTTGAGCTTAACGCATTAAGTGAAAATTTTAATATTATGACTAGAAAATTAAGATTTATGTTAAAGACAACAACCGCTCTAGCATCAGAAACTGATGAGATTTCAAATCAGTTACTTAATTTTACCGAGGGAAACGCGCAAACTTCAAAACAAGTTACCGCTGCGATTGCTGAAATCACAATTGGTTCTGGAGAGCAAGTAGAAAATACAATGCAATGTGAAGAAACCTCTAATGATTTAGATTTAGATATCCATAAAGGTGTGGAGGGACTCGGAAAAGTGTCAGGAGCAGCAGACGAATGTTTCTTGGTACTTGAGGATAGCAGACATATTATTAAGGGGTTAAATGAATCATCAGACAGCAATTCTAAAGCTATAACTAATGTTTCTGACACTATTTCAGAACTCAAAGACAATACAAAAAATATATTATTAATATTAAATAAAATAAATGAAATAACAAATCAAACTAATTTATTATCATTAAATGCATCAATTGAAGCTGCAAGAGCAGGGGATGCTGGTAAGGGATTTGCAGTAGTAGCCCAGGAAATAAGAAAATTATCTGGACAATCACAAGGTGCATCTATTGAGATTAGTAAAATAATAAAGCAAGTAAATGACTCAATTAGCAGTACTATAGAGATATCAAATAATGCAAAAATAGCATTTTCAGATGAGACAGCTCAAGTAATGAAAACTATTAAAGCATTTGATTCAATAAAACTCGCTATAGAAAGCGTGGTTGATGCAATGCATAATTCTGTTAATAGCATAAATCTGATTGAAAAGGGGAAGATTAGTTTATCAGATAACATAAGTAATATATCAATGCTTGCGCAGAGAAGTGCTGCTGCAACGCAGCAGGTGACTGCTTCAGTGGAAATCCAAAATAGTTCAAACGAAGACATGCATAAATTGGCACAAGGCTTAAATGAAAAGGCAGAGAGACTAAAAGAGATATTACGAAATTTTAGCTTTTAACGACATTTCATAAGGAAAGTCTCCCAAATATATTTGTGTGAGTTACATACCCTAACAAAAAGAAAACTTCAGGGGTAGTATAAATTTCCTTATGAAGTCGTTAATGCATCTTCTTCGAAGATGTTGCAGCTCCGTAGGAGATGATTTAATAGAAATATGTAAACGGTTCTACGAGAAAGGGAGCAATTTCGATATATATGAAGCTAATGATGTTAAAACTTGTTTATTTAAGGGAAAATGGACTTATTACGGTTTGAAAAGTAAGAATATATATAGTACTATTACATTATAAACACGCGTTTAAAACTATTGATAAGGGGTGTGGACATGAACAGTATAGATATAGCGAAAATAGCAGGAGTTTCAAGAAGCACCGTCTCAAGAGTAATAAACAATTATTCTAATGTTCCAGAAGAAACTAGAATAAGAATTCAAAAGATCATTAAGGATAACAACTATGTACCACATGCATCAGCTAGAATGCTTGCAGGAGTTAAGAACAGAGTAATAGGGCTTTTCATAATTGACATGAAGGTGGATTCGGGTGGTAAGCAGGTTACTAGTAGTTCCTACTTTTCACCATTTACTGGATCAGTTATTGATAATGCAAGCAAAATGGGTTATACAGTACTTGTATCCATAGTAAGTAAACAAAAGGATTTTAAAAAAGTTAAAGAAACTTTTTATAATAAGACAATATCAGGTGGAATATTTATTGGCGAAAAGAACAACGAGGTAGAAATAAAAGAAATAATACAATCTGGTTATAGGGTAGCACTTTTAGATCAATCAGTAAAATCAGATGAAGAGGTATATAAAAAATGTATAATTGTTAATGCTGATAATTTTCATGGAGCATATAAGGCTACTAATTATTTGATAGGCCTTGGACATACTAAAATTGCACATATAGTGGGAATATCGGAGAATTTATCTGGTATGGAAAGATTTAATGCTTATAAGAAGGCACTTACAGATGCTGGAATTAGCGTGAAAAACAGTTTAATTGCTAAAGGTGATTTTACAATCACAGGTGGATATAATGCTACAAATAAATTGTTGCAAAAAGGAATTCCTACTGCAATATTTTGTGGTAATGATAAAATGGCTATAGGAGCTATGCAAGCAATACAAGAGGCTAATTTGAAAGTGCCAGATGATATTTCAATAGTAGGGTTTGATGATATAGAGGTGGCAATGTATATAAATCCATCATTAACAACAGTAAGAATGACTTTACTTGAAATGGCAGCAATAGCAACAAATACGTTAATAACATCAATTGAGAATAATTCAAATTTTTCAGCAAATTATACCTTACCTATAGACCTAATTGAAAGAAATTCATGTAAAACATTAAAGTAAGCTGTTTTACATTTTTTTTAAATATGAATGAACGCGAGTTTATTAAAAACTGATTAGTATTATAATATTCCTTTAGGATGTTATTTATTGATAGACTAACTAAATATTTATTGGGGGGAAAATAATGAAAAAAAACTACTTTAAGAAATTTGCAATGTTAACTTTATCAACAATGATGGCTACTTCAATTTTTGCTGGTTGTGGATCTAGCAAAGAGGCAACTACAGATTCATCTAAGGCTCCAGTTGAAAATACTGCTAAGGTACCAGCGGACTATAAGGGAACAATAAAAATTTGGTCTTGGAATACAGAGCTTAAGGATTTAGGTATTATTGAAAAATTCAACAAAGTTTACCCTAATCTCAAAGTTGAACTTGTGTCTATTCCAAATGACAATAGTGCGTATACAACTAAGATATCATCTACAATGAGTGCTGGCGTAAATGGACCTGATGTATTCTTAGCAGAATCTGCTTATGTAAAGAAATTTACAAATTTAGATTTTTATGAAGATTTGTCAAAAGCACCTTATAATGCTGAGACACTTACAAGTAAAATGGTACCGTATACTGTAGATCTTGGACGAAACGAAGAGGACAAGTCTATAAGAGCTTTAACTTGGCAGGCAACTCCAGGTGGATTCTTCTATAAGAGAAGTATTGCAAAGCAGTACCTTGGAACAGATGATCCTGCTGAAATTCAAAAAATGATGACAACAACAGAAGATTTTATCAAACTGGGACAAACTCTTAAGGAGAAAAGTGCTGGAAAAGTTAAGTTATTAGCTGGATATAATGAATTAGTAAATGTAGCTATTGGTAGCCGTACTCAGGGATGGGTAAAAGATGATAAGTTAGTTATCGATGCTAAAATGATGGAGTATATTGATCAAGCTGCTCAAATTAGAAAAGAAGGTTTAGATGCTAAATTTACTCAATGGACACCAGCATGGACTGGATCTATGTCAGACAAAACTACTTTTGGATATATGCTTCCAACTTGGGGACTTCCTTTTGTTTTAGATCAAAATGCTCCTAAAGAGACAGGCAATTATGCATTCGTAAAAGCTCCAACACCATACTATTGGGGTGGAACTTGGCTTGGTGTATCTAGCAAGAGTAAACAAAAAGATAACGCTTGGCAGTTTGTTAAGTACCTAACTACAAATGCAGAATTTATGGAAGCACAAGCAAAAGATAAAGGTGACTTCATGAATAACGTAGATGTTCAAGCTAAATTATCAAGTACAGATGCAGGAAACAATGTATACTTGAAGAATCAAAATGTATATAAAGAATACACAGAACTAGTTAAAGGTATAGATGGTAAGTTATTTACAGAATATGATGATACTATTAATACTGCTTGGAATAAACAAATAGATTTATTAATACTCGGTAAAACTGCTTCAAAAGATGATTTTCTTAAAAAATTCAAAGCTGATGTAGTAAGTGCATATCCTGACATAAAAGTAGATTAATTAAAGGATATGTAAAAAAATAAATAATAGTTAGCCTTATTAACTGTTTTTAAGTAAATAAGGCTAATTAAACAAATAGGGGGTGTCACTTTGGCTAAAGGTAAAATAGATAGAGAAAAGTATGGATTATTATTTATCGCACCGTTTTTTATAACATTTCTTATTTTTCAATTGTATCCTATGATTTATTCATTATATGTTAGTTTTATTAAATGGGATGGTATGTCTAAGAATATTAAATTTGTAGGTCTTGCGAATTATTCAAGATTGTTTGCAGATCCTGTTTTTCTAAAGTCCATAGCTAATACTTGGATTATGTGGCTATGTGGAGGTATTCCTCAATTGCTTTTAGCGTTAATATTAGCTGTTGTACTAAATGAAGCAAGATTAAAAGGTAAAGATATTTTTAGAGCGGTATATTTCTTTCCTAATCTAGTAACTGCAACTTCAATTGGTATATTGTTTGCATTTTTATTTGATTGGCAAGCAGGCTCTGTAAATAAAATATTGATGAATATTCATTTAATAAAAGAACCAATAAACTTTCTTATGAGTGAAAATTATTCTAGAGGAATAGTATCACTTACTTCCTTCTGGATGTGGTTTGGATATAGTATGATAATATTTATGGCTGGAATTAAAAATATTCCTGAAGAACTTTATGAGGCTGCAACAGTTGATGGAGCATCTAAATCACAAAGGTTTTGGTCAATAACAATTCCTTTATTAAGGCCAACAATATTATTTTCTTTTATAACATCATTAATAGGAGGAATGCAATCCTTTGATATACCATATGCATTATCACAAGGTGCTGGGGATCCTAATAATGCAACAACTACAATGGTTATGTACCTTTATAGAACCGCATTTGTAAACAATAACTATGGATACGGTGCTGCTGTTGGGTATGCATTATTTGTAATAATACTTGTATTTGCAATAATATCATTCAAGTTTATAAATAGAAATGCTGATGATTATGAATAAGGGGGGTAGAGATGGAATATAATAATGTGTTAAAAAACGATAGTAACAAAATAGGCAGTATCATTGGTAAAATAGTTTTGTACATAGCGCTTATAGCGCTTGCCATCTTATGTTTTTTACCATTTTTTATAATGATAATTAATGCTACTCATACTAATGCTGAAATCGCTACAACCTTGTCTTTAAAACCAGGAACTGCATTAATGGTAAATTATCATAGATTACTAGAAAGCCAACCTATATGGAATGGATTACTCAATAGTATAGTAATAGCAACTGCAGTTACAGCAGTAAGTGGTTATTTTAGTGCATTAACTGCCTATGGTTTTTCAAAATTTAGATTTAAGGGAAATAAGATTCTGTTTTGGGTACTACTAGGTACAATGATGGTGCCAACTCAATTGGGTATGATAGGATTATTTCAATTAGTAAAACATATGGGTTTACTTGATTCATATGTGCCTTTAATAATACCAGCTATAGCAACTCCTGCATCTGTATTCTTTATTAAAGGATATACAGATGGTGCAATAAGTAGGTCACTTATAGAAGCTGCTAGAATTGATGGGTGTAATGAACTTACAATATTCAATAAAATAGTATTGCCTTTAATATTCCCAAGTGTTGCTACAATGTCTATATTCACATTCATTCAAACTTGGAATAACTTCTTAATACCTCTTATATTGTTATTTGATCCTAATAAGTTTACACTTCCTATAATGGTGATGCTTGCAAGGGGAACATATAAGACAGAATATGGTGCAGTTTTCACAGGTGTTGCAATCTCTATTGTACCTATAATGATAGCATTTATTTTCTTATCAAAGAAAATAGTCGGGGGACTAACAGTGGGTGGAGTAAAGGGGTAATATATTATTAGTGTATATTAAGTTGAAATTTATCAAAATAATGACAAAATCATTATTAAGTTGTATATAAAACAAAAAAAATGGGGTAACATTTAAGAATAACAAAGAGCTGTTGAAATTTATTTCAACAGCTCTTTATTTTTCTCGATTTATTGTTATATTTTTATAATATAATTCTAGTTGCTAATTGTTAAGCTGTTAGTATCAATATCGTTTTCACGAAAAAATGCTTCGATTTTTGAGCGTGTTTCAACAAGCAGTGACTTAATAAGTTCAGATTTTTGTGGTCCCATACGAAATGAAGGAATACTAACACTTAAGCCAGCTACGATGTCATCTCCTTTAAATAAAGGAACACTAATGCAATGAATATGTTCAGTGATTTCCTCTTGTTCATAGGCTATATTTGTTTCACGTATTTCGATCAGTGTTTTTTCTAATACATTAAAATCCGTAATTGTATTTTTAGTATAGGACTTAAGACCGTCTGGGTAGAGTGCTTTTATTTCGGAGATGCTTTTCCTAGAAATTAAAATTTTTCCTATAGCTGTGCAGTATAGAGGCAGTCTTTTCCCAACATAGGATACAAGACGAATTGCTTCATCTGAGTCAGCTTTTGCAACATATAAAACCATATCTCTGTCTAAAATGCCAAGTTGGCATATTTCACCACTTTTTTTTACTACATATTTCATTTCAATCTGTATAAACTGGAGAACATTCATATCGCTAGTATATGAAGAACCTGCTGAAAATGCAGCAACGCCAATAGTATATTTTGAAGTGTTTTTATCAGAAAAAATAAATTTTCTCTGAGCCATTGTGCGAATGACTGGAAAAATACTGCTTTTAGGAGCGCCAATGGCCTGTGATATTTCAGTAAGAGTTAAACCATCAGAATTTGTAGCTAGTAGCTCAAGTATATTTAATACTCTAGCAGTTGGTCGATGCTCTGATTCCTGCATGCATTGTCTCCTCCTTGTTCTTATCTGATATAAATTATATCAGAATACGCGAGATAAAGCTAAAAAAGACGGGTTTTATAAAATTAAATTAGTTATTTTAATAACAAACGTTGTTGACTAACAAAAATCAATGTGGTATAGTAAATTTATTGAGTTCGTTAATGCGTTTTAAGTTCGTAATTACGAACAAAGTGAAGTCGTAATAAGGAGGTAAAATAAGTTGATTGGCAAAAATCTTGAAAAAATATTTTCTTTAGATGGAAAAGTAATTGTTTTAACAGGTGCAACAGGTGGCATAGGAAGTGTCTTGGCCAAGACCTTGGCTAGCGTAGGTGCGGATATGGCACTATGTGGTACAAGCATCAAAAAGCTGTTGAAGCTTGAAGGAGAAATTATTAATTGTGATGGTAAAGCAAAAAGCTTTGAACTTAACATAGCTGATATGGAATCTGTAAAAGAATGTGTCAACAGAATTAGACAAGAGTATGGCAGAATTGATGTTTTAATCAATTGCGCGGGAATTAATAAAAGAGAAGGTCTTTTAGATGTTGAAGAAGACACTTATGATAAAATTATGGATGTTAACCTAAAGGGATTATTTTTCTTGTCTCAAGAAGTTATAAAGATTATGATTAAAGCTAAAAAAGGTAATATTATTAATATGGCATCACATAATTCAGTTGGGATGCTAGGTGGATGTAGTGTCTATGGAGCTACTAAAAGTGCTCTTTTAGGAATAACTAGATCAATGGCAGTTGAACTAGCACAATATGGAATTAGAGCAAACGCTATTGCCCCTGGTCATATTTTAACACCTCTAACAAAAATTACTTGGGAACATCCTGATCGAAGCAAGTTTTTAAGGCAGCGAACTGCTATGGGTAGACCAGGAATTCCTGAAGAACTTGTAGGACTAACAATTATGTTAGCATCTGATTCATCAAGTTTTATGTCAGGTATGGTTTATCATGTGGATGGTGGGTATTTGGCTGGAGGAAGTCCTTGGAATTATGATACTCAATATTAATGATAATAACAAGATTTAAATCTGTATATAGCGTTACATAAGTAAAAATGATATTATTAGTATATTATAATTAAGAAAATTATTTTAAATAATATACTAAAATGGAGTGATTATAAATAAAAATGGCTATAAAACAGGTTAAAAAAATAAATGTAGGTGAACAAGTGTTTTCACAACTTAAACAGCAGCTTTTAGATAATGAGTGGAACCAAGGTGAAAAGATTCCATCAGAAAATGTCTTAGCGGAAGCATTTGGAGTTAGTCGTGTAACTGTTCGACAAGCAATACAGAAACTTGTGATATTAGGATTACTTGAGACAAGACTAGGTGAAGGATCATTTGTAAAAGAAGCAAAAGCAGGGTTATATATGAATACAATTATTCCAATAGCCTACCTTGGAAAAAATTCTTTTGAGGAAGTATTGGAGTTTCGAAGGAAAATAGAAGGTGCAGTTGCTGAGCTAGCGACTGAAAAAATTACTGAAAATGATATTAATGAACTTGAAAATTGTTATAAGCAAATGGAATTTTATAAGGATGATTTAGAGATGTTTTCAAAGACAGACTTTGAATTTCATATGATTATTGCAAAAGCGTCAAAAAATTCATTATTCATTGAAATATTTAATATTATGAATGATGTATTAAGAAATGCTATGCTTAAAGTAGTTATTAAGAAGGGTAATTCAGCAGGTCTTTATTATCACAAATTATTATTAGAGACTATAAAAGAGCGAGATCCAAAACATGTAAGAAGAGTGATGGACGAACATATGGAAGATAACGTTAGTTCGTTTAATATGTATGGGAAGGAAGAAGAATAAGAATTTCTATCTTTCTAAGAAATAGGCTGTATGACAACCTACAACATACAGGATAATATTGTAATCGATTTTAAGTAAACGTTATTATATAGAATAAAGGAAGATTTACAAAATTAGATAATATAAAAATACAAACTAATAAAGACATTAGGGGGTACAATATTATGCTACCAAGTACATTTATATTCATTTTAATCGGTGCAGTGGTATTACTTATGCTTTTGATTTTAAAATTTAAAATGAATCCAGTTCTAGCAATATTGCTCGTAACAATTCCTATGGCAATTCTCCTTGGTAATTCACCAACAAAAGCAATAGAAGTTATTAACAACGGCTTTGGAGCAACCCTTTCAGCTATCGGTATTGTTATTATTTTGGGCAGTATTATAGCAGTTATTGTTCAGGATACAGGTGCAGCTATACCAATGGCAAATTTCTTTGTGAAGATAGTACATGGTAAAAATGTTGAACTTGCTCCAGCTATGGCAGCATTTATACTTTCAATTCCGGTATTTGGTGATATAACAACACTTCTTATGGCGCCAATAGCTAGTACACTTGCACAAAAACATGAAATAAGTATGGCTAAAATGACAGTTTTTATATGTGCAGCATTAAATATTACTCATTGCTTAGTCCCACCAACACCAGGTATTTTAGCAATTACTCTATTAATAGGTGCTGAGTTAGGTCAAGTTGTGTTATTTGGTACAGTTATAGGTCTTGTAGGATTCTTTATATTTTACTTGCTACTCAGGAAGTGGGCAGGAAAAGAAATGATACACCCTATTGATGAGTATATTGAAAGTAAAGAAGAAACAGCAACAAAAAATCATAATTTACCATCCACAATTCACTCGTTTTTACCTTTATTCTTACCTGTAATATTAATTACAGTTGCTTCTTTTATAAAGGTTTCTTTTGATCCAAATAGTACAGCTTATATGATTATTACATTTCTTGGAGATAGAGTAATTGCATTACTTATAGGTGTAGCAACTGCAATGACACTAGTAATTGGTAGAACAGAAAAAGTTAAGGAAATAGCTAGAAAACATGATCCAAAACTAGGAAAAGATTGCTCTATACTTGAGTGTATATTCAATTCTTGGGTAAATAGAGCACTAAAGATGGCAGTAATTCCACTGCTTGTAACAGGAATGGGTGGAGCTTTTGGTAAGGTTCTTGCAGCAGCTCCAGCAGCTAAAGATTTAGCAAGCATAATAGCTGGATCAGGGATACCAGCGCTAGTAATTCCATGGTTGATCGCTATGGTTATGATGGCATGCTTAGGTTCTATGACAATGGCTCAAATGACAGCAGCAGCTTTAGTTATACCGTTAATACCACTACTTCACATATCACCACTAGCTGCAGTATTGGCTATCGGGTCAGGTGCAATTGGACCTAATCATGTAAATAACAGTGGGTTTTGGGTATTCAGTGGTTTCTATAATTTAAATCCTAAGCAGGCATTAAAGTATATAACATTTCCTAGTGTAGTTATTAGTATAATTCTATTCTCTCTTGTATTCGTATTTAATTCATTAGGTTTATTAGGATAGTTTAAAATATAAAATTTAATAGAAAAGGAGATTTTAATTATGACTAACATAAAACAAAAAAGTATTCCGGAAAGGCAATTATGGGCACAGTTTGACGCTTTGCAACTTGGTACAGGATGGGATGAAGAAGATATTAAAAAACCACAAATTTTGGTAGAAGATGTATATGGAGACAGCCATCCTGGTAGTGTTCATTTGAATAAACTTACAGAACAAGTGAAATACGGTGTTTTTGAATCTGGTGGCTTTCCAGCACAATTTCATGTAACCGATATATGTGATGGTTGCGCACAAGGACACAATGGTATGAACTATATATTAGCTTCTCGTGAAGCAATTTGTGATATGGTTGAGGTTCATGGCTGCGTTTGTCCTTGGGATGGTATGATTTTAGCATCTTCATGTGACAAATCTATCCCTGCACATTTAAAAGCCGCAGCTAGACTTGATATACCGACGATATTTATTCCGGGTGGAAGCATGAGAATTGGTCCCAATATGACAACATCTTTAGTTGCTGGAGACATTGCTCTACGTCAAAAACGTAAAGGTCAAATTACAGATCAAGAAGTTAGAGATTATAAATTAACTGGATGTCCTTCTGCAGGTGCTTGTACATTTTTAGGGACAGCTAGTACCATGCAATGTATGGCAGAAGCGCTTGGTTTAGCTTTGCCAGGATCAGCTCTTATGCCAGCAACGATGACAGATATTCTTCGTAACTCTCGAAAAGCGGGTAGAGAAATTATGGGATTAATAGAAAAAGATATTACTCCTAGCAAGATATTAACTAAGGAAGCATTTATAAATGCTATTATCGTACACAGTGCTATTGGAGGATCTACTAATGCAACTATTCATCTACCATCTATAGCATTAGAGCTAGGAATAGAATTAACGCCTGATTTATTTGATGAAATTAATCATAAGATACCACACATTGGAAATATTAATCCAAGTGGTTCACAGTTAACTGAATCATTCTGGTTTGCAGGAGGTATTCCAATGGTACAACTTATGCTTAAGGAGTACTTAAACCTTGATGTTATGACAGTTACAGGAAAAACTTTAGGCGAAAACCTTGAGGATTTAGAGAAAGAAAATTTCTTTGACAGAAATCTTGGTTATTTAGCTAATTATGGTCTTAAACGTGAAGATGTAATTTTTCCACTAGAAAGTGTAAAAGAAATCGGTTCAATTGCAATACTCAAGGGGAATATAGCTCCAGAAGGTTCTGTAGTTAAGTATTCTGCATGTGTTGAAAGTATGTTTGTTCATAAAGGTATTGCAAGAGCATATAACTCCGAAGAAGATGCATACAATGCAGTTGTTAATGGTGATATTAATCCAGGTGATGTATTAGTAATTAGGTACGAGGGACCCCGTGGGAGTGGTATGCCTGAAATGTTAATGACAACAGAAGCTATTGTTTGCGATAAACGTTTAAATGGTACAGTTTCATTAGTAACTGACGGTAGATTTTCAGGTGCAACTAGGGGTGCTGCAATTGGTCATGTGTCTCCGGAAGCCGCATCAGGTGGGCCAATAGCTTGGATTGTTACAGGGGATATTATAGAATACAACATGCATGAGCGTACATTAAATGTTGTTGGTATAGACGGAGTTGAAATGTCTCTTGATGAGGTTGATAAAGTATTTAATGAGAGAGCTAAAGAAGGCGTTATTCCAAGACCAGCAAGAACAGGTCTATATAGAAGATATACAACTTCCGCATTATCAGCAATGAAGGGCGCTGGATATTAGTATACAAATTAAATTAAATTAAATTAAATTAAAAATGTGAAAAGGAGTGTTTATAATGACAGCAAGATTTTTAACACCAGTGGTAACATTATTCGATGAGTTTGGAAAATTAGATATACAATCAAATAAAAATGTTTATGATCATCTTATTAAAGGTGGAATAGATGGCATAGTTGTAATGGGAAGTACAGGTGAATTCTTCAATATGCCAATGTCTCAACAAAAGGAACTTATTGATTTAGCTGTAGGATATATAAATAAAAGAACAAAAGTTTATATAGGGACAAGTTGTATGTCAATTGAGGATACAATAGAAATGGCCAACTATGCTCACAATGCAGGTGCTGATGCTGTAATGATTATCAGTCCTTACTACTTCAGTCTTTCTGATGAGAGTATAGAATATTTTTATAATACAGTGGCAGCAGCAACAGAGGCAAACATTTATCTATACAACTTCCCAGATAGAACTGGATATGATTTATCAAAAGAAATTACACTTAGGCTAGTTAGAAAAAATAAGAATATAGTGGGATACAAGGATACAGTGATGGTAATGGCTCACACAAGAGCATTAATATCATTAATAAAATCAGAGTTCCCTAATTTTGATGTTCTGTCGGGTTTTGATGAAAATTTAGTACACAATATTCTTTGCGGTGGCGGTGGATGTATAGGTGGACTTTCAAACCTTGCACCTGAAATCTTCTCTGGATGGATAAAGGCTGTTAATAATAAAGACTTTGATAAAATGGCTGAATATCAAAAGATAGTTGATAAAATGATGAAGCTTTATGATATAGGAACCCCTTTTATACCAATAGTAAAAAAGGCAATGATGGTAAGAGGAATTGATGTGAAGGATTACTGTACTAAACCATTCCTTCAGGCTAATGAGAAACAAACAGAACAGATTATAGCTGTTATGAAAGAAATTAACCTTTTATAAAAAAAATATATATTAAAGGAGAATTTAATTATGAGTATTTACTACATTCCATCAATTAATTTACTTGGCAGAGGGTGCCTTAATGAAGTTAAAAATCCAATTAAATCATTAGGAGCTAAAAAGGCATTCATAGTTAGTGACAAGTTTTTATCATCTAATGGAACTGTTAAAAAAGTAACAGATTTGTTAGATGAAATAGGAATTGAATTCATTATATATGACGATGTTAAACCAAATCCTACTGTAACTAATGTTAATGTTGGGCTAAAAATCCTTAAAAAAGAAAACTGTGATTTCGTTATTACAATTGGTGGAGGATCACCACAAGACTGTGGTAAAGCTATATCTATTCTTGCTACTAATGGTGGTGTAACTAAAGATTATGAAGGAGTAAATAAAACAATACAGAAGTGCCTTCCAATAGTTGCTATAACTACAACAGCAGGAACTTCTGCAGAAGTTACAATCAATTACGTTGTTACAGATGAAGATCGTCATGTGAAAATGATTATGGTTGATACTAACTCACTTGCAACAATTACTGTTAACGATCCAGAACTTATGCTTAGTAAACCAGCTGCTTTAACTGCTGCAACAGGCATGGATGCATTGACTCATGCTGTAGAGGCTGTAGTTGCAAAAGGTGCATATGATGTTACAAATTCAACTGCTTTGTATGCTATAAAACAAATATTTGATTTCCTACCTAGAGCTGTAAAGGATGGAAGTGATATTGAAGCTAGAGAACAAATGTGTTACGCGTGTTTTTTAAATGGCATAGCTTTTAGCAATGCTGGACTGGGTAATGTTCACGCTATGGCACATCAACTAGGTGGTTTATATGATTTACCACATGGCGTATGTAATGCAATGCTTCTTTCTATAGTTCAAGAAGAAAATGCTAAAGGTGTTCCTGCTAAATTCCGACCAATAGCTGAAGTAATTGGAATGGATATTGCATGCAAATCAGATCAAGAATGTGTTAACTTCGTAATTAATAAAATTAAATCTCTTTCAGAAGAAGTTGGAATTCCAAAGTCCTTAAAAGATATTGGAGTAGATAGCCCTAATTATGAATTGCTTGCTGAAAATGCAATGAAGGATGCTTGTGCAGGAGCGAATCCCGTGTTTTTCAGTAAAGAGAAATTAATTGAGTTATTCAAGAAAATAGCTTAATTTGAATTCTTGAAAATAATAACTAGGGCTTCGCAAAATGCGAAGCCCTAGTTATTATTTTAATTTGTAAAAAGCGCTACTTGCTTTAATCTTCAGCAACCTTTTCAACATCCGGTTTAGGCATGTTTTTGCCTCCCCATTCACACATAGTATCTAATATTGGGAGTAAACTTTTACCTTTCTCTGTCAATGAATACTCAACTTTAGGTGGGATTTGATGATATTCTTCTCGGAAAATCAGCTTTTCGACCTCGAGTTCCTTTAATTCATGACTTAGCATTTTATGGGTAATATGAGGTACAACTTTTTTTAGCTCTCCATACCTCATTACTTTATTATCAAATAATCTGTCTATGATAATCCATTTCCACTTGCCTCCAACAATAGCCAATGTATATATTATGGGGCAATCACACTCGTCCGATGTCCAATTCGCCATTTTAACACTCTCCTTTTGTATAGTATCTACCTAAAAGGTGCATATTGTCTTTTTTAACGATACCATATATAATAATAACAAGCAAGGTAACTATAACAAGGAAGATAGAGAACAACTGAAATAGAAGGAGGAATTTAGATGAATTTTAATTATTATATACCAACAAAAATATTATTTGGACCTGGTAAACTGAATGAACTCGCAGGTGAAAGACTTCCTGGCAAAAAAGCATTAATTGTTATTACATCAGGTAATTCTGTTAAAAAATATGGTTATTTAAATAGACTTGAGACAATCTTAAAGGATAAAGGAATTGAATATACTATATTTGATAAAATATTGCCTAATCCTATAAAAACTCATGTTATGGAGGGTGCTGCTCTTGCAAAAAAAGAAAACTGTGATTTTGTTATTGGACTTGGTGGTGGTAGTAGTATTGATTCAGCAAAAGCTATTGCTGTAATGGCAAAAAATCCTGGAGATTATTGGGATTATATATTTGGTGGATCTGGAAAAGGAATGCCACTTCAAAATGGTGCTCTCCCTATTGTTGCAATAACTACAACAGCGGGAACTGGTACTGAAGCTGACCCTTGGACAGTTATAACAAAAGAGGATACTAATGAGAAAATAGGATTTGGAACAGATTGTACTTTCCCAACGCTATCTGTAGTTGATCCAGAACTTATGTTAACAGTACCTAAGAATCTTACAGCATATCAAGGATTTGATGCACTTTTCCATGCAGCAGAAGGGTACATTGCAAATATAGCAACACCAATTAGTGATGTTTATGCACTTAAAAGTATTGAATCAATAGCTAAATACTTACCTGTTTGCGTGGAGGATGGGAATAATATTGATGCGCGTACCCAAGTAGCTTTAGCAAATACTCTATCTGGCCTTGTTGAATCTACATCAAGCTGCACATCAGAGCATTCAATGGAACATGCACTAAGTGCTAAACACACTAAACTTCCACATGGTGCAGGACTAATTATGTTATCAGAATCATATTTCACATTTTTCGCATCTAAGGTTCCAGAGAGATTTGAGGCAATGGCAAAAGCTATGGGAGTTGACGTTAATTCTCTTCCTAAAGAAGAACGGCCTATGTCTTTTGTAAAAGCACTAATTCAACTTCAAGAAAAATGTGGTGTTAGTGATCTTAAAATGTCAAGCTACGGAATAGAAAAAGAAGAAATGTCTGCATTTGCAGAAAATGCCCATAGAACTATGGGAGGGTTATTTCAATTAGACCCATACACACTATCACTTGATGAAACAGTAGAAATTATGAAAAATGCATATAAATAACTTAGAAAACAAGCACAACATAAATTAAATTTATGCTGTGCTTGTTTTTTATCTTTAAAATTAGAATATATATTGCTCACCAGGTTTTCTGCAGAATAATGTAACATCACTAATTTCAGGTTGTTGTGTAATAAATCTAGTTATTCTTTCTACTCCAAAACCAGCTCCTGCAGTTTTAAATATTTCACCTTGTTTTGCAAGTTCTATATAATATCTAAAAGCATTCTCATCAGTTGCAAGTTCTCTCATTCTTAAAAGAATTCTATCTAATTTAAATTCTCTTTCTCCTCCACTTAAACCTTCGCCAAATCCTAATGGCCAAATAAGATCATAGTTTCTATAAGTTCCTAAGTTATTTAGATCTTCAGCATCATAGAATTCTCTCTTATGGTTTGTTAAGAAGAAAGGTTCTGTTGCAGCTTTTGAAGCTTCTGCTTCGAAATCATCACCATATTTTGCTTGCATTTCATCTGTACTATATTTTTTAAATGGTCCACTTATATTAAGATGATCTGTACCCACTCCAAGTCTATCTAATTCTGGAATACAGTTTTCTTTTACAAATTTAAAGATGAAAGTTATAATTTCTTCAATAAATGCAAGAATGTCTTCCATAGTTTTTTCTTTAAATTCAAAGTCTACTTGAGTAAATTCAAATAAATGTCTTGAATCACCTCTAGTTGCCATTTCAAGGCGTATGTTTGGAGATACAATATAAAGACTATCAATATCTTTGTTTAGTAAAGTCATTTGTTTATGGAATATCATTGATTTCATAACATTGAATGTTTGTTTGTTATAAGTCATTTCACATTCCTCAACACTGTGGTTTAAAGTATCTGTAATTGGAGACATCATAAGTGGTAACAACCTAGTTATTCTTCTCTTATACATAAATTCATCTACAGCTTTCAAAACTGATTGTTGAACAAATAATATATCCTTTATCTTTTTATTCTTAATTTTAGCCACGGCTGTTTCTAATAGTATTTTTTCTTCTTTTATTAATTCTGACATTATTAATTCCCCCTAATATTTTTTTGCTTTCGTTTCATCCATTGATAATATAATAATGCATTTAGCTATTTATTGCAATATATTTAAAGAAAGTTTATTATTTTTGTAAAATAGATAATTTATTAGAAAATATATTGTTAAAGTGTTAATATATTAATTATATTTGTAGTTTTTTTGATGATTTAATAATAGCTTTGGTATAATGAAATAAAGTATATAATACTAATTATCTTTTATAGTAGAAATTAGAAGGAGCTGATGTTATGGAATTAAATATTCCTGGTTTAGATGAGTTAGATTATCAAATATTAGAGATTTTAATTAAAGATTCTAGAACTCCTTATCTTGAAATTGCAAGGAACTGTCATGTAAGTGGAGGTACAATTCACGTTAGAATGAACAAAATGCAGGAAATGGGATTAATTAAAGGTACAAGACTTATATTAGATACAAGCAAACTTGGATATGATGTATGTTGCTTTATTGGAATCTTTCTTAATAAAGCATCTTCATATCCTGATGTATTAGAACAATTAAAGGAAATAAAAGAAATAGTCGAACTGCATTATACAACTGGTGCATATTCTATTTTTATCAAAGTAATGTGTAAGAGTATATCTAATCTTCAGGATCTACTAATGAATAGGTTGCAGGTAATTTCAGGAGTACAAAGTACAGATACATTTATAACTTTATCTCAACCTATAGATAGGAATATATCTCTTTAACAATCGCAAGTGTTGGCAATGCGGGAACATTATAAAACTCTAGTTAATTTAAGTATGGCACATTATAAACCCATGATAACAGAATCTATTGTTATCATGGGTTTTATAATGTGGTCAATATTTGCAATATAATAGTCAAGATGTGCAAAGATATTACATTGCTTTTGCTCTATACTAAAAGTAATGTAATATCAAATATTCAAGGGGGCCTTAATAAATGAGAAGCGCAATTGTAGGATGCGGTGGCATAGGTAATGTTCATGCTTATAATATTAATAACATGCAAGATCATAAGCTTGTAGCTTTTGCAGATATTGATTTAGAAAAAGCTAAAAAATTTGTTAAAGATTATGGTGATAGTGAAAGTAAAGCATATAGTAGTTTAGAGGAAATGCTTGAAAATGAAAAAATTGATGTTTTGCATATATGTACACCCCATTATCTACATGTTCCTATGGCAATTCAAGCGGCAAACCGAGATATAAATGTATTTATGGAAAAACCATTAGCAATTTCAGAGGATCAGGTCCATAAATTAAGAGAGGTGAATAAGAAGGTTCAAATTGGAGTATGTTTTCAAAATAGATATAACAAAAGTGTTCAATATATACGAAATCTTTTGCAAAATGGGAAAGCTGGAATAATATTAGGGGCTAGAGCAATTCTTACATGGAATAGGGAAGAAAAATATTATACGCAAAGTGGGTGGAGAGGAAGCCTTAAAACCGAGGGAGGAGGTCTTTTAATAAACCAAGCTATTCATACTTTAGATTTATTGATTTATTTTTTAGGAAAACCTAAAGCTGTTGAAGGAACTATTATAAACCATCATCTGAAAGGTATTATTGATGTTGAGGATACAGCAGAAGCATATATACAGTTTAATGAAGTTACTGCAAGTTTTTATGCAACAAACGCATTTTGCACTAATTCTCCTGTGCTACTAGAATTAGTTTGTGAAAATATGATTGTCAAAATGGAAGATACGGAGATAACGATTACGTATCCAGACAATACTATAGAAAGATTATCTTTTAAACAAGAACAGCTAGTAGGGAAAAACTATTGGGGAAACGGTCATTTTGCTTGTATAAGTCATTATTATGATTGTCTACAAAATAATAAGCATTTTCCAATAGATATTGAAGAAGCTTTTAAAGCACTACAACTGCTATTGGGTATTTACGAGTCATCTGAAAATAAGAAATTAGTTAAATTAGTTAAATAAATATAATATAGAGATTAAAATTGGAGGAGATAAAATGCAAACTGTTGATGGAATGAATTATGCACCTAAAGGAAAACCTAATCCAACTGTTAAAAAAGGAGAATTTATTTTTGCGGTCATTGCTCTTGACCACGGACATATATATGGTATGTGTAATGGTCTAACTGAGGCCGGCGGAGAATTAAAGTACGTATATGATAAAGATCCACTTAAGGTGGAGAAGTTTTGCGAGACATTTCCAGGCGTAAAAGTAGCTCAAAGTGAACAAGAAATCTTTGATGATCTAGAAGTTAAGTTGGTAGCTAGTGCTGCTATTACATCAGAGAGATGCGCCTTAGGCATACGCACTATGGATGCAGGCAAGGATTATTTTACAGATAAAGCGCCTTTTACTTCGCTTGATCAACTGCAAATGGCAAAAGATAAGGTGAAAGAGACTGGAAAAAAATATATGGTATATTACAGTGAGCGGCTTCATGTGGAAAGCGCGGTTTTTGCAGGGCAGTTAATTAAAGATGGTGCTATTGGTAAGGTATTGCAAGTTATGGGAATAGGTCCACATCGTTTAAATGCGAGTAGTCGTCCAAATTGGTTTTTTAATAAGGAACAATATGGTGGCATTCTTTGTGATATTGGTAGTCACCAAATAGAGCAATATCTTTATTATGCAGATGTTCATGATGCCACAGTAGTTAGAAGCCAGATAGCAAATTATAATCATCTTGATTATCCAGAACTTGATGACTTTGGCGATGCTATGCTTGTAGGTGATAATGGATCAACCAACTATTTTAGAGTAGATTGGTTTACCCCTGATGCATTAAAAACCTGGGGGGATGGTAGAACCATTATTCTTGGGACTGATGGATATATAGAGCTTAGAAAGTATATTAATATTGGGACAAATGATGGCGCAGATCAAGTATTTTTAGTCAATAATAAAATAGAAAAACAATATGATGTTAGTGGAAAGGTTGGTTATCCGTTCTTCGGAGAACTAATATTAGATTGCATTAATAGAACTGAAAATGCAATGACTCAAGATCATGCTTTTAAAGCAGCAGAATTATGTATTATTGCTCAAATGCAGTCAGTTAAAATTAAATAAATAAAATAATTGGTTATTTTAATTAGCTAAAACAGGCATGTTAGTACATACTAAACCTGCTTGTTTAGTGTATAATAGACATATATTAAATTATAAGAGTATAGGGAATTACATAGGGAGATGAGGCTAAGTATGAAACTAATTTCAGTGCTGCTTGTAAAGGTTATATTGCCTTTACTGTTACTTATTATAGTATTTAAGTATAATGTTATTTACGGGTTAGGTGTAGTTTTTATACTTATACTAATTGGGATTTTTTACTCTAGATCTGAGATATATGCATTTATAGGAAATAAGAAGTATATTAGTGGTAAGTACAGTGATTCAATAACATGGATGAGAAAAGCATATAATACTAAGGGTTGTATAATAAAATACAAAAATGCTTTTGGGTACTTACTTATTAAAACAGGGAACATTCAAGAGGCAGAAAAAGTTCTTACGGAACTTGAAAGTTCAAAGCTAACAAATGACGAGCAGATGATAGTTAAGGTTAATCTTGCATTATTAGTGTGGAAGAAAGGAAATATCTATCGAGCTGTAACAATGCTAGAGGATGTATATAAGGATTTTAAAAACACTAAGGTATATATAAATCTTGGATTACTTCTTACTTTACAAGGTAATCTGGAAAAAGCACTTGAGTTTAATTTGGAAGCATATGATTATAATGATTCTAGTGCTTTTATCCAAGACAACTTAGGGCGAAATTATTATCTACTTGGCATGTACGATAAGGCTCAGGAGATATATGAAAAAACTATGGCAATCAGTCCATCGTTTCCAGAAGCCTACTACAATTATTCATTAGTGCTTGCAAAAAAAGGAATGACTGATAAGGCCCTTGAATTTGCTTTAAAGTCTCTAAATTATGAGTTTATGAATATTAGTATAATAACAAAAGAAGATGCTGAGGCAAACATAAAAGAATTACAGAATGCCTTAATTAGTAAATAGAAATAACGTGTTAGTCAACTAACACGCTATATCTATTTACATCTTTTTTAAATCATATTCTTAAATTTGCCTGGTGCAATTCCTTCATATTTTTTAAATACTCTACTGAAGGTTCTAACATTAGAAAATCCAACTTCTTTTGATATCTCATCTAAATTACAATCTTTTCTTTCTTTTAACAAAATCAATGAATTACTTATTCGTGTTCTGTTAATAAAATCTAGTAGTCCATCCCCAACCTCATCTTTAAACACTTTTGAAATATAAACTGGATGAACATCAAATTTTTCCGCAAGTACAGCGACGCTTAAGTTAATATCATTATAATTTTCCTCAATAAATGGGACTACATCATTCACAACCCAATTGGAGCTACACTTATTTATTTTGTTCATATGTTTGCAAAAGGTTGCTAAAAAGATAATAAGCTGACTTTTCATTTCTTCAACTGATTTGCATGGTAAAAGTCTGCTAAGTGGGTTTAGGTCCTCTAAGAAATTATTTTTTGAGTGACTTGAAACCTCATTCACAGCTCTTATCATTGTACTTACCATATTTAACATTAAACATTGAGTTAAATCTACATTAAGGTGATTTTTACCAAAGTTTATCTCGAAAATTTCATCTACTGTTAATTTTGCACCATCATATTCTCCACATTTAATGAAATTTCTGGTTTATGAATTCTTGTGAATCCTCTACTGCCTTAAGCAAATCGGTTTTTACCTCGGCTAATCTATTTTTATTAATATTTATAAGGCATACTAAGTTGCCGTCAACTTCGATCATAAAGCCTTTGTGATTCAGGCCAATCAACTCTTCTATTATGTTTGAAAATATAAAACGAATATCATTAAAATTACTTTTACTACCGATAGGAACATCTTCTAAATATAGTAAAACAACAGAAAAAATGTTGGAATTGAATGTAATATTGTAGGAATGAAGGGCTTCAATAATTATTGTAGCAACAGTACCGATTTTATGTATCTATCCATTCCTTCAAAAGTACTTTGCTAAAGGTGTTATGATTGGAGCAGTTAAAGGTTAAGGGATCAGTTTGTAATTTAGTACGGGGTCAATTTTGTAATTATTTTAGATGAAAATATAAATTAGGAGGATAAATGATATGACAAATCAAAACAAGGTATGGGTTGAAGAAATATGGTGTAAAATTCAAAAGAAACTAACACGTACATCTCAGGAGATAGGGGTTGCCTATCCACATGTATCAACTGATGGTAAATTTGATGATATGATGAAAAGTGATATTTGTTGGTGGACAAATGGGTTTTGGCCTGGCATTATGTGGCTGATGTATGTAGGAACAAAAGAAGAAAAATATAAAACAACTGCAGAGAATATAGAAAAAGAATTAGATAAAACCTTATGTAGCTATGAGGGACTTCATCATGATGTTGGATTTATGTGGCTTACATCAGCTGTTGCCAGTTATAGAATAACTGGTAACAAAGAGTCAAAAGTACGAGGCGAAATAGCAGCGAGCTTTTTAGCATCAAGATACAATATAAAAGGGAAATACATTCGTGCGTGGAATGGTGATAATAAAGGCTGGGCAATTATTGACTGTATGATGAATATACCAATATTATATTGGGCATCAGAAGTCCAAAACGATGATAGATTTAAGTTTATTGCAATGCAACATGCTGATACTACGATGAAAAATTTTATTAGGCCAGACGGATCTGTAAATCATATTGTTGATTTTGACCATGAAACAGGAGAATTTGTGAACACTTTTAGAGGACAAGGATATGAGTTAGGTTCTTCTTGGTCAAGAGGTCAATCTTGGGCGATATATGGATTTATTCTTAGTTATATACATACACAAAAGCAAGAATATTTAGATGCTTCAAAAAGGGTTGCAAATTATTTTATCACGTGTATTGGGGGCAATTATGTACCAGATTGTGATTTCAGAGCCCCAAGTCAGCCAATAATAAAGGATACTACCGCTGGAGCAATTGCAGCATGTGGACTTATTGAAATTGCAAATAATGTCCCAGAGTATGAAAAGAAAATTTACTTAGATGCTGCAATAAACATTTTAAAATCTATGGAAAAGGAATATTGTGATTGGACAACCGATGAGCAAGCTATATTAACTATGGGAACAAAGTCATATCACGATATAAATGGTAGAAATGTACCAATTATTTATGGTGATTACTATTTTATAGAAGCTATTCTTAAGTTAAGAGGAAATAATATATTGTTCTGGTAAATGTTAAATAAAATGATTCTAGATATATTAAGTACTGCAGTTAACAAGGAAAAGAGAGTAACTAGCAAGATGTTAGTTACTCTCTTTAAATTTTGGATCAATAATTTTATCTTCATTTAAAGTAGCTTAGAATTTACAACCAAGTTTAAGCAAATTATCACGGCTTATCTTAAGCGATTCAAATGGATCGCGCTGGCATACATCTTGTTCTACAGGGCACCAGTCAACGCCAATATCATTGCAAGCTTTTATAATATCTTTAAAGTTTAGATTACCCTCTCCGATCTCGGCCATTTCCATCTGATTGTCTTTTCCTATGACCATGTCTTTAAAGTGCACTATATTCATTCGACCTTTCATTTTATTTATAAGGTCTACTGGGTTTGCACCACCAGCCTGAACCCAATAGGTATCAATTTCAAAGTTGAAAGCTTTTGGGTCGGATTCCTCAAACAGTATATCCATCCCAGTTATGCCATCGAATTTCTTAAACTCAAAGTTATGGTTGTGATAAATCAGTTGTAAATCATTATCTAATAAGATTTTACCGTACTGCGATGCCTCTTTAGCAAATCTAGTTAATGAGGCCCTATCTACACGGTATTCATCTGGCATAGAACCTATTCCAACGTATTTACAATTCCAAAATTTATGCTGTTTTATTACTCCATCCATATCATTTTTTAACCTGTCAAAACCTATATGTGTGACGCAAATTTTTAATTCTTCTTTATCTGCAATTTCTTTGACATAGCCAAAATCAATAGGACCGATTCCTGATACTTGAATAGCGTTGTATCCCATTTTTTTAACTCTGCTAAATGTAACTGCAAGGTCTTCTGGTGTTTTAAGGAAGTCTCTTAATGTGTAAAGTTGAGCAGCGATAGTTATTTCTTTCATAGAATATCCCTCCAAATTTATTTGATATTGTTAAAACTACATCTTAAATTATTTATAAGTGTTTTTCAATTCAAATGTTTGACTCACAACGTTTTCTTTTTTAAAAGAAGAAGTGGAAATTTTTTCTTGAAGTTTTTCATAAAATAAATCCTCATTTATAGGAAGGTTAACCCAGTTATCAGTCCAAGAAGAGAGTAGCATGGCATTTGATAACGTAAGACCATTTATTCCTTCTTCTCCTGGAGCCAGTAGTTTACCACCATTTAATATAACATCTATCCAGTTTCTCATAATCCCTATATGTTGGAGATTTTCGCCATTTATTGGTACATTACATTGCCAGCATTCTGGTTTTGCGAAAGGACTATCACTTTCCATTTTTAATTTGCCATTCATAACTCTGTTACGCCAAAAGGTAAGCTTGTCATCCTCAATTACAATTTTGCCATTATCCCCAGTAATTTCAAAGCGATTTGTTCCGGGTGCTTCCCCAGTTGTAGTTACAAATACTCCGGTAGCTCCATTTTCATATTCAACGTAAGCGGTTACATCATCTTCGACTTCAATTTCATGATATTTACCAAAACTACAAAAGGCCCGTACCCGAATTGGCATTCCACATATCCACTGCCAAAGGTCTAATTGATGTGGATCTTGATTAAGGAGTACACCACCACCTTCACCTGACCATGTTGCACGCCAATCGCTGGAGTTATAATATTTTTGGCTACGGTACCAATTGGTTATTATCCAGTTTGTTCTTCTTATTTCACCTAGTTCTCCATTTTGGACTAAGTCTCTTAGTTTTTCATAGAGGGGATTAGTACGTTGATTGTACATAATTCCAAATATTTTATCACTTCTCGACGCTGCTTCGTTCATTTCTCTGACTTGCCTTGTGTATGCACCAGCAGGTTTTTCAGTAAGAACATGGAGTCCATTTTCAAAACATTCTATAGCGAGTGGTGAATGATCATAATGTGGAGTTGCAATAATTACTGCATCTATTACTTTTGATGTTAACATAGATGTTGCATCTTCAAACAAAAGTACATTGTCACCTATTGTATCCTTAGCCCATTTTATTCTTTCTGGGTTAATATCACAAATTGCAGTTAGAAGCGCTCCTGGAACCTTGTTATCTATTAAATTTTGCGCGTGGGAACTTCCCATATTGCCAATGCCTATTATTCCAATACGAATTTTTTTCATAAAATATGCCCTCCTTTAATGTTTTTAAAATCTATATTACAAGTAAATTAGTTATACTTATATTATAAATTAATAATATCTTATTATCTTTGTAATTCTTGCTTGAAACATTGCAAATATTGCTTTAAAATATTAAGGGGGGCGAGAAATATGAAGGATGAAAATTTTGTATATAAAGCAAACAAATTTTTACTAATACATAGTCACACGCAGGCGCCTGTAGATGTAGATACACATATTCATAACTGTTATGAATTATATTACTATATTTCTGGTGATCTTACTTATCATGTTGAGGGACAAGCTTATAAATTAAATAAAAACGACCTGATTATTACTAATTCTCGTGAATTACATAGAATAGTTTTTGATTCCAAGGCTCCATATGAGCGGAAATTTATACAATTTAAGCCTGAATATATATCTTCTTTTCAGAGTGAAGATTACAATATGTTAAGTTTTATACAAAATAGAAAACTTGGTCAATTTAATAAAATTAATGGAAAAGATGTAATCTCTAATAAGATTGATAAACTTTGGGACCAAATATCACAACATGCACGTGATAAGTCGCCTGAGAGTAATATTATGATAAAAGCTATTTTTGTACAAATGCTTATTGAGATAAATAAAATTTTTGCAAGTAATGTAAATGTACCTATAGATCATCTTGAATACGATGAAGTAATTATAGACATATTAAAATATATAAAGGAGAACCTACATAAAAAGATAACATTAGATTTATTAGAAAATGAATTTCATATTAACAAATATTACATATGCCATTTATTTAAAAAAAATACGGGATTTACAATTATAGAATATATAACATATAAAAGAATTATGAAAGCAGAAGAGCTTTTAATTTTAGGAAGACCGATAATTGAAATTGCCAGTGAAGTTGGGTTTGGTGACTATACTAATTTTTATAAGTCATTTAAAAAAATCATAGGTGTTTCTCCTAAGAAATATATGAACAGATAAACTACAGATGTTACCGCAAATGATGATTTAATGATATACTTGGAATGAAAATAATTAGAAATATACAGATATATTTATTATAATGGAGGAATTATTATGAAAACAAATGAATTACCTAAATATTTTAAAGAAATTGATAATGAGTTATGGTTTGAGGAAGTTGAAGTTGAGAAGAAAAATTTAAAAATAAGTTACAAAGTAAATAAATGTTTTTCATATTCTAAATCACCTTATCAAGAGGTAGCTTTAATTGATACTGATGCATTTGGTCCATGTTTAGTGCTTGATGGAGTAATGCAAACTACTTCTGCTGATGGGTTTATATATAATGAAATGATAACTCATATTCCAGTACTTACCCATCAAAATCCAAAAGATGTATTGGTAATTGGTGGAGGAGACTGTGGAGCAGTAAGGGAATTATCAAAATATAAAGAACTAATTACAATTGATATGGTAGAGCTTGACGAAATAGTAACAGTTGAAAGCATAAAATATCTTCCAGAAATAAGTGGAGGAGCAGATTTTGATAAAAGGGTTAATTTTAAATTTGGAGATGGAGTTGAATATGTAAAAAATACTGATATTAAGTATGACATAATCATGGTTGATTCACCGGATCCAGAAGGGCCTGCAAAGGACTTATTTGGAGAAGAATTCTATAAAAATGTAAAAAAATCTATGAAAGCCGATGGAGTTATGGTATGTCAAAGTGAATCGCCAATGATACATCGTAATATAATTGAGAACACTAGAAAGATATTAAAAAATAATTTTAAGATTGTAAAAACTTATATAGCATTTGTACCAACTTATCCAGGTGGATTATGGAGTTTTACAATGGCATCAGATGTTTATGATCCTATCAATATGGATGTAAATAAATTGCCACTTGAAACTCGTTATTTAACAAAGAAGATTGCAAAATCTTGTTTTGATCTTCCAAATTTCATAAGTGATTTAAAATAGTTGATTTTTTATAAAAGAAGACTGAAAAATATATATTTTTTAGTCTTCTTTTACTATCATTAATTTATGGAAAAGGGAATTCATGTAAAATAGAGGTGATTTACATTTAGTGTTGAATATAATCTAGTGGTAAGAGAAGTTTTAGAGGAGTTGTAAAACATGAGATATAAAGGCATAAAAATAAAAAATTCTCCTATGAATATAAAAATGTTTTTGACTATTATATTATTTTTTATTATACCACTTATTGTTATAGTGTTCATTTTTAACTTTTACATAATTAGCTACACTGAAAGGGAGATAAGTAAATCTGTTATCACCAACCTGAAAACGATTAAAAACATGAATGACATATTAGTTGAGTCAATATCAAGAGATATAATAAAATTTTCACTAAATACAGATTTATCTTCTTTAAATGGAATAGGAAATTATAATGATCTTAAAGGTAACGCTGATAACTTAATAAAACTTAATAGAATATCTAATAGTATAAGATCTATTAATAATTCTAATTTTAGATTGCATTCTATTTATATATATCAAGAATCTTCAGATTACATTATAACTTCTAATGAAGAAGGAATAGTAATGAAGAAGGATTTCATTGATAAGGGCTGGATATCCACATATAATGAGAGAAAAGATGAATCTAATGGCACCATATGGTTAAGTGGAAGGGATGTCGGTGGAGGAAATTTAGGTAATGATAGTTCTTCAGTTGGTGTAATAACTTTTTTATTACCATTAAAAAATGTGTCGTTAGACCTCGATGGAGTTATAGTAGTAAATGTGAAAGAAAAAGAATTAAGAAACCTTATAAATAATACAGAACTAAATAATAGTGGAAGCGTTTTTATTATGGGTAAAGATGGGCAGCTAATAACCCACATAGATAAAGAAATAACTTCTAATAATAATAATAATAATAATAATAATAATAATAATAATAATAAGGATAGTGATTATGTTCGTAAGGTGATAAGTTCACCTGAAGATAGTGGATATTTAATTCAAAAGATAAATGATAAGAAGCAAATTATAGCTTATAATAAAACTAAATTTAACAATTGGATTTATGTGGGGGTATTTTCACTAAATACCTTAATGAAAAATATAAATGCACTTAAGGCGAAAATCAGTATAATTTTATTCTTAATAGTAATTATTGGAATTATAATGTCATACTTTATTTCAAAAAAACTTTATCATCCACTAAGTACTCTTGTACAGGCAGTGAAAAAGTTAAAGGGTATTGATTTGCAGGATGGCGAAAATGAAATGGCATTACTCTCAAGAGCATTTTCTACAATTGAAAAGCAGGGAGACGATTTACAAGATATACTGGATAAAAATAAAATATCTGCAAAAGAAAAGTATCTAATGGACTTATTAAACGGTGATTTTGATACCTTTAATAGTAAGGAAAATATTAGTATAGATGAAAAAGTCATGGCTGAATCGGATTTGAAATATTACGTTTGTACAATTTTATCTATTGATAAATTAGAAAATTTCCTTCCCGTATATACTAAGGAGCAACAGTACTATATGAAAATACTTACAATGAAGGTTTGCGAAGAAGTACTTAGTACATCATATAAATGTGACAGCATCCTATATGATAAAAATAAAATGGTTATTATTTTAAGCTTCGATTGGAATGAAAATGATAATTCAAAGTTAACAGCAAATTTAAATGAAAGCTATCAAAACGTACAAGAAGAGATAGCAAAGGTTTTTGATAATACGGTTACCATTGCTATAGGAGGGTTCCATGCATGCAAAGTAGGAATTAAATCTTCGTTTGTTGAGGCTCTTGAGGCTATGAAGTATAAATTAGTATATGGTTATGGGAAGATTATTAATTGGGATGACGCAATATCAAGAGAAAATGAGTATTATTATCCAAGGAATATAGAAAAACACATAATGAATAATTTAAGTCTTGGTTTAAAGAAAGAAACGATGGACGCAGTTAAAGATTTAATAACAACAATTAGGAATAAGCGAAATATACTATCTGATAATATAATGCAAATTTTCATTCAATTGGTAGGGAATACTATAAAACAGCTTATGGATAATAATATTACAATTAGCGATATATTTGGTCATGATTGTAGTATATATCAAAGCATTTCTAGTAAAGAGACCTTAGATGAGATAGAACTTTGTCTTACTAATTTTTACACTGAAATACTTGATTATATGAAAAAAAATGAAATCAATGGAAAAGACCATTCGGATAAGGTTTTTGAATTTATAAAGTCTAATTTAAAAAACAATATTGATGTTACAGCTATTGCTGATTATTCAGGAATAAGTTATTCATACGTTAGAAAGATTGTAAAAGACAAATCTGGTAAATCTGTTGTAGATTATATTAACAGCCTGCGGATTGAACAATCGAAAAATCTACTTAAAGAAACTAATATGAGTATGGCAAGTATTGCATTAGAAATTGGATATAATAATTATCAGAGCTTTAACCGTTTCTTTCAGAAGTATGAGGGTATTACACCAGGTGAGTATAGACATGTTGGTTAGATAGTATTGGTTTAGCTAATAAATATCAATATTAACAATTTGTTATTAGAAAATTACGCTTTAATTAAATTAAAGCGTAATTTTTTTATTTTATAAATGTATATGATTACATCCTCTAGATAGAACGTTTGCTTAACCATTGTTAAAAATGAAAATGATAAGCTAAAGTAAATATATACAAATTTAAACCATTGAAATACAATGATAACGAAAACAAGAAACAAAATAATAAAACCTAAAAGGAGGAAGAAATGAGCAATAACGTACCTACACAAAATCAGGTAAAAGTGAAAAAACAACTTCGTACAAAAAATAATATGATGTTCTTCATTAAAAGAGATTTCGCTTTATATCTTATGTTTTTTATACCATTATGTTTTTTATTGGTGTTTTATTATGCCCCAATGTATGGTTTAATTATCGCATTTAAAGATTATGATGTAACAAGAGCTTTCTCAGAAAGTGCATGGATTGGACTGGATGCATTTAAAGAAGTATTCCATTCAAGTGACTTTTATCAGGTGCTTAGAAATACAATTGTCTTAAACTTTTTAGATTTAATTGTAGGTTTTCCTACTCCAATAATACTAGCAATACTGCTTAATGAAGTGAGATGCAAATGGTTTAAGAAAATATCACAAACTATTATGTACCTTCCACATTTTTTATCATGGATTATAATAGCAGGAATTTCGTATCAACTATTATCACCATCAACAGGACTTATGAACATTTTAATTAGACATCTTGGAGGTCAATCGGTACCTTTTTTAACAGAAAAGTGGCATTGGCTTGCTACATATAATGTAATTGGCGTTTGGCAAACTGCAGGATGGGGAACTATTATTTATTTAGCAGCTATTACTGGAATCAATAGTGAACTTTATGAGGCTGCTGGAATAGATGGAGCAGGTAGACTTAAAAAAATATGGCATATAAGTCTACCGGGAATTAGATCAACTATTATTGTAATGCTCATAATTACTCTAGGTAGAATCCTTGGAATAGGTCTTGAAAGGCCATATGCTATAGGTAATCCTATAGTTAGGGAATTCTCAGATGTAATTAGTACTTATGTTTACAGAGTAGGAATTCAGTCTCTAAGATTTAATATAGGTACTGCGGTTGGTTTGTTTCAATCCATTGTAGGATTAATTCTTGTACTGATAACTGATTCTATAGCTAAAAAATTTGGTGAAGATGGAATTCTATAATAAGTGGCATCCTATAATAGGATGAATTTTATAATAGATGGTATTTTATAAAATAAGGAGGAAAAAAATGATCTTAGGAAAAAATGATAAAATATTTGATATCTTAATATATACGATAATAGCCATTGTAGTATTCTTATGTATAATGCCATTTATTCATATTTTGGCCCTGTCATTTAGTTCAAGTGGAGCTGTTATCGCTCAAAAGGTAACACTATTTCCAGTAGGTTTCAATTTTGAAGCATATATTCGTGTTTTTACAGATCAAACAATGATACATTCTTTATTTTTGACAATTGGAATTACGATAGCATTCACAGTACTTGGAATGTTTCTAATTATATGTGCAGCATATCCATTGACTAAAAAAAGATTAAAAGGTAGAAAAATTATGTCTATGTTATGTATCTTTACTTTATATTTTAGTGGTGGACTTATCCCTAATTATTTGCTTATAAGCAAACTTAATTTGATGAATTCTCTATGGTCACTAATACTACCTTTAGCATTTAGTGCCTTTAATATGATAATCCTAAAGAACTTTTTCGTTGCAATACCAGAAAGTCTTGAGGAATCAGCCCATTTAGATGGGTGCTCGGATGTTGGGATTTTACTTAAAATAGTACTGCCTTTATCTACACCAGCACTTGCAACATTAGCACTCTTTTATGCAGTAGGAAGATGGAATACTTTTCAAGATGCACTTTTTTATATTACAAAACCTACATTGTATCCACTCCAACTTAAACTTAATATGATTGTTTCTGCAAGTGCATCAAGTGAGAGTTTTGGAGAGTCAGGAAATGGAGCGCAATTAGTTCCAGAAGTTTTAAAATCTGCATCTGTTATATTTGCAACAGTTCCAATACTTATTATTTATCCTTTTTTACAAAAGTATTTTGTATCAGGAGTTATGGTAGGTGCAGTAAAAGGTTAATAGTATTCTACTTCACTAGTTACTTAATAGTATAATTAGTTAATAGTAATTAGGATAAGTAGTTTATATATATAAACATAATATAAAAAGAGGGGGATATATCAATGAAAAAGTCAATGATAAAACTTGGTTGCTTAACTCTTATGTCGGCACTTATGGTATCAAGTCTAGCTGGCTGTAAAGCGAAAGTTAAAGAAACAACGGTGGATTCCAATGCTGCGTATTCAGGAAGGTTTGAGAAAACTTTAGAAATAAAATTACCGGTTTATGACAGAGGTGTTCAAGGCGAGGCTGCTGTTGACAACAATTACTGGACAAAGTGGATGGCTGAAAAGGCTCTTAAAGATATTAATGTTAAGGTAACATATGTTCCAATCCCAAGGAATCAGGATGTAGACAAGTTTAATTTACTACTTGCTGCAAATGACGCACCAGATGTTATATTTAGTTACGATTATCCTGTAATATCATCATTTACATCTCGTGGAGCATTTCAGGAGATAAAACCCGAGATGCTAACCAAATACGGTCCTAACTTAAAAAAATACCTTGGTGATGAATTATTAGCATATGGAAAAATTGATGGAAAACAAATGTTAATCCCTGCTAAAAGACCTATGATGGGTGATTATTCAAGTACAATAAGAAAAGATTGGCTTGAAAAAGTTGGAATGAAAGCTCCAACTACTAATGACGAATTATATGCAGTATTAAAGGCATTTAAAACTCAAGATCCAGGTGGAGTTGGTAAAGATAAAGTTATTCCTATGGCAATGTCAGGATTCGGAAATAATTCACAAAGTACTCCATATTGGTCATTTTTGGATGACAAAATATCAGATAGAGATTTTGCTATATACTCTGATCTTATAGTCACTCCTTTAACTTGGGAACCAGCAAAAAAAGCATTGCAAATGTTAAACAAATTTTATAATGAAGGTCTAGTTAGCCCAGAATTTGCTTTGGATGCTGACGGTAAAAAGGCAGAAGCTGCTATATCTAATGCTCAAGTTGGGATATTCTCACAACGTATATCTAAAAGTCCTCCGATTTTTGAAACTTTACTTAAAAACGCGCCAGCAGCTAAATTTGAAGCTATGCCTGGATTGGTTCAAACAGCTGGAAATGAGGCAAAAGCATATGGATATTATCCTTATGGTATGCTAAGTGGTATAAATAAGAATGCTGAAAATCCAGAAGCTGTTATAGCATACTATGATTGGATGAGTAAAACAGAAAATTTAACTTCTTTAGAGAATGGTATTGAAGGAAAAACGTTTAAAACGGTAGATGGATTGCCTGTAATGGACAGTACTTATAAAGGTGCAGAAAAGTTAATATTAAATACAAATAGAGATTACCTTTGTATTTTAGCATCTGACAGAGATACAGGTGATGATGCAAAAAATATAAAAATCAAATCTTTATCTGATGCCCCAACTGGTTTTGAAAAATACTTTATTGAAAATTATAATGCATCACTAAAAGCTATGAATACAAATAATTTCACGTTTACATCACCAGTTACTTCATTAACTAAAAGTTCAAATACTCTAAAAGCTAAATATCAAGAGTATGGAATAAAATTAATTATGTGTAAACCAGATGAATTTGAGGTTCTTTATAAAACATATTCAAAAGAGTATCTAAGCAGTGGTTACCAAGAGATAATTGATGAAAAAGCAAAACTATATGATGCACAAATTGCAAAAAAATAAAATTAAAAGCATGTGAATATTTGAATTTAATTCAGCAGTTATTAAAACAAGAGTGGCTTTTGACCTTGAATTTGGGATAAAAGTCACTCTTTATTTATTGGGAGAAAATAATGTCTTGTAAACTTAATAAAAATTTAATAATTTCTTAACTCCAATATATAGTAAAGTGCTGATAACATTGATTTTATGGAGTTAAGCGATAGTTAAAGATGTTGTTAAATTTAATTAAATATAACAACATCTTTTTAAAATTGGTATTAGAGACGAGAACTAAGTTCAAATGTAACTTATTGTCTTTGGAAAGTGTGAAAGATAATGTATACTAGGGTGGAAAGGCAAAAATAGTTGTTAATTAAAAAGCATATATTAATTGAAAAGCATATATATAGGAGGAAAACAAATGAAGAATACTGTAAAAGTTGTGATAAGTCTATCTGTAGTAGTACTACTAGTTATAATCTTAAGTATATATAAAATAATTTCATCACCGCCAGCAACATCCAAAGATGCAACAGGGTCACCTGAGCAGGTGGCTGACAAAAGGATAACAGATGCAAAAATAGTGGCTGATAAAAAAGTTGCAGATGCCAAAGTAGCAGCAGATAAAATAATAGCGGATACAAAAGCAGTCCAAGCTAAAAAAGCAGCTGAGTTGAAAGCAAAAGAACTAAAAGAACAAAAGGCACAAGAGCTTAAGGCGAGTGAGGCTAAAAAAGTAGCAGATGCAAAGGCTCAAAGTGAACAATCTAAAGAAGTAGGATATATAGACTATAAGAACGAAAAATTTTCATATTCAATTACATACCCTGATAATCTTACAATAGGTACTGCAACTACGAATGGAAGTGTACTAGAGTCAAATGATGGAATGGTAAGCTTACAACTATATGGATCTAACAACGAGGCAAATGAGACTATTGATTCAATATATAATAAAGCAATTAAAAATAATAACATGTATTATAAGGTTAAATCTGGGAATTGGTTTGTTATATCTTATACAGAAGGCAATGAAATAGTATATCAGAAAAAATTTGTAGGGAAAGCATCAACTAATACATTTATTTTTAAATTTCCAGCTAATGAAAAAGCTAAATATACAAGCGTTGTGGATAAGTTAGAAAAAAGTTTTAAGACTTCTTCTACTAATAGTAGTCATTAATGCTTGATGACAAAGAAGAAATGAAAACTTCATATAATAATAATTTATAATATTAGAAATAATATCATAAATAAAGAATGCAAATAGATTTGTTTTATAAATTTATTTGTATTTTTTTATGTTATAAATAATGGTATGATAATATCAATACTATTTGAAATGAGGTTTAATATGAAGAAAAAAATTGCTGCATTAGTTTTTGCAATATTGTTTATTATTACTGCTTTTCCTTCGAAAGCAATTGCTTCTGCTGAACATAAAAATAGAGTATTGTTTATAAGTTCTTATAATTCGTCTTTCCCAATTTTTTTTCAGCAAATAGAGGGAATTAAATCCGTTTTGACAGATCAAAATTCTATAATTGATTTAGAATTTATGGATAGTAAAAGATATTTTCAAGATGAGAATATCAATAATTTCTATAATTCAATAAAATATAAAATGAAAAATAATACAGAAAAATATAATGCAATTATAGTAGCAGATGATAATGCCTATGATTTTGCTTTGAAATATCAAAATGATCTTTTTAATGGAATTCCTATTGTTTTCTTTGGCGTTAATGATGTACAGAAGGCTATAGGATCAAAGAGTAAACCACTAATTACAGGGGTAGCTGAAGCTGTTTCAGTTAGTGATACCCTAAATGTTGCCATAAAGATAAATCCAAAGGCGACAAAAATTGTAGCTATAGGAGACTCTACTGAAACTAGCATTCAGGATGTGAAGAGTTTTTATGATGAAGAAAAGAATTTTAGTAAATTTAAATTTTCAGATATAAATTTAGGGAATTTAACTACAAATGACTTTAAGAGTAGGTTAAAGGAGATAGATGATAGTACAATCGTAGTTTTTATAGCTGCATTTAGGGATATAAATGGGAGCTCAATTGACTTTGAAACAGGAGTAAAGCTTGTTTATGATAATTGTAGACAACCCTTATTTGATTTATATCTTCATGGAATTGGAAGCGGTCTCTTAGGCGGAAAGGTTGTTAGTCATATAGAGCAAGGTAAAATTGGTGCTGAAATGGTGGAAAAAATATTTTCAGGAATTTCATTTAACTTGATACCTGTAATTGATAAAAGCCCAAATAAGTATATATTTGATTATAATCAACTTGAAAAATTTAATATAAATCAAAGTTTATTGCCCAGCGGAAGTTTAATAATAAATGAAAAAGTATCTTTTTATAATTTGTATAAAAATTATATATGGTCCATTTTAAGCATTTTTACTGTTATGATATTTTTTATAATATACCTATTGACTAATATTAAATCTAGAAAAAAAGCTCAAAGAGATTTAATAGAAGCCAATTGTTCTCTAGGAGCTACTTATGAAGAATTAGAAGCATCAGCAGAGGAATTAAGGGCACAATTCGATGAAATACAGCTGCAAGATAAAATATTAGTTCATGCTAAGGAAAGTTATAGGTTAATATGCGAGGCAAGTACTGGTGGAACTTGGGATTTTGATTTAATAACAAACGTTAGAGTATTTACGAATAGCTGGTATGCTGAGTATGGATTTTTAGAAAATGACTTTATAAATATTGAAAGTTGGAAGTCCCATATACATCCAGAGGATAAAAAGGTATTTTCAAGTTATCAAAAATTAATTAAAGAAAGTTATAATGAAAAATATTCATGTGAGTATAGAATTGCAGCTAATAATCGAGATTATAGATATTTTGCAGAAAAGTCCATAGTTGCTCGTGATAAAAATGATAAAATTGTACGTATTGCAGGATCACATACAGATATAACAGAGAGAAAACTTCAGGATATTAAAATAAAGAAATTAGCATATCATGATATTTTGACAAATCTACCTAACCGAACATATTTAAATGAAAAGTTAAAAGATGAACTACTTAACATTAAAAAGAATTCCTTTGGTGGAGCAATTATATTTATAGGACTTGATAATTTCAGTCTTATAAATGAGTTTTTCGGGCATGAAACTGGGGACAAGGTGCTTATATATCTAAGCAATAAACTAAATAAGATATTTGAAAACTTAAATGAGGTGTTTGTATCTAAATTTAGTGGTGACGAATATGTAGTTCTTATAGAAAAATTAAATTCAGATGATTTAGCTAGGGGTTATATTAAAACAATTTTAGAGGCATTCGATGAAAAAATAGTAATTGAAGATAATGAACTCTATGTAACCATTAGTATGGGAATAGTTATATTTCCAAAGGATGGGGTCACAGCGGAGCAACTTCTTAAGAATGCCGATACTGCATTACATAAGGCAAAAGAATTAGGAAAGAACCGCTTCATGTATTTTGATAACTCAATGAGTGATAGCATTGAAAACAAAATGTTGCTTCAAAGTAGTATAAAAAAAGCACTAGAAAATAGTGAATTTGTTTTATACTATCAACCACAGATAGATGTTTTAACTAATGAGTTATGTGGTTATGAAGCACTAGTAAGGTGGATAAGCCCGAAATATGGTTTTATTGCGCCAGATAAATTTATAAAACTTGCAGAAGAAAATGGAACAATTGTGGATTTGGGTAGATGGGTACTTAAACAAGCATGTGAATTTTGCACTAAAATTAACATTGATGAGAAAGACAATATTGTTATTTCAGTGAATGTTTCACCAATTGAACTTATGCAATATGAATTTGTTGATAATGTGAAAAACATTATAACAAGTAGTGGGGTTTCACCAAGACTAATTGAAATTGAAATTACGGAATCTTCATTAATGGAGTCTTTTGAGGTTAGTATAGAAAAACTTAATCAACTAAAGGAATTTGGTTTAAGTATCGCTATTGATGATTTTGGTACAGGCTATTCATCATTAAAATATTTAAATTTATTGCCAATAGATGTGCTGAAAATAGATAAATCATTTGTGGATGATATTGCAATTAATAATGCAGATAAGAACTTTATTGATCTTATTATTGTACTTGCACATAGGATAGGACTTAAGGTTGTAGCGGAAGGCGTTGAGACTGAAATTCAGAGATCTGTACTTAAATCGCAAGGATGTGATATATTTCAGGGATATATCTTTAGTAAGCCAATGCCTGAACTTAATGCTATTGAATATAAAAAAATAAAAAATGAATAATAAATTACTATTAAAAAAATACTATCTTTAGATATAAAAATTAGGGAGGTAGTAAAATGAGTAGAAGGACATTAGTACCTGGTGCTGCTGGAAAACTTGAAAAATTCAAGATGGAAGTAGCAGAGGATATGGCACTAGATAACGTTGCAAGCAGAAATGTAAATATGGGAGATGTGCCTAGTAACGAAGTAAATAGAATAAGAAATTCAGGAAATATAGGTGGAGAAATGGTAAGAAGAATGGTTGAGGCTGCAGAAAAGAATATGGTTAATGGTAATAAATAAAAATATAGTAAAAAACTAAGCAAAGATATCTCTGCTTAGTTTTTTTACTATTCGTAAATTTTTTCTATAATAACGTCATAATTACCTTCAGGAGCTACAACAGTGCACTTTTCTCCAAGAGCTTTTTTATATATCGCTATTCCTAGTGGTGATTCAATACTAATGTTCATTAGCTCTGGGTTTGTCTCTACGGTAGATACTAAACGTATTTTCTCAATATCATCTGTATCAAGAAATTTAATATCAGCCTGACCACCAAGACCTAATTGGTCATCACTACTGAAGTCGTCTACTACTGTAGAGTTTCTAAGCAATTCTTGAACAGCAATTATTCTATCATTATTGGTTGCTTCCTCATCTTTAGCCGCATCATATTCTGCATTCTCACTTAAATCGCCATGGCCCTTGGCTTCCTTAATAGCAGCTGTTATTTCTCTTCTTTTTTCTCCCGTGCGTAATTTTAATTCATCCTCAAGCTTTATTACTCCACTAGGTGTTAATATTGTACTTTTCATAGTTTAGTCACTCCTAACAAATTTTCCTTATATTAAGTTGCTCTCTTTATTCAAATAAATATTACATATTAAAATTACTTAAATGTAGAGAATACGATAAAGAATTATTATATCACATTCTTAGAGGAAATATTAAATGAGATAGCGAACTTAATACAATTTTTATATATTTAATCTAAAAATGACTTTTATTAGGATGTTATTTGAAAGTATTATATAAAAGTTTTATTAAGAATCAAATTATTCGGAAATAGGGAACCAACCTGGTGTACTTGTAATAACATTCCAAAGTGGGTTTGGTATATCTAAAGATTCAACATGACTTATATTTAAACTAGTTCGTATTTCTGAGATTTTCCCACTTTGAATTTTTTCTACCCAATTTGGTTCCATGATTATCTCTCGGCCAAGGGATATGAATTCAACACCACTGTCAAGTGCCTTAATAGCATCTTCTGGTGAATGGATTGAACCTACACCAATAAAAGGTACCCTGCCGTGAATTTGATTAAGAATTTTGCAAATAATAGGTTTAGTGTTTGTGGCATCTCTCATGGAACTTTGCCAAAAATCCATTATTGAACTATGAAGGTAAGTTAGCCCTTGGTTTGCTAATACGTCTATAAATGAAAGCGAATCTTCTAAAGTTATGCCAATACTTTCAGTTTCCTCTGGTGAAAAACGATATCCGATTATAAAGTCCTTATGACCATTTTCTTTTACTGTTTTTTTTACTTCGTCAATTATAGCTAATGGGAAATTCATTCTTTTTTCTAAATTTCCACCCCAAATATCATCTCTACGGTTAGAATGAGGAGAAAAGAATTGTTGCAATAGATATGTGTTGGCGCCATGAATTTCTACACCATCAAAACCTGCATCTATTGCTAATTTTGATGTTTCACCAAACGCTTTGATTATATCTTGAATTTCTATTTCTGTCATTTCCCTAGGTGTTGTAGCTCCTGGCCTTTCTGGTGCTATTGCACTAGCACTAATAGTCTGGCCACCTGGAATTTCTCCTGGAATTGCCATTCTACCTCCATGAAATATTTGAAGAATTGCTAAGGCACCTTCTCCTTTTATAGTTTGAGCTAGTTTTTTTAGCCCTGGTAAAAAACTATTATTATAGGCCGCAAATTGGCCTTGAAATCCTTTGCCTGATTCTCTTACATAGGTAGCTGCGGTTATCACCATACCAACTCCTTTGGACCTTGCTTTATAATAACTTAATTCTGCCTCAGATACTGTTCCGTCTGCGTTTCCAGAAAAAGTAGTCATGGGTGCCATAACTATAGGGTTTCTAACAATTATTGATGAACCTAATGTTCTAGGTTTAAGTAATTTATCGATTTTCAATATAATCTCTTCCTTTCAAAATAAATTTTTCATATATATAAATTAGTAATTATTTGTAAAAACTTTATGACTACTAATACTATGTATAAGTTTTGATTTTTATTGTAATATATTATATTTTTATAATACTATATTTTATTATCTTTGTAAACAGTAATGGTTATTAAATGATAATTACTCGAGAATAGCTAATTTTATATACGGTAGATAACGGTTGATAATGGTAAGTAGCATGTATAAAGGTATACATAAGAAAAATTCTTAAATATGCCTATATATCTGGGTTGTCTCGCATAGAATTTAAA
>NZ_JAHLEB010000032.1 GCF_018861735.1 Clostridium lacusfryxellense | reverse complement strand
TATGGCATGAAGGTAACACCCGTTCCCATACCGAACACGAAGGTTAAGCTTCAATGCGCCGATGGTACTGCAGGGGTGACCTTGTGGAAGAGTAGGTTGTCGCCAGGTAATGTGGCTGGATAGCTCAGTCGGTAGAGCAGAGGACTGAAAATCCTCGTGTCCCTGGTTCGATTCCTGGTCTAGCCACCATGGTATGGCGCTATAGCCAAGCGGTAAGGTCAAGGTCTGCAAAACCTTTATTCCCCGGTTCAAATCCGGGTGGCGCCTCCAAAGCAAGAAAAAGTAGTCTAAGTGCTGATATTTCAGTAGATGGGCTGCTTTTTTATTTTATATACTTTTCTTAACAGATATAAACCTTGGTGTTAAGTTTTGCGTGTAAACCTATGTGTAGTTCTTTATAATGATTGCGGTTAAATTAGGAGGGTTACAATGGGTTGCACGCAAGATAAACAGAGGGTTGCACAGAAGTCAAGGAAACGTATTACAATGGATGGCGTAGGGGCAGTAATAGAACCTATACATCAAGAAAAGGAACAGGAATGTAGTTTTAATATGGGTGAGTTCTTGGGATTACACGAGCAGTTTATGACTGTTAAAAGACTGGAAGGACTTGCAACTAAAACACTTTCAGACCATACAACTTTTATGAGGTATTTAAAAAACTGGTTACAAACTGAGGTAGAGGACTACGAGAACCATGCCGTTGAGAAGGGTGTATTTCTACAGTATATTGCTTATTTATTTCAGAAAGAATATAAACCGTGTACAATAAATTTGAGGTTAAGAACGGTTAAATGTTATTTGCGTTGGTTATTTACTGAAAAGATTATTCCTGAGGATATTTCCAGTAAGATAAAGTTGGTTAAGGTGCCAAAGGATACTAAAGAGCCATTAACGGTTGCAGAAGTTAAGAAGATTTTTAAAGTATTAGACTTAACAGAGTATTCACAGTTTAGGGACTTTGTAATTATGTTAGTTATATTGGACTGTGGGGTAAGAATAAATGAGTTATTGAACGTTTCAATAGAAGATTATAACAGTAAGGATAAAATTATTAAGATAGGTGGGGAAACTGCTAAAACAAGAGAATCAAGAATACTACCTATAAGCAGTAAGACAGCTAAGTATATGCAAAAGCTAATAAATATTGCTGAGATGAATAAAGAAGAATATATTTTTAATTCTACTTATGGAAATAGGATAAATTCTGTTAATATTATAAAAAACTTTGCTCATTACGGTAAGAAGGCAGGAATTATAAATAAGCAGACCACACCTCACCAATATAGAAGGTCATTTGCTCTGGAATGTGTCAAAGCTGGTATGGATATATTCACTCTTCAGAAGATGTTAGGTCATGCGAACATTACAACTACGAGGATATATGTCAATTTAGATAATAGTCATTTAATAAACGTACATGAGAGGTTAAATATTATAAATAGATTTCTATAGGGGGCGTAACTGCCCTCTTTTTTTATGCTTAGATTAGGTGAAAGTAAAATTCAATTCTTACTTATTCAATAGGACGGATAGGAGAAATGCCCAATGCCTTCCACCGTTGGTCGGGTTTAATGTAATCAATTTACATTAATGGTATTCTACTTTATGTATATAATCTTTTATGAATAACAGGAGAAACTAGAAATAAAGTAAATGATTCAATAGAATATATATTAGTGAACTTAAGTGGATTTTTATTATACTTTCTTTACCATCTTTTATAGTTGACTTGGAAATCTAATACCAACTCCTAAAGTAATTTAAAATTATTTCTTAATCCATGCCCCGAATGACCCTTTAATGTCGTATAGTAACTGTTAAGGTAAGAGTTACCCCTTCTATTAAAGTTATCCGCCAACCTTATACAGTTAATATAGTAAGTAGTAGTAATAAACTGTATCTTAAATTGTGGTAATGATATCAGCTAACAGAATTTTTGTAGTTTGCATATACCTACTTAATTTCTTTCTATCATTCTTAGCCCAGTTAAATTGCAGAGGAATCTCTGACTTTTCGATTACATCAGTGGCAAGTCCTATGATAATCTTTCTATCAATATCTGTGGATTCCGTCCAGTTTAATTCCTGCAAGTCCATTAACAACTCACTATTTGCGTACAAATCTGTTTTGTCAGGAATTTGTTCATACATATCTGTTGGAATACTGTTCCAATCGTATTTTCGTTTAGCTCTGTTAAGATATTTGCGTTTGTCTTTTGTAAGGCACTCTAACTGCTTGTACAGGTTATTCATAAAGCTTATATCTCTGTTATATACTTTATCTGCTATCCCATCTAGCATGTTATATAGATGTAGCTGAAAGTCAGAAAATAAATCACACCAATCAATATTATATTTTTCTTCCCACTTTTTAGACCATTTCTCAACTGAACCCTTTTCCTGTAATAACAGTTCGTATATAGGGTCATAAACTCCATCTCTAAATAATTGTTCAACTTTAATTTCTATTTCTGTATCCCACATACTGTGATATTGCCTACTCCTAACCTGTTCCTCAAAGCACTCAAAGGAATTAGCTGACGTTTCTGCTAAGTGCCTATTTACTATTCCATTACTTCTATTATTTCCTTTTATACATAGTCCCATATTTTATCACCATAACCGCTCTATTTAGCAGTTTTATCCTTTCTTATCGCTGTATATTCTTGTATAGTATTATTATTGAATTTGTATAAAAAAGGGACTACTGATAATAACATCAGCAATCCAGTAATTCTATATAATAAACTTGTACGTTGTTGCTCAAGTAACTCGTCCTTTTTGCTGTTTAATTTCACTTTATACATTATATTTTCCTCCTACGTTTGCTCGCCAGCTTTATTTTGTCATCAATATTTATGTTGGTAAAGAGGACGTTTCGTGACTGATTATTTAAAATATATCTGTAAAGTAAAAAAAGGCTACCAGCTATTACGCCAGTAACCATATACTGTATACTTGTATAGTGCTAATTATTGTCATGCAACATAGGGAACTATAATGACCCAGTGCTTATGTTGTCAAACTACTGGGGTTACTGGGATACAAGCAGTTTTAACGAGCCGTAGAAACTTAATTACGTTACATAATGTTGACTGCTAGGCACATCTATAGGCTGTTTTCATGTGAATGAGTGGTTAGTCATTTGTTGATTTTGACCTAATTGCTTTCATACTGTTTTACTAATTTGTAGAATGTATTCTTCTTTAATCCTAGTTGCTCCATTGTCTTTACAGCGGTTAGTTCTTTAGCTTTCCATTTTGCATACACTTCTTGCCATTCCTTCGGGTAGTCTGCTTTGGGTCTGCCAATTCCATTACCATTATTCTTTGCTTTTAAAACTGCAATTCCTTCTGCTTGCCGTGTTCTTATATTGGTTCTTTCCTGTTGTGCCATTGTGCTTAATACTTCTAGCAATAGATTGTTTATCATTTCTATTAGCCACTCTTGACCTTCTGCTATCTCCATCATTGTTGTCGGTATGTCTAGTATTTTTACTCTTACACCTTCAGACCTGTAGTATTCTAATTCATCTTTTATTTGTTGTTTGTTTCTGCCTAACCTATCCAATGATTTTATGTAAATTGTGTCACCCTTCTGTACAAACTTCTTTAACAGTTGATATTGTGGTCTTTCCATATCTTTTCCGCTTAACTTATCAGTAAATATATATTTTTCATCATCAACATACTTTTTCAATTCAACCATCTGCCTGTCTAAATTCTGCTCTTTGGTGCTTACTCTTGCATATGCGTATATTCTCATTTGTCCAACCTCCAACATATATTTATCCTATATAAAGATTATAACATAAGCGTTTGTAAAGGTCAATGTAAAAACACAAACGTTTATAAATTAATTATGCACCTTATAAAACGTTATGGATGGCTTAGAATGGTTAATTTAATTCTGTCCTTATAGGTATACCTTTATAAACACATATTATTCAGAATTTACTATGAGCAAAGATTTTAAGGAATGTTAAATCTGTGTTCTCGTCAGTGCGTTAAGCAAATTAATTGCCAGTATGCTAATAGGAGTATTTTCCCTTTATGTAGAAAAAAATTAAAACTTATGGAGGATATAGAATATTTCGTTCACTAGTATAAATTAATGTGGGATTAATATTTGAACTTTGATATAATTGATTATTGGTGAATACGCAATCGTAAAATAAAATATCCCCGATACAATTGTCATTAATATTATAGTTAACCAAAGTATTAAGTTTTGAGAGTTTAGTTAACATTTATGGATTTTTAACATATATATCATCAGAATTATTAATATTTGGAGAGTTAGTGATGTCAATTTTAAAATAATTCAGTTGATCTCAACAAATTGGTTAGAAAAAGAAAAGGTAGTAATTATTCTTGATGAGACTAACTAAAAAATCTAATTAGATACGATATATGAAAGGAGTAATAGACATTGAAAACAGAATTAGAAAACTTAAAAGATAAGTTATTTGCTACTGAAGACGGAAGTATATTTTGGAAGCTGACAGTAAAATTAATTAAGAAAAAGAAGAAGGATAGGAAAGATATTATAGAGATTTTGGGCGAGTATGTAAAGTCAGGAAATATATTTCATATGAGGTCATTTATTCTACCGGATTTAATTGAACTAGTTAACGAAGGAGAAGGGAATTATTCATGGGTATTTGATTATTGCCTCACAGATAAAGATTTAGCATATTGGGGTATTGAGGGATTATTAAAAACCGAAGGTTTAAAAGCTTATGGTACAATCCTTAGTTTGGTTGATAATATTAATTTCAAAGTAGAAGTTAGAGCAAAAGCAATTAAGCAACTAGCAATTTATAGTGGTCAAAAGTTTGATAGAAATCTTTCATCAGACCCCGGACATTGGAAACTGACGGATCTAAGGGTTGCAGAGGTAATTGAATGGGCTAACCAGGGATTTCCACAAGGTGAAGGGTATAAGGAACCTCAAAGACATCCCTCATTGGACAATCCTTCAGATGAACTTGAGATAATTGTGAGCGCTTTGGATAAAAAGTTAGCTAAACAACGGAAAGATAATCAAGATTTAGCTAGCCCAACAAATTGGCTTACAGAATGTAATACAGAAGAACTAAATATTATACTGGATAGATGGGTCTTACCTTCGCTTTATTCAAGGTTCCTAAGATATTATTCCCCACTAAATGTTTTTATAGAGGGCAGAAAGTTTTTGGATGGTTTAGAATTGTTCGGTGTATCTGAGCTTATACATGGTCAAATAGGATACTCATACGATGAAAAGGAGGAGGCGATACCAGGATGGCCTACGAATTTTTTGGTCTTAGGAAACGATAATGCAGATCCATTTTGTTTAGACTTATCTAAATCTAATGGGGAAGATGCTCCAATCGTAAAAGCAATTCATGGTGAGGGAGAATGGAAATTTAAAAAATATGCCCCTGGATTAAAGGAGTTTTTGCAAAAGATAATATAAAAAGGTCAACATCATCTAACAAAATGTTTTCTTCCGCCTTGGTTGGTAGGCTATTTTTATAATATAATGTGTGAAATTATGATTTATAGCTTATATATAGGAACGGTTGATCAATGCTAAGGCACATTCTCCAGCACAAGTGCAGTTGCTATAGGTCAGGTGCAGACCTTATTGAGGAAGGTTAAAAATGTACAAAGGAGAGAAATTAATATGTCAAAATCGATATCTGAATTACAACAGGTTCTTATACAAGGTCAAAAGTTATCAATGCAAGGTTCGTTGGATAGAAGAATGCCTGATAAAAAATCAATACCATATCTAATAGACGCTAGAAAAGGGCTAAAAGAATATCTAAACGAGAACTCTAAAGACGCTTTGGCATTGAGACTATTATCACAGGCCGAAGCATGTCTCTTAAACTACAATTTTGCGCTAAGTTATCTAGAAAAGGCAATAGAAATATCGGGGAAAAATAAAAGTGATTTAAAAAGATTAGCCGCTTTGAAGGAATGTCAATCTCAATGGGAAGAGTTGGAGTTAACACCTGACCATTTAGATTCGCTAGGAAATTTTCTTGATAAAAAGCTTAGAGTATGTGCATGTAATTATACTTTAGACCTCACTAAGGAATGGCTAGATAGTAATGTTGCTAAAAGTAAAAAGCCGAGGATAGTAAGGGCTATTCAAAATCAAGGTGGTTTTTGTGATTGTGAAGTTCTTGCAAATGTAATAGATTAGTAAAAACGCTAAGATTATGTTGGTTTACCGTGTAGCTCGTCTATGTTATACTTAGGATATAAACCTATACATTAATAAAGACTACAAGCGGTTAAATACGCATAGATACAGGGGTTGCCAGTTTAGTAACTGAGAAAGGTCTGCAAAACCTTTATTCCCCGGTTCAAATCCGGGTGGCGCCTCCAAAACAGTAAGAAGTAGTCTAGATGCTGATATTTAAGCATCTAGACTACTTTTTTATTTTTATTGTATAATATGGTAAGTTATAGAAGTTAATATATAACATGTATTTTCATATATTGTATTTGATATATATAAACAAATAAATTATTCATTACACTTGTCGAAAGTTAGTAATATAGAGATAAACGTAGAAATACATATATTGATGCAGATATACTAAATTAAATGGAGTAGAAGGCTATATATTGAGGTATGTAAACTATAGTGAACTTAGTACAAGTAGATTTATATATCAAATGCTAGTATAATCACTTATGTTGGGTACAAAACTATTTATGCCTAACGTTTTACGGTAATTTAGGGGGTCTGGATTTTATGTATAAAGAAATGGTTCAAAGAAAAAAGTTTCCAGCTATAGTATTATTGTTTATTATATTAATTATGTTTATATGCCTATCAGACTTATTACCTAGATCAAGTATGGGTAGCATAAATATTAAAACTTTTGTAACTATGTTCTTTAATACACTAATGATAGCTCTATGTTATATGGAATTTTCAAAATGTAAGGTTAAGTATAAGTACCTAATTGTAGCAGATCAATTCATCATTCATAAAATAAAAGGTGAAGAGGTTACAATATTAGAAGATATTAAGCTAAAGAATATAGAATTTATTGGTAAAAATAGTAATTTTACTTCAAAGAAACATATTTGTAGTTCAAAGAACTATATCTGTTCTACATTTAATGGAAGCAAATTTTGTTGTGTATATAGTGTAGGAGATAAATTAAAAAAGTTTTATTTTCAACCTAGTGATAGTCTTATGAACAAGATTGCGGTGATAAAAGGGAAATCGTTATTAACACTATAAATGAAAAAGAAGTATAATTTTATTAAAATTATACTTCTTTTTTTATGTTTAAATATATAATTTAAGTTATTTATGTTCAATGATAATTTCTTTTAATAAATCTTGTTTTTCTATAACGTCAAGACCTGTTATAGCGAGGGCTTCTGCAGCTTTAATTATATTTTCTTTGCAGAAGTCTGTTTGAGTTTGTAGAGCAAATAGAGGGGATGGGCAACTAATTAAGGGATTTGTTGTAATACATATAGATGGATATATACATGGTGTAGTGTGACTTACAGCACCTATTCCGAGTCCGTATAATGAATCCTTACAACATGTAATGTCTATAATACCGCATTCTTTCAAGTTGTGAGTAAATATTCTTGATAAAGATTTATTGCTCAAAAGTTCTTGCGAAGGTAATTCAAATAAACTTATCTCTTGTGATAGGGGTACTACTTGGGACATTGAATGGATAAGGTCTACGATAGTTTTCTCTATTACTCTAGCATATGTTAGGGTAGAAGCCCTTAAATAGAATTTAACCTCTGATTCAGAAAATATATTAGTATGTGTAGAAGCATTTGTTATACAAATGTTATCAATAGAACAATCATTATTTAATCCCTTTAACAATTGGCTTATTGAACTAAGTATCAACAGGTAGGAATCTAAAGATGAAAAATTATTTGAGCTACCAGTACCAGATTGTTTACATCTAATCTTAATTGGTATTGTTGCCATAGATGTGCCACTTTCTGCATTATTTATATCGCAATGAGGTGCAATTATAACGTCCATATCCTCAAAACACATATCTTTTGTTAAAGTTAATTCGGATCCATTAGTATACTCTCCTGGGCATCCTACTACAATTACACTTCCACCACTTTTAGATATTACCTTTGATAACCCTAATGCTGCACCAATAGACATACTAGCATTCACATTATTACCAAATATATGACCTCCGTTTTCAGTAGATGTGTATTTACATAGATAACATATTTTTGGATGGCCAGTTCCGTATTGAGCATAAAAAGATGTTGGAATGTCACAATAGTTTTCCTCAATTTTGAAATCATTAGCTTTTAACATATTTAGTATGTAAGAACATGCTTTGTATTCTTTATAATTTATTTCGGGATTAGTATAAAGAAAAGTCGATAAATTATATATATCCTCTTTTATGCTGTTTATATAACTTATAATCTCTTGTTTCATAGACTATTCTCCTCTCAAAATGCAAATGATTATTAATATATTTAGTATACCCAAAGTTACAAAAATATAATGATAATATCAAATAAAATTTAATAAGGTCATATAATAATCTTTAATAGCTAGTTATGGAATAATATGTATATAAATAAAATGAAAATTATTATGTGGACAAAATAAGAAAGCGTACCTAGTTGAATATTATATATTATAAGAGGCGATACTTTAGTTAGTTTATGGCACCAGAGAATGTTTAAGTTATGAAATTTAAGGGGGGAAATATGAAAAAAGAAAATTGTATTATATGTAGAAAGCCTCTAAATGATGGTATAATAATAAATGGTAGAGGAATTTGCAATAATTGTGAAGGAAGAATCATAGATTCAAAGGCTAATACTGATTTCTATGAATATTACAAAAACTGTATAAGAAAAACTTTGGTACAGTTTATGCCAAGAGGAGTGACTAAGGATTGTCAAGATTACCACTTGTAGATGGAGTGTTAACATATATAAAAGAAAAGAATTTATCCTTTTGTATGCCAGGACATAAAGGTGGACTTGGTTTTTTGAAAACAACAAAGGGCAGGCAGTTTTATGAAAATTGTATAAAAGGAGATATAACTGAGGTTGACGGTCTAGATAATCTCCATCATGCGGAGGGGATTATACAAGAATCTCAAAAGCTTTTGAGTGAATATTACGGAAGTGTTAAATCTTATTTTCTAGTGAATGGTAGCACTAGTGGAAATTTAACAATGATTTTTTCATCATTTAATGAGGGCGATAAAATTATTGTAGAGAGAAATTGTCATCGTTCTATATTTAATGCCATTATTATGAGAAAACTAAGGCCAGTCTATATTAAAAATAAAATTCATTCAAAATATGATGCTCCTTTACCTTTTGATAAGGAGCATTTTCTTACTTTATTGAGTCAAAATAAAGATGCTAAAGGTATTGTTGTTACGTACCCTAATTATTATGGGATATGTTTCGATTTATCCTATGTTATAGAAGTGGCTAAAAAGTATAATATAAAGGTATTAGTAGATGCTGCACATGGAGCTCATTTTGGCGCTAATAAGTTATTACCCAAAAATCCTTTAAAAATGGGAGCTAACATGGTAGTTATGAGTGCTCATAAAACATTACCTAGCTTAACACAAACAGCATTTTTGCATGTTGGTGAAGATGTGGACATTAGTAAGGTAGACTTCTATGTTAGTGCATTTCTAAGTACGAGTCCATCGTACATGCTTTTATGTTCTATGGATTATGCAAGAGCTTATATTGAGGAATATGGTGAAGAGGATTATGGTAGATTAATTGAAATGTGTCAGATTAGTAGGGACAAAATTAATAGATTAGACAAGTTCTATATTTTAGGGCAAGGAGATTTATTAAACGGATTTGGAAATAACAACATTATTTCGAATAATAATTATACTATTGATTTAACCAGGTACATATTAAATGTCCCTAAAGGTTATAGTGGACATAAGTTATTAGAATATCTAAGATCAAAAAAAATTCAAGCTGAGATGAGCGATAATAGAAATGTAGTCTTAATATTTTCCACATTTAATAAGTCAGCGGATTTTGAAACATTATATATAGCACTTAAAAACTGCGATATGGACACTTTAAAGGCTCCTTATGTAGACTTAATTGATTATGATATGCCTTTGACCGTAATGCTCCCATATGAAGTGATGGATAGGCAGAAAATAATAGTAGATTTAAAAAACTCAGAGAATAAAATAAGTGCAGTGTCGATAGTTCCATATCCACCAGGGATACCAATTGTAATGCCTGGTGAGATAATATCTAAGCAAACTATAGATGTTATAGAATATTACCTGTTATGCAACGTCACGGTACTTGGAATTGATGATGGTAAAGTAGCAACAGTGGAAAAATAGGTATTATTAATGTTATATGTTAATATACACATATATTTGAGGAGGGGATTCCATGGAGAGAGGACGATTAATAGCACTAGAGGGACCAGATGGTTCGGGAAAAACTACTCAAATACAATTATTAGAAGAATATCTAAAAGAATTGGGATATGAAGTGGTAAGAACTAGAGAACCTGGAGGCACAGAAATAAGTGAGAAAATTAGAGAAATAATACTAGACAATGACAATAGTAATATGAGTTATATGTGTGAGGCGTTACTTTACGCTGCGTCTAGGGCTCAACTAGTTAGTGAGGTTATAAAACCAGCGCTAAGTCAGGGAAAGATAGTCATTTGTGATCGTTTTGTTTATTCATCTATGGTATATCAAGGTGCAGGGCGTGGTCTTGGGATGGATAGAATAAAAAGCATTAATGAAGCAGCACTTGATGGACTTGAAGCAGATTTAGTATTTATGATTACAATTCCATATGAAGAAGGATTAAAAAGAAAGAAAATGCAAAAGACTTTGGACCGCCTAGAAAACAGTGGGAATGAGTTTCATAAAAAAGTTTTTCAAGGTTACTTAGATATTTGTAGAAAATATGATAAAATAGAAGTAGTAGATGGGAATAGAACTGTAGACGAAATCCATAAAGATATAATAAACATAATTAAAAAAATAAAATTATAAAGGATGGGATAAAATGAAACTAGTTATTGCAATAGTTCAAGACGATGATGCAAATGATTTAATTGAAGTTATTACAGACAAGGGTTTTAGGGTTACAAAGCTTGCCACTACAGGTGGATTCTTGAAATCAGGTAATACAACATTACTAATTGGAGTAGATAAAGAAAAAGTAGATGATGTTTTAGCTATTATTGAAGAGGTTTGCAAAGAAAGAAAACAGATAATATCATCACCATCACCTGTAGCTGGTTCTACTGGAGTCTACATGCCATTCCCTATTGAAGTTGATGTAGGTGGAGCAAACGTATTTGTAGTTGATGTAGACAAGTATATAAAGGTATAACTAATTAAAGGCAAGTATATATAAATTTATACTTGCTTTTATTCATGGAGGATTAAAATGAGTTTTGAGAGCATAATAGGACATGATAGTATAAAAAATCAAATAAGTAATTCAATAAAGTTAGATAAACTATCTCATGCTCACCTTTTAGTTGGCGAGGATGGAATAGGTAAAAGTATACTTGCTAAGAATATAGGGCTTATGATACTTGGAAAAGATCTAGATAAGCAATATGTTGATTTAATTGAATGGAAAGTAGAGAAGAATAAAAGCACGATAGGTGTTAATTCTATAAGAAGTCTAGTTGAAGAAATTAATAAAAAACCCTTTGAAGGAGATAAAAAAGTTATAATTGTATACAATGCTGATAAAATGACAGTTCAGGCTCAAAATGCTTTTTTAAAAACAATTGAGGAACCACCTAAAAATGTGACTATATTTTTATTGTGTGAAAATCTAGAAGTTATATTGGATACAATCAAATCAAGATGTCAAATACACAAATTGAAATCCTTAAATCTTAATGAGATGGAACAATTTTTAAAAGTAAGATATCCTGATCTACATTTAGACCAAATAAAAGTTAGTATTGCTTTCAGTGATGGAATACCAGGAAAAGCTGAAAAATATATTGAAGATAATAATTTTAAGGAAATTAGAGATATTACCTTGGAAATATTACTTAAGCTTAATAGCGCTAGAACTGAAGAATTAATTAAATACGAAAAAAAATTATCTAATCAAAAGGAATGTTTTGAAGAAATATTAACTGCATTTCTTTCGTATATTAGGGATACCATAATATATAAAGAAATTGAAGAAGAAAATTTAATTATTAACATTGATAAGATATTAAATATAAAAGAATTAGCTAGTATATTTTCATTTAACAAATTAAATGGTATTATAAATATAATAAATGAAACTAGGGATAATTTAGTTAGGAACGTTAACCCAGGGTTAGCGTTTGAAGTAATGTTACTTAAAATGCAGGAGGTTTAAGATGGTTACAGTAATAGGCGTAAGATTTAAGAAAGCTGGAAAAATATATTATTTTAGTCCTAACGATATAGATATTCAAAAGGGAAATAAGGTTATTGTTGAAACAGTCAGAGGAATAGAATTTGGGGAATGTGTTATTGGTAAAAAGGAAATAAACGAAGATGATATAGTATCTCAGCTTAAATCTGTTATTAGAAAAGCTACAGATTCAGATGCGGAAAAAGATTTCGAAAACAAAAACAAAGAAAAAGAAGCATATGAAGTATGCTTGGATAAAATACATAAACATGAACTTGATATGAAGTTAATTGATGTAGAGTATACCTTCGATAATAATAAAGTTATATTTTACTTCACAGCAGATGGAAGAGTAGATTTTAGGGAACTCGTAAAGGATTTAGCAGCAGTATTTAGAACCAGAATAGAACTTAGGCAAATAGGAGTTAGAGATGAAGCTAAAATGATAGGTGGGCTTGGACCATGCGGCAGACCTATGTGTTGTTCAACATTCCTCGGAGAATTTGCACCAGTTTCTATAAAGATGGCAAAAGAGCAAAATCTATCATTAAATCCTACAAAAATTTCAGGAATATGCGGTAGACTTATGTGTTGTTTAAATTATGAACAGGATACTTATGAAAAAATAAGAAAAACTTTACCTATTGTAGGGTCTGTAGTAGATACACCTTATGGAAGGGCAGAAGTTATTGGGAACAGTGTTGTAAAAGAAGTTGTAAAAATCAAAATGAAAATTAACGGTACCGATGAAGAAATAGTAGAAGTTAAAATTGAAGACTTAACATTAGTGTCTGGAAGATATGAAGATGCTGTAAATGAGGAAGATATTAAAGCAGAATTAGCTAAGAGTGGTGAAGATGCATATATTATAAAAGAATTATTTAAGGATAACTAGGGGGTAGAGATGAAGTCAGTTATAAAAGTGCTTAATATGAATAATTCAGATGATATTAGTAACATTAATTTAGCTATATCAAATAATCAAGGCGTAATTGCTTGCCAAATAAATGGTGACACTAAAGAAATAGAAATAATATATGATGATTATTTCATTACAGTAGATAATCTGATTGAGTCAATTGAAGAAGCCGGTTATGCAGTTATATAAAAAAACAGAGAAAATTTTCTCTGTTTTTTTTGCATAGTTTTTCTATACCACCAAAATATATATGAGTAGATTAGAATACACTTTTTAAAATTGGAGATAATAATTTTAAAAGGGAGGCCAAAAGTATGAAAAAAATAGCAGTTCAAATAGGATTGAGTCCTATTAAAGATTATTTAAGTGAAGAAGGATATACAGTTAAAGAATTTGATAATAGTAAAAAGAATGCAGGGCATTTTTTAGATAGGTATGATGCCATAATTGTTACAGGTGAAAATCAAAATATTATGGGTACAACTCAAACGATAACAAATACTCCAATAATTGATGTTACTGGAATGACTGGTGAGGAAGTTAAGAATCAGATAGAAAAAAAACGTTAGGTTATAAATTATTATTTTATATAAAGGCTAGTAACTTATATTTTTAGTTACTGGCCTTCTTTGTGCGTACTAATATTTGATGGAAATGGTAATTTCGAAAACGTATAACAAAATTATTTAAAAATCATAAATATTTATATTATATGTATGAGATCCTCAAATTAAGTCAATAATTTAAATGTAAATCATTGTATATTAAATATGAAAGGGGTTTTAAATATGAGTCTAAAAAAGGGAATAATTAGTATATCTACTATTGCTGTAGTGATTTTAGGAGTGTTCTTTGCAGTAAGGTTTGTTGGAGGGCGGGAAGATGCTTCAAATGTAAAAATACCAAATGATAGTGTAGTGGAAAACAACACATCGACATCAACATCAAAGGAAAATAATGCAGTTGTTACAAGCACAGATACTAAAGAGAAAAGTACTAATGAAATGGATGCTACTTATATAAATGATAAAACAAATGTTGGTATATATACTGTTAAAGAGAATGATACGGTCTTTAGTATAGTAAAAGCACACATGCCTAGTTTTGATAAAAACGAAATAGTTGAATTCATTAAAAATAGAAATAATATGAATGAGACATATAAAATCTCGTTGGGTGAGAAGATAGTAATTCCATATGAGAAAGCTGTTAAAACTTCAGCTGAAAATGCAGATAAAACATCTTCAGAAGTATCAGCGAATATAGATACTCAAAATGATATTAGTAAATATACTGTAAAAAAACAAGATACATTAACATCAATTGCCAAAGACAATATGCCTTCATATAATGTAAAAGAAGCTATAACAATGTTAAAAGAAGCAAATAAAATTACAGATGAGGATGCTATCAAAGATGGTATGGTCATTACTATTCCTAAAAAGTAGAGATAAAAGAAAAGTGTAATTTTGAGACATTCAAAATTACACTTTTTTTATATTAATTAATAACAGGTATATTAGGTAATTAAAATTATAAAGGATTATTATATTTTAAGTATTTTTATTTCACTACTCTCAGCAAAAACAAAGTCACCATCTAAAGTAAGAAGAAAATCTATATTATTATGCTGGGCAGTAGCTATGTGGAAAGCATCATTAACAGATAATAAATTTTCGCACATAAAGCTTTTAACTAATGAGATACATTCCTCAGAAATGTTGAGGTATTTAATATTAATAATTTTTTCTAGTTCTGATATTATCTCAACAGATTTACTGTAATAGATATTGAGTAAATTTCTTTTCATAGAATTCTTAGAAATATTATCGAAATACCTTTTGTATGGAATATGAATAAGTCTGTCTTTTCTCTTTTCTCTTAATATTTTTGTATCATGGCGACTAAAACTATTAGTTATTGATCTAATGTTGTCATTTGAGTTATAGGGACTATTGTTGGTTATCTTGCATTGGATGTCACTAATAAATAATTTATAAAGTATTTTATTTAAAACCTCTGCAGATATGATACTAGTAGTGTAAAAAACACAACTTCCTTCAGAAAGTTGTTTTAAACATGATAGACAATCACTGTGCTTAATATCATCATCATATATTAAGCTAAGTAGGAAAGATGCATCTAATAATACTGAATTTTTATTAAAAGCTATATTTTTAAAAGGATATAATATTAACTGCATTTTTAACCTCATTAAAATCGATTATTATATAATATAATATATATTCAACATTGGTTACTAATAGTAGCTTTATAATAATTTATATATCAAAGTTATGATTTTATCGAAAATTGAGGTATACTTCTTTTATTGTATCTATATAGCAAGCATAATTTTCAAAGAAAGGAGATACGAAATGAAGTGTTTAAGAGATGATGAAACTTTAGATGATCTTAACTTAAAAGGGATTCATGTTATCCAGAAAAAGAATGCTTTTAGGTTTGGTGTGGATGCGGTACTTCTTGCTAATTTCATAAAGGTAAAAAAAGATGCTAGGATTGTTGATTTATGCACTGGAACAGGAATAATCCCATTTATATTGGCAGGTAAAACACATGCAAGCAGTATAATCGGTGTTGAAATTCAAGAGGAATTTGTTGATATGGCCAATCGCTCAGCAGAATATAATGATTTACAAGATAGATTAAAATTTATAAATGGAGACTTAAAGGATTTAGGCCTTATTAAAGGGATTCCAAAAGTAGATATTGTTACAGTTAATCCACCATACAAACTTCAAAATTCAGGATTAGTTAGTTCAAACGATAAAGATGCAATAGCAAGGCACGAGATATGTTGCACATTAGAAGATGTTATTATTGCATGCAGAATTCTACTTGGCAATAATGGACGGGTGTATATGGTACATAGACCTGATAGATTAGCTGATATTTTATGTACTATGAGAAAGCATAGAATAGAACCAAAACGCATAAGGATGGTACACCCTAGTGTAAATAAGGCACCTAATATAGTACTCATTGAGGGACAAAGAGATGGGGGAAGCTTTTTAAAATGGGATCCACCTCTTTATGTTCATGCAGAGGATGGTAGTTATACACAAGAAATTAATGATATGTATAATTCAGATACACTTGGATAGTAAGTAAATAAGACAAAAAACAAATGTAAATATTAAGGCAAAGGGTGATAAAAATGGCAGGCATATTATATTTAGTTCCAACACCAATAGGCAATTTAAAGGATATTACGCTTAGAGCTCTAGAGGTGCTCGAAAGTGTTGACCTTATAGCGGCAGAAGATACAAGACAAAGTTTAAAACTTTTAAGTCATTTTAATATTAGGAAAACGCTTATAAGTTATCATCAACATAATGAGCAAGGAAGAAGTCAAAATATAATTGATCAAATAAAAGAAGGTAAAAATATAGCTATTATAAGCGATGCAGGCTCTCCGGGAATATCTGATCCTGGAAGTGTCATAGTTGCAAAGTGTATACAGCAGGGTGTAGAGTTCGTTGTGCTGCCGGGGGCCACTGCAATTACAACTGCTCTAGTGTATTCAGGCATGGATACAACAAAATTTATATTCAGAGGATTTCTGCCTAGGGAAAATAAGGATAGAAAGCCCATAATTGATGACTTAATAGATAGGAGTGAGACTTTAATTTTCTACGAGGCGCCTCATAGGCTTTTAAACACTTTAGAATTTTTAAAAGAAAATCTTGGTAATAGAAAAATATCCATGTGTAGAGAACTTACAAAATTGTACGAAGAAATAATTAGGCTGACATTAGAAGAGGCTGTAGAATATTATAAACAAAACTCTCCAAGAGGAGAATATGTATTAGTAATTGAAGGTAAAAGTAAGGAAGATATAGATAAAGATGAAAGAGCAAAATGGGATTCGCTGACTATAGAAGAACATATAATAAGATATATGGATGACGGAATAAGTAAAAAGGATGCAATGAAAAAGGTCGCAAAGGATAGAGATTTGCCTAAATCGGAAATATATAAGCACTCATTGGATATATAACGACATACTATAAGTAAAGGTCCTATAATGATGTAAAAATATACCATTTATCGTATAAAAAATAATAAATTGAATATTTCAACGTTATCATTGGGTTTTCTTATAAAACAGTGGTATAATAAAAATGTTGATTTTAATGAAGAATATATAAATACATATAAATACATAGAAATACACATAAATATTTTAATATAGGGGGAATTGGGTTGCGTAAAAGAATAATATCATTAATAGTAACAATAGGATTAGTTGCTACGGTAAGTATGCAAGTAATGGCAGATCCGTTATCGGACAAGCTTAGTAATCAAAAAAATCAGCTTGAACAACAAAAGGGTGAATATAAGAAATCACAAAGCACTGTTGAGAGCATAGAAAGTTCAATTGAGAAATTTGATAATGACATAGAGAATATGAATACACAGGTTGATAAAACAAAAGTTAAAATAGGTCAAACAGGTAAACAAATAGAAAAAACAACAAAAGATATAGAAGTTGCACAAGATAACATTAAAGAAGAAGAAGACTTATATAATAAGAGAATGAGACTTATGTATATGAATGGTGTGGATAGTTACTTAGAAGTTATATTGGAAGCTGAGGGAGTATCAGATCTTCTATCAAGAGTTGAGAACATTAAAAAAATTGTAGATTATGATAACAAAATTATAGCTGAATTAACAGGTAAAAAAGCTAAAATTGAAAAGCAGAAAGTTGTACTTGAGACTGAAAAAGCTAAATTAGTAACATTAAAAACTGAGAATGAAAGTAAATTAGCTAAACTTAAAGTGAAAAAACAAGAACAAAACGTGTTAATAGCGGAAGCTAAAAAACTAGAACAATCATATTCTAGTAAGATAAGTAATGGACAAGCTACTATAGACGCAACTATGAAGCAAATACAAGCAATAAGAGATGCTGCACCTAAGTATACTCCGTCTAGAGGTTCATCATCATTAAGCTCTAACGCGATAGTAGCTTATGCAAGTAATTTTTTAGGCACACCATATGTTTGGGGTGCAGCGGGTCCTACAAATTTTGATTGTTCTGGGTTTATGCAATATGTATATAGACATTTCGGAGTTTCACTTTCTAGAACAACATTTACACAAATTAATGAAGGATCATATGTTCCTAGAGAAAACTTGCAAGCAGGAGATTTAATTTTCTTTGGTTCATCATCAAATCCTCACCATGTTGGAATGTATGTAGGTAATAATTCATATATTCATGCACCACGTACAGGAGATGTAATTAAGGTTTCAGCATTAACAAGAGGTGACTACCTTACTGCAAGAAGAATTAAGTAATTTTAATATGGACAGGCTATTTTATATAGCCTGTTATTTTTTAATAATATGAAATTATAGGAGAAATCAATAAATATTTTTTAATTATAGTGTTTTCAATCAAAGAACATGTTATAGTTAAGAAAGAATATTTTTATAAGAAATGTAAACGAAAACATAATGTGTTATTTAATTAAAATATTGAATGAATTATATTAACTAATTCAAATATTGCAAAAACAAATGGCAGAAATAAATGAAAATTGAATGTGAAAAAGTAATTTGATTTTGATTATTTCACACAAGGATTTATAAATTATAGAGTGAAGTGTGGATAAAAAACTTGTCAAAATTACTTTTAATATGTAAAAGCCTTATTTAAAGCCTTCTACATATTAATTAAGTTGTCCACAGCTTCTGTTGATTAAATGTTAAAAACTGTGGATAACTTAATTATAATGTTTGAAATTTTGACATTTGCAATATCATCTGTTAATTAAATCAAATTTAATATAAAAAAATTGTAAAAGAATAAGATAAATTGTTTTCTGTACTAATATTGTAAGAAGATATTTTCATTTTGATATATTATAATTTAAACAAACATTTTTATATATAATTATAAAAGTGTTTGTTTTTTTATTTCAAAAATAAACAAAATCAAAAAAATGCTTGTAATAGGGCATATATACATTATAATATAAATATATATACTTGATTATAGATGGATAATAACAGTTAATTTAAGATATTAATATTTGGAAGGTGATAAATGTTGGATAACTCAAAATTTAATTTACAAGATATAAATTTATTATCAAAAGAAATTTCAGAAAATAGTATAATTCCTTATGAGGAATTACCTCAGTATGACTTGTTTTTATCGCAAGTTATTGATTACTTAAATGATAAATTCGATGCCGATAATTATACTAATAATATAATACAAAATTATATAAAAAGTGAAGTAATATCAAAACCGGAAGATAGTAAAAAAAGAGGGTATACAAAATTACATCTTGCACAACTGGTTCTAATAAGTTATATGAGACCTATACTTACTTCTGAGGAAATAAAAAAGGTGTTTAGGCTTGCTTTTAATGAGATAAATGACAGGAATGATGATATTATCTCTTGGGAAAGCGCATATAAAATTTTTGCTGATATGCAAAAGGATAGCTTAAATAATTTCGGGGATAAAAGATTTTGCGATAAAGAGCAATTACAAAAAATAATTGATAGCTTAGATTTAAAACAAAGTGACGAAAAAAGGATATCAGTATTTTTAGTAGTAATGACTTTGGTCTCACAAGCTAGTGCTATAAAAAAGTTAGTCCAAAAAATCGTGGATGATTATCAAGATTATGAAGGATATAAGGATTAGAAACTAATAAAGATTATAATGAACTAAAAGATCCTTTAAATAAGGTCTTTTATTTTTTTTTTTCAAAAGAAATTTTAATAAATTAGTGGTATATGGGAAGAGTAATTATGCAAATAATATAGTGGAGGGTTTATTGATGAAAATAGTATTAGCATTAGGCGGAAATGCACTCCAATTGGATCCTAAAGACAAAACTTGCAAGGCTCAACTAGATACTTGCAAGTTAACAGCTAAATCTATAGTTGATCTAATAGAGGAAGGACATATAATATCTGTAGTTCATGGGAATGGACCGCAGGTAGGCCAAATTATTGCGGCAGTAGAAGCTGCTCAAAAACTTGATGATGGAAATGTATTGTTCCCTCTCGATGTATGCGGTGCATTTTCACAAGGTTACATAGGATATCATCTTCAAAATGCAATAGGGGAAGAATTAAGCAAAAGAGGAATAGACAAGGTGGTAGCGACTATAGTTACACAAGTAGTGGTTGATAAAAATGATGAAGGTTTTTTAAATCCAACAAAACCTATTGGATCCTTTTATACTAGAGAGGAAGCAGAAAAATTAGAGGAAGAACATGGGTATATAATGAAGGAAGATGCTGGGCGTGGATATAGGAGAGTAGTTGCATCACCAAAACCAATTGATATTATTGAAAAAGATATTATAAAACAACTAGTTGATAATGGAAATATAATTATATCATGTGGCGGAGGAGGTATACCTGTTATTAGAGAAGGAACTATGGTTAAAGGCGTTGCGGCGGTTATAGATAAAGATTTCGCTGCTGAAAAACTTGCTGAGTTATTAGATGCTGATCTTCTTTTAATATTAACAGGAGTAGATAGAGTTTGTGTTAATTATAATAAGCCAGATCAAAAGGAACTAAAGCAAATTACCCTTGTGCAGCTTGATAGATACATTGCTGAAGGTCAATTTGCGCCAGGAAGTATGTTGCCCAAGGTTGAAGCTTGTAAAATGTTTATAAAAAGTAAAAAAGATAAAGCTGCAATTATAGTATCATTGTCCAAAGCTAAAGAAGCATTAGAAGGTTTATCTGGCACAAAGATTGTATATTAATTACATTGAATGGAGGAAAATAGAGTATGTACGAGAGAAAGATTAATGTTTATTCAGAAATTGGAGATTTAAAAACCGTGCTTATACATAGACCCGGGGAAGAAATTGAAAATCTTATACCAGAATATTTAGAGAGATTTTTATTTGACGATATCCCGTTCCTTAAGGTAGCTAGGATTGAGCATGATAATTTTGCTAAAATATTAAAAGAAAACGGTGTGGAAACTTTGTATCTTGAAAATCTAGCTGCAGAGGCTGTAAAAGATGCACAAATTAAAGAGCTGTTTTTGGATGAAGTTATTGAAGAGTGTGGTATAAACAAAACCCAAATAATAAAATCCTTAAAAGATTATTTATGCTCTATGCCTGAAAAAGAAATGATAGACAAGGTGATGGCAGGCATAAGAAAAAAAGAAATAAAGATTAAGGAACATTATGATGAATATCCATTTATAATGGATCCTATGCCTAATTTATATTTTACACGTGATCCTTTTGCATGTATTGGTAATGGTATAAGTTTAAATTCTATGAAAACTAAAACTAGAAGAAGAGAAACGATATTTGGGAAATACATTTTTAAATATCACCCGGAATTTAAAAACTCAAATATTAAGTTATGGTACAACAGAGATGATGTATATAATATTGAGGGTGGAGATGAATTAATTTTGTCCAAAGAAGTCATTGCAATTGGAAACAGTGAGAGAACTGATAAAGAGGCAATTATAAACATGGCCAAAAATATATTTGAAAACGAAAAGAATTTTAAGACAATTTTAATATTTAATATCCCTAAAACTAGAGCATTTATGCATTTAGATACAGTCTTTACTATGATTGACTATGATAAATTTACTGTTCATCCAGGAATAGAAGGAACACTTAAGGTTACCGCAATAACTTATGACTATAAAAATAAAGAATTAATAATTATAGAAGAGGAAGGAAGTTTAGAAAAAATACTTTCTAAACATCTAAATAAAGATATTACTTTAATCCGTTGTGGTGGTGGAGATAAAGTTATATCAGGAAGAGAACAATGGAATGATGGATCAAATACATTGGCTATATCCCCAGGCACAGTAATAACGTACGAGAGAAACTATGTTACTAATGAAATATTAGATAAAAACAATATAAAGGTTATTGAAATGACTTCAGGGGAATTATCAAGAGGTAGAGGTGGCCCAAGATGTATGTCTATGCCATTTTATAGGGAAGATTTGGAATAATGATAAAAAAATATTGAAATTTAGTCAATAATGGTACATTATTATAAGTAAAAGATGAGAGAGGGGAATTTATTATGTTTAACTTAAGGAACAGAAATTTTTTGACGCTTATGGATTTTTCACCAAAAGAGATTAATTATTTTCTTGATCTAGCTAGGGATTTAAAAAGAGCTAAATATGCAGGAACAGAAAGGCAGTCATTAAAAGGTAAAAATATAGTATTATTATTTGAAAAAGATTCGACTAGAACAAGGTGTGCATTTGAAGTTGGAGCGCTTGACCAAGGTGCACATGTTACATATCTTGGACCAACAGGAAGCCAAATGGGCAAAAAAGAATCCATTGCAGATACCGCGAGAGTTCTTGGAAGAATGTATGATGGTATTGAATATAGGGGATATGGTCAAGAAGTTGTTGAAGAATTAGCAGAGTTTGCGGGAGTACCAGTATGGAACGGGTTAACAACAGAAGATCATCCTACTCAGATTCTTGCTGATTTCTTAACAATTAAAGAACATTTTTCAAAACCTCTAAGCGAAATTAAATTTGTTTATGCAGGAGATGGAAGAAATAATATGGCAAATGCTCTTATGATAGGAGCTGCGAAGATGGGAATGGACTTTAGAATAGTTGCACCAAGTTCATTATTTCCAGAAGACGGTTTAGTTAATAAATGCAGAGAGGTAGCTAAAGAGACTGGAGCAAGCATTACTATTACAGATGACGTAGCAAAAGGAGTAAGTGGTGCAGACATTATATATACTGATGTGTGGGTGTCTATGGGAGAAGCAGACGAAGTTTGGGATCAAAGAATTAATTTGCTAAAACCATACCAAGTTAATAAGGAAATGATGAATTTAACGGGTAATGCTGATACTAAATTTATGCATTGCTTGCCAGCCTTCCATAACTTAAAAACCAAAGTAGGCAGAGATGTTTATGAAAAATTTGGAATGAATGGTGTTGAAGTTACAGATGAAGTATTTGAAAGTTCTGCATCTATAGTGTTTGATGAAGCTGAAAATAGGATGCATACAATAAAAGCGGTTATGGTGGCAACGCTAGGGAATTAGTGTAGAGAAAAATATTAAATGTTAAAGAATAATTTAAATATTAATTATATTTAAGCATAAATATAAAGGCTTCATAATATCTATTAATTTATAGTTAATAAATATTAAAGGGGTAGATGTATATGCTAAACAATATACCAAAATTAATCTATGATCTCTGCGGGGATAAAGTAGAAGTTATGAATTATTCAAAGGTTTTTTTTGAAAATAAGAAGGTCGAGGGTTATGTACTTCACGTAGAACAACACGATAAAATTACATCTATAAGTGAGTTTGATTTAGAATTAAAAGATGATAAGTATTATTGTACTAGGAAGCTATTTAGTTAATCTTGATTTAAAGTAATAAGAATATCTAATCACACAAACTTTATAGCTAATAAAGTTTGTGTGATTTTTTATGTTCATAGTAAAATAACAAATTTGTAGTATAATCAATTAATGATAACTATATTATAAGTTATAAGTTATAAAATATTCTCTATATATAAAGAGGTATTAAAATCATAATAATTGCTACAGGAGGTAAAATATGCTAAGCCAGCAAGAGAAAACAATGGTTTTAGAAAATTTTGCAAAAGAGAATCAACCTATAGAAATAATAAATGAATTAAATGATGGAGAATCTGGCGCAGCAGTATATACTGTAGAATTTGGCGAATCACGTAAATTAGGAGTTTTAAAAATACAAGAAATGAATGAAAGTGGATTACATAATAAAGCGTTTTTACAATCAAGAGAAAATTCTATTGAAGGGTATATTCCAAAAATTATTGATGAGGTAGAAATACAATGCGAGAATAATTTAAGGAGATTTGGAGTGCTATATGAATTAGGCGGAGATAATGTAATGGGAATTAAAACATTAAAATATTCTCTGGAAAATGAATTAGCATTAGTTAAGCAAACTTCTGAGCAAGTAGCTAAATTTTTATATACTTGGAATAAACCACATACTTCTAAAATCAAATCGCCTATTGATATAATGAAAAGTTCTTTAGGTTATAGATTTATGGATAAAAAACTTTTAAAGGCTTTTGAGGTTCTTATGATTGATGAAGATAAAAAATGGCTAGTTATCGATGGGGTAGATAAGTTTTTTCCGAATCCTTATAATTTTTTTACGGATGAAGAGGTTTGGCATGGTAGTGAAATAAAATATTTAGATTCATGTATACATGGTGACTTTCATGGTGGCAATATAATTGTTTCAGTTAAGAAACCATCTATTATTGATTTTGGAAGTTATCAAGTGCATAGTAATATCTTTTATGATACAAGGTATCTAGAATTACATTCTTTAATGGATTATTTAAAATTCGATAATAATAAGCAAAGGAAGTTTTGGGTTAGCTTATGTGATGAGCTAACAAAAAATGTTAAGTATGTTGATATACCAGATGGAGATGGGGCAAGCATACTTAGAGATATAATCCCAGAGTTAAGGCATGGCATAGATTATTTGTTATCAGATGCTAGGAATAAACTGTATGAGCCATCCTTTTATTTAGCTGGAGTTTCTGCAGGCCTAAATTTTATTCGTAAAACTAAGGATGAAAATAAAAGAATGGCAGCTATGATATATGCAATGTATAATTTAAGAGCTGTATTAAAGCATGAACTTATAGGGTTATATAACCCAAGCCTATCCTCGAGCACTAGTGTTCAATGGTTCTTGGATGAAACTTCAGTAAATGAATATTTAGATAATGATTCAATATATAAGATTGATGAAAAGGCTCACCATATCTCGGGTATAATAAAAAATAAATCTATTGAACTTACAGTAGAGCCTATTATAAACTTGAGTAGCGGCATAGTTAAATCATTAGAGATACTAGTTCGCGATTCAAGATTAGAATTTTTCCCTTATGAAATGTTTGAGAAGGCCAGACTTACGGGAGACTTAGAGGACCTTACTATGCTCGCTTGTGATAAATTAAGCAATTATTTAAATATACTCGGACCATTTATTGAAGAAGGATTATTTTTTAAACTTCAATCAGATACAACAAGACATACTATTAAAAAAGTTATAAATAAATTACAGGGTACGAACTTAGTTTTAGAGATTACTCAACGTATTCCGAGGAGTGCATTCTGGAGAAATTTCGCTGATGAATTAAAATTCAAATTAGCTATGGATAACTTTGGAGAAGGTAACTCTAATATGGTTGAATTAATAAAGATGAAACCTCATTATATAAAAATTTCTCAGGAAATAGTAAGAGATGTTAATAAAGATGAGATAAAAGCGTTAATGATAGAGAATATGGTAAAGATGGCCATAAAAACTAATATGAAAATAATAGCTGAAGGAATACGGACTTTGGAAGAGAAGGAAAAGCTAATAGAGCTTGGAATTGTGTATGGGCAAGGCTCATATTTTTCATCAGCTATGCTTATCGATCATGCTGATTTTAAAATTTGGAAGCAAGGATTTTAGTAAGCAGAAATTAATATTGTAAGCGAGTAATGTTAAAGCCACTTCTTTAATTAGAAGTGGCTTTAGTTTATATAAGATAAGAAGTCTATTTTAAAAGGCATATTGCATTAGAAGAAATTCCTTCTTCTTGGCCAGTAAAACCAAGGCCTTCTTCAGTAGTAGCTTTAACATTAACTTTATCTATAGTCAATTGTAGTGCGCGTGCAATGTTTTCTATCATATAGGGTATATGCGGTGACATTTTGGGCCTTTGCGCAATTATTGTTGCATCAATATTTTCTATTATATAATTCTTATCTTTTAATAACCTGCCGACATACTCAAGTAAGACTATACTTGAGATACCTTTATATTTAGCATCGGTATCAGGAAAGTGTTTACCAATGTCTCCTAGAGCCGAAGCACCTAGAAGAGCATCCATAATAGCGTGAACTAGAACATCAGCGTCCGAATGACCTAGTAGACCTAGCTCGTGAGGTATATTTACACCACCTAGTATTAAATTTCTATCAGTAACTAATCTATGAACGTCGTATCCCATTCCAATTCTCAAGTCAATAACCTCTTTTCAATTTAATTTATAACAAATTCGAATATGTGGAGATAAACTTATAGGGTAATCTATTTGCTTTTTTTAAATATAGCATTTCCTATGAAAGTAATCAAGAAATTTATATATAGTAGAATACATGGTAGATAATTTTCAGGCAAAATATATGAATAGAAAAATGGCAACGTGTGTTCCGATAGAAATAGATTCGCGTTAACTTATACTAAAAAGTAGAATGCTGGGAAAACAAACAACAAAAGTTATTAACATGTTATCAACAAAACTGTGGATAATGTGCATAACTTAATAATATTATTTTGAAATATTTAACCTTAAATACAAGTATTTACAATTAAATACCATGAATTAGATATAGATGTATCTAGTGGCTGATCAGCAACATCGACTCCACAAGTTATGCACAGAAAGTCTGTGGATTGTGTGCATAAGTTTAGAATGACACAAAATATTTTACATTATAATACATTAATTATAGGTTGTTGTGGATTAGTCAATTTTAATGTGTACAATCTGTGATTCAAATAAGATTATCTAGACAATTAAAACAATTTAATTATATAGAAATAATAAAAACCTGAAGACCATGATATATCAACGTATTAGAAGATTTTAATTTTATGAAAAATAAAATATATAAATTTTTAAAATTGAAAATATGTGGTGCAAAAGAATAAATAATCCTTATAATTAAAAACAAATGTAGATTATATAATAAATAGTAGGTATGATAGTTATTATTAACTAAGAATAACAAATTATCCACAAAAACTGTGTGAATAATGTTGATAACTTTAAAATAAAGCAAAAAGCACACAAAAATGTGTGCTTTATTAACTAATTTTTAGTTTGCAAGTGAGAATTAGTGTTTATATAATATATTAAGTTTTTATTTTGAAGCAATTTCGGTTTTAATAGAATCAGAGATTAGATTATTTATACCTAACAATTCATTTTGAGATAGGTATCTCCATTTTCCTATATGTAAATTATCCATAGAAACATTCATAATTCTAAGTCTTTCTAGCTTGATAACCGAATAACCTAAATACTCACACATTCTTCGTATTTGACGATTAAGCCCCTGTGTTAAAATTATTCTAAAAACACACTTCCCTTCTTTTTTTACAAAACACGTTTTTGTTATGGTTTTAAGTACAGGAATGCCATTTGACATATTTTTTATAAAATCAGGAGATATAGGTTTATTTACAGTTACAAGATATTCTTTTTCGTGGTTATTCCCTGAACGTAAAATTTTATTTACAATATCCCCATCATTTGTTAAGAATATAAGGCCTTGAGAGGCTTTATCAAGGCGTCCAATTGGGAATATCCGTTTAGGGTAGTTTATAAAATCTATAATATTACCATTAACTTTATGCTCAGTGGTACATGTTATTCCAATTGGTTTATTAAATACTAAATAAACTAAGTCTTCTTTTATTTTTAATGCTTTGCCTCTTATTTCTATGTAGTCTGTTTCGGATACTTGGGTGCCCATTTCGGGGATTTTTCCATTTACGGTGACAAGTCCTCCATCAATCATTTTATCTGCTTCACGCCTAGAACAAAAACCAGTTTCGCTTATAAATTTGTTTAATCTGGTTTTGGATGACTCAGTTTCAGAATGCTTAATAATGTTTCCACCTTTTTTATCATATATGTGTTTCATTTTACACCGTCCTTTGGGATTATAGTGCAGGGGGCATTAGTTGAGTGCTGCTTGTCCGTCATTATTTAGTATTACCTTAAAATCATGTGTACCAGCATATCTATTAAATTCTGTTAAATTAATCGGAATTTTATTTTTATTATCAGTAACGAATACATAAATTATAAAACCGTCATCTGCATGTGCTTTCGTCAAGTAATTTTGGTTAATTGCTTCATCTAAAATTAATTTTAAGGCAACTTCTAAAGATTTATGTTCTAGTGATACTAGTTTAATTATTTTATTACCGCCTTCTGTTAGACCCTTAACACTTTGAATCTTATTTGAACCATTTACCTCCATCTTTATAGAGCAATTCATTTTTACTATTACTGAATAATTATATTTATTATCTAAATACAGTTTTCTTAATGAAAATGTAAGTAGAATTATGCAAGCGATTATAAGAATATATTTCCAAATAGCAACACTTTGAAATACATCACCTTCATATGTTTGTCCGATTATAGGTTCCTCTGCATGTTTTTCAAGAGTTACAAATTCTTTGCTTTCGGTTATAATATATACTTTGTCCTTTTCAATATTAATTATTTTGCCAGACTTTCGCATAAGAGCCCCCTTTATATAAGAATAAGTGGATATAGTAAATGTTCGATAATGCTTGACATAAGATGAATTAATTGGTACTTTCATTGGAGTGAGGTATATTATGATGGAAATATTTTTCAACAAATTTTACATATACATAGGGATATTAATTATAGTAAATATTATAGTTATATTTGTACTAATAAAACTATTAATGAATAAAAAATCCAAAGAATTTAATAATAGAATAAATGATACTAATGATATATTTAAATCTACAATGGATATTAATGATACCTTTAATAAGGTGCTTGAAAATATACATAAAACTATAGCATATGATACTGCTATAAGTGTATCTAGAGATAATAATGATTTTAAACTTATACAGTGCAGGGGAGAGGCAGAGGGGCTAGACTTAAGTAATTACTTTAAAGAAATCAAATGTTCTGAAATAATTAAAAGAGTTATAGATTCTGCCACGCCTTATTATATTAAAGATTTAAGGAAAGCGGAGTATACAAAATATAATACGCAGTTTCATTTGTTATTATATCATATGAGAAGTCTACTTATAATCCCAATAATACATAAAGAAAATATATATGGAGTAGTGATAATACTAGGTCATAAAAAGTCAGCATATAATCAAGCAATGAGAGCTAATGCCATATCGTTTGTTAGTGGAGTTGCCGTAGCTATTGAGAATGCAATGCTTTTTCAAAAGTTGCGAGATGCAGATAAGATGAAAACAGATTTTTTGTCAACAGTTTCTCATGAACTTCGAACGCCACTGACATCAATTATTGGTTTTGCTGAAATGGTAAAGCGAAAATTCGAAAAATCTATAGTAAATATGTTAGATGTTGAAGGTGAAAAAAATAAAAATAACGTAGATAAAATAAGAAGGAACCTGGACATAATTTTATCAGAAGGGGAAAGGTTATCGAGCCTTATAAACGATTTATTAGATATATCTAGATTGGAAGAAGGAAAAAACAGATTAAATATGGGAGTTATCGATATTGGAGAAATTATAAATAATGTAATAACGTTAACCAACCCTATTATAAGAGATAAATTGATTCAGGTGGTGCTTAGCATAACAGAATCACTTCCAAATATAATGGCAGATGGGGATAAAATAATGCAGGTCATAATTAACCTTATTTCCAATGCTATAAAATTCACGCATGAAGGATGTATAGTATGTAGTGCCAGGGTTTCTGGGGAGAATATAATAGTGAGCATTAGTGACACAGGGGTAGGTATTAGAGAAGAGGACAAAAAATATATATTTAAGAAATTTAGCCAAGTTGGTGATAATCTTACCAATAAACCTAAAGGTACAGGACTAGGATTAGCTATATGTAAACATATTATCGAGGTGCATGGTGGACAGATATGGGTTGAGAGTGAGATAGGAAAAGGAAGCGATTTTTCATTTAGTATACCTATTTTGAGACCCGAAATATAAAAAAGTATTTTAAAACCGATTTTATAAATCGAGTTCAAAATACTTTTTAATTTAAAGTATAGGAGATAGTAATCGTGAAATAGATTCCTTGAATTTAACAATAATACTTCTACTAGTATAATTTTCAACAGTTAGTTCATCGCAATACTTTAAATCGTCCATAAAGGAATAATCTAAGTCTGAAGTTAAGTCTTTATCATATATAAAAGCATTGATTTCAAAGTTTAAAGTGAAACTTCTAATGTCTAGATTGGCTGTTCCTACAGAGCTTATAGATCCATCAATAGAAAGAAATTTACTATGAAGAAAGCCCTTATTGTAGGTATAACATTTGACACCAGATTCAAGAAGCTCTCCCATATAAGAAGTAGAAGCCCAATATACAAAGGGATGGTCTGGTTTACTTGGTATAATTATACGGACATCTACGCCGGATAAGGATGCTATTTTTAATGCCTCCAGGATGCTGTCATCTGGAATAAAGTAAGGCGTTTCTATATAGATGTTCTTTTCAGCTTTGCCAATCATTTTTAAATACCCATTTTTAATAGAATTAAAAGTAGAATCAGGCCCGCTTGAAACTATTTGAAGACCTGTTTTTCCTAGGTGAGGTCTGTGAGGGAAATACTTGTCATCAAAAGTTGAATCTTCCTTAGCTGCATATCTCCAATCCATTAGGAAATGAAGTTCCATTGCATCAATCGCATCACCTTGTATAAATAGATGGGTGTCTCTCCAAAAACCAAATTTTTTAGAAAGTCCTAAATACTCATCCCCAATGTTAAAGCCGCCTATAAAGGCATACTTACCATCAATAGTGCATATTTTACGATGATTTCTAAAATTTAATCTAAGATTTATATAAGGGAGAAAAGGAGGAAAAAAACAAGAAGATTTACCTCCGGCCTTAATTAAAGGCGCGAAAAAAGATTTAGGTACTTTAAGGCATCCCATACCATCAAAAAGTAGTTTAACTTCTACTCCTTCTTTAGCTTTCTTACATAAAATATCAAGTATACTTTTTCCCAAATTGTCATTTTGAAATATATAATACTCCATATGAATATATGACTCCGCGTTGTTAAGATTTTCTTTAAGTTGATCAAATTTTGCTTTTCCATCAACAAATATAGTCACCTTATTATTATTTGTGTAAAAGGAATTATCACTACAAAGATTGAGTTTCATTATATCTGAATATTTACTTAAGTAAGGATTTGTTTTAGTTAGATTTTCATTATTTAAAAATTCCTTCTGTTTACTAATAATCGAGGTAAGATTTTCTTTTTCTTCCTTTTTTAATTTAAACATCCTAGTTCTTTTTAAATTCTGGCCAAGAAATAAATAAAATATAAAACCTATGCTTGGTAAAAATAACAATACCATAAGCCATGTCCAAGTACTTGCTGGGTTTTTTCGTTCAATAAACACAACTGCAAAGGCAAAAAGAATATTAATAAAAAATAGTAAATTAAAAAAACGTAAAAATAGTTCGCTAGCAAACATAGAAGCCTCCAAAAAATTCGTTTTATCTTATAATGATAGTATACATATAAATCAACATAAAAAAACATTGAAAGTATCTAAAAAATAAATTATTTTATTTTTTATGAGCATTATATAAGTAAAATTGAAATATTTTAATTATATAATTTATATTATTAAAGGAATAGTGAGTTCTATGGTATAATAATAGTGAATCGCTGACTACAATTTAGGGAGAGCAGAAGTTTAAAAATGAAAATAGAATCGGGGATAAGGATATGGGTTTAGTTCATAGAATAGTTAATGAGGAAATAGACAAATCCTTGGAGCTTATAAAAGAATTAGAACATGTGATGAATGAGATCCAAACAAACGAAAACTTATTTAGTTCTAATATTCAAAATAAGTCATTGATTGACAAGCAGAGTATATTAGGTAAATGGGTTAGTTATGTGGGATGTTATAATGAATTAAATCAAATTAGAGAAAAATATAAAAGTAAACTTATATTGAGACATACGGGAGATACACATACTAGATATAGAAACGCATTATTAATTTATGCTTCAACTATAGCGATACGTAAAAATACTGTATTGCTAGCTAACATTATAGATAAAAACAGGTATTTGGAGTCGATGTTAAACGAACCAAGGCCTGAATTTAATATCAATAAAAAACAATATTATTATATCTCACAAGAAATTACAGAAATTTCTTATATGATATCATTATTTAGGAATAAACACTACTTTAATTCTATGGTACATTATTTTGAAGTTTATGGTGACCAAAGAGATGAAGGAGAAAAAGAATTACTAAATTATGCAAGTTTTAACTATTTAAATGTTATTAAACTTGTTAAAAACCATAGAAATATTGTTAAAAAAAATATGATCGATTTTTTGGGTAAAAATGCTTTTAATTTATGGTTTCCATTTCAAAAATGGATCGCTATAAGTATTACAGGAGTTGATTATTCAAGTAGAAAAGAAAAATATGTTAGCAATGAAGATATAGATATTATCAAGGAAGAATTACTACCAGGTGATATACTCTTAAAAAGAAATAATTATCAGTTAACTAATATTGGATTGCCGGGGTTTTGGACTCACACTGGGATTTATATAGGAAGTTTAGAAAAGCTGGACAAGTATTTTATTGATATTCCATTGGGTGAGTGCTTGACTGTATCAGAGTATGTAAAAGTAAACTATCCTAAAGTATATAAAAGTTTATTTGTATGCGGTAATGGAAGTAATGAGTATATTATTGAAGTTATTGCCCCAGGTGTGGTAATAAACTCATTAGATGCTATTGCAAAGGTTGATTATTTTTCTGCATTACGACCTAAACTTTCTAAAGAAGATAAATTCAAGGCCTTGTTTACAGCGTTTGAATTCTTGGGAAAGGCATATGATTATAATTTCGATATTATGACAGACAATTCTTTGTTTTGTAGCGAATTAATTTATAAATCATATTTGTATTCAAACAATAAGAAAGGAATTACATTTGATTTAGAGCCAAAGGCAGGAAGGTTATTACTCTCACCTAATAGCATAATTAAAAAATTTGATTCAGAATTCGAAAGTGAAAATGCAGAATTTGATTTTGTAGTTTTTTATGATGGTAGCGTGTCAGATAGAAAAGCTATAAGGAAAACTGCAAATGATTTAAAAGCAACTTGGAAAGTATCTAAATGGACAACTGTAAAACATAGGATTATATTAAAATCGCCAGTAAGGCATCCTATAGTAAAATTAAATTCGGTATTAACAAAACTAAAAATTATTTTATATGGTATGTTTTAATAATTGTGATATATGTATATAATATAATATAAAGGTTAAAAGTATAAAAAAATAAAAATAAACTATAGATAAGAAAGTAGGATAAATAATATATGAGAAATATTAAAATTGTAATAGAATATGATGGTACAAGGTATAAAGGATGGCAAAGACTTGGGGATAGTGACAATACAATTCAGCATAAAGTAGAAGTTGTTTTAAGTAAGATGGCTGGAGAAAATATTGAGATTACTGCTTCAGGAAGAACGGATGCAGGAGTACATGCTTCTAATCAAGTGGCAAATTTCAGAACAGATTCTTCAATGCCTACACATAAAATGCGTAGTTATTGTTATGAATATTTACCAGAAGACATTGTAATTAAATCAGTAGAAGAAGTAGATCTTAATTTCCATGCAAGATATAATGCTAAGGTTAAAAAATATATATATAATATATGCAATAACAAAGTACATGATGTGTTTACTAGAAAATATGATTATCATGTAGCTTTACCATTAAATTTAGACAAAATGAGAAAAGCATCAGAATTCTTAATAGGTGAACATGATTTTCAAAGTTTTACAACACTTAAAACTAAAAAGAAATCTACTATAAGAACAATTTATACAATAAACATCGAAGAAAGTGATGGAAACATAGAAATTAGTATTCAAGGAAATGGATTTATGAAAAACATGGTAAGATTACTAGTTGGAACACTTGTTGAAGTGGGACTTAGCGAAAGAGATCCGAATGAAATGAGCGATATTCTAGATAGAAAAGAAAGAAAATATTCCGGACATATTGCACCAGCTAAAGGTTTATTTTTGGAAGAAGTTAGTTACTAAAACTATTTAAATGTTTAATTGAAAGAGGTACATGAGTTTATAATACTCATGTACCTCTTTTAATTATTTTTATCTAAAACTATTTATAATCTTCCTATAGATTATAATATACCTTCGGTTTTTAATATATCTTCAATCTCTTCAACTTTCTTAGAAAGGATATCAAAATTTTCTTTTAATGTTTCTTTTGAAAGAGGGTTTTGTTTCATCGTTTTCTCTAAGGCATCTACAGTGTTTAGCGCATCATCAATACCCTTTTGTGCTAGTTTTAGATTATCTTCTTTCATTATTTAATCTCCTTTAACTTTTGTTTTTTAGAAATATATTTAAGGTTCTTAAAAAAACAATATGTTAAAATGCTATTTTTTTAAGATATATAAATCCTAACATTAGTAATTGCAAGTTACAAGTAAAAAATTAATTCATATTTTAGAACATATAATTAATTTTTCTTATTGATGTGAATTCTATTCCTAACGTCTTTTAATATAATATCCAAACCCTTAAATTTTAAATCAGGAAAAGCCTTTATAATCCTTGAATAATCTGGATGTTTTTTAGTGAATAAATATTCATATCTTGTTTTAAGTTCTTTTATTATATTTTCAATGTCAACTTTTTTCTTACTCATTTTAATTTCAGCGCTTTCAATCAACTGATCTAATTTAATTTTTAGTTCGGGTATATTTCTAGTATTTTCTAGATTTAATTTTAGACCTGAAACCTTATCTGTTAATTCTAAATAGACTTTATTTAATTGATGTAAAAGGGATTTTAATTTTAATATGGTAAGTACAGTAATTATAAAATCGATTAAAATACATAAAAGCATAACATAAAACAATATTAAACCTGGGTTAGAAGGTATTAAACTAACTAAATGGATAATATAGGGGTGAATTACCTTTAAAATAAATAATGATACAAATCCCCATATTATAGAGAAGGATAAGCATATTCTCCCATGAAGATTGTAGGGCTCATCACTATAATCCCACCAAGTGCTGTTAAATGCGGTTTCTAAAACATATCCAGTTAAATACTCGATAATAGATGTTAAAAAGATTGAACCTAAAAAAAGAAAAATATAATTATACTCAATTGGTTTGAGTAAAATAATTATTGATAAAATACCAGCGCCATAAATAGGGCAAAAGGGACCATTTAGGAATCCTCGATTAACGAATTCTCTTTTTTTTATTGTAGCGTAAACAGTTTCAAGGCACCATCCCATAAATGAATAGATAATAAAATAATAAGAAAATGTGTAAACGCTTGAATTTAGTAAAGTAATATTAAACATATAATAACTCCCTTTTTTATGCCTATAGTATATTGAACAAGAAAATAATACCACATAAAGAGTTTAGTTTATAGTGGATATAATTAACTAAAACATTAATATATGCAAGTTTATAGAAATTGATACATATATATTAGAGAAAGAATGATAAATTAGCTTAATGGCTAGGGGGATATGTATGATAAATATCATTTGGTTTTTAATTTTATTGATAGGAATAGTTGTTGGAATTGTTACAGGAAAAGGAGAAATTGTGTCAAAGGCAGTTGTTTCATCAACAACTGGATCTGTGGAATTGATTATAGGGCTTCTTGGAATGATGTGTCTGTGGTGTGGGATCATGAAGATTGCTGAAAAAAGTGGATTAACTGATAAATTAGCAAATTTACTCCGTCCATTTTTGAAAATAGTATTTAAAGAAGCTGCGGACAGCCCCAAAGCAATGTCTAGTATTACTATGAATATAACAGCTAATATGGTGGGATTGTCAAATGCCGCCACCCCGTTTGGGATAAAGGCTATGGAAGAAATGCATAAAATTAGCAAAAATAAGGATACAGCTAGTAATGATATGGCTTTGTTTTTGGTTTTAAATGCTGCATGTATTCAGTTTTTACCTACAACAGTAATATCTATAAGAGCTGCTTATAATTCTCAAAATCCAGCGATTATTATATTGCCAGCAATAATTGCAACGGGTACAGCGGCAGTATTAGGCGTGTTTTATTGCAAAATCCTACAAAGATTTTTTTAGAATTGAACAGCGGTGATATACTCGAATTAAGGTGAGCGGAGGTGTAATAGTGTGATTGTAGGTAATTTGATATCGTATCTTTTAAAGGGAGTAATTCCGATTATTATTGCCCTTGTGGTGACGTATGGAGTTATAAAAAAAGTAAAGGTATATGAGTGTTTTGTCGAAGGAGCAAAGGATGGAATAAATATTTGTCTAAAGATTTTTCCATATCTTTTGGCTATGATTGTAGCTGTTAATGTGTTTAGAGCTTCAGGAGCATTAGATTTTTTTATCTATCTAGTTAGACCTGTTGTTAAGCTAATTGGTTTACCGCCTGAGGTTGTTCCACTAGTTTTAATAAAACCTCTTTCAGGAAGTGGAGCTTTAGGCGTATTTACTGACATAATAAAACAGTATGGAGCAGATAGCTACATAGGGCGAGTGGCATCTATAATAATGGGCTCAACAGAAACAATTTTTTATACATTGACGGTATACTTTGGGGCTGTAGGTATAAAGAATATTAGGCATACATTAATAGCGGCAATACTTGCAGACATTACTGCAGTTATAATGGCTGTAAATTTGGCTAAATTTTTCTTTTAATAAGAGGAAAACTAAAGAAAATATAAATATAATATTACCATAACAAATATTGTAAAAAGAAGATCCTTATGTTAATATAATTCATAAGGTGGGGATAAAATATGATTGAAATTACTTCTGTAAATAAGAGCTACAATAGCAAAAATAAGGCGGTAGACAATATAAGTTTAACTGTACGAGATGGAGAAATTTTCGGCTTTTTAGGACCAAATGGAGCTGGAAAAACTACTACTATTAAAATGATAACTGGAATATTAAGTCCTGATAGCGGTAAAATTACTATCAATGGAATAGACATAGAAAGGAACGATTTGGATGCTAAAAAGCAATTTGGTTTTGTACCTGATAACCCTGATATGTTTTTAAGGCTTAAGGGAATTGAGTATCTAAACTTTATGGCAGATATTTATGATGTTTCTAGTGAACTTAGAAAAGAAAGGATAAAAACACTATCAAATAGATTTGAGATGAGTAACGCATTAACGGATCAGATTCAAAGTTATTCACATGGTATGAGGCAAAAGATTATTATTATGGGCGCACTTATCCATGAGCCAGAGGTTTGGATTTTAGACGAACCAATGACTGGTCTTGATCCAAAATCCTCATATGTACTGAAAGAAATGATGAGAGAACATGCAAATAACGGTAAAAGTGTATTTTTCTCAACTCATGTTCTAGAAGTTGCAGAAAAAATATGCGACAGGGTAGCTGTAATAAATAAGGGGAAAATGTTGTTTTGTGGAACACTTGAAGAATTAAGAAATCATTTTAAGGACAGTGGTTCTTTAGAAAAGATCTTCTTGGAGATGACTGAAAATGAGTAATTTTATAGCTTTGACTAGGGTATTATTAAAAACAGGATCGCAGTCTTCAAGTAATAAAAAAAACAAAAAGAAAATAAAGGGATTTTTTCTTGCACTGGTTTTAATTTTAGCGTTTACACCAATGGCAGTAGGGTTTGGAAAGTTTTTATCAGCGGCTTATGATGGATTACATTCAGTGGGGCAAGAAGCAGCTATATTGGGATTTGGGTTATCTGTTGTTAGTATTGTAATTTTCTTTTTTGGAATCTTTTATGCAATGAGTATTTTTTACTTTTCTATGGATGTGGAAAATTTACTACCATTACCTTTGAAACCGTGGCATATTATGGGTGCTAAATTTACTGTAGTATTAATTTATGAATACTTTACTGAAATTATATTTTTTGTGCCTACACTCATCGCGTTTGGTGTAAAGAGTGGTGGGGGAATTGTGTATTATATTTATGGAGTTGTTATATTTCTATTACTGCCTATAATACCATTAGTAATGGCATCTATAATTAACATGATTATAATGAGGTTCACTAATATTGCTAAAAATAAGGATAGGTTTAGATTGTTTGGTGGAATTCTAGCTATGGGTTTCGGTGTAGGGATAAATTTATATATTCAGAAATTCACTCAAAATTTAACTCAATCAGCAATTACTGAAATGTTTGCAAGAGGAAATAATTCGTTACTGTCTTTAGCTAGTAGTATATTTCCAAGCACCAAGGTTGCTGTAAATAGTCTAATTAATACAGATAGTATTCAAGGTTTTATTAATTTAACTATATTCATTTTAATAACAATAGCCTCATTAATAATATTTATAATATTAGGTCAGTCATTGTATTTTAAAGGTGTCATGGGAGTGTCTGAAACGACATCAAAGAGAAAAACTCTTAGTAACATCGAGCTTATAAAAAATACGTCACAAAGTTCTTCTCTAAGGATATACTTATTTAAAGAACTAAAGCTTCTATTTAGGACACCTATTTATTTTATGAATTGTGTACTTATGAATTTTTTATTTCCCATATTTTTACTAATACCGTTTTTTTCCAAAGATGGAGGCGGGTCACAACTTAAGACTATAACTACTTTTTTACAAGGTGATAAAGGAGTAGGCATTGTGTTAGCTGTTTTCTTTGCATTTATAGTTTTTGCATCCTGTAGTAATGCTATTTCCACTACAGCAATATCTAGAGAAGGGAAAAATCTATATATATTAAAATATATACCTATGAAATATAAAGACCAGCTTATAGCAAAGGTATTATCAGCGGTAGTTTTAGGTGCGGTGGCTATGATCATGATAATAGTGCTTGGTATAGTATTACTTAAAATTACATTAGAGGTTGTATTATTAATGATAATAGTTGGAAGTGTTGGCATATTATTTACATCACTTATAGGCATTTTTATTGATTTGAATTTCCCGAAACTTCAATGGGATACTGAACAAGAGGCAGTAAAGCGAAACTTTAATGTAATGATTAGTATGATTATTTGTGGAGCATTAGGTGGGCTTACAGTATTCGTGATTATAAAATATGTTATAACTAAATGGATAGCATTTGCTTTAATATTAGGGTTATTTGGGATATTAGATATAGTGTTATATTTCATGCTAGGGACAAAAGGAGTAGAATTATTAAGAAAGATTGAGTCTTAGAATATTTAAAATACTAATATAAGTATAATTTTAGTGTTTTTGGCTAAAAATATTGACATAGTGATTTATTTGCAATACAATTATTATGAAATAAATGTATTGATAAGATAAATGCAATGATGAGAAGAGTAATAAGCCTAAATGTTAAAAGAGAGCTGAGAGCGGTGAAAATCAGTAGCAGGTTGACTTATGAACATGGTCTTTAAGCAGATTATCCAAGTTATAAATTTAAAAGATTATTATCTAAATAGACTTTTGGATTTGATTAGTAGGATAATACGGGAGCAACCGTTATATTGACAGGTGATAATGGTCACCCATTGAGGTCTTTATAGTGATGTAAGGATAAATTAGAGTGGTAAAACGTTAAATACGTCTCTAAACAGGATATTTTTTCTGTTTAGAGATTTTTTTTATTTCCCGGGAAATAAAATCTTAGATTATTATAATTAAGATAAGATGTCTAAAAAGTACATTAAATTAAAATACGAGAGGCAGGAAAAAAACTATGAATAAAAAAACTTTTTACATTACTACACCAATATATTATCCATCAGCAAGTTTGCACATTGGTAATACATATACAACTGTATCAGCGGATGCAATTGCTAGATTTAAGAGACTTACAGGTTATGATGTAATGTTCTTAGCAGGAACAGATGAGCATGGTCAAAAGATTCAAAGAATAGCAGAAGAAAAAGGCGTTACTCCAAAAGAGTATGTAGATAAAATAGTGGCAGGTATACAAGAATTGTGGAAAATAATGGACATAAGTTATGATAAGTTTATAAGAACAACTGATGATTATCATAAGAAGGCAGTTCAAAAACTATTTAAACAGCTGTATGATCAAGGAGATATATATAAAAGTGCATATGAAGGTTGGTATTGTACTCCATGTGAATCTTTCTGGACAGAAACTCAGGCAGTAGACGGGAAATGCCCTGATTGTGGAAGACCAGTAGAGAAAGCAAAGGAAGAGGCATATTTCTTCAAAATGTCTAAATATGCAGATAGGCTTATAGAATATATAGAAACACACCCAGAGTTCATTCAACCAGAATCAAGAAAAAATGAAATGTTAAATAATTTCTTAAGACCTGGTCTTCAAGATTTATGCGTTTCAAGAACAACATTTAACTGGGGAATACCAGTAGAATTTGATCCGGGCCACGTTATATATGTATGGGTAGATGCTTTGTCTAACTATATAACAGCTCTTGGCTATAATGGTGAAGATACTACGCTTTATGATAAATATTGGCCAGCAGATGTACACTTAATAGGTAAAGATATCTTAAGATTTCATACGATTTATTGGCCAATAATGCTTATGGCATTAGAACTTCCTCTTCCAAAACAGGTATTCGGTCATGGATGGCTTCTTTTTGATGGTGGAGTAAAAATGTCAAAATCTAAAGGAAATGTAGTAGATCCAGTGATATTAGTTAATCATTTTGGAGTGGATGCAGTAAGATATTATTTGCTTCATGAAATACCATTCGGAAATGATGGAATATTTACTAATGAAATATTCATAAAGAAAACAAATTCAGACTTAGCTAATGATTTAGGAAACCTATTATCAAGAACCGTATCAATGGTAGAAAAATACTTTGATGGAGTTATTCCAGCTCCAGCAGAAAAATTTGATGTTGATAATGAACTTATAGAACTTGCACTTGCAGTTCCTGGCAAAGTAGAAAAAGCTATAGATGATTTAAAAATCCCTGAGGCACTAGATCATGTTTGGACACTTATTAGAAGAACTAACAAGTATATTGATGAAACATCTCCATGGGTACTTGGAAAAGATGAATCTCAAAAGGAAAGATTGGGCACAGTAATGTACAATTTAGTAGAATCTTTAAGAATGACATCTGTATTAATATCAGCATTTTTGCCAACTACAAGCAGTAAAATAAATGCTCAAATAAATACGCAGCTAGTTACATGGGATAGCTTAGCATCATTTGATGGTACAATTGCTGGAACAAAAGTTAATAAAGGTGATGTAATGTTCCCAAGAATAGACGTAGAAGCTAAAATAGAAGAGCTTGATGCGCTTGTGGAGGAGCAAAGAAAATTAACTCGAAAACCTACTATAGAGCCAATTAAAGCAGAGATTTCTATAGAGGATTTTGATAAGATAGATATGAGAGTGGTTAAAGTATTAGAATGCGTAGCGATGAAAAAATCTAAGAAACTACTTAAATTAAAAGTGGATTTAGGTGGAGAAATAAGACAAGTAATTTCAGGAATCGCTCTAAATTATAAACCAGAAGACTTGATAGGGAAGTATGTAGTGTTAGTAGCTAATCTAAAGGCAGTTACTTTAAGAGGCGAATTATCACAGGGAATGATAATTGCAGCAGCTAATGAAGACGATAGTAAGCTATTTGCCATATCTATCGACGGTGATCTCCCTACAGGAAGTACAGTAAGATAAAACTATATTAAAGAGGATAATAAATTGCTTGTATAGGTATATTGTTCTTATGCAAGCATCAATTATTTTTACAAGGAGGAAACCACATGAAGTTTATCATAGGTTCTTTAATTGGGGCTGTAATTGGATATATAACAAATTGGTTAGCTATAAAAATGTTATTTAGGCCTCATAATGAGGTTAGAATATTTAATGTTAAAGTGCCGTTCACCCCAGGGCTTATTCCAAAAGAGAAATCTAGGATAGCTAAAAGCGTAGGTGAGTCAATAGGTCAACATCTTTTGACAAAGGAGACAATTCTGAGGTCTTTATGTAGTGAAAATATGAACCAGAAATTAGATGCTTGGGTACAAAGTAAAGTAGCTACAATAAAAGATAATGATTTTACATTAGAGCATGAGATAAAAGCTTTGCTTGGAAATGAATATTCAAGTTTCACTAAAAATGTAAGCGATAATGGTTCTAAATTACTTGTGGAATATATAAATGAAAAAGAGATAATTCATAATATTGCTAAGTATATTAGCTCTCAATTAATGTTAGAACTAAAAGTAAAACCAGCATCCATTTGTGAAAGTGAATTATATAATACAATAAAAGATAAAGTACTAAATATGGCTATTGAGTATAAGGATTCGGATGAGCTTTATAGAGGAATTCAAAAAATGTTAAAAGAGAAATTAGCTGAATTGGTAGTTTTAGATAAGAAATTTGACGAAGTTATACCAAATGGGTTAGTTAGTGGCTTAAAAGTATATGTTTTCGGCAAAAAATATGAAATTTCTATGGCAATAAAAAAAATGTTGAAAGAAGAAAAAAACAGTAAAAAATTAAAAGAAATTGTTGGGGAAACAATAAGTACTAAATTAAGTCCTATGATAGCTATGTTTATGAATACAGATACTATTTATGAAAAAGTTGTAATTGGATTAGATGAATTTCTAGATGAACCAAAAAATCATGATGATATTGCATTAATAGTTAACGATATAATAGACAAATTGCTAAGTAATTCTATAGCAAGTGTGCTTTCTGAGTTGCCTAAAGAGGGACTTGATAATGGGATAGAACCTTTAATAAATGTATTCACAACAAACGTTTTAGATGAAAAATTTATTAGAAGTGTAATAGCGGTTATTGAGGGTAAGTTTAATAATTACTCATCTGTTGAAGAAATATTAGATAAGACAGGATTAGATTATAAGAAGGTAATAGAAGAGATAATAAATAACCGGATCCAGGTTATGGTGAAAAGTGAATCTACGCTCATAAAAGTTACAGAAATAGTACATTTAATCATTAATAGAGTATTACAAATAGAGATGAGATCAATATTTAGCGGAGAGAAAAACAAAGTAGCTCAATCTATCTCAACTATAGCTCGCGATTTGTACAATAAATTTATAGAAAATAAGGCATCAGATGTAATTGAAGTACTAGATATACCAAAAATAGTTGAAGAAAAGATCAATGAATTTGATGTAGAATTTTCTGAGAAACTAATTTTAGAGATTGCAAGTAAAGAACTTAAAGCTATAACGTGGCTGGGCGCTCTGCTTGGTGCAATTATGGGGTTATTATCTCCAATATTAGGGTCGCTTTAGACTGTAATAATTAATAAGTAAAAGTCACTTTCGATTAGAGAGCGACTTTTACTTATTTAATTATTAAAAATAGAAAGGACGGTGTATTTATTATGATATTTGATTCACATGCACATTATGATGATGAAGCTTTTAATGTAGATAGAGATGATGTACTTTTAGGGTTAAAGGATAAAGGTGTAATAGGTGTTTTAAACTGTGGTGCATCAATTGAAGGTGCAAGAATGTCGGTTGAGTTATCAAAAAAATATGACTTTATATATTCAGCAGTGGGTGTGCACCCAGAATACGCGGATATTGTCAATGATGATCTTATTTGTGAACTAAGGGACTTAACACGGTTTCATAAAGTTCGTGCTATTGGGGAGATAGGACTTGATTACTTCTATGATGAAAATCCAGATAGAGAAATTCAAAAGAGAGCATTTAGACTTCAAATGGAGTTAGCGCGTCAGCTTAAATTACCAGTGGTTATCCATGATAGGGACGCTCACATGGATACTTTGGAAATATTAAAGGAATTTCCACAGGTAATAGGAACTATTCACTGCTTTTCGGGAAGTGTTGAATTTGCACGTGAATGTTTAAAACTCGGTTATTATATAGGGTTTACCGGAGTTATAACCTTTAAAAATGCAAAAAAAATAGTAGAGGTCGCAAAAGAAGTGCCAATGGATAGGATACTTGTAGAAACCGATTGTCCATACATGGCACCTGTACCTAACAGAGGGAAAAGGAATGAGTCTGATTATATTAAGTATATAATTGAGAAAATATCAGAAATTAAGGGTAAATCCATAGAAGAAATCGAATGTGCTACGATTTTTAATATAAAACAATTGCTAAAAATTCCCAAATAGTGTATAGTGGTTATTATTCCAATATATGAAACTATTTTACATGCCATTATTAGTAATTAAAATTAGTTGGCCAACATATAATTTTAATGGTAATTGTTATTTTTACCAGTTTACCCTCAAGACTGGGTTAGTTTCATCTATGCATAATGATGCATTATCAGTCAAATTTAAGAGAGAAAGGCTTAGAATTTGACATATTAATTGCTTCAAGGTATAATACCCAAGTATTCTTGACTAAGGGAGGGAATCTTTATGATGAAAAACGCTAGAGATAATTTTAAAAATTATTTTTCAAACGGACCCAAGACGATTTTTGTAGTAATGCTAATATTAACATGCATTACAATGACTGTATTTAATATGAAAAAAGCTATATCTGTTATTGTTGATGGTAAATCTATAGAAGTTACAACTTTAAAAAGTAATGTTACTCAAATACTAGAAACAAACAATATAGCATTGGGGTCAAAAGATCAAATAACGGTGAGTCTAGACAGTAAAGTAAAAGACGGAGATAAAATATATATAAAAAAGGCTGTAAATGTTAAAGTAAATGTTGATGGGAAAGAACTTAATATTCAAACTGCCGAGGGCACAGTTGATGCTATGCTAAAAGCAGAGAAAATTATATTAAGTGATAAAGACAAGATTACACCATTAAAAAGTGATTCACTAAAATCAGGTCTCACGGTAAATATAACAAGGGTGAAAACTGAGAATGTGAAGGAAACTAAAGCTATAAACTTTGCAACTGAAATTAAAAAAAGCGATGAACTAAAAAAAGGTGTTAAAAAAGTCATTCAAAAGGGTAAAGCAGGACAGAAGGTTATAACTTCAGCTGTTGTCTATGAAAATGGCAAAGAGGTATCTAGAAATTTAGTTAGTGAACAATTTAAATCGCAACCTGTTAAAGAGATAATTGCATTAGGGACTACTAGTGTATATTCACCGTCACGTGGAGGTGATATTAGTTATTCTAAGAAACTTAAGGTTAGGGCAACAGCATATACTGCTGATTATAATTGCACTGGGAAAGGCCCAGATGACCCTGCCTTTGGAATAACGTCCACTGGTAAAACCGCAAAAAGAAACCCTAATGGCTATAGTACTGTAGCTGTTGATCCTAGAGTAATTCCACTTGGAACTAAGCTTTATATAGAGGGATATGGATATGGCATTGCAGAAGATGTAGGTGGGGCTATTAAGGGTAATAAGATAGATTTATACTATAATTCTAGTGGTGAAAGCTGGAATTGGGGAGCTCGAAATGTAAATATCTACGTTTTAAAATAGGAGCATAAGCTCCTTTTTTTTGTTTTGTGGTTCACTATTAATAAGTAAAATGGTATTATAGATACGATGATAAAAAAAATACTAAGGCATGTCCTTATTTTTTTGCAATTATATAATAATGGGAATACTTTAGTTTAGTATAGTATGGCTGTTGACATTTGGTAGTTGGTATTTGATTAAGCTTGCAATTAGGAGGAGAACATATGATTAAAGAAGTGATAGTTGTTGAAGGAAGAGATGATATTACAGCAGTTAAAAGGGCAGTAGAAGCTGAACTGATTTCTGTAAGTGGGTTTGGAATTAATGAGAAGGTAATTAATAAAATAAGAGAAGCACAAAAGCGAAGAGGTGTAATAATATTTACCGATCCGGACTTTGCTGGGGAAAAGATAAGAAAGATAATTACTAAAAGAGTACCTAATTGCAAGCATGCTTACATATCGCAAAAAGAAGGAAATAAGAATGGAAACATAGGTGTTGAAAACGCATCACCTGAAACTATAATAAAAGCTCTTGAAGCAGCAAAATTTGAGGTTCAAGAGAAAAGAAAAGTATTTGACGTCAAAGATATGATATTTTTTAAATTGACGGCAAATATTAGAGCAAAGGAAAGGCGAGATGCGTTAGGCAATGAATTAGGTATAGGATACGGTAATTCTGCGCAATTTATAACAAGACTTAACAATTACGGAATTGTAAAAGAAGAATTTATAGAGGCTTTGGAAAAAATAAACAAGGAGATGAATTATGGCGGATTTGACGATTAGTGAAGTTAGTAAAAAATATGAATTTAGGTTTAAAAAAGGTTTAGGCCAAAATTTTTTAATAGATGACTCTGTGCTGGATGATGTTGTAGATGGAGCGGATGTTAATGAAGAAGATTTTATTATAGAGATAGGACCGGGATTTGGAACATTAACTAGAGCTCTATTAAGAAGGGCTAAAAGAGTTTGTGCTATAGAGCTCGATGATAAACTTTTGCCGATTCTGGAAGACGAGCTAAAAGAGTTTGATAATTTTGAACTTATACATAATGATGCTTTAAAAGTAGATTTTAATGAATTAATTGGGGATGAAAAGTCAGTAAAATTAGTAGCTAATTTACCATATTATTTAACTACTCCAATAATTGTTAACTTGCTTACTGGTGGTTATAATTTCAAATCTTTAACTATAATGATACAAAAGGAAGTTGCGCAAAGGATAGATTCAGAGCCGAATTGTAAGGCTTATGGAGCTTTCTCAATATTAGTACAGTACTATTGTGACACGAAAATACTTCGACTTGTGCCACCGACAGCATTTTTACCACAGCCAAAGGTAGAATCTATGGTTATAAGATTAGATAGATTAAAAGAGCCTAAAGTTAAGGTTAAAGATGAGGCCTTATTCTTTTCTTTAGTAAGAAAATCTTTTAATATGAGAAGAAAAATCTTATGGAATTCTGTTAAAGATATAGGAATTCCTAAAGAAGAACTCTTAAAATGTTTTGAGAGAGCAAATATAGATCCTAAAAGAAGAGGCGAAACTTTATCATTAGAGGAGTTTGCTTTGCTTTCGGATGAAATAGGACTTGCAAAATAAATTTTCAGATGTTGTTCATATTCTGTAACATCCTTCATATATTATAATGAATAAGTTTTATATGGAGGTAAAAGAGCGTGACACCTAAAAAAAATTATAGTAGGTATTTTATTATATTGCAGGAAGACGAAAAAGGGTATTCATTAGACTCTGGCAAAATTCCCTCGGGCTATGCAAAACTCGAAATGAAAAACAGTAAATGTAAGATTTCTTATTACGTACAAAATCTAAAAAAGGATAAACAACCTTATTACATGATTTTAATATGTGGTAAAAAAGATGTAAACAAGATTATAAAAGTCGGTAAATTGAACATAGACGATCACGGTAGGGTAGATATTTTCCATGAATATGATATGGACAATATAGCAGATACTGGAATTGCTGCTGAAAAAATTATTGGAGCTGCAATTGTAAAATTTCTAGATGTTAATGTAATTTCGATAATGAGTGGGTTTTCAACAACAGACAAACCGATTGATTGGAAAAGTTACAAAGTAGCAGATGGAAATAAGGAAAAGAAAGAAACAAGGTCTGAGGATTTAGTTAATGAATTTGATGAATACGAGCAAAGTATTGAGTTAATTAAAGTCAAAAGTGATCAAGAAAACTCAAAAATAGTAGATAAGAAGGAAAGAGTTAAGGTTGAACCTATGGAAGCCAAAGAGAATGTTGATGAAGAAAACAATGCTATTAAGCTAGAATTAGAAGATCAAAGACATACTAATGAAAGCGTTAAAGTAACAGGTGAACCAGAAGAAGAGATAGAAATTAATAATACAGAAGATATTTTTGAAGTTGATATAGATAGACATAAAAAACATAAAGAATGTAAAGAAGACAAAAAAGATAATGAATGTAAAGAAAATAAAAAAGAAAAATGTGATAATAAGGAAAATAATTATAACAAAGATGGATATGCTAAGGGGAATATGGGAACTTTCTTTAAATCGGTAGTGGAAGATTTAGAAGAAGTACAAGATTTTTCAAAGGAAATTAAGTGGTGTACATGGTTTAAGGTGCCGGTGCATAACTTAGAGAATATGTATGACCTAAGCGACTATAACAAATATACTATAGCCTATTATCCTATGATTTGTTACTTCCCATACATTAGAAATCATAAATCCTTTATGTTAGGATATAAATGTGATTCAAGTGGTAAAATGAAATATATTGTTTATGGAATCCCAGGAAGCCGCTCCAAAAATCATCAGCCTTATGGTGGTAAAACTGGTTTTGTAACTTGGATTGAGGGAAAAGATAATGATGGAATGGGACATTGGTTGATGTTTTACGATTTCAAAAATTCTACTATTGTTGTACCTGTAAAAAAATAATGCAGATAAAATTAATGTGTGGCTAAATAATTTAGCCACACATTAATTTTTTTAATATTTTAATATTATGTATCATATAGTATATTAATATTAATTTGTGGAGGGGTACATTGAAAGTTATATTTATAAACAGAAAAAAAGTTGGAATTATCGTAGTAATCATTGGACTTATGATTTCATTGATGGGGATATCAAAGCAATTTGATAATAAGTTAAAAACTACTATTCTTGTTGAGAATAATATTAAACTACTTAACGATTATAGGACCTCAGATGGAAAAATAAGTTATAGATTACCAATGGGGTGGACAACATCAGAAAAAAATTTTCCTGGCGATGAAATTAAATATCACAATGATTTTCAATCATCAGATGCTGTAATTCATGGATTTGTAGAGGTCTGGAAAGGTAAAGAAGACCTAAAACTATTTTTTGATAAGAGCAAAGACATATCACAAGAGCAAAATCAGATCAAAAATTACAAAATTGAGAATTTAATTATAAATGGTAAAAAAACATATTTAGTGAAGTATTTAATTAATACAACAGGGAATAATTGGTACAAGTCATATGAATATTTCGTTGATGGTGGTCAAGAATTTTACAGATTTTCATTTTTCGTAAGAGATGTTAATTTTAAAGATACCTATGCAGCTATTTTTCAAAGTATAGTTGAAACTTTAAAAATTCAATAAATTAGGTTTAATTGGGTTTGCTTAAAACTTTTTAAAGTATTATAATTACGTAATGGTATTTTAAAATAAGAGTTTAATGTTATTATGTAAATATATAGCTATGGTACATATATGTATCGTTTTTAGAGAGTTGTGAGCTAGGAGGAGCAAATTATGCTTCTCTTAGTATTTTGTGCTAAAAAGCCTAAGCAAAGGGCGTAAAACAGCGCACGATATTAATAAGGAGGGTGAAAATGAAACCAGTATTATTTGAGTTTTCTTTTATAAAGATTTATGGGTATGGATTAATGATAGCAATAGGGATTATTGCAGCGCTTTTACTATTATCATATAGGGGCAAGAAAAAAAAATATAATGAGGAAAATATTTGGGATATGGCTATATTAGTAATCATTTGTGGTATTGTAGGCGGAAAAGTGATGTACATAATAACTGATATTAAGTTCATATTAAAACAACCTTCAATATTAAAAAATGTTGGGAATGGATTTGTTATTTATGGAGCCATTCTGGGAGGTGTATTAGCGGTATACTGGTATAGTAGGAAAAAAGGTTGGGATACACTTAGTGCATTTGATTTGATAATTCCAAGTCTACCTTTGGCCCAAGGATTTGGACGGATAGGTTGTTTTCTAGCTGGATGTTGTTATGGTAGTGTAACAACGTTACCAATAGGAGTAGAGTTTAAAAATTCACCATTTGCGCCTGCAAATCTGCATTTACATCCAACGCAGTTATATTCTAGCATATTTGATTTTATGTTAGCGATTTTTTTACTTTGGTATGATAGACGCGAAAGAAAGAAAGGAAGATTATTTTCCCTTTACCTTATTATATATAGTATTGGCAGATTTTTAATAGAGTTCCTAAGAGATGACCCTAGAGGTAGCATTTCTATATTTTCTACATCACAATTTATTAGTATATTTGTTGTTCTTATTGGAGTACTATTATTTAATGCACAAAGAATAAAATCAATAACGCGTAAATAAGATATGATAGCGAGGAGGATAACAAATGATAAAAAATAAAAACAAGTTCATTTTATTTTCTTTTATCGTTATGGCTACATTTATGTTTACAGGATGTAAAAATTTTGATCAAATTAAAGTAAAGATCGGAATTAAAAACCAGGATTTCGAATATATTAAGCAAGGCAGAATTAAGAAGATAACTATACAAAGTACTAGAGATAAAAGTTTTAGATTTGTTGTTACAGATGAAGTAGCTATAAAAGATTTGTATGAGATTTTGTCATCAGCTAAGGAAGTTGATGAAAAATCAACACTAGAACCAGATTATATATTTGAAATGTATGAAGGTGTAAATAAAATACATAAATTTAGTTATATTGCTGGACTTGATGAAAAAAATGGTGCTAACTTGTACAGTGATGATAAAAGCTATATCGTATCTAAGAGAATTGATAATGATATTATTAAAAACTTTTGGAATATCAGAAAACCAATTAATTTTGAGGCTGTATATTATGACTCAATTATAGAGGTATTAGATAAGCATATAAAGGATGAGGGCAAAGGTGAAAAAATAATTCTTGATATAAGTGAGGATAATGAAGCAACTAAATTTATGTTGTCAACGGATTTAGAATCGTTTAAAGAAAAATTGCTTAAGGATTTTAATACAGTGTTACTAAAAGATAAGGAAACACCTTATGATAAGCTAATAACCGTTAAAACGGAAGGATATAAATCAACTATATATAAATCCTCTGTGACTATTAAAACTAACTTAGATGAGAAAGAAAAGAAATATTATGTAATAGCTAAGTATGATAAAGGAACATGGAAAATAGAGACTTTCGAAGATGAAAAACCTAGCGGGTTTTAAATAATATTAATAATGAGGGGCCGTTTTTGTTTAACAAAAATGGCCTCTTATTATTTTAAATACATTAGAGGAAATTTATCATTGAATCTTTAAGCATGCAAGATGGTGCTTCATTATTTAGATCAACAGTGTCTCCTAATTTTGAATGTTTAGGTAAACGAATAACGCTTACATTTACAGTAGTTCCATTTGAAAAATTTACAAAAGCATCAGTATTGTTTAGATCAATTATTTTTCCAAACATTATAAAAACATCCTTTCATAATTATATATATACTCTATTGTAGTTTTAACAATGAGAGCTATTATATACACAAAAATGATAATGTTATTATAAATTACATAAACTAAAAAACACCTACCACAAAGTGATAGGTGTTTTATCTATAATTAATTTGTATATTATAGATGAGTTAGAATTTGAATTATACTCTAGTAACGTTTGAAGCTTGAGGGCCTCTAGCACCAGTAGTTATTTCAAATTGAACTTGTTGTCCTTCTTCAAGTGATTTGTATCCGTCTCCTTGAATAGCTGAGAAATGTACGAATACGTCCTCTTCTCCTTCTACTGATAAGAATCCGAACCCTTTTTCTGAATTAAACCATTTAACTGTACCTGTTTTCATATAACTTTCCTCCTGAATAAAAAAATTTGCAACATTTGTAACATAACTATTATAATACTACACTTTAGTAACTTTTTAAATAGTTTTTTTAAAATAAATAACATTTTTAATATAATTACACCATTTGTTTAGTAAAAATACCATAAATTCATTTTATTTCATTATATTACAGTTTGATATACAATATTAATAGTTTGGCTTTTAATGTTTTTTTTATACTGTTTTATTAAATATAATTTAATATTTTAACAGACAGAGTTTCGTTTAGTTCATCATTAATAGTAAATGTATTGCCATCTATTTTTAAAGCATTTTTCATATTCATAACAAAGGTCTCTACACCATCTAAAGGAAGCGAAACGTTGGAGGTTTTATAGTGCATGGGAAAGACTATTTTTGGATTTATTTTTTTAGTGATTTCGGAGGCTTCTTTACCATCGATTGTATAGTTACCACCTACTGGAATAAACAATATATCTACGTCTCCAATTGCCTCAATATCATTATTAGAAAGTGAGTGACCTAAATCTCCTAGGTGACAAAAGGAATACTTATCCATTCTAAAAGTAAATATTATATTATCACCACGTTTTAAACCTTTATCCTTGTCATGATAAGAAGGCGTGCCTTTTATGTATATATTATTTATGTTATATATGCCAAGCTTATTTATTATTTCACAATTGCAATTTAATTCTTTAGTATAATTGTGATCAAAATGATTATGGCTTATAGTAACAATATTAGGACTTCCATTATAAACATCATATCCTAGGGTTGAATCAAAAGGATCTGTTAAAAGCTTTATGCCTTTAGAATCTTCCAAAAGAAAACATGAATGTCCAAGCCAAGTTATTTTCATATAAAGTCTCCTTCTTGCTAAATAATATTTTGAAGCTTTTCATGACAATAAAACAATACTTATTATGCCGCATTTAGTGTGATAATAAACATCTTAGAAAGTAAAATATTAAGTTTTAATTATTATTTTAAAAATATTAAAGTTTATTAAAAAAATATAGAGATAAGAAAAAAAGTATAGTATAATTAACTCATTATTAATACCATAATTTACTTTTATAATTAATAAAATCTATAAAAAGATATTATTAATTAAATACATTAAATATGGTAAATTAGGAGGAATTATATGAAAAATATTTTTAAAGGAATTTTATTTATGATTTTAATTTTTACATTTTGTATTCCTATGCAAAAGACAGTAAAGGCAATTGACTATACAAGCATAGGATCTAAAAAAGATGTTATAGTTAATAAAATCTGGACGCTTAGTTTTAATAATTCTTTAAGTTTAGCTACGATAAACACAAAGAACATAAAGGTTATTGATGAGAATAATAAATACATAGATATTAAAGTTAGTTTAGGCAGTAATAATAAAAACATAATAGTCCAACCACAAAAAAACTATGGATATAATAAGAAATATACCTTAATAGTTACTAAAAGCGTTAAGTATTTAACTGGGAAAAATCTCTCAAAAGAAGTTAGAATGAGTTTTAATACTATAATTTCACCTCCCAAACCAAGTAAGTTCATTGTGTGCATAAATGCAGCAAGGGGTGGAAGTGACAATGGTGGTATCGGACCTACTGGATTAAAAGAAAAAGATGTTAATTTAGATGTAGCCTTAAGGCTTGGTAAACTTCTAGAAAAACAAAATGTACAAGTTGTTTACACTAGGAAGAGTAATAGTGTAAATTGGAATAGTGTTAATGAAATAAAACAAAGACTTAACGTATCAAACAATGCCAAGGCCGATTTACTTATAACTATTAGCTGCAATGGAGATAAATCTAAAACTGCTAATGGTATAGAGACATACTATTTAAATGGCAGCACTAAAGGCAAGCAACTAGCGCAGTATATTCAGCTACAATTAGTAGGTAAAACTAAAGCAATAGATAGAGGAACTAAAGCAAGTAGTTTTAATAGCTTAAAACTGTCTAATTCACCAGGAGTTATGGCAACATTAGGATTTATAACTAATAAAAGTGAGGAAGGTAAACTAAAAACTAGTGTATATAAAGATAAGTTGGCTTTGGCTTTTAAAGATGGAATTGTAAAGTATATAAGTGTAAATCCCAAATTTGCTAGTGCCCCAAAAGATACAAATCAAGGGGTGATTTATGTTAATGATATTACAACAAAATATAAAGTAGTTTTAGACGCAGGTCATGGAGGATATGATCCAGGAGCTATAGGACCAAGCGGTCTTAAGGAAAAGGTTGTAGCTCTAGCTGTTACTTTAAAAGTAGGGAAAATATTATCTAAAAATGGTGTTGAAATTGTATACACAAGAACAAGTGACAATATATCATGGTCAACTAATCAAACTCAAAATCTTAAGGCAAGAACTGATATTTCAAATATTGCGAAACCAAATTATTTTGTAAGTATTCATGCAAATAGTTATTCAAATACGGTAGCTAAGGGCGTTGAGACTTTTTACTATAGTGGAGGTGCAGCTGGAGAGAAATTGGCTCAGGCTGTTCAATCTGAGTTAGTTAAAGAAACTGGTAGATTAAATAGGAAGATTAAAACAGCAGGATTTTATGTATTAAAAAATGTAGATGCAACGGCTATATTGGTAGAAACATCATTTATATCTAATCCAGAAGAGGAAAAGTTATTAGCTACAGATGTTTATCAAAATAAATTAGCTAAGGCTATTTCAGTAGGAATTCTTAAAAATTTAGGAATAAGTAATATATTATATTAATATAAAAAAATCACAACAATAGTATGTTTACTATTGTTGTGATTTTTTTATGAATTTAAATATATAATTGTTTTTTTATTAGATCTATATTAGATATCTAATAAATTCTTAGTATAGTTAGAATAACAAAATCTAAGCTCTTCAACCTTCATATCTAATTCTATTTGTAATGCGGAAAGTTCTTCATAGTTTTCTGCATTAGTAGCTTCATTTATTTTAGTAAAGAGGCTAGTTTTTGAATATGTGTCTTTCATAAGCAGATGCCTTAAATCACTAACTTTTTCCCAATTAGCCAAATCTAAATCCAAAGCCTTTTCAGCGACATGAATCATTTTACATTTTCTAATTTCATCTGCATAATTGTGTAATAATCTATTATTTATTTCAGTAACCCATCTAGATGTTATTGCCATTCTAAAACTATTTATTACACTATCAGTAAATACACCATGAGATTTTAGAACTTCAAGTTTATCTGGATACTTATCTAATGCAGTAACATTCTCAAAAACTGTTTTAGGAGCTTTTCCAAAATACTCTGCTCTTTGATCTTCTGTATAGTATTCAAATACATCTTCTTCACTTCTGTAAGCTCTATCTTTCTCTAAATAAGAACTGTCGTCTCCTGGTGCTTTAGATAATTCTTTTAGAAGATCATCTTCAGATTTATTGTTTTCTATTGCATATGATATTCCGTCAAGCATACCCATAAATAAAGTAGATAAAGCTAAATATGTGTTAGTATGTGGACATGGAGCTCTAAGTTCAAATCTTGTTGCAAGAGGATTATCAAGGTCTCTTATTAATGCAAGTAATATAGATCTGTTTCTCGAAGGAACATCTACACTGTGACCAAGTGAAGTTACTATACATATAGGAGCTTCAAAACCAACTTTTAATCTTCTTAAAGAATCATTTGTTGAAGAAACAAATGGATTTATTACTTCATAATTTTTAAGAATACCCATTACAGATGCATATCCTAAAGTACTCATGAAATGTTCTTTATTTGAATTAAATAAATTAACCCTTTTACCATTTTTAAGTTTTACAGCAATTCCGATATGAGTATGTTCACCACTTCCAGCAACATCATGAACTGGTTTTGCTAAAAAGTTAACATCCAAACCGTTAAGTCTAAAAGTTTCTTTAACTAAATTTCTAATAAATAATTCATTGTCTGCACATTGAAGAGCGTCTGAAAACTTCCAATCTATTTCAAGTTGTTCCATGATGTGGGTTAAAGAGCCAGCTTCACCAATTTGGGCTTTTACGCCACCAACTTCTTTATGTCCCATTTCAGGTTCAAAACCATACTTCTCCATTAATAGAAGAGTTTGTTCTAGGGCTGTTCTAACGCTTCCCTTAGTTTTGCTCCAATATTGTTCTTTTAATACTTGAGAAGTAGATAATTCTTCAATATCAGCTTGATCATCAGGTGTTTTTACCCAAAATTCTAATTCAGTAGCTGAAGTGAGTGTTAATTTATCAATATCTTCATATTTAAAGTCAAAAGAATTTAAAGCAGATGGATTTTCTTTGAATAAATCAAGGACAGTAGATTTAAAGCTTTCAACTGATCTTTTCAATATTGATCTTGAATCTACTGCAATTTTATCATGTAACAATACACATGGAATTTTGAGTGTTCCTATAGGTAATTCTGTCTCAGGGTCAATGTTTTCAAGATTGTAGTCTACGTACCAATTACAATCGAGATCTGCAAGCATATCTAATTTAGCGTTGTTTAAAGTTGCAATTCCGGGCAATACTACAGATGAACCATCAGTTTGAATAGCTCCTTTAGAGAAACCATCAATATCATCTAAGAATATTTGCATTGGAATTCTCTCGTCAGTATCATTACCGGATAAATCAATACCAACTAAGGAAACAAATTTCACCTCAGAGTGGGCAAGTAAAAGTTCTTTAATCTCTTTTTCGGAATGGTTTTCTTTAGGAATTACATAAATTAATTTTTTCAAAATAATATTCCTCCTTTTAAGATATATATTTATAGCCGATTGCACAATTCTGCAATCATTGAATTGCCTAACTTTTAAGCCGTTAGGCTTTTATATTTTCCTCCACTGTGAGAGAATAAATGTAACGACACAAAATATTAT
>NZ_JAHLEB010000031.1 GCF_018861735.1 Clostridium lacusfryxellense | reverse complement strand
ATACTAATTCGACATATCTTTTAAAATTCCTTTTTGTTTTTAGTTTTTTATAAAAAAAAATCGCCATCTTTAATTTGATGACGATTTTTCATATAGTTTTTCAGTGGCCTCATTAAAGGATATCTTTTTTTATGTTTTAAACTTATTTACCTGAACCTAATTCAGCAAGACAATCTTTACAAATATTTTTACCTTTGTAATTTACAACGTCTCTTGCATTTTGACAGAAAATACAAGCTGGTTCATATTTTTTAAGAATGATTTGATCACCGTCTACATAGATTTCTAAAGCGTCCTTGATATCTATATCCAAAGTTCTTCTCAATTCTATAGGAATAACAATTCTTCCAAGTTCGTCCACTTTTCTTACTATACCTGTTGATTTCATATAATTTCCTCCTCAAACATCTTTCGACTTATTTATAATTAAATTGTAGCAAATAATACATAAAACGTCAATAGGTTTATGAAAAGATTTAAGAATAAAAATAAAAATTAACAAACTTTTACGTATTATGCAAATAAAATATAATGGCATGTCACTTTAAACGTTATTATAATAGCTTCTGCATTATACATAAATTTTTAATTATTACAATATTCATAATTGTATGTAAATAGTGTAAAACATAATAATACATAAATTTCAAATTTTAGTACAAATAAAAAAGGGCTAGTATAATTAATACTAACCCTAAAAACTAAAACTACCTATAATTAGTGAATTGAAGCGCAATATCAAAATCCTTTGATTTTACAAGAGCCATTACTTCTTGTAGCGAATCAAGATCTTTGCTAGTAACTCTTAATTGATTATCCATAATTTGAGCTTGAACTTTAAGTTTACTAGATTTAATTTCAGCAATTATTTTTTTGGCTTTTTCTGTAGAAATACCTTTTATAATTTTAGCAGTTTGTCTTGCAGAACCTAATGTTGCTTCCTCTTGTTTATCAAGGTCCAATGCTTTACCAGATATACCTCTTTTAATTAACTTACTTACAAGAACTTCTACAACTGATTTTAATTTAAAGTCATCGTCTGATACAATTTTAATATCCTCTTTTACTAGTTTTATTTCAGTAATAGTATTTTTAAAATCATACCTTTGTTTGATTTCTTTTAATGCTTGGTTTATTGCATTATCTACTTCTTGTAAATCTACATCTGATACTATGTCAAACGAATGTGCACTTGCCATAATTAAAAACCTCCTCTATATTCTACTATTAATAGAATTCTCTTAATTAATAGTAGGTTAATAATTTGAAAATGTCCAGTAGTTAATGAGTAAAGAGTATAAAAACTGGTTATATTACCTGTTTTTAATGCAAATTACATTAATATTAATATTTTATACACTTTATTAGAATTTAAAACCACCTTTTACTAAGGTATCCAGGAAATCAATCGATATACATATAAGAACATAAAAATAGGATGATTCAATATTCTATTGCGATACAGTTGATTATAATGATAATAACGCATGGATGTTTAGAAGGAGAAAAAAATTGATTCTAATAGATGAAGATATTATAATAAATAAAGATATAGTAATAAATAAAGATATAGTAACAAATAAAGATCAAAAAAACCAAAGTAAACAAATTGAAACTTATATTAATCAACATTTTCTCTTTAACACCCTAAATAGTATATTGTCACTTTGTAGAGAAAATTCTGAGGAAGCTAGAAATGTTGTTTTAGAACTTAGTAGTTATTTAAGATTTAGTCTTAATGTATCAGATGAAATTGTTTTTTTGAATGAAGAAATAGATCACATAAAATCATATTTGTATATTCAAAAAGTTAGATTTGGAACAAGGTTAAATGTCAATTACATTATAGAGAAGGACTTGAATTTTTTAATACCAAAAAACTCATTATATAATTTAATAGACAACGCGGTTAACCATGGAATCTTAAAAAAGGCAATAGGTGGAACAATAACATTAATAGTTATCAGTGACAGAGAAAAGATAGTTATAGAGATTAAAGATGATGGTGTTGGTATGGAAGATGAGAAAACAATGAAGATGCTAAGCGATAATTTTGGATCTCTTTCAATTTCAAAGGGTCAATATGAGGATTTATATAAGGGGAATTTGGAAGTGATTAGCAAATCACAAATTGGTACATATATAACTATAAGTATACCAATAAAAAATATAAAATTAATTTAATAATTAAATTTAAGTATGGGCGGGGTGTATATGCTAAGAGTAGTTCTAGTAGATGATGAAAAATTGGCTTTAGACGAATTGAGTTTTATTTTAAGTAAAAACAGTGAAATAGAAATTATAGGTAAGTATGAAAGTCCTTTAGCAGCTTTAGAATTTATAAAAAAATCCGAACCCGAAATCGTCTTTCTTGATGTGAAAATGCCGGAAATTGATGGGTTTACTTTGGCAAAAGAGATAAACAAACTTGATTTTCAAGTGAATATTGTATTTGCAACAGTATTTGATAAGTATGCTATAAGGGCATTTGAAATGAATGCTATAGATTATGTTTTAAAACCTTTTTCAGAGAAAAGGCTAGATCTTACTATGGATAAAATAAATGAAAAATACAGTAATAATAAAAACGCACTTCTAAAAGAAAAATCTATTGAAGGTATGATAAAGATACCACTTTGGAAAGATGAGTGCATATATCTTGTACACCCACAGGATATATTATATTGCACTGTATTAAATAAAGAGGTGTTTGTTTTTGCTAAAGAGGCTACGTTCACAACACATGACACGCTAAATCAATTAGCCAATAAACTTATAAATCATAATTTTTTTAGGAGTCATAAAAGTTATTTAGTTAATTTAGATAGAATTTATAAAATAGTTCCGTGGTTTAACAGTACTTTTGTATTGCAAATAGAAGGATTAAAAGAGGAGGTCCCTGTAAGCAGACATTATGTTAAGGATTTTAAAAAAATACTTAATATGTGATTTTAGAAGGATAGAGAGGTATAAATGAAAAAGATATTAATAGTAGATGATGAAGTTAACAATAGATTATTACTTGAGGAGATACTTGAAGATTTTAAAGAAATAGGAGTAGAAATACTTCTGGCAAGTGATGGAAAGCAAGCTTTAGATTTAATTGAAAGCGAGAGACCGAATTTGGTATTTTTAGATATAATGATGCCTACAATAAATGGATATGAGGTATGTAACGTAGTAAAAAAAGAATTAAAGCTGATTAATATATATATAGTATTGTTAACAGCAAGAGGACAAAAAGATGACAGAGACAGAGGGTTTGAAGTTTTATGTGACAAATATATTACTAAACCTTTTTATTTTAATGAGGTTATAGGAATAGCTGAAGATGTACTAGAATTAAAAATTCATTAGTTTTATGTTTTCATAGATATACTATTTTAAAATAGTATATCTATTTTTTTTATAATTGCTATGATTTAAATCTTATAAAGTTGACGAAAATAAATAATGACACATCTTTTCCTAAGTTATAAGATGAAATATTCTCAATTTTAAACAAATATGAACTTCGTGTTATAAAGGTACAAATATTTTAAAATAATGTTATACTATTATAAGTAATTATTACGGATGAGAGGAAGAAATATATGTTGCGTGAAGCACAAGAAAAATTAAAGAAGTATTATGGATATGATGATTTTAGAAAAGGACAAGGAAGTGTAATAGAGAGTATTATGAGTGGACATGATACCTTTGCTGTAATGCCTACAGGAGCTGGAAAATCTGTGTGTTATCAAATACCTGCTCTAATGCTTAGTGGGGTAACGCTTGTTGTATCACCACTTATATCCCTTATGAAGGATCAAGTAGATACATTAAATAGTATAGGAATAGCTGCAACATATATAAATAGCTCACTCAGTATTAATGAGGTTAATGATAGAATTGATAAGGTATCTTCAGGGGAGTTTAAGCTTCTTTATGTTGCACCAGAGAGGCTAGAATCAGACTTTTTCTGCAACATGCTAAATAGATTAGAAATATCGCTATTGGCAGTGGATGAAGCACATTGTGTATCTCAATGGGGACATGATTTTAGACCTAGTTATGCAGCAATTTCTATTTTAATAGATAAATTACGGACTAGGCCAATTATAGCAGCATTTACTGCTACTGCAACGCAGGAAGTAAGAACTGACGTTATAAAGTTACTAAAATTAAGAGAGCCAGATGTTTATGTGACTGGCTTTAATAGAGAAAATTTAAGTTTTACCGTTATTCGCGGAGAGAACAAAAGAGATTTTGTTTTAAAATATATTCAAGATAATAAAGATAAAGTAGGAATAATATACACGGCTACAAGGAAGGAAACGAACAATCTTTATGAACTTCTACATAAAAAGGGATATAATGTAGGTAAATACCATGCGGGGCTTAATGATGAAGAAAGAAAACAAAACCAAGAGAAATTCTTGTTTGATGATATAAATATTATTATAGCTACAAACGCATTTGGAATGGGAATAGATAAGTCAAATGTTAGATACGTAATTCATTATAATTTGACTAAAAGCATGGAGGCTTATTATCAAGAAGCTGGGCGTGGAGGTAGGGATGGCGAACCTAGCGAATGTGTATTATTATTTTCAGCAGCAGACGTTTTGCTCCAAAAATTCTTTATAGAGCAAAGTGGCGCAATCCCCGAAAGAAAGGTAAATGAATATAAGAAACTTCAGGCAATGGTGGATTATTCACATACTACTAGATGTCTTAGAAAATTTATTTTAGAGTATTTTGGTGAAGAAAATGTAATAGATAAATGTGATAATTGTAGCACCTGCAATGATGAAAGTGAACTTGTAGATATAACTATTGAAGCACAAAAGATATTTTCTTGTATATTTAGGATGAAAGAGAGATACGGTACTTCACTAATTGCAGAAGTGCTCAGAGGATCTAAGAATAAAAAAGTTTTGGAGCTTGGATTTGATAAGTTATCAACATATGGAATAATAAAGCAATATACTGTTAAAGAAATAAGAGATCTTATAAATGTGCTTACAGCAGAAGAATATTTATCCCTTGCAGATGGCCAGTTTCCGGTTGTTCATTTGAAAGAGAAAGCAGTTGCAGTTCTCAAAAATGAAGTAAAAGTGTATCAAAAAGTTGAGAAAAAGAAAGCTAAAGTTATTAAGGATACTGGCCTATTTGAAATACTTAGATCGCTTAGAAAAGAAATATCTGAGAGAGAAAAAGTTCCACCATATATTGTGTTTGCGGATAGTGCATTAAGGGAGATGAGCGAGTATTTTCCAGTAAATGAGAAAGAAATGCTCAATATCAAAGGTGTTGGAGAATCTAAGCTTAATAAGTATGGAGAGGAATTTATTTCGGCTATTAAAAAGTATATGAAGGAAAACAATATAGAACTTAAGGAAGAAATACTATATAATGAAGGGGACGATAAAACGGAAGTGGCAGTAGAACAAGATTCTAAAAACAATGATAAGGTGCCTAGTTATATTATTACATATAATATGTATAAAGAAGGCAAAAGCATTGAGGAAATAATCAGTGAGAGACAACTTAAAAGCCTCACGGTTCAGGAACATATATTTAAATGTGCTTCTGAGGGTTTTGATGTTAATTTAGATGATTTTATTCCCAAAGATCATGAAGCGCTTATTATTGAAGTTATAGAGAAAATAGGAGCCTCAAAACTGAGACCTATTAAAGAAGCATTACCAGAAGAAATAGATTATCTAGCTATAAAAGCAACTATTTTTAAATATGCTAATACTAGAATTTCTTAGAATAAAGGAGAAAACATGGAGAAATTATTTAATGAACTAGGATTAAAAGAGAACCTTATTGAAGGTCTTATTAAGCAAGGAATTGAAAGCCCTACAGAAATTCAAGAAAAGGCTATACCAATAGGACTTGCGGGACTTGACATTATAGGAGAATCAGAAACAGGTACAGGTAAAACATTAGCTTACTTATTGCCAATATTCCAAAAGATAGACGTAACATCAAAGGATATTCAAGCAATAATACTTGCGCCTACGCACGAGCTTGCAATGCAGATACATAAGCAGATAGAATTGTTATCGGCAAACTCTGGTAGCAACGTAAAGTCTACAAGTATAATAGGAAATGTTAATATTAAAAGGCAGCTAGAATCCCTAAAGGAAAAACCACATATAGTAGTGGGATCTGCTGGAAGAATTTTAGAACTCATTACTATGAAGAAACTAAAATCTCACTTCGTTAAAACAATAGTAATAGATGAAGGCGATAGAATGATAGATGAGGATAATATAGAGGGTGTAAAATCAATAATAAAAACTACACTTAGAGATAGACAAATTATGATATTCTCAGCTACGATTTCACTTAAGGTTGTAGAGATTGCTAAAACTTTAATGAAGGACCCAGAGATTATTAAAGTGGGAGATAAAAGTGTTGTAAACCCTAATATAGAGCATATATATTTTGTAGTTGAGCAAAGAGATAAACTTACGCTACTAAGGAAACTTATAAGTGCTACTAATCCTGAAAAAGCAATAATATTTATAAACAAAAGTGATGAAGTAGAAATCACAACTTCAAAACTTAGTTATCATGGACTCAAGGTAGAGGGCATTCATGGATCCTCTGATAAAGAAAATAGAAAAAAGGCTCTTGAGGATTTTAATGAAGGTAAAATTCAACTCTTAGTGGCTTCTGATTTAGCAGCTAGAGGGCTTGATATAGCTGGAGTAACACATATATTTAATCTTGATATACCAGAAAACTCTAAGGACTATTTACATAGGGTAGGTAGAACAGCAAGGATGGGTAGACGAGGCCTTGCATTATCCATAGCAGTAGAGAGAGAACTCGATCTTATCAAAAGTTATGAAAAAGATTTTAATATAGAAATATTACAAATGGATATCGCAAGAGGTATGATTTCGCCACATAGAGAAATGCCTCAATTTGAAAAAAGAAGAGCAAAAAAGGAAAAATAAATTACATTAGCCTAGCTACATTCAGTATGGTATAATGGATGAGTGGTTTCCACTAGATGAAATTACTTAGTATATGGAGGTATTTATAAATATATGATTAGTTCAAACAATATAAGTTTAAGATATGGTGCACGTAAATTATTTGATAATGTTAATATAAAGTTTATGCCCGGTAATTGTTATGGATTAATTGGCGCTAACGGCGCTGGTAAATCAACATTTCTTAAAATATTATCAGGTGAAATTGAAGCAAATACAGGAGAAGTTTTTATAACCCCTGGAGAAAGACTAGCAGTACTTAAGCAAGATCATTTCGAATTTGATGAAAATCAAGTTCTTGAAACAGTAATGATGGGTCATGTAAGACTGTTTGAAATAATGAAAGAAAAAGATGATTTATATGCAAAACCAGATTTTACAGATGAAGATGGTATGAGAGCTTCAGAACTAGAAGGCGAATTTGCAGAACTTAATGGATGGGAAGCTGAATCTGAGGCATCAACACTACTTATGGGACTTGGAATAACTGAAGAGCTTCAAAATAAAAAAATGAAGGAACTTACAGGATCAGAAAAAGTTAAAGTGCTTCTCGCTCAAACTTTATTTGGAAAACCTGATATTCTATTACTAGATGAGCCTACAAATAATTTAGATATTAAATCTAAAAATTGGCTTGAAAGTTTCTTGCTAAACTTTGAGTCAACAGTTATTGTTGTTTCCCATGACAGACATTTTTTAAATAAAATATGTACTCATGTTGCAGATATAGATTTTAGCAAAATTCAATTATTTGTTGGAAATTATGATTTTTGGTATGAATCTAGTCAGCTAGCTCTTCAAATGGCTAAAGATCAAAATAAGAAAAAAGAAGAGAAGATTGCAGAACTTCAAAACTTTATTGCTAGATTTAGCTCTAATGCTTCAAAGGCAAAACAGGCTACTTCACGTAAAAAGCAATTAGATAAATTAACACTAGATGATATAAAACCATCTTCTCGTAAATATCCATTTGTCGGATTTAAGCCAGAAAGAGAAGCTGGAAATGATTTATTAACAGTTGATAGTCTAAATAAAACTATTGATGGTGTGAAAATTATTGATGATTTAACTTTTATAGTTACTAAGGGAGATAAAATTGCTTTCACAGGTGCAAATGAAATAGCTAAAACTACGTTATTTAAAATATTGATGGGTGAGATGGAGCCAGATAGTGGTGAGATTAAATGGGGAGTTACTACTTCAAAAGCCTACCTTCCAAAGGATAACACAGAATATTTTTATGGAGTAGAGGATACACTTGTTGATTGGCTTCGTCAATATTCAGATGATAAGGCTGAAAGCTTCATTAGAGGTTTTTTAGGCAGAATGCTTTTCTCAGGAGAAGAAGCGCTTAAAAAAGCTAGTGTATTATCTGGTGGAGAAAAAGTTAGATGTATGCTTTCTAAGATGATGCTTAGTAGTGCTAATGTACTAATTTTTGATGAGCCTACTAATCATTTAGACTTAGAGTCAATTACTGCTTTAAACAATGGATTAACTAGCTATACTGGAACAATGTTATTAACATCACATGATTCTCAGCTAATTGCAACTGTTGCAAATAGAATAATAGAAATTACTCCTAAGGGAATAATGGATAAACAAATGGGTTATGAAGAATTTATAGAAAATGATGAGATCCAAAAAGAACTAGACCTTATGTACAAATAAAAAAGAGGCGCTTCTAATAATATTATTAGAAGCGCCTTATTTAATTAATTAAAATAAGCCTCCGAAACCGCCGCCGCCGCATCCACGTCCACAACCACGACCTCCGCCAAAACCACCAACGCCTAATAGTAAAAGAATTATCCAGATACCACTTCCACCACCGCAACCGCCGAAACCGCCGCCAAATCCACTTCCACAGCTGTTTCCACAAGTAGGCTGACAACAACTAACAGGTTTACACCTAGGCTCACAACAACAATCTCTATGTCTATGACTCATATTAAGAACCTCCTTATTTGATAAGTAAAAGTTTAAAAGTACACTAAAAAAACTAAATAACAACTTTAGTGATAAATATACACTTTTACTTAAGTATCGGAGTTGGCTTGCAATATAAACACGATATATAAGTGATGAATTCCTTTTGCGTGCTAATTCAATTAAGTTGTATCTGTACTTTAATATATTCGATGATATTTTAAGTGTGAACACAGATTGAAGTAAAGTTTTAAAATAAATAAAAAAATATATATCTTCATACAATCTTCATAAGGTTTATTTATTATATAAGTAGATATTAAGAAACACATTCAGGGGGTTGTAATTATATGAAAAAAACTAAGAAGTTAGTAGCTATACTTTTGTCGTCTATATTAGTATTGTCATTTGCAGGATGTTCAAGAACGGTAACAGGAACTAAAGATGGTGATAATGCTCTTAAAGCTTTTAATGTTATTGTTAAGACATATCCTAATAATAAAGGATTCCATAAGGCACTACAGCATTGGGGATTTAAACTTCCCACTGGAGAAAAATTTGAGTGGACTAAGGATACATCAGCAAATAAGGCGGATTTTGCTATGGTAATGCTTGCGGATCCACTTATAAAGGCTGGAGTAGATGTAAGCAAATTAGATAAAAATGAGTGGTTATATGAACCAGCAGCGAAAGAAGATGGAGTAGATTTACCTAATCGTTTAATTAAAATCTACAACGTAAGTGACAAAAAAGAAGTCTCAAATGGTTCAGAAGATGCACTAAGAAGACTTTTAAAGCAAGATAAAAAGTTAGTTGCATATATTAAAGATGAGAAGCATTATATGATAATGCTTGGAGATGGTTATGCAGTACACTTTGCAGAGGTTTTAGGAGCGACAGAGGAGGATATGGAATTTGCACTTAAGGCGGAACCGCTAATTAAAGCAGGGTTAGATGTTAAAAAACTTGAAGGTTCTGGGTTTAAATTAGAGAAAGCTGGAAAAGATAATATGGAAAGTAAATATGATCAAATAGTTAAAAGGTTTAAATTAAAATAGCAAATTGAACTCTCTTGCATTATACACTTTTAAGTGTATAATGTAATTATAGGACACCCCCCCCTTGGGGGGTAATAGGGAGACGATTATATGAATGTAGAAAAGGTTAAAGCCTTACAAGCATTAAAAACCTCTAAAGGACAAATTGAGGGAATTATAAAAATGATGGAAGACGAAAGGTATTGTGTTGATATATCTAACCAAATAATAGCAGCCCAGGCACTATTAAAAAAAGCGAACATGTTAATCTTAAAACAACATATGCACCACTGTGTTAAGGATGCTATAAAGAACGATAATGGAGAGGAAAAAATAGATGAGATTATAGATATTTTATCTAAGATAATGGATAAATAAATTTAATATCGAATTATAGGAGGGGAAATTATGACAACAAAGTCATTAAAAATAGAGGGCATGACTTGTACTGCTTGTTCTAAAGCGGTAGAAAGGGTTACTAAAAAATTGGATGGAGTAATTGAGTCAAGCGTAAATTTTGCTACAGAAAAGCTTACTATAAACTATGATGAAGCAAAAATTACTTTGCCAGATATACAAGTAGCTGTAGAAAAAGCAGGATATAAAGCAATAGTTGAATCAACGAACAAGACTTTTAAAATTGAAGGTATGTCTTGCTCTGCTTGTTCTAAAGCAATAGAAAGAGTTACTAAAAAGCTAGATGGAGTAATTGAGTCAAATGTAAATTATGCAACTGAAAAACTAACTATATCATATGAACCATCAAAGGTTAGAATATCAGATATAAAAAAAGCAGTAGAAAAAGCTGGATATAAAATTGTGATGGGTGAAACTACTGTGGATGTTGATAAAGATAGGAAAGAAAAAGAAATAAAACTATTGTGGAAGAAATTTATTATTTCTGTAACGTTCACAATTCCACTATTAATTATATCTATGGGACATATGGTAGCAGAAAAATTTGGCTACCATCTTCCAAGTTTTATAGATCCTATGAGTAGTCCTAAGTTTTTTGCAATAATGCAATTGATTTTAGTAGTGCCAGTTATGATTGCAGGTAATAGATTCTTTAGGGTGGGGTTTAAGTCGTTAGTTCGCCGAAGCCCGAATATGGATACATTAATTGCGATGGGTACCTCAGCAGCATTTTTGTATGGTATATTCGCTATAGTGCAGATTTTTGGTGGAGATGTGGATTATGCATATGACTTATACTTCGAGTCAGCAGCAGTTATAATAACTCTTATTACATTAGGTAAATATTTAGAGTCAGTCACAAAAGGAAAGACATCAGAGGCTATAAAGAAGCTTATGGGACTTGCTCCTAAAACAGCTATTATCATAAGGGACGGAAAAGAAGTAGAAATGCCTATAGAGGAAGTTGAAGTAGGTGACGTAATTGTAGTAAGGCCTGGAGAAAAAATGCCTGTAGACGGAGAAGTAGTTGAAGGAATTACAGCTGTAGATGAAGCTATGATAACGGGTGAGAGTATGCCAGTCGAAAAAACTATTGGTGATAAAATCATAGGAGCTAGCATTAATAAAAATGGATCAATTAAATACAAAGCAACAAGAGTTGGAAAAGATACAGCCTTGGCTCAAATTATAAAACTTGTAGAAGATGCTCAAGGATCTAAAGCTCCAATTGCAAAAATGGCTGACATAATCTCAGGATATTTTGTTCCAGTAGTTATGGGGCTTGCACTTATATCTAGCATAAGTTGGTATATGTCAGGAGAAACAGCAATTTTTGCTCTAACTATATTTATATCAGTTCTCGTAATTGCTTGTCCTTGTGCATTAGGCCTTGCAACTCCAACGGCAATAATGGTGGGTACTGGAAAAGGCGCAGAATATGGTGTTCTAATAAAGAGTGGAGTTGCATTAGAAACTGCTCATAAAATTAAAACAATAGTGTTTGATAAAACGGGAACTATAACAGAAGGCAAACCAAAAGTTACGGACATTATTGTTACAAACAGTGTAAGTGAGGAATATTTGCTTCAATTAGCAGCTTCAGCAGAAAAGGGATCTGAACATCCTCTAGGCGAAGCGATAGTAATAGATGCTAGTGAAAAGGAAATAGAATTAAAGACACCTGACTTTTTTAAAGCAATACCAGGGCATGGAATTGAAGTTAAAATCGATGGTAAAAATGTTTTACTTGGTAACAGAAAACTTATGACAGAAAGAGATATATCTTTAGAAAATTTAGAAGAAACTTCAAATGATTTAGCTAGGCAAGGGAAAACTCCAATGTATATAGCTATAGATGCTAAAATAGCAGGAATTATAGCTGTTGCTGATACTGTAAAAGAAAGTAGTAAAAAAGCTATTGAAAAACTTCATGAAATGGGTATTGAAGTAGCGATGATAACTGGGGATAATAAGATAACTGCAAAAGCTATAGCTGCGCAAGTAGGAATAGACAAGATTCTTGCAGAAGTTCTTCCTGAGGATAAAGCAAATGAAGTTAAAAAACTTCAAGCTGCAGGCAAGAAGGTCGCTATGGTAGGTGATGGTATAAACGATGCCCCAGCACTAGCACAGGCAGATATAGGCATAGCTATAGGTTCTGGTACAGATGTTGCAATTGAATCAGCAGACATAGTTCTTATGAGAAGTGATTTAAGGGACGTTGCAACTGCAATAGAGTTAAGTAAGAAGACAATAACAAATATTAAGCAAAATCTATTCTGGGCCTTTGGATATAATACATTAGGTATCCCAGTTGCTATGGGAATTTTATATGTATTTAATGGACCATTACTTAGCCCAATAATTGCGGCTACCGCTATGAGTTTTAGTTCAGTATCAGTATTATTAAATGCATTAAGATTAAAGGGATTTAAACCTGTTAAATAATTTGATTAAGCATATATATTATTTGTAATGGTGAGGGAGGTGGTGCAATATGTATGATGCACTTGTTAAACTGGTTAGTACAGTTGGCTTCCCTATAGGTGTGAGCATATATCTGCTAGTTAAATTTGAAAAGAAAATTGAGGATCTCAATAAATCAATTTCGTTTTTAACTACAGTTATATCCACTGTTATAGGAAAATATGAAAAATAAGGATGCCGATTGGTATTCTTATTTTTTTTATGAATAATTAACGGAAAAGAATAAATCTATATCAGTAATAAAGCATAATTATGTATTTAATAACAAATATAGTAATTTATTGTGTTTTGTGGTATAATATTATACATAATAAAAAACTAATATGAAGTTTTAGTTAATACTTATGTAATAACCTGATTATTTAAATAAAGTTTTATAAAAATGGATTTTGTAAAAAAAATATAATATAATTAGGAAACATGAAAAAATTTATAAACGGGGGGAAAATGATATGGAAAAGGATAATATCATAAATTCTGATAAAGAAGTAAAGAGTGAGGATGCAGAACAGGCAATAACAATGGTATCTGACGCTACAAAAGAAAATGTTGAAAAAACTCTTAATGTGGTAAAGGACATTGCTAAAAGTGTTAAAACAAAAACTGTAAAGGTGGCAACTGCTGCAAAAAAAACAATAACTAAAAAAACAATAGCTAAGAAAGTTAATGTTGGCTTTTATGTCCAATATCAGGGAAAAGAGGTTTCCAAAGCAACGTTACTCGAAAAAGTGTATGAAGAATGGATAAAAGATCATAAGAGTTCAGAGCTAAAAACATTAGATGTATACTTTAATGTTGATGAAGATACAGCTTATTGCTTGGTAAATGGAGATATTAAAGTAGATATTAAATTATCTTAGCACGATACTTCAAATTAATTAAGAAGGCTTTTGGCCTTTTTTTATTTTGGGAAGAAAATCATTATAATATCTTAAAATAGTGTACATTGTTAAATTTTTATGGTAGATTGAAGGAGAAAATAAGATAATATATCTATTTATATTATCGTTGTATTAAATAATTATAATATTTTTGGAGGGGATTTTTAATGTTACAGAAAAGACTTAACAAAGTTCTAAAGATCATGGAAGAGAAGAAAATACCCCAAATGATTGTTTCTGATAGCGCTGCTATATTCTATCTTACAGGAAAATGGATTTTATCTGGGGAGAGAATGCTTGTACTATATATTAATTTAGATGGACATAACAAATTAGTTATTAATGAGTTGTTTCCTATAAGTGAAGATTTAGGGGTAGAAAAAATATGGTATAACGATACTCAGAGTCCAGTGGAAATCCTTGCAAAAAACATAGATAAAGATAAGGCAATGGGGATAGATAAGAACTGGCCAGCTCATTTCTTAATAAAATTAATGAAGCTTAAAGGTGGAAGTTCTTTTGTTAATGGATCTGAAATTCTTGACAGAGTAAGAATGTGCAAGGATGAAGATGAAAAAGAACTAATGAGAATAGCTTCAGCACTAAATGACACTGCAGTGGATAAAATGATAAAACTTATTCCTAAAAAACATTCTGAAAAGAAAATGGGAAAGTTATTAGGTGATATATGGGAGAAAATAGGCGCAGAGGGACATTCATTTGATCCAATCATAGGTTATGGTGCAAATGCTGCTGACCCTCATCATGAAATGGATAACTCAATAGTTAAAGAAGGGGACAGCATAGTTATTGATATTGGATGCAAAAAAGATTCATATTGCTCGGATATGACTAGGACTGTTTTTTACAAAAGTGTATCAGATCACAGTAGAGAAGTTTATGAAATTGTAAAAGAAGCAAACAAAAGAGGAATTGAGAAAGTTAAAGCGGGAGTTAGATTTTGTGATATCGATGCTGCAGCTAGGGATTATATTACAGAGAAAGGTTATGGTAAATATTTCACTCATAGATTAGGACATTCAATAGGAATAGAAGTTCATGATTTTGGGGATGTTTCTTCAGCTAATACTGATAAGGTTCAGGTAGGACAAATTTTTTCTATAGAACCAGGAATTTACCTTCCAGGTGACGTAGGAGTTCGTATTGAAGATTTAGTAATAGTTACGCAGGATGGTTGTGAGGTCTTAAACCATTATACAAAAGATTTAATTATTGTAGAATAGTATAAAAAAATTAAAAGCGCCCCTTATTTAGAAAAACAAAAAAGCAATCTTAATATAGGTTGCTTTTTTTGTGCTCAAAAATCAATAAAAATAATGTGTAATTTTGAAACTATGTAAAATTAGTATATAATGTAGTAAATAGGACAAGTTACAATAAATTATAAACTTTAGGAGGATATATAAATGAGGAGATTAAGACTAAAAACTGTAATAATACCAATAGTTTTAATATGTGCAATAGTCGGTGGGGTTGCCTATTTTACTATTGTAAATAAAATTAAGAAAGAAAATGCACTACAGGTTATACAAATTAATAAACAAAAGGCTGATGATAAGAGAGCAGAGGATAAAAGAGTAGCTGATGCAAAAGCAATAGCTGAAGCAAAGGCAATAGCCGATGCCAAAGCAGAAGAAGATGCTAGGGTTAAGCAAGAGGCTAAGGTTAAAGAAGAGGCTGATTTGAAAGCGCAAGAGGTTGAGGAGCAGCGAGTTTATATTAAAATGCATGAAATGATTAATTCTAAAATAGTAGCAGAGGATGGACTTAAATATGGTGTGCAAGACATAACTCCTGCGGATTGCGACGAACTCTTAAAAATTGTAAAAGTTAATAATTATGCTGACAAGAATACATTAACAACATATTTAAACAGTTGGAAAAAGAATGACTTCTCAAATGGCGTTGCACAACATAATTACATATGGGATAAATTAGGTAGAGGAGAAGGTAAGGCTATTGGTTTAGCTAAATAAGGTGATTATTAAATTGAAACAATTTTACACAAAAGGTAGTAATTAAAAATAGAGAGGTTAAAAAGAAATATAAAAGGAAAGAATATATAAGAGTAATAGGTAAAATTATTGTTAATGATGTTAATGGAGAGTATGATATAAAGATACTAATAAAAATGCTGACAAATTTCTACGATTTGTCAGAAAATATAATGACATTATGGAAATTAACTTAAAGATAAAATGGGTTGGTAGACTCAATGGAGGTAGATTAAATGTTAGATAACATAGGGGTTAAGACACCTAGCAACCTAAAGATAGGTTGTCATTTATCAGTATCAAAAGGATATAAAGCTATGGGAGAGGATGCCCTTAGTATAGGCGCTAATACATTTCAGTTTTTTACTCGTAATCCTAGAGGAAGTAAAGCAAAGGAAATTGATCCAGAGGATGTTGCGCAACTACTCCAAATATTAAAAGAAAATAAATTCGCTACAATTCTAGCACATGCCCCATATACATTAAATGCTTGTTCAGCTGAAGCGAAAACAAGAGAATTTGCAGTGATGATAATGGAAGATGATTTACATAGAATGGAATTTTTCCCTAATAGTTTTTATAACTTCCATCCAGGTAGCCATGTAAAACAAGGCGTTGAGGTGGGAATAGAATACATTATAAATATGTTAAATTCTATACTAAAACCAGAACAAACTACCACAGTACTTCTTGAAACAATGTCAGGTAAAGGAACGGAAGTAGGTAGGACTTTTGAAGAATTAAAACAAATCCTAGATGGCGTAAAACTCAAGGGTAAAATGGGTGTATGCGTTGATACCTGTCACATATATGATGCTGGTTATGATATTGTTAATGATTTAGATGGAGTAATAGATGAGTTTGATAGAATTATTGGGCTTGATAAGTTATATGCTATTCACTTAAATGATAGCAAAAATCCATTTGCAAGTCATAAAGATCGCCATGAAACTATAGGTGAGGGTTCTATTGGACTCGAGGTAATCACTAAAATTATTAATCATCCTAAACTGCGGCACTTACCATTTTATTTAGAAACCCCAAATGAGCTGGAAGGGCATGCAAAGGAAATTAAGATATTGCGGGATGTTTATGTGGAATAATATGCTGGAGTTTTGGGTTAACTACATCAAATGAATTATATATATGGAAAAGAGTTAAAGAGGTGCAGAAGCACCTCTTTAACTTTTGTTATTAGATATATTGTGTTGGGCCCGATCTTAGATAAACTAAAACACGAAAAATTAATTATAAATTTATACAATTAATCTATTGACAATGTAATTAGTAGGTGCTAAGATTAAACGAGAAAGTGTGAATACGTATTCACGAGTTAGGAGGGGGATTAAAATTGATTACAATGAAGGACATAGCTGAAAAAGTAGGCGTATCTCAATCTACAGTTTCAAGAGTAATAAATGGTAGTTCTTCAGTAGCTCCTGAAATAAAGATGAAGGTGATGGAGTGTGTCAGAATACTTGATTATCATCCAAACGTTATTGCTCAAAGTTTAGTTGGCAATAAAACTTTACTTATAGGAGTTATAATTACTGATATATCAAATCCATTTTTTTCAGATATAATTAAGGCGGTTGAAGCAGAGGCTTCGAAATATGGATATAGTATTATTTTATGCAATACAGGTTGGAATGCTGAAAAAGAAAAAAATTATATAAGTATATTAAAAAGTTATAAAGTGGATGGAATATTAATAGTTCCAAGCGATGTTAGAGGTAAATATTTTAGAAGCTTAAAAAATAGTGAAATACCTATTGTTGTAATTACTCAAGATGTACCTGAATTTAGTTGCATTTCTATTTCTCATTATATATCTGGAGTAGAGGTAGCTAAACATTTAATAAATATGGGATATTCTAAATTTGTTTTTGATGGTGTTGAACATGATGAAAAGGCTAAAGGATTTAAACAAGAAATAATAGATTCTGGCTTTAATATTAATACAAATCTTTTTTTCACTAATGAGGAAAAATACGATTCACCTACAGCTAATTTAAAAGAATTTATAAGTAACAATTATAAATCCGAGAGAATTGGAATATTTGCATTTAATGATATAGAAGCATTAAAAGTATTACATCTTCTAAAGGAAATGAAAGTAAAGGTTCCTGAAAATGTAGGGTTGGTGGGTTTTGATAATACTTTTATAAGCAAAGAAACCAGCCCAACTATTAGCAGCGTTGCACAACCTATTGAAGAAATTGGTAGGCAAGCTATAGAAATATTAGTTGATAAAATATGTAAAAATAATAATATGGATCAAAAACATGTAGTATTAGAACCAAGGATTGTGGTTAGAGAATCAAGTGTAAAGTCAACAATGTATTAAATATGCAAAAAAGAGTATTAAATTCAATATAAATAATAAGTAGTAGGTATATAATAAAACGACTTATTATTATGATGTTTGTGAATACGTATTCTCATATTCTTTAAATATTCCTAATGGGTATTAACCTATTTAATTTAATAGATATAGTCTAATTTCATAAAGTTAAAATGGGTATAATATTTTATGAAAAAGTACTCAAAATACAAATAAAAAGGTGAGGTGAAAATATCAAGTAATAATATGGACCTGTAATTTAGTTATTGCTTATCAAAATTTGTGTTAAGGGGGAGTTCGATGTCTTTAATTAAACTCAATAATGTAAAAACAGTAAATAACCTAAAAACAGTTAATAATCTAAGGTATATGAAAGAAAATTATCAATTGTATCTTTTTATTCTTCCGGCACTTGTGCTTACAATTATTTTTAAATATGTACCTATGTATGGTGCTTTAATAGCTTTTAAGGATTTTAATGGGTTAAGGGGTATTATGGGAAGTCCATGGATTGGGCTAGAAAATTTCCAAAGATTTTTAAATACACCGGATTTCTGGCAATTGTTAATGAATACTCTAAAGTTAAGTATTTATGGATTAATATTTGGGTTTCCCATTCCAATTATCCTAGCACTTATGATTCATCGAATTAAAAGCGCAGGATTAAAGAAAAAAGTTCAACTCATTTTATACGCACCAAATTTTATTTCAGTTGTAGTTATTGTAGGTATGATTTTTATATTTCTATCTCCAATAGGCCCAATAAATCATTTAATAAATCTCTTGGGTGGAGAGAACATTTCATTTATGACAGAGCCTCGTTATTTTAGGTCAATTTACATTGTAAGTGGTATTTGGCAAGGTGCTGGATGGTCATCAATAGTGTATCTTGCTGCACTCTCAAATGTTGGACAAGATCTCATAGATGCTGCGGTTTTAGATGGAGCAAATATATTACAAGTGATTAAACATGTGGATTTGCCAACAATTAAACCTATTATGGTTATAACATTTATTTTAGCAGCAGGAAATATTATGAGTATTGGGTTTGAAAAGGCTTTTTTGATGCAAACATCCATGAATATTCCTTCTTCAGAAATTTTACCTACTTACGTTTACAAAATAGGAATGCAACTAGGAGACTATGGTTATTCAGCAGCAGTAGGATTATTTAATTCTGTAATTAATGTGATATTACTTTTAACTGTTAATGAAATAGTAAAAAGATTAAATGAAGGAGAAGGAATATAATGACAAAAGTATTGGAGGAGAGAAATGTTTAAAAAACAATCAAAATTAGACATATTTATATTGATTTCAAGTAATATACTGCTAGGCATACTGGTTATTGCTGTTTTGATACCTTTAATATATGTAATAATAGCATCTGTCACAGAGCCAACCTCACTAGTTAATAATGGAATAAGTTTAAATCCGACTAAATGGATGCTTGATGGTTATAAACGTGTGCTTAAAGATGGATCACTTTTGCTAGGTTTCAAAAACTCATTGGTTTATTCAGTTTTATTTGCTTTTATTTCAGTTGTTGTGACCTTATTGGTTGCTTACCCACTATCAAGAGCTGGATTTGTAGGTAAAAAGTTCATTATGTCGATCTTTGTTTTTACAATGTTTTTCGGCGGAGGACTTATACCAACTTATCTTCTAGTTAAAAATCTAAATATGTTGGATACTATGTGGTCAATTGTGTTACCAGGTGCTGTTAATGTATGGAATATTATACTTTGTAGGACTTATTTTCAAGGAATACCAAAGGAGTTAAGAGAGGCAGCTATAGTTGACGGTTCTTCTGATATACAGTATTTTTTCAAAATATTATTACCTCTTTGCAAACCTATAATAGCAGTGCTAGCTTTGTGGCAATTTGTTGCCCAATGGAACTCGTTTTTCGATGCAATGATGTACCTAAAAAGTGCAACTCTACAACCATTACAAATTATACTTAGATCAATTCTAGTTCAGATGCAGCCGAACCCTGGAATGATATCAGATACTGCGCAAGATACAGCCCAAAGGCAGCAGATATCTGAACTAGTAAAATATGCATGTATTGTGATTTCAAGTTTACCATTAATGTTAATGTATCCTTTCTTTCAAAAATATTTTGAAAAAGGAGTTTTGGTGGGATCTATTAAGGGATAACAGCAGGATTTTATATGTTAATAACTTCTTTTGTAATTTTTGTACTTAGAGTGAAGCAAGAGAAGTTTTTATAAAAGCTAATGATTTTTAAATTAGCAAAATCAATAATTGTAAAACAATGATATTAATTTTAGGGGGTTTTAAAATGAAAAAGACCAGAGCATTAGTAAGTATTTTATTAATTGTAAGTGTATTATCTACAGGGTGTGGTAGTAAAAATTCATCAGGTTCTGATACCAAAGCAAAAGGAATAAATTCATCAGCGAATTATGGACTTAAAGATGTGAAGTTTCCTTTAGAAAAAAAGGAGAATTTAAAATTTATTACTCAGAGTTCCCCACTTGCTCCGAAAAATCCTAACGACAAATTAATTTTCCAGAGGTTTGAGAAGGATACTAATGTTCACATTGATTGGACAAATTATACTAATGACCAATTTGCTGAAAAGAAAAATTTAGATATTGCTAGTGGAGACCTTCCAGATGCTATTTTTGATGCTGGAATGTCTGATTATGACCTTTTGAGGTATGGTAAACAAGGAATAATTGTTCCACTTGAAGATACAATCAATCAGTATATGCCAAACCTAAAAAAAATACTTGATTCACATCCAGACTATAAAAAAATAATAACAGCTCCAGATGGACATATCTATTCATTGCCGTGGATTGAGGAACTTGGAACAGGAAAAGAAGCAATTCAAGCTCTAGATGATATACCATGGATTAATAAGAAGTGGTTAGATGAATTAGGACTTAAAATGCCAACAACTACAGATGAATTAGAAAAAGTACTTATTGCTTTTAAAAATATGAAACTAGAGGTCAAGACTGATGTAATTCCAATGTCTTTTAGGGTTAACGGTGGTGGTGAAGACTGTTCAATGCTCCTAGGATCATTTGGATTAGGTGATAACTATGATCATTATGTAGTTACAGAAGATGGAAAGGTAGTTTATACATTAGCTCAGGATGGATATAAGACTGGAGTACAATGGCTTAACAAGTTACAAAAACAAGGGTTAATAGATAAAGAAGCATTTACTCAAGATTATAATACTTATGCTGCAAAAGGTAAAAATAATCGTTATGGATTATATTTTACTTGGGATAAAGCAAATATTTCAGGAAATAATGAAGACTATGTTGCTATGCCTCCATTAAAAGGACCAGATGGAACAGTAAATGTAGCCCGAACTAATGGTATCGGTTTTGATAAAGGTAGAATGGTATTTTCAAGTTCAAATCAGAATATCGAGTTAACAGCTAAGTGGGCTGATAAGTGTTATGAAACAGTTCAATCAGTTCAAAATAATTGGGGTACTTATGGGGACACAAAGCAAGGCAATATTTTTAAACTTACAAGTGAGAAAACTTTAAAACACTTACCACTTGGAACTAATACACCTGTTGGACTAAGATCAATGACAAATACAGGTGGGCCTTTAGCTATATTGAATGAATATTATGGTAAATTTACTACAATGCCAGATGATGCAGCTTGGAGACTAGATATTTTGCATAAGACATATGTACCAGCAATGAAAGCTACTAATAATTATCCTCCAGTGTTCATGAGTGAAGAAGACCAAACTCAATTAACACAACTTGAAACAGCTGTAAAAACGTATTCAGAAAGAATGAAAGCTGAATGGATATTAAAAGGCGGAGCTGAAAGCCAATGGGATAATTATCTAAAAGAATTAGAGAAAAATGGTCTTTCTAAGCTAATTGCAATAAAGCAGAAATATTATGATGTAGTTTACAAAAAATAAAAATGTTATAGATATATCTATTTAAACTAAAAACGAGTAAGTATATAAATTTCTTTTAAAATATACTTACCCGTTTTTTAAAGGTATAAAAGCATATTAAATATATAAAATTTTTATTGCAGTGAGAAAAATAAATAATTAGGGGCGTCGACATGATTTTAGTTGCAAACAAAGAACAAAATATGAAAAAACAAGAAATAACATCAATAGAAAAATATCGCCCAGTGTATCATTACACGCCAAAGAAAAATTGGATGAATGATCCAAATGGAATGGTATATTACGATGGTGAGTATCATTTATGCTATCAGCATGATAGTAATGATATAATTTTTAGTGATATGTCCTGGGGGCATGCAATTTCAACTGACCTTGTTCAATGGGAAGAATGTGCGAAAGCGATAGTTCCAGATAACGATGGGTTAGGGATGATATTTTCTGGAAGTGCAGTGGTTGATAAAAATAATTGCGCTGGTTTTGGGGTAAATACTTTGGTAGCATTCTATACTAGTACTAAGCCAAGGCAGCAGCAGAGTATGGCATATAGCATAGATAGAGGAAGAACATGGATAAAATATATAGAAAATCCAATTATTAAAAATGAGGAGTGGGATAGCATTCCAGATGATTTTAGAGATCCAAAAGTAATATGGCATAAAGATAGTCAAAAATGGATTATGTCGCTAGCAGTAAAAGATCATATAGAATTTTGGTCATCCTGCAATTTAAAAGATTGGACAAAAGACAGTGAGTTTGGACAAGGGGTAGGATCTCATGGTGGTGTTTGGGAATGTCCTGACTTTATTGAACTATCTGTAGATAATGATCAAACCAATAAAAAATGGGTTTTATTAGTTAGTATCAATCCTGGTGGTCCAAATGGAGGTTCAGCAACCCAGTATTTTGTAGGTGAATTTAAGGATGTAGATGGTCAAATGACTTATATAAGTAGTCAAAAGGATGAAAAATGGATTGATTATGGGACTGATAACTATGCTGGAGTTACATGGTCCAATGTAGAAAATAAAGCAATAGCTATTGGATGGATGAGTAATTGGGATTATGCAGATAAGGTACCAACTAATAATTGGAGAGGTGCAATGACTATTCCAAGAGAACTTGAACTTAAAAACATTGAAGGTGAAATTTCAATTACCAGTAAGCCTGCATTCGCTTTGAAACAAATAATAGGAGCAGCAATTGCTACAATAGACGATGCTAGCATTAATAGTAATATTAATGTGGGGGAAGAATTATCATCTAGTAGAATAAAAGTTAAAATGGATATTTGTGATATAAAGGATGTTGGAATAGAGATAGGAAATAGTAAAGGTGAACATGTTAAAATTGGCTACAATAAGTTAGATACATATTTTTATGTTGATAGAAGCAACTCTGGAGAAAATAGTTTCAAATCAGGATTTGCTAAACTTCACAAGGCAAAAACAAATAGAAATCTGGAAAGCTTGGATATGGAAATATTTATAGATAAATCTTCAGTAGAAGTGTTTTTTAATAATGGGGAAAGAGTAATGACCGAGATTATTTTTCCAACAGAAGATTTTAATATGGTGAAAATATTCTGTGATAATAAGATAGAAATTAGAGAATTCGATATAAAAAGAATTAGCCTGATTTAATTTAAGAAAAGGGGTGGAGATATGTCCAATATATTTACTATAGGAGAAGCATTGATTGATTTTATCCCTGAGCAAAAGGGGGTTGGACTTAAAGATGTTGTCTCATTTGAAAAGGCTGCAGGAGGTGCTCCTGCCAATGTTGCGGCTTGTGCTGCAATACTAGGCGCACAAAGTTACTTTATCGGTAAATTAGGACGAGATGCTTTTGGTGACTTTCTTGTAGATGTTTTGCGAAATGTGGGAGTTAATACTGGTTATATTCAAAGAACGGATAAGGCAAATACTGCTCTTGCATTTGTTTCACTAAGTGAAAATGGAGATAGAGATTTTTCCTTTTACCGTAGTCCTAGCGCTGATATGCTTTTGGATGAAAAAGAGATAAATAGTAAGTGGTTTAACTTAGGTGATATTCTTCATTTTTGTTCGGTAAGCCTTATTGATGCTCCAGTTAGAAAAGCTCATATTGCAGCTATTAAAGCTGTAAAAGAGGTAGGTGGTATAATATCATTTGATCCAAATATCAGATTGCCATTATGGAAAGATCATAATGAATATAAGAAGGTAATTTGTGATTTTATTGAATACGCAGACATATTAAAAATTAGTGAAGATGAAATTGAGTTTATTACTGGAGAAAAGGATGAAGCATTAGCAATTGAATGGCTTTTATCCTTCAAAATAAAAATACTTATTATTACCAGAGGGCATAATGGAGTTAGTGCTTATTATAATAATCAGGTGATGAGAGTTCCAGGATATAGTGTGAGTGTTGTGGATACTACAGGTGCAGGTGATGCTTTTATTGGATCATTTATTTATAAGATATCAACAAGTAATCACGGCATTAGCTGTATTACTAATGAAAATATGAAAGAAATATTATCTTTTTCAAATGCAGTTGCAGCACTAACAACAACACGAAAGGGTGCAATAAATGCAATACCTTCTAGGGAAGTTGTTGAGAAATTTAGAACTAAATTTTAAATAAATATAGATTATAAAGAAATTAATAAAAAATCCTTCCTACAAGCATTAATTTGATAGATTAAGCAAAAGATATAGTATAAGTTTGCTGTAATCGTAGGAGGGATATATTTGAATAAAAATTATATATTAAAAGCAATAATACTATTTTCTTTTATTATCTTTTGTCCGTATAGAGAAGTCTTTGGAAAAGATATAACATCAGATGTAAGAGGTAATCAAAGTTATAACACTAGCCAACAAGACATAAGTGTAATTAAATTTAAAGATAATAATCTAGAAATAGGAATAAGAAAAAAATTAAATAAACCTAAAGGTGACATTACAAAAGGTGATTTAGGTAATATAGTAGAACTAACGTTAAATCATAAGTATATTTCTTCTTTGGATGGAATCCAGTATTTAACGAATCTTAAAAAATTAGATTTAGCATTCAATAAAATCAGTGACATAAGTCCTTTGAGTTCATTAACTAATATAGTGAATTTAAATTTAGGATATAACCAAATTGAGAATATTAGCATTCTAAGCAATTTAATAGATTTACAAGAATTAAATTTGCAAAGTAACAAGATAAGCAATATAAGTGCATTAAAAAATCTTATAAATTTAAAAATATTAAGTTTATATTATAATAATCTAACAGATTTGAATCCTTTAAGTGGGTTAATCAATTTAGTTGACCTCGATTTATATCTAAATAAAATAGAGGACATTAAACCCCTAAGACCTTTGGTGAATTTGACTAAACTATCACTAGGAATGAATAAGATAACAAACGTGGATTCCTTAAAAGGCCTAACAAAATTAAAAATATTAGAACTAGATGAAAACAAAATTATTGATATTAGCCCATTAAGTAAATTAACAAAGTTAAATGATTTATATTTGTATGGAAATAAAATAAAAGATGTTTATCCGTTAAAAGCACTGACAAATCTAATAAATTTGGAATTATCAAATAATGAAATTATTAATATTAAAGGATTAGGAAAACTTATAAATTTGAAAACTCTGAGTTTGGATAATAATAAAATAAATAGTCTTAAAGGGTTAGGTTCTGCAATAAATTTAGAAAGTATAAGAGTAGCATATAATGAAATTTCTACTATAGAGGATTTAAGCCTACTTAAGAAATTGAATTCTTTAAATTTAGGAAATAATAAAATAGTTGATGTAAAACCACTAAGATTATTATATAAGTTAAAATCATTAGATATTTCACATAATAAAATAAATGATATAAGTTCATTAAGAGAGTTACCTGAATTAACTTTAACAAACATCGAATTTTCTGGAAATCCATTGCCAAAATATGTTTTCATGGATAAACTTAATGAAAAATATACTTTGAGCACTCTATCACCGTATATTGAATCTGCTATAAAACAATATTATGGTGAATATAGATTATACATGAATGAAGGGATTTTAAGCATTCAACAGGTAGATGGGGATTATAAGCTTAAGATAAGAGTTGTAACATTTGTCGGACCTCATAACCCACCATATGGAATAGAAACCATAACGATAACGCAAGATATTTCGGGAATAAAAGTTGAAGATTTTAAACATGAAGATGAAAAATAAACAAACAGCCATAAAAACATCTTATGGCTGTTTGTTTTGATAACTATTAATTATAAGTATGTTTTTACTTTATCCCAAAGTTCTGAAAAGTCTTCGAATTGTATAAAATCTTTTTTTGCTTCTTTAAGAAGAGCTATTAATTTATCTTTGGCAAAAACCACATCTGACACTAAAGCAGGTTTAAGGTCCGGACCACTATCTCCAGCATAGAATATTTTTTTATAATTAACTTTTAGCTTTTCAACTACAATTAATTTATCTATGCCAGAAAGATTTGAATAAAATTCATTATGTTCATCTAAATCAAGATGAATTCCATTATCTTTAAAAACACCCTTATTTGAGTAAACATCAACTCCTTGTATATTATTCTCTTCAAGTACCTTATCTATGTAATAAGTGCTTCCTGCACTAATAATAATAAAATCTCCACCGGCAGCTTTAACCTGATCAATAAAAGTTTTAGCGTGAGGGTCAAAGGATATACTTAAAACATCCTCAAGAAGCTCAGATTCACTTCTATGAACATTACTAAAAATATAACCTAAATATTCTATATCTTGTATTTCTCCATTTTTCCATGAATTAAAAATAGGCACAAGTTCTTCTTTATAATATGTTTCAGACAATATTTTATAAAAATCTTTTTTTGTAAGAGTACCATCAAAATCAGATATAAATGCAAAATCTTTCATTATATTAATCTCCTCGTTGGTTTATTATAGATTTAGTTTGTGTAACTTTATGAATAGTATAACAAAAATATAGATATATGTAATGTTTTATTAGTAACATTTAAATAAGCTTTAATCTTAACATTTACACAAACGATTATTTTAAGTTATATTGCTATTGATAAGTTTGCATATGTTTGATAAAATAGATTTGAAGATGTATTTCAATTATTGACCCAGTGGGATTTTTTAGTACCCACTAAATATAAAACTCAAATTACAATCTACATAAGGAAGGAGATAATATTATGATTTATACAACAGAAGTTTCAGAAATGATGTGTGTTGCTAAAGGACCTAATCATGGTTCAGCACCAATTCCTGAAGAAGGAAAATGGGTACAAAGTAAAGAAATTAAAGATATCTCAGGTTTAACACACGGAATTGGTTGGTGTGCTCCTCAACAAGGTGCCTGTAAACTTACATTAAACGTTAAAGAGGGAATAATACAAGAAGCATTAGTTGAGGTAATAGGATGCTCAGGTAGTACTCACTCAGCAGCTATGGCTTCAGAAATACTTCCAGGAAAAACTATACTAGAAGCATTAAACACAGATTTAGTTTGTGATGCAATAAACACAGCTATGAGAGAGTTATTCCTTCAAATAGTATACGGAAGAACTCAAACTGCATTCTCAGAAGGTGGACTACCTATCGGCGCTGGACTTGAAGATTTAGGAAAAGGCCTTAGAAGTCAAGTTGGAACAATGTACGGATCACTTGCTAAGGGACCAAGATACTTAGAAATGGCTGAGGGTTATGTATCTAATATAGCACTTGATGAAAACAACGAAATAATAGGTTACAAATTTGTTCAACTTGGAAAAATGATGGATAGCATAAAAAAGGGTATGGATGCTAATGAAGCTATGGAAAAAGCTACTGGAACTTATGGTAGATTTGCAGAAGCAACAACAGTAATCGACCCAAGACATAAATAATATAAAAAGGAGGAATAATTAAATGGCTTTATTTGAAAGTTTTGAAAGAAGAATAGATCAAATATTACCTGTGTTAAGTAAACACGGAATAAATTCACTAGAAGAAGCAAGAACAATATGTGAAGAAAAAGGTATCGACGTTTTTGGAATAGTTAAAGGAATTCAACCAATAGCATTCGAAAATGCTTGCTGGGCATATGCAGTTGGAGCAGCAATAGCAATTAAAGAAGGATGTACTAAGGCAGCTGATGCTGCAGTATACATAGGAGAAGGTCTTCAATCTTTTTGTATACCTGGTTCTGTTGCTGATGATAGAAAAGTTGGAGTTGGTCATGGTAACTTAGCAGCTATGCTACTAAGAGAAGAAACTAAATGTTTTGCATTCCTAGCTGGACATGAATCATTTGCTGCTGCTGAGGGAGCAATTGGTCTTGCAAGAGCTGCAAACAAAGTAAGAAAGGTACCACTAAAAGTAATATTAAACGGTCTTGGAAAAGATGCCGCTTATATAATTTCAAGAATTAATGGATTCACTTATGTTCAAACTAAATTTGATTACTATACTAGTGAATTAACAGTAGTTAAAGAAACAGCTTATTCTACTGGAGAAAAAGCTAAAGTAAGATGTTACGGAGCAGATGATGTACGTGAAGGCGTTTCAATATTGCACTCTGAGGGAGTAGACGTTTCTATTACAGGAAATTCTACAAACCCAACAAGATTCCAACATCCAGTTGCTGGTACTTATAAGAAAGAATGCCTAGAACAAGGCAAGAAATTCTTCTCAGTAGCATCAGGTGGCGGTACAGGAAGAACTCTTCACCCAGATAATATGGGAGCAGGTCCTGCATCATACGGAATGACAGATACAATGGGAAGAATGCATTCAGATGCACAATTCGCAGGATCTTCATCAGTTCCAGCTCATGTTGAAATGATGGGATTAATAGGTATGGGAAATAATCCTATGGTTGGAGCTTCTGTTGCAGTTGCGGTTGCAGTAGAAGAAGCAATGGGTAAATAAGATTTATTTTTGTACCATAATAATAAAATTTTGTAAAGACTGTACAAGCAGTGAGAGTTTTTCTTTCACTAATTGTACAGTCTTTTTTTTACAATATATCCTGCTATATGAAGAGTTTAAATAGTATATTTTGATTGCATTATTCTAAAGATAAATTGAGTGGAAAATAAATAATCTTAGGATGGTGCGAGATGAAAACTACAAAAAATATTTCAATATTTATGATATTTACTCTATCCATTATGTTATTTTCCGGTTTTAATTCTACTGCTAAGAAAGCAGCGCAGAATACCAAAACTATGATTAATGATACTGAAAAAGGGATAAAAAATCCTAGTTTCGCAGAAGGAGTAGATAAACATACAAGTAATGTTACCAGTAAAACTTTTAATACATTAGGTCATAGAATGGATAATACGGATACTTCAATCATGGCTATTAATAAAACTAACACACAGACAATTGCAGATATAAAAAAGAATGTAACTGGAATAAGTGAATACTTTCCAAGATATACATTTGATGGATTTATACCAGCTTTATACGGTAATCAGTCAATGCAATCTATAATTTATATCCCAGAAGATGACGTTATTATTTCAGGATACAAATTATATTCTGGAACAGAAGGACTATGCACGTTGAGGAAATGGAATAGAAAAACTAAAAAGTTAATAGCAAATTATGATAATTTAAATCTTTATCATTGCTCCGATATGACATATAACCCAAATACAAAAGAAATATTTATATCAACAAATACTGACCCGCGAGCAAGAAATTACATATCAGTATATGATTATACAACTATGAAATTTAAACGTGAATTTCAATATACTTATAAGTCGAGAGTTTATGGAATTGCATATTCAACGTTACATAATCAATTTGTTTTCTATGATAATTCTGATATTCGTATATGTGATGTAAATATGGTTTCACAATCATTTTTTAATGTCCCAAACCTAGGTATGAATTACCAAAGTATAGAGGTTTATAAAAATTATGTTTACATTTATTATGATATAGCAATTCAAGTTTATGATTTTCAAGGTAATTATATCACAACATATAAAATTGATGTAGGCGATGAAGGAGAGGGGATTTGTTATATTGGAAATGGAAAATTTCTAATTGGTAGGGTAATAAATACTCCTATGGAAACGGCTTCTATTTCATCGAGAGTATACATATTTGATACTTTAACACTTTAAAACACACATTTCTATTTTATGAACACTTATGTATAGTTAACTATTGTATATAATGGTATAATTTATTTATTGGAAATATTTAATAACCATAAATTATATAAATAGGAGCGTTCTTTTTATGAACTTAATAGAACTGTTTACAACAATAATAATTGCGACATTGCTCCACGAATTTGGACATATGTTGGGCGCAAAAATAGTAGGGATAAAAATTAGTGAATTTTCACTTGGGTTTGGACCTACTATAACAAAATTCTCTTTTAAAGGGACAACCTATAAAATAGCTTGGATATTATTGGGGGCATATGTTAAACCGGAAAAAGATGATGATGATTATTTAACTTATTCAAGAATAAGTAGGATAATATTCACGGTATCAGGATTAGTAATGAGTATTTTTATTTTGCCTATGATATGCATTATAATACTAAGTATTTTACAGGAAAGTGAACTTAATATTTTTTATGCATATGTTAATATGTTTAGATATATGTTCCATAATCCATTAAACTATTTATATAACGGAATAATGCCATTTCCAACAGTGATATTTGCAAACAAATACTATACTTATTTAAGTTGCCTGGGTGAAGTTAGTTTATTTTTAGGAATAATAAATGCATTACCAATTCCAGTTACCGATGGTGGACAATTGTTAATGGGTCTGTTAGAAAATAAATTTGCAGACTTTAAAACTAATCCTCTAAGATATAGAAAATTGGGATATTTAGTTATACTTATTATTTTTATGTCGCCAGTAATGATAGCTTTAGCCCAAAGCATAAAAAACTCGTGGCCAATTCTACCAGTAATAGGTTATATAATATACAAGTTTATCACAGTGAAAGTATAAAACTATATCATAAAAAGAGTTTCAAATAGTTAATCGTATTAAACGTCACAAATGATAATAATTTGTGGCGTTTATATTTTGTTATGCGATAGGTGGAGTAGATAATAAAGTTTAAAATTATCCTAATGTTTATTTTAATGTTAGGTTATGGTAATATAATATCTAATTGGTATAATATTCTGAAAAGTATAATTCAAGACCTTATTTAATTGTGGTGTAAAAGTGTATTATAGGAGGAAGCAAATAATGGCGGGGAATATAAGAGTAATAGAGGTAATTCCATATAATGCAGAATGGAAAAATGAATTTGAGAAAATAAAAATAAAAATTAATGGGATTATAGGTGATTTGGTTATTAGAATAGAGCATGTTGGTAGTACATCAGTGGAAGGACTATTTGCAAAACCGATTATTGATATTGATGTAGTCATTTCAAATTATGACTGTTTACCTGAGATTATAAAACGGTTGACTAAAGTGGGGTATCAACATGAAGGGGATTTAGGAGTAGAGGGGCGTGAGGCATTTAGTAGAGCATTTAAAGATGATTTTATGGAATATCATCTTTACGTATGCCCTAAAGATGGAAAAGGGTATTTGGAGCATATCGCTTTCCGAGATTATTTGCGTAATAATGAAGTTGCGCGTAACGAATATGGAGTATTAAAATGTAAGTTGGCTGAAACATATTGCTTTGATAGAGATGGTTATTGCAACGCTAAAACAGACTTTGTAAGAGATATACTGAAAAAAAGTATTTATAGGTGATAAAAGATAGAGTAAGAGTTGGGGGATATGAATGTATATTATTCCTTTTGAAAGTAGTATAAATAAAGGAGAATTTATGCCTCATATGACTATTGGTGAATTTGCTAATAGAACTGATTTAAATAATGATTACGAAGATGTATTCAGTGTGTTAGTGGATAAAATATCTGTTGAAATTATTGATGACAATGAAGATCCAATTATAGAAATAGATGTAAATTTAAGTAAAAAGTAATTCTCAAAGGGGTAAGTCAAAAAAATCTTCGCTTTTATTGGAAAGCAAAAGATAAAGACAAAAAAAGGAGGTAAAAGCATGGAAAACGATGAAAAACTAATATTTGAACCTATAGTTGAAGAGGATATAGAGCCTTTGACTGAGATAATGACAAGGGCTTTCGATGATGATACAAAACGTCACATAGGTGATGAAAAAGGTGGCCCTGATGGATATGATAATGGGGAATTTATAAAAAAATGGGCATTAAATTCACCGTCTCAATCATTCAAGGTGTTAATGAATGATAAACTTATTGGTTCTGTAATTCTTTGGATAAACGAAGACAGAAAAAATTTCTTAGGCAATATCTTTGTGGACCCTAGTGTGCAGAATAAAGGCATAGGACTAATAATATGGAATTATATTGAAACAAAGTACCCTGATACTAGAAGGTGGATAACTGAAACACCTGGTTATTCAAAGAGAAATCATAATTTCTATGTAAATAAATGTGGATTTAAAATAGTTAAGATACTTAATGCGGGTATTTTGAGGGAAGAAAGTTATATCCTTCAAAAAAATATGATACCTGAGTAATATCGTAGTGAGAGGAAGAGTAAATGGATGGGAAAGTCGTAGAGTCAGAAAGGTTACGTCTAAAACCTTTATCTTTTAGTGAATTATTAAGTATTAGTAAAAATGAAAATATTGAAACTATAATTGAATCAGAAGCAATATCTAGTTCTGTTAAATCAGCAATATCAAAGAAGCTTGTAAAGATGAAAAGTATTAATGTTGATATTCACGAATGTTATACATACTGGATAATAATTAATAAAAATAATCAAACAGGGATAGGGTTTATTGGTTTTAAAGGCTTGCTAAATGAAAGTGGTTATTTGGAGGTTGGATACAGTATTTCACCTAATTATAAAAAGCAAAAACTTATGACAGAGGCCCTAGAAACATTATTGAAATGGGCTTATGGATTTAGAGAGTGCAAAGGTATAATTGCGATAGTTTTAAAAACAAATATAGGCTCTAATAAAGTATTAAATAATTGTAATTTCAAAGTTCATAGTTCTACTGAGCAAGAGAATAATTATATTCTTGAATTTAGATGGAGAGGAGATATATAATGAATAAAAAAGATGAGGCAGTAAATATATTTAACAATGGATTTAATTGTAGTCAAGCAGTATTAAGCGTGTTTTGTGAGGAATTAGGGTTAGACAAAGAAACTGCATTAAAAATTTCTACTGGCTTTGGTGGAGGATTACGAAAAGGTGAAGTTTGTGGAGCAGTCTCAGGAGCTATAATGACATTAGGTTTAAAAAATGGACATTTTATTGAAGGTGATACCGAATCAAAAAATAAAGCATATGCGTTAACTAAGGAATTTATTAGAAGGTTTGAAGAAAAAAACGAATCAATAATATGTAAAAAATTATTAGGTTATGATTTATCAGACGAGATGGAATGCAATATTATTAGGGAAAAAAGACTTTTCGATATTATTTGCCCTAAAGTAATAATTGATGCTATAGGCATTTTAGAAGATATGTTTCAAAATTAAGAAAATACGTTGAGAATTTCATTTGAACAGAATATTATAATAGTAGGACATGGTGGTTCTCTACAAATGTTTACTGCAGCTTGGATAAAAATAAATAACTAGAACCCTGAAGCAACTATATATGAAATAAAAGATAAGTTAGAGGTTACCACATATGAGGAAACAGAAAACTACCAGATAATGAAGAGTTTCATGAAAAATAAGAATAAGATGCTTAGTATTCTAATTGATGGGTATGAACATTAATCACCAACAAATTAGGGGAAAGAGCATAGAATATGCCGTGGAGGAGAAACAATATGGAATTTTCAAAAGCAGTTGAAGCAGACGTTAATAGTATAATGAAAATCATAAATAAGGCACAAGCTTATTTTAAGCAGCAGGATATTAATCAATGGCAGGATAATTACCCTAATTTTGAAACAGTAATAAATGATATCAACAATGGAAATGGCTATGTTTTGCTAGAAGATAATAATGTAATTGGTACTGTAGTATTCACTTTTGATGGAGAGAAAAACTATGAGGTTATTTATAATGGAAAATGGATAAATAATGATAAATATGCAGTTATTCATAGAATGGCTGTTGACTCCAATTATAAAGGAATGGGACTAGCATCTATAATTATCAAGAATATAGAGGAAATATGTTTAGATAATCAAATATACAGTATTAGAATAGACACGCATATAGAAAATATATCTATGAAGAAGATGCTTTTGAAAAATGGATTTGAGTATTGTGGCATAATTTATTTAGATGATCAAAGCAAAAGGGTTGCTTATGAGAAAACACTCTAAGAAACATTATAATAAGAACTTGGTGTGGGCTGTTATATTTAGGCTTATTTAATTAGGGGGTAAAAGATAATATGATAAATAGTGAAGAGCTAAAAAGAATTTGGCTATACCCAAAGTTATATAAATGGTGAAAAATAATCTCATTATTAACCTTTATATATGTTTATAATTGAATATTTAGAAAAATTTACATAGTTTTATATAGTATGTATATTATTAATAGTATAATAAATAAGAATGACAGAATTTATTTATAACAAGCCAGGTGGGGACCTATCGTTTGAGAATGGAAGATTTGAGTTTAAATCTGTTCCAATATATATGATTTGCAAGCTGTTATTGATAAAGCTGATGATATAAATTATCCTGCTAAGGATATAATAAAACATATTTTTTATGGGATTAGTGATTGGGGGGAGAACATATTGAATATTAAATGGGAACAAGAATGGAATAAAATATATAAGGACCAAGGAGAAGTTCAATTCGATGTATTACCAACGGTAAGAGTGGCAGCAGATGTCTTTAAAAAGAATGATTGCATGAATATAATGGATTTAGGATGTGGTACAGGCAGACATTCAATATATCTTGCTCAACAAGGCTTCAAAGTATATGCTACAGATATTTCGCTGCAAGGACTAGAAATAACTAAATCAAAGGCAGAAAAATTGAAATTGAGCAATATTGAGTTTAAACAACATGATATGAGATCTATACCTTTCGAGAATGATTCTTTAGATGGGATTTTATGTGTATGGACTACGGGACATGGTATGTTAGAGGGCTCTAGGGAAAATGTGAATGAAATATTTAGAATATTAAAACCTAATGGTGTTGTAGTTATTGATTATGTCTCAATAGATGATGAGAATTATGGTAAAGGTCAAGAGATAGAAAAAGATACTTTTATTAATAATGTTGAAGGTGAAGAAAATATTCCACATCATTATTTTAGCATGGATGAACTAAAGGAGTTATATTCAAGCTTTTTAAAGGTAAATATAACACCAATAGATTATTTCTTTGTGGATAATCAGGGTGACAAACACACAATTAAGGCTTTTGTGATAATAGGAATTAAGTAGCATGCACAATCACTGCTAACGTTATAAAAATTATATAAATGAGGAGTAATAACATATGATACTTTCAGGGAAAGAAATAAAGAAAAACTTAGGAAAGGAGATTGTAATTGAGCCTTATAATGAAAAACAACTTAATCCTAATAGTTATAATTTGAGGTTGCATAATGAATTACTTGTTTATGATGAAACAATTTTAGATATGAAAACGGAGAATAAGGTTAAAAAAATTATTATACCAGAAGAGGGATTAGTTTTAGAAACAGGTAAATTATATCTTGGAAGAACAATAGAATTCACAGGAACAGATAATTATGTGCCAATGCTTGAAGGTAGATCATCTATTGGTAGATTAGGGCTATTCATTCATGTAACAGCAGGATTTGGAGATGTTGGTTTTCAGGGATTTTGGACTTTAGAAATATTCTGCGTTCAACCAATAAGGATTTATCCTGGAGTTGAAATATGTCAAATATACTATCATAGTATTGAAGGTGATTATGATAAATATATCAGTGGAAAATATCAAAATAATCAGGGGGTTCAGCCAAGTTTATTATATAAAGATTTCGAACGTTAGATAACAATGTATCATAACATTTAGTGACATTAATACTATTTTGGGGGTGTTAATTTGGATATTATTAGAGAAGGAACATTAAATTTAAGTCAAGAAACGCAACATTTTATAATCTATTACACAGAAGTAGACAAGACATGTATAGATAAAGTTTCGGAGGTTCTTGAAAATAATTACAATAGGATTACTGTTAACTTGAATCAGCAAATTGATGAGAAACTATCTATTGAAATTCATTCAGAACTTAATCAGCTTCATAGAGCGTTAGGACTTATAAATGCACCTAATTGGATAAGAGGTGGGATTGGAGTTGGGAAAATTGTAATAGCATCTCCCTTAAATCCACCACCACGTTCAGAGTTTAATAACGTAGTAAATACAGCTGTTCATGAGTTCGTTCATATTATTGTGAATAAAATAAATGGGGATACACCAAGATGGCTGAATGAAGGAATAGCATGTTATGAAGCGAAAGATAATAATGAAGAATGGATAAGAGAAACTGTTGAAAATGGATTGGTAAATAATATAGTTCCTACACTCAATGAGTTAGATACTGGAGAAGATTTTGAAACGTTTTTTAAACGCGATGGCTATCAATACTCATATACCATAGTAGAATCAATAATTAAGGAGTTTGGTTATGATAAGTTATGTGATTTAATAAAATCTCCTAAAAGTTTTGTGGATATTTTTGAAAAAACAGAGCTGCAATTTCAAAAAAATTGGATTGAGTTTATTAAAAAGAACTATCTATTAACATAATCTTTTAGTACCTAAAGGATAAAACAATATAAACTGGGGGAGTTAAGATGATAAGTAACTGTTTTGAAAATTACCAATTAATTTTATTATCAGAGGGACATTTGAGGGAATTATATAACTGGAATATGGCAGAGGAAAATTTTGAACAATATACATGTAGACCATTAAAATTGCAAAAGCCATATGATGAATACTTTAATGAAATGCTTTATTCATTTGATAATATAAAGGAGAAAAATTATATATTAGTGCATAAAGATCACAAGGGTGTACCTTTGGGGAAAATTAGATTATTTGATTATAATGCAAGAAATCATAGTGCCGAATTTGGATATTATTTACCTGAACATAATAGAAATAAAGGTATTGGAAGTATTATGTTAGATTTATTTATAAATATATCATTTGCAGATAGTGATTATAAATTAAATAAGTTATATGCTACTACGGCTTCAAATAATAATCCTTCTATAAAGCTATTAGAGAATAATGGATTTAGAATAGATGGAAAGTTAAGAGAACATTATTGGATTAATGGAAGCAAGTATGATCAATGTGTTTATTCTATTCTAAAATCAGAATTGATAAAATAAATTCTAAGAATGTAAGGAGGACAACATGAAAAAGTCTGTAATTATAGTTTCTTTTTTAGTAATGTTAGTTTTGGTTTCCACATGCTTATCAAAATCAGCGAAAGACATAAAATCAAAGGAAAAGGTTACAATAACAGCTGCAAATGTTGCTATTGATAAAAAGTTAGATACTATTTGTGATAATCCTAAAGTTGCAGCATCTTCAAATCCCTATGATTATACAAAGGACAGCCAGGATTACAAGGATATTGTAAGTTCAGGAGATGATGCTTTAAAGTATATGTTAACAAAGTTTGATAAGAGTAAAGAAAATGGGCTAAGAGAATATGTTATGGCAATAGCATGTTCAGAAATGTTGAAAGAAAATATTGAAACTAAAAAGTGGGAGACGGGTAGAGAATGGTATGAAAACTATATTATAGCAAATAAATGAAGATTAAATGTTTTATCTGATGAAAAAAAGGAAATCTTTGAGAAAGATGTTTTTAAAAGAGTTGTAAAAGAATACCCAATACAGTTTTTAATGAAAATATGATGGTTGTTTGCGAAGAATTTGAAGTGGTGTGGAAATAAACACATAAATGTAAAGTTAGAGAAGGTCACATATACTACCATGAGTGGTAATAAATCAAATGGCTTTTTTTATTTATGTAAAAAAAAAGAATAATGCAATTAGTTAAGATTAATTATTATAAGGTTACTATGCTTAAATATTTATAGGATATAGTTTATTAACTTTATATTTTTAGAGGAGCGATAAGGTGGATATAGCAATAAAGAAAATTGATGAAAGTAATTGGAGAGAATGCATTAAATTAGAGGTGGCTGAAAGTCAAAAAAAATTTATCCCATCAAATTTATATTCTGTAGCAGAATCTAAATTTGAAAATGAAATGAAAATATTTGGAGTGTACTTAAATGATATTATGATCGGATTCGCTTCATATATTTTAGATAAGCAAGGCGATATGAATCTTTATAAACTAATGATAGATAGAGGATATCAACAAAATGGATATGGTAAAAGGGCTTTAATAATATTAATAGATATAATTAAAAATGAAACTAAGAATAAAGAAATATGGTTGAGTTTACATCCTAATAATTTTGTCGCTATAAATCTATATTGTGATTATGGGTTTAATCAAGAAATAACAGGTCTCGAGGAAGAAGATGAAATTTTTTTCAAATATAATATTTGAGATTAATTCAGCGATATTGGATTTAATTATGATTTATAAAATATATATGTTGATAAAATGAGGATAAGATTATGTTAAACAAAGTAAAAGCATTGCCACATAAGATAACATTTGACATGGTTAAGTTTGAACGAAGCGGCAGATACATTAAAAACTATTTACATATTGGAGGGGAAAAATGAACAGATTAAAATCAACCCCACAGTACCATCCATGCTATCTCCATTTTCAATAAATTCTCCAACTGAAATGTTGGCATTAGCTTTGACTGAATGTGTAAAATTAAATATTAAAAAAGTTAAATAAGTTGTTATCACGTACAAGAGATGGAGCTAAATATTGGAGGCAAGATGACAATGTTGGAGGAGATATGAGATGAGTTATAAAATTAATGCAATGTCAAAATCTGATTGGGACCAGGTATCAAATATCTATTTAGAAGGTATTAAAACAGGAATAGCAACATTTCAGTCAATCATTCCAACTTGGGAGCAGTGGAATAGTAGTCATACAAGTTCATGTAGGTTAGTAGCTCAATTAGGTGATAACATATTAGGTTGGTGCGCTTTGAGCCCAACTTCAAGTAGGTGTGTTTATGAGGGTGTAGCGGAAGTAAGTATTTATGTTAGTGAAAAATATAAAGGTCAAGGAATAGGGACGGTTCTTTTAACAAATTTAATTAAACTATCTGAAGAAAATGGATTTTGGACTTTGCATTCTGGAATTGTTAGAGAAAATGCTGCAAGTATTTTATTACATAAAAAATGTGGATTTAGAGAAATTGGAATAAGAGAAAAAGTGGCTAAAATGAACAACGAAAATTGGTTGGATGTAATTTTAATGGAGCGTAGAAGTAAGATTGTTGGAATAGATTAATAATAGTAAATTGCGATTAGATATTAATTAAAAGGGGGGTGCATCATATGCTAGAAATAGCAATCAGAGATTTTAACATTGATGATTTTAAAGGTGTTAATATTTTGATGAACCAAGTGCATAAATTACACATGGATAGCAGGGCAGATATTTATAGAAAAACAGATGAACCAATTTCTAATAAAGATTTTCTTAGAATTGCAAATGATAATAATATAATATCAATTTTAGCTGAAACTAACTCTATTATCGTGGGGTTATGTATTATTTCAATTAAACCAGTATCATCCAATATAGCTTTACTAGCAAGGAAAGTTGCTTATATGGAAGATTTATGCGTGCATCAAGATTATAGAAAACAGAGGATTGGTAAAAGACTATTTAATGAGGCCAAAGACCGCACCTTAAAGTTTAACGTAGATAGTTTAGAATTAATGGTATGGGAATTCAATAAAAATGCAATTGATTTCTACGAAAATCAAGGTATGAATACTCGAAGTAGGATTATGGAAATGAAGTTATAGAAACTGAAAGCAAAGAATGCTTTAGTAGTTAGTTTAGGCGGTCAATAAAAGAGTAAAGATAATTTGCAATTTATTTTGTGATTAGGGGTGAGAAAATGAATATTTATTTATTAAGGCACGGCCAAACCAATTTAAATAGAGATGGAAAATATCAATCGGCAGTTGATAAAGACTTAAATGAGTTTGGAATTAGTCAGGCAGAATTGCTTGGACAAAGATTAAAGAGTTATAACATAGAGGTTATTTATTCAAGCGACTTAAAAAGAGTAGTAGGAACATCTGAAATCATAAATAAGTATATTAATAAAGAGATTATTATTAAAAAAGAATTTAGAGAAATAAATATGGGCGAGTGGGATACGTTAACAATAGAGGAGCGAAATATAAGCCATAAAGAATATGCAAAAGAATGGTCTAAGCAAATAAAGGACATGCCTTATCCACAAGGTGAATGTGGCGAAGATGTATCCAAAAGGGCAATGAAAATTATAGATGAAATAGTAGAAAAGGAATATGAAAATGTTGTAATAAGCACTTCAGGAGGAACTATTTCTATAATTATAAGTCATTTTCTCGGGTTAGATCAACATAAAAGGTTTAACATGGATATTGATAATTGTAGTATAAGCATAGTGAAATATAATGTTATAAATAACAAAATGAATGTGAATTGTATTAATGATACTGGACATTTAAAGGAATTATTAACGGATATTGTTAGCTAATATATTTAATAAATATAATAGAGGTGTATATATGAAAAAGCTAATTATTATTAACGGAACGATGGGTGTAGGTAAAAGTAGCGTGTGTAACATATTACTTGATACACTAAAACCAAGTGTTTACCTAGATGGTGATTGGTGTTGGAATATGAATCCGTTCGTTGTCTCAGAAGAAAATAAAAAAATGGTTATAGGTAATATCACTCACTTGTTAAACTCTTATTTGAATAATTCAGGTTATGAGTATGTTATATTTTGCTGGGTTATTCACCAAGAATATATATTTGAACAGCTTTTGGAACAATTAAAAGATCATGACTTTGAGCTTTATAAAATTTCTTTGGTTTGCTCTGAAACAGCTCTTAAAAGTAGATTGAAAATTGATGTTGAAAATGGTGTTAGAAAAGTTGATGTAATTGATAAAAGTCTGAAAAGAATCATTCTATATAATAATATGGACACAATTAAAATTAATGTGAGTGATATTTCCTCGAAACAAACAGCTATAGAAATAATTAAATTAATTGAAAAAGGTGAAACCAAGTATATTTATTAAATGGAGGTGTTTTTATGAATTACATAGACCAAATTAAAGAATTTGTTCCAATTAATGATCAAGAAAGCCAAGATAGAAAAATAATTATAGATTATAATGAACAGTTTTCTCATAGTATATTATTGAGAGACAATGCTATAGCGCATATTACAAGTTCTGGGTTTATAATGAACAAAACATTAGATAAGGTGCTAATGGTTCATCATAATATACGTAATGTATGGTCTTGGACTGGTGGTCATGCAGATGGAGATAGAGATCTATTGAAGGTTGCTATTAAAGAAGCGAGAGAAGAAACTGGCATAATTAATGTAAAGCCGCTTACACAAAGTATTATAGCTATTGATATTCTACCTGTATATGGGCATATGAAAAAAGGTAAATATGTTAGTGGACATCTTCATCTTTCAATATCATACATCCTTACTACAAGTGAGGAAGAAAAACTTATAGTAAATGAGGATGAAAATAGTGGGGTTAGGTGGTTTGAATTGGATAAATTTAACGATAACTACTTTGATATACATGACGTTTATTTATATAATAAGTTAATTAAAAGAGCTAAACAAATAGGTAACCATGAATGAAAAAACTAATAATAGTGCTATCGCTGATTATTTTAATGGTTATTTTATTCTTATTTTTGATATCAGCTTAATTAAGTTATTGTTTCCTAAAAGGAACAACTAATTACTATTAGCATTTACATTTCAAGAGGGGGAGTATAGTGATGTTTGATTTTGGTAGTAAAGAGTTAATAATTCCTATTATAATGATTATATCTGGATTGGTTCTAAGGTTTAAACCTCCAAGTAAAATAAATATATTTTATGGTTATAGAACAAACCGCTCAATGAATTCTCAAAAAGCATGGGACTATGCACAGAGACGTATAGGGGCATTGTGGTTATATATGGGTATTTTTTTATATATAGTTTTTATACTAAGTATGTCATTTATTCCTGTAGCAAAGGAGAATTTGAGTTTTATTCATGGAGCTATTGGAATAATTACTTTAATAATTGGGATACCTTTTGTTGAGAAAGAATTAAAAGAAAAGTTTGACAAAGACGTTAAACCTAAGAATTAAGTGAATTGTTTAATTTTTACATGGTAAGTTTTAGTGGCACAGAGAATCCTCTATACTATAAGTTAGTATAGAGGATTTTTTATACCAGAGTTATATAACTATAGTAAGTAAAACATTAGAAATATTTTATTAAATCATTTTTAGTGATAAGAAGTATTTATTTATAAAAGAAATCAGAATTATAGAGGATTATAGATACATTTGTGGAAATTATAACTAATATTATAGAGGGGCAGAAAGAATTTTTAATTATGGATCCTGAGGGGGATTTATTAATATTCGCTCAGGGTTTAGGGGAAGGAGATGCAAATGGATAGAGTTGAAATAACTGTAGAAACAAAGAAAAAGTTAAATAATAATGAGTACATTATAGAAAAGGGAACAATGAAGGATATAGATGAATTAGAAAATTTATATGATGACTTAAATGAATATTTAGAAACAGGTACGAATTATCCAGGTTGGGCAAAGAGTATATATCCAATTAGAGAAACTGCTGATTGTGGCGTTAAATGTGATAATCTATTCGTTTTAAAAATTAATGGTAAAATAGCAGGTTCTATAATACTAAATCATGAGCCAGAAACAGCATACTCTCAAGTAGATTGGGGAATAGAAGCGGAATCCAAAGACAGTATTGTGATACATACACTTGTAGTTAATCCAGAGTATTTGGGGACTGGTGTTGGACGGGAATTAATGGACTTTGCTAAAACATACAGTATAACGCAAAAAATGAAAACAATTCGTTTGGATGTTTCTATTCATAATAAACCAGCAATCTCATTGTATGAAAAGTGTGGATATAAATATGTAGGAACTGTTGATTTAGGATTAAATATTCCTGAATTAGTTTGGTTTAAACTTTATGAAATAGTTTTATAGAATCATTAAGAGGGAGGTGTAATGTGAAATGGCAAAAATATTTAATGAAGAGAATATTTCTTTTGTACTTAAACAATCACCTATTCCAGAATTTTCTTGGCATACAAGTCACAAATTATCAGAAATAGCAAATTCTAAATATCTTAAATTCGAGGTAAGATCACTTGATCCAGGCAAATATTCATATCCATACCATTTTCATAGAAATGCTGAGGAGACATTTGTAATATTATCTGGAAAAGCTACACTACGAACACCAGAAGGTTTTACCCAATTAAAAGAAGGCGATATCGTTTTTTTTGAAATTGGCCCCAAAGGTGCACATCAACTTTATAACAATAACGAGTTACCGTGCAGATTTCTTGATATGAGTACAGATATGGGGCTAGATGTTTGCGAATATCCCGATTCTGGGAAGATAAATATTTTGCCTTATGAAGAAGTATACCAAAACAATGAAAAAGTTGATTATTATAAAGGTGAAGAGAATGTAAAAGAAAAATGGACGCTGAATGAATAGAAGAAATAAAGGAGGAATTAAAATGTGTAAAAAATTAGTCGATTTAAAATATGGATGTAATCCAAATCAAAAACCTGCAAAGATATATTCAAAAGAAGGTGAATTACCTTTTAAAATATTAAACGGTAATCCTGGATATATAAATTTTCTTGACGCATAGAGCTAGAGGTGCTGATAGAATTTCATCATATGGAGATTTTATAGCTTTGAGTGATACAGTTGATGTTTCCACAGCAAAATTAATAAGCAAGGAAGTTTCTGATGGAGTAATTGCGCCGGACTATAGCGATGAGGCACTAGAAATTCTTAAGAAAAAGAAAAAAGGAAATTATAATATAATTCAAATCGATCCTAATTATGAACCGTTGGATGTAGAAAGAAGGAGCGTCTATGGTATTACTTTTGAGCAAAAAAGAAATGATGTATTGCCAAGTTATACTATGCTTGAAAATATTGTAACAAATAATAAGGAAATACCTAGCTATGCAAAAATAGATCTTATTCTTTCTATGGTAACGTTAAAATATACTCAATCGAATTCAGTTTGTTTAACATATAATGGACAAGTTATTGGTTGTGGAGCGGGTCAGCAGTCTCGTATACATTGTACAAGATTAGCAGCAAACAAAGCGAAGAATTGGTATTTAAGACAACATCCAGCAGTTATTGGGTTAGTTTTTAAAAAAGGGATATCAAGGACTACACGTGACAATGCAATTGACCAATATCTTATGGATGATGTATCACCTAAGGAAATGAATGATTTGAAGAATATATTTGAGCAGATTCCTCAAAAGCTAACGGTTGATGAAAAAAGACAGTGGATGACTGGGTTAACCAATGTATCACTAGGTTCAGATGGCTTTTTCCCGTTTAGTGATAATATTGACAGAGCGGCGCAAATTGGAGTGAAATATATTATCCAACCTGGGAATTCAAAAAGGGACGATGTTGTAATAAAGGCATGCAACGAGTATGGAATAGTAATGGCATTTTCAAATATACGATTGTTTCATCATTAGAAAACTTTATATATATTATTCAAAGTATAGTTATTATAGGAAGTATATTATTGTTTGAATACATATTTAAATGGAATTAACCTTAAATAAGGAGGATTTTATGAATATCTGCTTAGTTGAGAAAGACATAAAAGAACTTGAACTTATAAAGCCGTTATGGGAACAACTTAATTCAGTTCATATCGATAAATCAATTTATTTTAAAAATAAATATGAGCAATTTACATTTGGTAAAAGAATGGAAGCTGTTTATGAGAAATCAAAAAAGGGTATTATAAAAATAGCTATGCTTTTAGACATAGATAATGAAAACTATATAGGCTATTGTTTAAGTTCAATTGAAGATAATTTAGGATCAATAGAATCTATATATATTGAAAGTAATTATCGTAAGTTTAGATTAGGTGACAAGCTTATGAAGAATGCTCTAAATTGGTTTGAATCAAATAAAACAGCGGATATAACAATTAATGTAGTTTATTCAAATGATGAGGTTTTACTATTTTATGAGTGTTATGGTTTCCATATTGGAAATTATATATTAAAAAGAAACTAATAATAAATAAAAATAATATATAAGGGGAACGGATGGATAATTTAAAAATAAGAAGATTTAATAATGATGACGCAGTAACAGTATCAAATTTAATTTGTAGAAATTTCTTCGAAGTTAACATAAAGGATTATTCCAAAGTAGAGATGGAGTCTTTAGCAGAGATTTATAGTCCAGGCAAAGTGAATATGGTAGCTGGTTATGCACATATGTATGTTGTCTGTATAGATAAGAAAATTGTTGGTTGTGGTTCTATTTCAAGTTTTTGGGGAAGCAAAGATGAAAGTATCCTTTTAACAATATTTGTTTTACCTGAATTACAGGGTAAAGGTATAGGGCGAGCAATAATAGGAAAATTGGAGCAGGATGAATACTTTTTAAGAGCGAAAAGGATTGAAATTCCATCATCAATTACTGCTCGTAAATTTTATAGAAAAATGGCATATGATTATAAGGATGGAATTGAAAAATTGGATGATGAAGGACATTATAGATTAGAAAAATTTAGAATTCTTGAACTCTTAAAATAAGGAAGGGTGGAAATAAAACATGTCAGAAAGAATATTAACAATGGAATTATTAAAAGAAAAATATGGAGTTTGTAGGTTAGATAAAAATGAGTTAATTCCAGAATGGTCAAAAGACAGCGACTTTTTTTCTATAACAAAAACATTAGATGAAATATCAATTGTGTGTTCGCAAGATAACATTCCGGGGGATGTAAAGTGTGAAAAAAATTGGAGGGTTTTAAAAGTAGATGGGCCATTGGACTTTACATTGGTTGGAATTCTTTCTTCAATAACTAATGTATTAGCACAGCAAGGAATAAGCATATTTGCTATCTCTACATATGATACAGACTATATTCTTGTAAAAGATAAAGATGTAGATAATGCGGTAGGGTCATTATGTAGTGCAGGATATGAAGTGATAAAATGTTAAAGCTTTTCTGAGGGGTTTTTTACGTTTTGACAATGGAGGTATGTTAATTTATGAGTGATTTTACATCAGCAATAAAATTAATGGAAATACAGTTGGGACATGATGTAGAAATTCCACTTACTACATGTTCTAATGGGTCTGCAAGTGTGCGAATTGTAAATGGATATTATAGTGAGGGTGTCATGAGTTACATATTAACGAAGACGATTTAAATTGTTGCATTTTAAAAATCAGTCTCACTGAAGCTATTGTTTTTAGTGAAGAATCAAAATATGTGATTGACTATATTAATAAGGTGGCAACTAGAACTCCTATGAAAGCAGATGTTATCTATTAGTAAAATATTTCCATATTTGCATAGATATCAATGAAGATTGAATCATAAGCATTTAAACAATGGTAGTTAAATGAGGAGGGAAATATTAATGGATACAGATACAAAACATAAAAAAATCATAGAAATTGTTAAAGATAAATTAACTTGTTCAGCTCATAATTTAGATCATGTATTTAGGGTGTATAAGCTTTGTTTGTCGCTTTCAAAATATGAGAAAAATGTTGATTTAGAAATTCTTATTCCAGCAGCATTGTTACATGATATAGCAAGGGTAGAAGAGAGTGAAGATAAAACTGGTAAAATTGATCATGCTGTTTTGGGTAGTAAAATTGCAGAGGGGATATTAAGAAAATTAAAATATGAGGACGACAAAATTGAGAAAATAATGCACTGCATTGTATCACATAGATTTAGAACTGGGAATTTTCCTAATACAATTGAGGCGAAAATACTTTTCGATTCAGATAAACTTGATGTTATTGGCGCCAGTGGGATTGCTCGTACTTTTATGTTAGCAGGACAATTTGGACAAAGATTAACAGTAAATGAATCACCTAATATTAATGGCTATTTAAATACCAATACTGTTGAAAATGGGAGAATAAAAGATGTTTCAAAACATACACCTTTTATTGAATACGAAATAAAGTTTAAAAGAATTCCAGATAAACTGTATACAAAAAAAGCAAAAGAAATAGGAATAAAAAGATTGGAATTTATGGGAGAATATTTTGAGAGATTGAAGTCAGAGATAGAGGGAATCGAATAAACAGTATATATACAAGGAGTTTAAAAAAAGGGGGTGTTATCAATGGAATTAACATGGAATTTAGATGTACTTTATATATCCTTTAACTCTGAAAAATTTAAAAGTGATGAGGAGATTCTTAATAAGCATATAGCAAATTTAAATGATTGGGCTATAAAAAATCTAAAGGATACACATAACGCTGCTTCTAAAATTCAAGAGTTTTTGAAGCTTTATAATGAATATAAAAGCTTATATTGTTGTTTATATTCTTATGCTGAGTTAACTTCATGTTCAGATAGCTCAAATATACAAGCAATGAATGTTTTAGATGATATTGAGGATAATGATTCATCGGCTACAGAGAGCTTTGTAAAGTTTAACAAATGGCTTAAGTCTTTAAATAATATAGAAGCATTAATAGAATCATCACCAGAACTTATTGAATATGGGTTTTATATTAAAGAACTTCTTTCACAGTCAAAATATTTATTGGGTGAAAATGAAGAATCATTAATCTCAAAAATGCAAATCACAGGCTCAAAGGCATGGCAAAGACTTTATATGGAGCTCACATCTACCTTATTAATGGATATAGACATTGACGGTGAATCAAAGAAAATATCACTTTCAGAGCTAAGAAATATGGCATATGAAGAAAATGAATCTTTAAGGAAAATAGCTTATTATGCTGAAGTCGATGCATGCAAAAGCATATCAAAATCATCAGCAGCGTGTTTAAACGGAATTAGTGGGGAAGCACTTACTATTTATGATATGAGAGGATATAAATCTCCTTTGGAAAAAGTCCTTTTGGAATCAAGAATGGATTTTGAAACTTTAAATACTATGTTATTAGCTGTAAAAGAAAGCCTGCCAATGTTTCATAAATATTATAATAAGAAATCACAGATACTAGGCCATAAAGAAAGCCTTCCATTTTATGATATTTTTGCACCAACGGGTGATGCTAATACAAAAATATCATATTTAGATGCCAGAGATTTAATTGTATCAAGTTTTAAAACTTTCAGTCAAGAACTTGCGAATTTTGCAGAAAAAGTCTTTGACAAGAGATGGATTGATGCTGAGCTAAGAACTTGAAAAGGGAATTATGGATTAACGATTGATATTTTTCCAATAGAAGAAAGTAGAATTATGACCAATTTTACTGGCAATTTTAGTGATGTTGTTGTTCTTGCCCATGAAATTGGACATGCTTATCATAGCTATTGTCTTAGAAATGAAAAGATGATAAATACGGACTATCCATCGCCTATTGCAGAAACAGCTTCAATTTTTTGTGAAACCATAGTAAACAATGCATTACTTAGTATTTTACCAAGAGATCAAGGTTTATCAATTTTAGAGAAAAGCATTTCAGATATGGGTTATTATATTGTTGATTTCTATGCTAGGTATAATTTTGAAATCAAATTATTTGAAAGAAGAAAATCAGGTCAATTGTCTGTCGAAGAGTTAAATGAATTAATGATTAATTGTATGACAGAAGCCTATGGTGATAGTATTGATTATAAAACAATTCATCCATATATGTGGATGAATAAAGTTGGATATTTTATGGCAGGAGATGAATTCTTGAATTTCCCATATTCATTTGGGGTTTTATTTTCTAAGGGGCTTTATGCTGAATATATCAAAAAAGGAGAAGAGTTTGTATCCCAATATAATGATTTTTTGAGTGCTTCAAGTAAAAATAATATTTTTGATATTGCAAAAACAATTGATATAGATGTTCACTCAATAGATTTTTGGGAAAATGCATTAAATCTTATTCAAAATGACATTGAGGAATTTATTAAAAGATCATAGAATAGTAATTTTAATATCAATTACTTATAGTAAAATTAGGAAGAAGATGATGAGTTGAACTACAAAAAAATACTTAGTGATTGGGTATTTCCAATTGTGGCAGCAGTAATTATAGCAACATTAATAAGACTATTATTATTTTACCAAATTAAAGTTCCATCTGAATCAATGTACCCTACTATAAAGATAGGTGATAAAATAGTAGTTACAAGAGTTTATAATAAGGCGAAGTTAAAAAGAGGAGATTTAATAGTTTTTAAATCTGATGAATTAAAATTAACATTGATAAAGAGATTGATAGGTGTACCAGGTGATGAAGTTATTATAAAAGATAAGGGTCAAGTTTTTATTAATGGGATCGCAATTCAAGAGCCATACGTAGTAAATAAGGAGGATTTAGATATAAAATTTAAGGTACCCCAAAATAAGTATTTGTTTTTTGGAGATAATAGAGCTAGTTCAAATGATGCAAGAAGATGGGAAAATCCATATATAGATAGTAAAGATATAAAAGGGAAAGCACGGTTTGTTACATATCCAATTAAGAGATTTGGAAAATTTGTAATTGGAAAAGATGCACTTAATTAGCTCATTATTAAAACTAGGAGTAATTTAATCCTAAACAAGCTAGCGTAGCAAATTAGATAATAAGGGTATATGAAGTACAGCAAATATGATACAATTGTCGCAAATGATTAGTGCTGAAGGAACAGATATCAAGAGTATAAATTAAATACTTACATCGGAGGAAACATTATGAAAAAGTACTATTATTATTTATTACAGCTAATCTGGTACTGCTTGATTAGTTTTATAGCATTAACATACTGGAGAAAATTAGGATTTGGATTTGCAGTGGTTTGTTTCATTGTCCTGTATGTAGGGGATAAATTAATAACAAAATATTTTAAGCCGAAAAATTAGAAAAAATTAAATTGTATAATAATTTAAAAAGCCTGTATTTAGTATTAATAGTCTAAATACAGGCTTTTATTGTGTTTAATATAATTGTATTAGATATAAAATTTATTACTGTTGTCTCTATTTTTTCTGTGCCACAAGCATAAAAAAATTAAATTACTTCTAAAAATAAAGAAATTAGGATATAATAATTACAGAACGTATGTTCTAAAATTAAAAAAGCAAGGTTATTATGAGTAGATTAATATTTTCATATTGATGTTAATTTAGCGTACTGGATTCGGTAATATTATATCTAGGTGATATTTAGAGGAGGGATAAGTAGAAGATGAAGGTTCTAGCTCAACCAATAGAAATGGTTTCTTACACAGATAATAAAGGTGGAATAAATCCTATCAGGTTTAGATTGCAAGTAGATAATGATCCTATGCAAGTTATAAAAATTGATAAAGTTATAACAAAAGGGGTTGAGAAATTTGAAGGTAACATTATGATTGTTTATAAGTGTCAAAGCTTAATTGATGATGTTGTAAAATTATTTGAGATTAAGTATGAAATTGCAACTTGTAAATGGATATTATATAAAATTTAGCACTAAAGTATGAATAATAAAAAGATGGCAGGCATAAGAGATATCTAGTGCATGTCATTTTTGCAACCTAGAATTCATAGAATTGTAAACATAGTGGACAGTATTTACAACTTATAGGTAAAAAATTGCATTATGTTCCTCGTGCAGAGCATATTTAAGACTCTTATATGATAAATGTTCATATTTTGTACATTATCTGTATAATTTTAAAAATATATAGAATGATTTCTCAAATAAATTAGCATGATTTGAAATTTTATTAAAGCCTATTGTATGGCGGAGTAGAAGGTGACAACAGAGAATGTCTTATGAGGTAAATATTGGCATAAATATTGCTTGTATATAATTATAAATGAAAGCATTTTAGTGTATTTAATTAAAAAGGAGGAAATGTTCACCATATTATATTTTACAAAGGTAATAAAAAACGTAGAAAGGATGTAATAACAATGAAACAAAGCAAAACAAATCGTTGGATAGTACTACTAGCAAGTATTTTCATGAATTTATGTATTGGTTCTGCTTATGCCTGGAGTGTATTCCAAAAACCTTTAATAGAAATATTTGGATGGCAAACTACACAAGCATCTCTTGCGTTTACGCTTAACCTATGTTTGGTACCTTTTGCAATGATTGTAGCTGGAAGAATTCAGGATAAAAGTGGACCAAAGAAGGTAACATTAGTAGGCGGATTGATTTTTGGAGCAGGAATAATATTATCTGGATTTACAAGGTCATTAACGGCTCTTTATCTTACTTATGGAGTATTAGGTGGATTTGGAATAGGTACAGTTTATGCATGTACAGTTGGAAATACTGTAAAATGGTTTCCAGATAAACGAGGACTAGCTGGAGGACTTGTAGCGGCCGGATTTGGTTCTGGGGCAGTTGTATTTGCGCCAATATCTGTTTCTTTAATTGAAAAATTAGGAGTGCTTTCGACATTTAAATTATTAGGATTTGTTTTTATGGTAGGTATCGTTGCATGTTCATTTGTTATAAAGGCTCCAGAAGCAGGATGGAAACCAGAAGGCTGGAGGCCAAAGGCATTAAGCCCAGCAGCAACAGTAACTGTTGATATTACTCCTGGTAAAATGGTGAAAGATGCTAAGTTTTATGTCTTATGGATTATGTATACAATTGGATGTATTTCAGGACTAATGATCATAGGCCACGCGTCCCCAATAGCTCAAGAAAAAATCGGATTAACACCTCAAGTAGCAGCAGTAATAGTAAGTGTATTAGCATTTGCAAACAGCGGTGGAAGAATATTCTGGGGATCAGTTTCTGATAAAATTGGAAGATATAACGCAATTTTATGTATGTATATTTTAAGTAGTGGAATGCTTATTTTGTTGTCTGGAGCAAAAACCACTGGCGTCTTTGTTGTAGCAGTATGTGGTATAGCGTTAAGTTTTGGAGGGTTTATGGGTATATTTCCATCGGTAACAGCAGATAATTTTGGATCTAAAAATATAGGTGTGAATTATGGAGTGATGTTTACGGCATTTGGTTTGGCAGCATTTGTTGGGCCTAGACTTGCAGCTATGGTGAAAGAGTCAAGCGGTGGAGAATATGGAGCAGCATTCCTAATAGTTGCTATTATGAATATTGTAGGTATTATTTTTACATTTGTTATTAAAAAACTATTAAAGAAACAAAGTGTATTAAAACAATAGCACAAGGATTTGAAGATAAAATTGTTATTAATTTTAGATTTGGTATGCCTACAGAGGCAGCAAATTTTATTCCACAGGGGGTCTTCCTTGAGGAAGTACTAAGTTGTACTGATGTAGAATTAATTATACCTGAGAATGTGGTGACTAAGAAGATTTAGATAAATAATTATTTAAAAAAAGTAAATTAAAAACCAAATCATTAATAATTTTAATTATTAATGATTTGGTTTCTGTTGTGTTAAATTAGAGATAGATTGACATAAATATCTTATAGATTATAAAGTTTGATCTTTTGATAAAGACTTGTTCTGCTTATATCAAGTTTATTTGCGACTCTTAATTTATTCCCATTAAACTCCACTAAGGCCGCTTTTATTGCTTTTTTTCTATCTCTTTATACATATCCTTTAATGTACCATAAATTTTAATTGGAACAGTTTTTACATTGTTAATCGCTGGATTAGTTAATAGTAGCTTTGTCATATAAAATGGAAGATGAATAATTTCAATAATTGATTCTTTATCAACAAGATTTAACGCTCTTTCTATTGAATTTTCCAGTTCACGAATATTACCAGGCCAATCATATAATGATAATACCATTATCGCCTCATCTGATATATTAGTTACAGGTATACCCATTTCTAATGATATTTTTTTCATTAAGTACTTAGCAAGGGAGGGAATATCATCTCTTCTTTCTCGTAAAGAAGGGACACGTATATTTATAACATTTAGCCTGTAATATAAGTCTTCTCTAAAAGTTTTTTGTTTAATCATTTCCTCAAGATTTTTGTTAGTAGCAGCTATTATTCTCACATCTATTTTCTGGCTTCTAATGGAGCCAATTCTTTCAATCTCTTTCTCTTGTATAACTCTGAGAAGTTTTACCTGCATTGAAAGCGGAAGGTCACCAATTTCATCTAGAAAGATAGTACTTCTATTAGCAAGCTCAAATTTTCCAGGTTTACCATTTTTTTTAGCTCCCGTAAAGGCTCCAGATTCATAGCCGAAAAGCTCTGATTCAAACAGTTCTGATGGTATAGAACCACAGTTTATTTTAATTATAGGTGAGTGTTTTCTGTCACTTTCATTGTGAATAGCATGAGCAAAAAGTTCTTTCCCTGTACCGCTTTCACCAAGGAGAAGAACATTAGATTTTGATGAACTAACTTTAAGTGCCATATGCTTAGCTTTCTTTATGGCTTGGCTTTCACCTACTATATTATTAAATGTATATTTTCCACAAAAAACTTTTGGAAGTTCTTTTTTATAAGAGTTAAGATGATTTTCTGTATGCTGTGCATTATTATTATTATTATTGTTATTGGAAGAATTAAATTCATTTAAAAAATTATCTTTTTTGATAGGTATCACATAGTCACCTCGCTTTTGAATAAATCAATGTATAACAAATTATTTCTTTATTTCATAATATTATTAAACATAAGGAATTAGAAGGCATAAAAAATATTCTAAATGAAAGGCTAGTGTTTTTTATGAATAAAATATCGCTCATAATTTTAGGAATTCATATATATTAATTGGAAACGAAAATGGAGGTGTGATTAACATGGCTAGATTATGTTTTGATTATGGACATGGAGGACAAGATGGTGGGGCTTGTTATAAGGGTAGAAAAGAAAGCAATGATGTACTAAGTTTAGGAAAGGCTGTAGCAGTAGAGGTTAGAAGACATGGAATTACTGTAAATGAAACAAGAACTGGAGATAGCACAGTTGGCCTTGGGGAAAGAAGTAAGTTTGAAAATAAAAATGCCTATAATTATTTTATATCATTTCATAGAAATGCTTTTGAAGCAGAGAAAGCTAAAGGTGTTGAAACGTATACTTATTTAAATGCAGGAGTTAAAGCTAAAGAATTAGCAAAACGAGTGCAATGTGGTCTTGTAGCATTGGGTTTTGTAGACAGAGGGGTAAAGTCGGCTAATTTTCATGTGTTAAGAGAAACCAAAGCGCCAGCAGTGCTTATTGAACTTGGTTTCATAGATAATACGGGGGATAATAGTTTATTTCATCAAAAGAAGAATGAAATTATAAAGGCATTAGCAAAATCAATTTTGGAAGTCTTAGGAGTTATATATGTGGAAACATTAATACCAAAACAAGCACAAAATGGACAAACCATTTATAGGGTTATGCAAGGATCATATACAGTAAAAGAAAATGCTGAAAATCAAGTTCTAAAGTTAAGGGAAATGGGAATTGATGCAACGATTATAGTAATAGATAAGTAGATGTGCTTAAGCTTTATGAGAGATTTATAGTGAACATGAATTGAAAAATATAAATATACAGTATATGAAAACACCTGATATATAGTTTTAATAACTATTTATTGGGTGTTTATATTTGCATTTTATAGGATTAAATAAATTACAAACTCCCAAATTATATTTGTAATAAAGTATCAACAAATTAACAGGGATATTAATTATGTAGCAATACACCTTTATGTGAATAAAATAGAGTAGCAGTATATAAAATGAAAACTGCTAGGAGGTTAAGTATGCATAAAGATGAATTTAATTATATTAATCAGTTAGATTATATTGAAGCTAAGAAGAAATATTATTGGAGTGCTAATCATAGGAGCGAATCTTATGACTATTGCGGTAGAGATAAAGATGATTGTAATTCACAATGTGACTGCGATAATGATTGCTGCAAATCACCATGTAAAGTCTGTCCCATTTGCCCTACTGGAGCTACAGGAAGTACTGGGGCTACAGGAAGTACTGGAGCTACAGGTTCAGGTACAGGAGTAACAGGAGCAACTGGGGTTACTGGTCCAACCGGTCCAACAGGAGCAACGGGAGACATTGGTGCCACTGGAGTTACTGGCCCAGGTACTGGTGCTACCGGAGCAACGGGAGTAACAGGAAATACTGGAGTTACAGGTCCAGGGGTTGGACCGACTGGTCCTACAGGAGCAACAGGACCTGCTGGTCCTACAGGAGCAACAGGACCTGCTGGAGCTGACGGAGTCAATGGAGCAACAGGAGCTGCTGGAGCAACTGGCCCTACAGGAGCTACTGGTCCTGCTGGAGCTGACGGAGCCGATGGAGCAACTGGCCCTACAGGAGCTACTGGTGCTGGTGGAAGTGGAACAACAGGAGCAACAGGACCTGCTGGATCACTGGCATCAGTATTCGGATATATCTATAATGAAGGCGCTCATGTTGTACCTTTAGAAACGGATATAATCTTTGATAGTAACGGAATACTTTCAAATGTTGCTCATGTTCCTGGAACATCTCAAGTGGTTATTCTTATTGCTGGTATTTATTTTGTATCGTTTATTGTGTCAAGTGTGGAACCAAATCAGTTTACCGTATATCTAAATGCTGCACCAGTTGTTGGAGGTACTTTTGGTTCTGGCGCTGGAACTCAACAAAACCCAGGAGGCGTAATTCTTACTGCTGGTGTCGGTGATGTGATAACTTTAAGAAATCATACTAGCGCAGCGGCAGTTACCCTACAAACACTGGCAGGTGGTACTCAAGTTAACTCAAATGCTTCAATTACGCTTTTCTTAATAGGTGTATGACAAATTAATTAAGTTCACTTAAGTAGTGATTTAAATACAACAGGATTACTATTGTAATACCTATATTTTTAAACATTAGGTATACAGACTAATCAAAATATTATAAAGGTAATAAGCATAGTACCAAAGGTATTAGCTAATTACATTTATAGTTTCACAACACTAAATAATAGTTTTAAACCAAATTTATATGTAGCAGTCTAATTTTAGTAGAATATCATATACAAGCGGCTATATATAATGTAACTGCTAGGAGGTTAAATTATGAAAAAAAATGAAAATTATGAAAGAGATTATATTGAAGGTAAAAAGAATTATTATTGGCATGCACCTGATGAACGTGACTCTGAATACTATTATAGTAAAGAGCGTAACTCAAATAAATGTGACAGAGATAATTGCAACACGAAATGTGAATGCGATAAACAATGTTGTAATGATTGTGAGAAACCGCATTGTAAAGTATGCCCAACAGGAGCAACAGGTCCAACTGGAGCAACAGGACCAACAGGTCCAACCGGAGCAACGGGAGCCACTGGAGCAACAGGACCAACAGGTCCAACCGGAGCAACGGGAGCCACTGGAGCAACAGGTCCAACAGGTCCAACTGGAGCAACTGGTGATCCAGGAATAACAGGAGCAACAGGTGACACCGGAGCAACTGGAGTAACGGGACCAGGAACAGGAGCAACAGGTCCAACTGGTCCAACTGGGGCGACAGGTGATACCGGGGCGACAGGAGTAACAGGTTCAACTGGGGCAACAGGTGACACAGGGGCAACCGGAGCAATAGGTCCAACAGGTCCAACTGGGGCAACAGGTGACACAGGGGCAACCGGAGTAACAGGTCCAACTGGAGCTACAGGCGACACAGGAGCCACAGGAGCCACAGGAGCTACTGGTGTAACTGGAGCAACAGGCGACACAGGAGCCACTGGATTAAGCGGTGCACCTGGTTTTACAACTCAGCTTAGAGGATTGCAGGTTCAGCTACAAGATCCGGATACAGTATCTGTTGGTCCTGGAGCACCAGTCATATTTGATACAGTTATAAATGATTTATCAGCATTTCTTTCTTATAATGCTGGAACAGGTGAGATAACAATTTCACAAACAGGAGTATTTTATATTAATTGGTGGGTATCTACAGATGGTATAGGTGGTGGTGCGGATATAGTAATTACATTCTCAATTACTACTTCTCAGGGTGATGATATACAAGCGTCAACCCCTCTCCAAACTGGACCAATTAGTGGAAATGCCTTAATTGAGGTTCTTGCAAGTCCAGTAACCTTACAACTTGTAAATGTAACTGATGGTACAATAGGCTTTGGTGCAACTCCAATTAGAGCAGATTTAACAATTATTAATGTAACATTTTAATTTTGACCCATAGACGAATGAGTCATATTCGTCTATGGGCCTTTATTATCATGTGATTTTCATTGATTAAATTTATAGCATAATATAAATGAGCAATAAGACTTAAAGTTATGAACACAAGGAGGAAATAAATTGGACACGATAGGACTTCAAATTCAAAGACAATTAGCTGGATCAGTAAATACAAATTCTAATGTAATATTTGAAACGGTTGTTAATAGTTATGGAGCTGTTGTTTATAACTCATTAACTGGTGAAATAGTAATAAATAAAGCAGGAAGATATTTTATCAATTGGTGGGTAGCAACTCAGTCATCTATAGGAGCAAGT
>NZ_JAHLEB010000030.1 GCF_018861735.1 Clostridium lacusfryxellense | reverse complement strand
GAAGCAAAGAAGAACAAACACACTGCATAAGAAATGCGACCAACAATTTGATCGCATCATCTTATACATTTTTAATTATTTTACGTGTCTACTTGACAGGTGTCGGTTCATAAATAAGTGCTTTTGTTATTACTATCTGTAATACTATATATTTAACTATATTTCAGGAGGTAGCAGCTTCTGCAGGAGATACTTTAACCTTTTGGTTTAAAAATTAAAGCACCAATAAACCCAAAAGTTATGGCAGCAGAAATGCCTGCGCTTGCTGTTTTAAAAACTCCGGTAAAAATGCCTATAAATCCTGTTTTTTCAGCATCAATTAGAGCCCCTGCTACAAGAGTATTTCCAAAACTACTTATAGGTACAAATGCTCCGGCACCTGCAAATTTCACCAAAGGATCGTATAAACCTAGCCCTCCTAAAATTGCTCCAATTACTACTAATGTACAGGTAGTATGTGCTGGGGTGATTTTCAAAATATCCATTATAAGCTGCCCAATAACACAAATTAGACCACCTATTACAAATGCTAAAATAAATTTTTCCATAAATTAATCACACCTCTTTTTACATTTCTATAGAAACTGCATGGGCGATGCAAGGTATGCTTTCCTTTTGCTGATAGGATATTGGGGACAATAAAGCACCTGTTGCAACAATTAATATTTTCTTTAATTCACCTTTTCGCATACGATTAAGAAAATGTCCATACGTTACAGTAGCCGAACAGCCACATCCACTACCACCTGAAAAAACTGGTTGATCTTTTTTATATATTAGAAGTCCACAGTCGGTAAATTTTTCTGGAGGAATTTCGATGCCATGTTTCTTTAATAAAGCAATAGCAATCTCGTGTCCTACCTTCCCCAAATCACCAGTGGCAATAAGATCATAATATGATGCGTCAATATTCATATCTCTAAAATGTGCTTCAATAGTATCCACTGCCGCGGGGGCCATGGCCGCTCCCATATTATATGGGTCTGAAATACCCATGTCGATTACTCTGCCTATTGTGGCAGACGTAACTTTAGGCCCGTCTCCTTCTTTTCCAACTACTGCAGCACCAGCACCAGTTACGGTCCATTGAGCAGTTGGAGGTTTTTGACCCCCATACTCTGTTGGGTATCTATATTGTTTTTCAGCTGCGGCATTATGACTACATGCAGATGCTATAACAAAATCGGCTGCATTGCTGTCTACCAATTGAGCAGCCAGAGCTAAACCTTCCATAGAACTAGAACAAGCACCAAATATCCCTAAAAAAGGTATTCCCAGAGTTCGTGCAGTAAAACTACTAGAAGTAATCTGATTCATTAAGTCTCCACTAATAAAGAAATTAATATCCTCATTTTTTATACCTGATTTTTCTATTGCTTTTTCGCAAGCGTGTTCAAGCAAAACCTTTTCTGCCTTTTCAAAGCTATCTTGACCGACCCATAAATCCTCATGAATTATATCAAAATCATCAGCCAAAGCACCATTCCCTTCAAATGGACCACCAACGGCTGCAGAACTTAATATTGTAGGTTTAGAATTAAAAATCCATGTTTGATGTCCTTTAAGCATCTACATCGCCCCCAACCATTTTATTGTAATTTTTATTGTAGCAATCACAAAAGCAGAAAAAACTCCATAAACTATTATCGCACCAGCAAGCCTAAACATATTACCAGCTACCCCAAGCACATATCCCTCACTCTTATGCTCAATTGCAGCAGAAGCTATTGAATTCGCAAAACCTGTAATTGGAACTGCACTACCAGCTCCAGCCCATTGGCCAAGATGGTCGTAAATACCAATTCCGGTAAGCAATGCTGCAAAAAATATTAAAACTACATCAGTTGGACCAACCGATGTTTTTTCATTAAAATTACAATAGTTTATTAATAACCACTGTATACACTGTCCTATAGTACATATGATACCGCCAACAAAAAAGGCTCTAATACAATTTCTTAAGATAGGTCTTTTAGGCTCCTTACTTTTTGCTATTTCAGCGTATTTAAGTTGAACTGGAGTTAATTTTTTCTTTTTCATATTAGACATTATTTCACCTTCTAACGTAATAAGTATGTTTCTATTTTTTTCATCACTTTTATCAATTGTTTTCTAATTTAGTTTAACTAATATGTTAAATTTTTATTCTATTTATCTACAATTAAATATTTTTCAAAGTAGTAAGTTTGTTATAAGTAACTATATGTTATATACTAAATTTATACTAATGATTATTATCAAGGAGGTTTTATTATAATGTTGAATAATTTACAGAGTACAGTTGAGTTAAATAACGGAGTGAAAATGCCTTGGGTTGGACTAGGTGTTTTTAAAGTTAAGGATGGTAGTGAAGCAGCAAATGCAGTAACCACAGCAATTAAAAATGGATATCGCAGCATAGATACCGCCTTCGTTTATAAAAATGAAGAGGGCGTAGGCCAAGGAATTAAAGAAGGCCTAAAAGCAACTGGCCTTTCAAGAAAAGACTTATTCGTAACATCAAAAGTTTGGAATTCAGATCAAGGTTATGATACTACTCTAAAAGCATATGATGATAGTTTAAAGAGATTAGGACTTGACTATCTTGATTTATATCTTATTCACTGGCCAGTAGCTGGTAAATATAAGGATACATGGAGAGCTTTAGAAACTCTTTACAAAGAAAAGAAGGTTCGTACCATAGGAGTAAGTAATTTTCATGTTCATCATTTAGAAGATTTACTTAAGGATGCCGAAATAGTTCCAGCAATAAATCAAGTGGAATTTCATCCACGACTTGCACAAATAGATCTAAGACACTTTTGCAAGAAACAAGGAATTCAATTCGAGGCATGGTCGCCTTTAATGCAGGGTGGATTATTTGATAACGCTATTTTAAAAGAGATTGCAGAAAAACATGGTAAATCAGTTGCACAAGTTATTATCCGTTGGGACCTTCAAAACGGAGTTATAACTATTCCAAAATCAATAAAAGAACATAGAATTATTGAAAATTCAAATGTGTTTGATTTTACTCTTACAAAAGAAGATTTAGAACAAATTGCTTCATTAAATGAAGACAGTCGAGTTGGATCAAACCCAGACACTTTTAATTTTTAAAGAATAACATATAACGATAAAAAAGATGTTCATAAAGAACATCTTTTTTATCGTTATTACTTTAGCTTTTCTATAAGTGACACTAGATTTTCCATACTCTCAACTACATAATCAGGTTCACACTTAAGGATTATTTCCTTAGGGAGTGCACTCCATCCCACAGCGACAGATGTCATCCCTGCATTTTTCCCACATAAAATATCAAATGAGCTATCCCCTACTATCATGGTTTCCAAAACATTTCCACCTAGTTTCGCAAGTGCCATAAGTGCCGGGGTAGGATCTGGTTTATGTATCTCTGTGTCATCAGCACTTATAATAACTTCGAAATAATCCATCAGTCCGTAATGTTTTATGCCCCGAATAGCAGACTCATTTAAGCGAGAGGTTACAATTCCCAGCTTATAACCTAACCTATGGAGTTCTTTTATACCTTCTGCTACTCCACTATGTATAGAAATTAGCTTTTCAAAGTTCCCAACCTGGAAATCTCTATATGTTTTAATAGCCTCGTCACTAACCTCACCAAATTCTCTGTCTAATGTAATTTTTAAGATTTCCCCAAAACTTTTTATAACATACTCTTTATCCACATCTTTATTCAAGTGCCTTTTATAAGTATGTTGAAAGGATTGTATAATTAATTCATTTGTATCGAGCAAAGTCCCATCTAAATCAAACAAAATATTCTTGATAGCCATAAAACATCCCCCTGTTTTTTACTATTATTTTCTCTGTTTCTTTTTAGTTGATTTTACCTGCTTCTTTTTAGCTTTATTTTTACTCTTATTCATCTTATTAATTCCTGTCATAAATTCTGATTTCGTTCGAGTTGCCTTTTTATTAAAACAGCTCCAACATCCAAGTTCTTCTATAGTATCCTCAAAAAACGAATAACCTTCACCCTTTAAATTCGGAAATTTTGATGTATCATGAATTTTAATAGCCTCATCGACTTCTTCTAAAGATATACAATCCTCGTCTACTAATTCATCTTCATAAGCTTTTTTTATATGCTGATATAACTCACTAGGACCAGCATCACAAGAATCGTATATAAGTTCATTCCATACTTGTGAATATTCCCTTTCAAGTTTTCCATTATATAAACTTTTATAATATTCAATAACCTCGCCTTGAGTCATAACACCTTCGCCTAGGAGTGCAATAAAAGATTTAATAGCAGCTCCTCTAACGTATTCATTAACCCTACTATCTTCCACGAGTCCTTTTATCAGCTCAACATTGCTTCCACAAACTGATGCTAAAATTTTATGTAAATCTTCTGTAAGATACTCACGGAAAATATCTGTTGAGATTTCATTAGGTATACTAACTAAATCAATAATCAGCTCAGCACTTTGTTTTTCCTTAAACTGTGCAAGTAAGAAAGTTGCATATATATGTGCGAAGTATTCAGGCTTTTCTAATATTTCGTCATAATTTTCTTTAGCATTTCTTAATATATCAAGTAGTTCAGGTATAAATTCTTCCCTGCGACTTATTATTTCCTTTAATTGTGTTTCTGGGAATTCCCCGTTATTATATTCAATTTGTTTAAGTAATTCATTCATAAAATAAAACTCCTTTAAATATCTAGTGTATTAGACTCTACACCGATTATTTTTTCTTAAAATATTATAGACTCCTATATACTTTATAGAGTCTATATATACATACATTATTTTATTATATCCTGTTTACACATCTTATGCACTCTTTTCCTAAACAGAAACCATATTTTAAGATAGTTCAAACATCCCAGTATAAAGCTGATAATATTTTCCTTTTTTTTCTAAGAGTACGTCGTGGTCACCACGCTCAATAATTTCACCATTTTCAAGTACCATAATGGCTTTAGCATTACGAACAGTAGAGAGCCTATGTGCAATTACAAATACTGTTCTACCTTCCATAAGCTTATTCATTCCTTTTTCAATTAAGGCCTCTGTTCTTGTGTCAATGGAACTTGTTGCCTCGTCTAATATAAGTACTGGTGGATTCGCTACAGCTGCTCTTGCTATAGCAATAAGCTGTCTTTGTCCTTGGCTCAAATTTGTTCCATCAGACGTGAGCACTGTATCATACCCAAGCGGGAGATGTTTTATAAATGAATCAGCATTTGCAAGTTTTGCTGCAGATACAATTTCTTCATCTGTAGCATTTAATTTTCCATAACGTATATTACTACTTACGGTGCCTGTAAACAAATGAGTGTCTTGTAATACCATAGCAAGCGAACGTCTTAAATCATCTTTTTTAATCTTTGTAGTGTTTATACCATCATATCGTATTTTTCCTTTTTGAACTTCATAAAAACGATTAATTAAATTAGTGATTGTTGTTTTTCCTGCCCCAGTCGATCCAACAAAAGCAATTTTCTGCCCGGGTTTTGCAAACAGTGAAATATTATTAAGCACTATTTTATCATCATTATAACCAAAAGTAACATTTTCAAATTGAACGTCACCTCTTAATTGTGTATATGAAATCGACCCATCATTATGAGGGTGTTTCCACGCCCACATACCTGTATAATCCTGCGTTTCTATTAATTCATCATCTTTATTTTTTTCAACATTTATAAGAGATACATAACCCTCATCCACCTCTGGCAATTCATCAATTAATTCAAAAATCCGCTCAGCACCAGCAAGGGCTGATAATACGGAATTAATTTGCTGAGAAATTTGCGTAATAGGTTGTGAAAAAGAACGAGTATATTGCAAAAACGAAGCAATTGTACCTATGTCTAAGCTTCCCATAATTACAAGATAAGCTCCTGCCACTGAAGTAATAGCATAATGCAGGTATGATAAATTACCCATAATAGGCATCAATATATTTGCATAGGTATTCGCTCCTGTTGCAGCCTCACATAATTCTTCATTTAGTTTATCGAAGTCATTCTTTACAACATCTTCATGACAAAATACTTTTATAACCTTTTGACCCTCAATCATCTCTTCAATATATCCATTTACATAGCCAACAACCTTTTGTTGTTTCTTAAAGTACAGAGAACTTTTACCTCCGATTTTAGAGATAACCATTAACATAACAGCGAGCATTAAGACAACAAGCAGTGTTAGTTTGGGGCTGAGCACAAGCATTGCAATAAATATACCCATTATTGTTACTACGCATGAAATAAGTTGCGGTATACTTTGACTTAGCATTTCACGCATAGCATCAGTATCATTAGTATAACAACTCATCATTTCACCATGAGTATGTGTATCAAAATATTTGATAGGCAAATCCTGCATATTATCAAATAGATTTACTCTAATTCTCTTTAATGTACCCGTAGATATATTGACCATTATACGATTATAGACATAGGTTGATAATACGCCTAGAAGATAAATTATTCCCATAATAAATAGCATCCTAATAAATGAAGACAAATCTACATTTTTTCTTCCAATATACGGAATGATGTAATTGTTTATTAATGGTTTCAAAAGGTATGTCCCTGCTATGCTTGCAAGGGAACTTAGAATGATAGTAACAAAAACAATTCCTAACTGAAGTTTATATACTAATATATATTTTAATATTCTTATTAATGTCTGTTTTGTGTTTTTAGGTTTCCTATTATTAAAGATTTTTTTGTTATTTGAGGATTTTATACTATTCACATTTTTATCTGGCATATTCGATATCTCCCCTCATCTGAGAATTATATACTTCTATATATATTTGATTTCTCGAAAGTAACTGTTCATGAGATCCAATATCATCGATTTTACCATCATTTAAGACTATAATTTTATCAGCGTCACATACAGATGAGATTCTTTGTGCAATAATAATTGTTGTTGTATCTGATAATTTTTCTATGAATGATTGTCTTATTTTAGCATCAGTTGAAGTATCTACGGCACTAGTACTGTCATCAAGAATTATTATTTTAGGATTTTTTAATAATGCTCTTGCAATACATATTCGTTGTTTTTGTCCACCAGAAACATTTACGCCACCTTGACCAAGCTCCGTCTCGTACCCATCTGGCAAGGACATAATAAAATCATGAGCTTGGGCCGATTTGCAAGCTTCAACTATTTGCTTTTCACTAGCATTTAAATTACCCCATTTTAAATTTTCTTTAATCGTTCCTGAAAACAAAACATTTTTTTGAAGTACCATTGCAACGCAGTCTCTAAGAGTTTCTAATTTATAATCTCGAACATCATGTTTCCCAACAATGATTTTTCCGTCCATTACATCGTATAACCTTGGTATTAATTGTACTAAGGACGATTTTGATGAGCCTGTACCACCAATAATTCCAATAGTCTCACCTGAATTAATCTTAAAATTAATATTGCTTATGGTAAGATTTTTTTTATTTTTACTATAACTAAAAGATACATTTTCAAATATAACTGATCCATCTTCAACAAAAATCTCAGCGGAAAGATCAGAATCTAGTATATCTACCTTCTCGTCCATTACTTCTATAATACGGGCAACGGATGCTTTAGATAGTACTGTACTTATAAAAACCATAGATATCATCATAAGTGACATTAGAATTTGAGTTACATAACTTATAAAACTCATAAGTTCACCTGTCATCATACTGCCACCAATAATCATATTCCCACCAAACCATACAATTGCAATCATGCAACCATACATTGTGAATTGCATAATAGGCATATTAAAAATAACAACTTTTTCTGCACGTAGTTGAGCATAACGAAGCTTGTCCGTAGCATCCTCAAATTTTTCCTTTTCATATTTAGATCTAACAAATGCCTTTACCACGCGCATAGCAACGAGATTTTCTTGTACAGCAGAATTCATGATATCATATTTTTTAAGCATTATTCCAAAACGGGGAAATGCTGTTGATACAATGATAACTAATGCTATAGCTAGTATGGGGATAGCGACTAAAAATACTACTACTAAACTTTTATTGATACTAAATGCCATAATCGTGGCACTAATAAGCATAATTGGGGCACGTACCATCATACGTATTATCATCATAAAAGCATTTTGCGTATTTGTAACATCCGTGGTTAAACGAGTAACTAGAGAAGCTGTACTGAACTTATCAATATTAGAAAATGAAAAACCCTGAACTTTATTAAATAACTCTTTGCGCAGTCCCTTTGCAAAACCCATACTTGCAATGGCTGCAAACTTTCCAGACAAAACGCCAAATAATAATGAAAATAATGCCATAAGCATCATTAAAACTCCAGTTTTTATAACATAATTGATATCCTTATTTGGAATGCCAACATCTATAATTTTTGACATTAGAAGTGGTATGAATATTTCCAGTAAAACCTCTGCAATAACTGTTATAGGGGTAAGAATGGTATATATCTTATATTCTTTTAAAAATGGAGTAAGTTTTTTAATCATTATCTTCTTCCTCCTGGGCATCACGACATAATCTCATTTTTTTATCTAATTTCTCTTCTAATGCAGCAACTGAGTAAATTGAAATTTCATCAGTAACATCACCTGTAATATTTTTAATAAGGCGACTTAAATAACTGTTTACTTGCTTTAATTCATCCTCCTCAAAACCAACAAACATTTTTTTATCCATTTCATCAAACTTTAACCTATACTGCTTAGATAATTCATGACCTTTATTTGTAACTGTAAGTCTATTACACCGTAGATTGTTTTCATCAACCTTTTTTTCTAGAAGACCCGCCTTTTGCATACGTTTTGTAGAAATGGCAATAGATGCTGGCGTAACAATAAGTTTATCAGCAATCTCCTTTTGTGTACATTGATCGTTTTCTATGACATATTCCAAAATGGGCAACTGCCCAAAATATAGGGCAATATCCACAGTAGAGTCTTGTATAAAATCACGCCTTAATAAATTTAATTTGTATAATCTACCTGCTATATCATTTAGCTTTATTTCCATATAATCACTCCTAACTAAATAGTTAAACGTAAAACTATTAACCATATAACTATTTTATACTTCCAGCATGTCCATGTCAATATATACCTTATATAGGTTTGTTTAAATTGACTTTATCATTAATACGCATAAGTCCCATAAATGATGTATAATGTTTAAAAGAATATTATGTATAATAATAAAGCCCTAATGAGGCGAATAAGGAGACCTAAAATGATATCTAACAGAATGAAAGAACTAGTTGCTACAAGTTCCATAATAAGAGCTATGTTTGAAGAAGGTAAAAGATTATCTGATATTTATGGTGAAGGAAATGTTTTTGATTATAGCTTAGGCAATCCAAACGTTGAACCACCAGAAAGTATTAAAATTGAAATAAAGAAAGTATTAGATGAAACTGCACCTAGACTATTACATGGCTACATGAATAATTCAGGTTATGAAGATGTTAGGACTAAAATAGCCCAGTTTTTAAATAAAAAACATAATGTGAATATCTCAAGTAATAACGTAGTTATGACCTGCGGCGCAGCTGGAGGATTAAATATTTTATTTAAGACATTACTTAACCCAGGCGATGAAGTTATTGTTTTCGCTCCATTTTTTGGTGAATACAGAAACTATGTAAACAATTATGATGGAAAGCTTGTAGTAGTACCTACTGATATTGATACATTTGAACCTGATATGAAGTTATTAGAAGATAAAATCAATAGCAATACAAAAGCTGTTATCATTAATTCACCAAATAACCCAACAGGCGTTGTTTACTCAGAAAAGGTTATACAAGATTTAGCAAATTTACTTAATGAAAAAGAAAAAGAGCTTGGCACTAGTATATATCTTATATCTGATGAACCTTATAGAGAAATAGTATATGACAATGTACCCGTGCCATATATTTTAAATTACTATAAAAATTCATTTATTGGGTATTCATATAGTAAATCATTATCACTTCCTGGGGAAAGGATAGGTTATGTAGTTGCAAATACTAATATGGATTCATTTAGCGATATAATGACATCGTTAAATGTGGCCAACAGAATTTTAGGTTTTGTAAATGCACCATCACTCTTTCAGAGAGTTGTTGCAAACTGCCTTGATGCTGAAGTTGATGTAAGTATATATAAGAAAAACAGGGATGTTTTATATAACCATCTAGTAAAAATAGGGTTTAAATGCGTAAAACCACAAGGAGCATTTTATTTATTCATTAGAACACCAATAACAGATGATAAAAAATTCTGCGAAGAGGCAAAACAATTCAACTTATTACTAGTAGGTGGGTCCGCATTTGGCTGCCCAGGACATGCAAGATTATCTTACTGCATATCCCTTGAAAGAATACAAAATTCCTTGCCAGCATTTGATAAACTTGCGAAGTTGTATAATATTAAATAATACAGAAAATTCAGAATATTTCATTATATAATTTCTACCAGTTGACGTTTATTCGTTTTTTTGATAAAATAGTTATGTCAATGAATAGAAATCATATACATATGGAGGAAACTGCATGAAATTATTTAAGATGAATCTTACCAAGAAAATTTTTATTGCTCTTGTTCTTGGTATTCTTTTTGGAATTGTATCAAATCTTTTATTACCTAAAGGAGTTAACATAAGCGTTAATAAATGGGTCTTAACTCCGGTTGGAAGCATCTTTTTCAACTTAATTAAAATGGTAGTAGTCCCACTCGTTTTCTTTTCTCTAATTTGTGGTTCTGCAAGTATTGGAGATACTAAGAAACTAGGAAGAGTTAGCGGAAAGATAATATCCTTTTATCTTGCAACCACATCATTTGCAGTTGTTATTGGATTATTTTTTGCAAATATTCTTAAACCAGGTGTTGGAATCGTAATCCCAACAAATGCAGTAGTTGAAACAACTAAACCACCATTTATAATGGACATATTTGTAAATATGGTTCCTTCAAATCCCTTTGATGCTCTTGTTAAGGGTGATATGCTTCAAATTATTGTATTTGCAATCTTTGTTGGAGTTACTATTAGTATTATAGGAGAACCCGTGAAACCTCTTCTTAATATCTGTAATCAACTTAATGAGGTTTTCCTAAAGATTATAGGAACAGTAATGAAGCTTGCTCCATATGGAGTATTTGCACTTATAGCAAAGGTTATATCACTTCAAGGCCTTGATATTCTAATGAGTCTATTAAAATTAATTGGAGTTGTATATCTTGCACTTATAGTTCATTGTTTAGTTACATACTTTGGTTCATTAAAACTTATAGGACACTTAAACCCTATAACATTTTTCAAGAAATTTTGGCCTGTAATGGTGTTTGGATTTTCAACTTCAAGCAGCAGCGCAACAATTCCAGTAAATCTTGACGCATGTGAAAATAAACTCGGTGTTAAAGGAAGCATTGCAAGTTTCACTATTCCTCTTGGCGCTACAATTAATATGGATGGAACTGCAATAATGCAGGGAGTCGGTGCTATATTTATAGCACAAGTATATGGAATAGAGCTAAATTTAACAAGCCAAATGATGATAATATTATCAGCAACACTTGCATCAATTGGAACAGCAGGTGTCCCTGGAGCTGGAACTATAATGCTTTCTATGGTTGTTACTCAGGTAGGACTTCCTATTGAAGGAATTGCACTTATCCTTGCAGTAGATAGAATCCTTGATATGGGAAGAACAGTTCTAAATATTACTGGAGATGCAGTTGGTACATGCCTCGTTGCAAAATCTGAAAAAGAACTTGATGTAGACATATTTAATTCAGACGATTCAGATGATTCATCCGTAACAGCAAATATATAAAAAATTTACATACTTAAATCAAAAAAGAACACCATTAATTTTAAAATGGTGTTCTTGTGCGTTAACTAATCTTCAATTTTACCATTGTATGAAAAGTTGCAAGGGTTTCCTTCACAATTTAAAACCTCTTCATCATCTTCCCCAGTATAAATCTCATTATTACTATCATTTTTATTAACTATAGTACTAACGTTTTGCCTAGGTACTTCTATCAATTTTTCAATATCTGTAGACATAGCTTCCGGTTCAGTTGTAGGTTCATATCTATTTACTATGTTTCCATCTCTTCCAATAAGAAACTTAGTAAAATTCCATTTTACTGAGTCCCCTTCCAAAAATTGAGGGAATTTCTCCTTAAGCACTTCATTAAGTTTCTTTCCAGTAGGGTGATTAAAATCAAAACCTTTGAAAGTTGTTCCCTCTGTAAGATATTTGAATAATGGCAAAGCATTTTCTCCTCTTACATCATTTTTTTCGAACAATGGAAAACTCACTCCATAATTAATTTCGCAGAAATTCTTTATATCATTACTCTCACCAGGTTCCTGACCGGCGAATTGATTACTTGGAAATCCAAGTATTTCAAAATCTTCCTTCTTGTACTTCTCATAAAGTTTTTCTAGTCCTTTATATTGTGGTGTAAATCCACACTCACTAGCCGTATTAACTATAACGAGCACCTTTCCCTTATATTGTCCTAAAGACACTTCCTCACCATCTATTGTAATTGCATTAAAATTATAAATTGACATATAATATCCCTCCATTTTTTATTAAATTGATTGTTATATTTATTTCTTATTAATCAAATTATAACACATAATTATTATTAGTCAATAGTCATTATCGTAGAGTTTTCTTAAATATGTTTTAATAGTAACTAATGTTCATTGTAAATATAAAAAACTAACATAAGTATTTCTCCTTATGTTAGCTTTAATTTTAAAAATCAAATTTAAAACATCCTACTTATGTAATCATACGAAGAACAATTACGAATATTACATTGCATAAGAGTGCAAATGGATAGGTTGCCCCATACCCAGCAGCAACTTCATCAGTCTTAGTAGCGTCAATGGCAGCTCCAAGACCTGGTGTACTTGTGGCACCTCCACACAGAGCCCCCGCAAGAATTATCCAATTCATTTTAAATATGTACCTTCCTACAAGAAATCCAACAAGCATTGCACCTATTCCTGCTACAAAAGCAATTAATGCTATAGTTGCACCGCTTCCAGCAAGCGCAGCAATAGTTTCATATCCATATTGCAGTCCTACTATAGCTAAGAACAGTGAAAGTGATACATCTCTTATTGCAGAAAGCACAGCGGTGTGCATTCTAAAAGTTAGTGATCCGATCCTCCCAATGTAACTAAGGCATAATGAAACTATAAGTACTCCTCCAGTTGCCCCCAAACTAAACCATTTAACAAATGGCAGGTATATGTTTATTGAGCCAACAAAGTATCCAATCAAACACACTATGAGAAATGAAATTACATCCATACCAACTTCTTTAATATGTTTTTCATTTTCTCCTTTTTTATTAAAAGATTTCATTTCAAACTTATATCTTGCTTTTTCTTTTTCTAAATCAATTCCAAATATAACTGGGAAAAAGTTCATAGTAAGAATTACCATTAAAACACCTGGTGCGTACCCAATAGCATTCCCTAGTCCAACTTGTGCTTGTGCAGCTTTACCAAACTTAGCAGTGTTTTCCAAAGCAGCTGCTAACGCCGGCGAGCTTGTTAAAGCGCCCGTATAAGCTCCTGAAACAGCAAAATTGTTTTGTCCTGGAAATACGAGTGTAGCTAGATATATAAGCAATGCACCTGTTCCCGTTATCACAGCTCCAAGTATAATAAATTGAGTTCCGTATTTTTTAATAATTTTCTTTATATCTTTTCCTGCAATCAATCCAACTGATGCAATAAAAAGAATCAGTGTAAATATAAAAATGTCATTGCTGACTACTCCATTAACTAGGTAATTAGTTGCATATTTAGGAGCTCCTTTAACTAAACCTTTTTTAGCGTCACTGGGGTCTAACATAAATGTAACGCAATATCTCGAATAAAGTAACCACCCCATAAATATTCCGGTAAATAGACCTCCAGATTGTCCAAGACTGAATTTTCCAATTTTAACCTTACCTAATAGCAATCCAGTAACCGTTGCTAAAAACATAGGCACAAATGGATTAGTTAAAAAAGAGATTAAATCAAATTTCATTTTTTATACCTCCTTAACTAACCAGTGCAAAAATCTATTTTTATATTAAGACAATAAAATATAATGTTATATAGTTTATAACATTGTTAAATATTTAACATATTATGTAAGCCTTATCTACTTCTTAATTTTACACTGGTTGTATTTACAAGTTGAATTATTATTTTGTAAACCTAGTTCAATATCATAACGTTTTCTTTATTACGTTGTTAGATTTTAAACTAAGTTTATCTTAATAAATTTAAAATACTTCCATATAAAATTTATTACCAGCTTCATTATAGTATAAATTCAAAAATAATGCATGTTTATAAACTATAATATGTGTTTTGTAATTAAAGTAACTCCGTTTCCATTGTATATTTAACATATATTGTGTTAAATTTTTATTTATATATATCTGAAAACTCAACATTCATTTTTTGAGTGAATCTGTCATCATCATTATCATCATTAACATTAGATAATATGAACGTATCAATTGTATGCTGTTTAACTGGAAACTCTATAATAAATTCCGAGCCATTTCCATATTCACTCCTTACAATAATATTTCCACCGAGCATTTCAACAAGAGATTTCGTTAAAGCTAATCCAATACCACTACCTTCTGTCTCCCTTGTTAGAAGTTTTGATACTTGTTTGTATCTTTCAAATATTATATTCTGATTGTCTTTTTCAATTCCAATCCCATTATCTTTAACCGCAATAAGGACAGTTAAATCTGTATTGTAAATATTTATATCAATAGAGTCATTGGTAAATTTTATAGCATTTGAGATTAAATTTAACATTATGCGCTCAATCATATCAATATCACAAATTATTAATTTTTCTTTCACATCTGAATTAAATGTAAGATTTATATTCTTTTGTTTTGCATAATCTGATACTGAAAGCGATATTCTTTCAATAACATCTACAATATTTTGGATACTGAAAATCGGTTCGTAAAAACCGGCTTCGATTTTAGTGGTATCAATTAAATTATTTACTAGTCTTAATAATCGCAAGCAATTTTGTTTCATAGATTTCATATGTTTAGAAATTTTTTCTTTTCCTAAATCCCAGTCATTATTAAAATATAACTCAAATAATTGAATCGCTGACAAGTTTATATTGAGTGGGGTTCTAAGCTCATGAGACATATTAGCAATAAATTCACTTTTTTTAATACTTGCCTTTTCTGCATTCTCTTTTGCTTCTTTTAGTTCCTTTTCCATTAGCTTTCTAACTGAAATATCAGAATGTGTTCCAGTGATTCTTAGTGGCTTTCTGTCTTTAGACCAACTTATCACCTTCCCCTTAGATAGTATCCATTTATAAGATCCATCCTTTGCACGTAGTCTATGTTCACTCCTATAAACTGGAAGATAACCTTCTATATATCCATTAAAGTTTGCATATGTAGACTCCCTATCATCAGGATGAATTCTCTTTGTCCACTCACTATGCAAATTTTGTATTTCATTTTCATCATATCCAATGATTTCCTTCCATCTTTTTGAATAAATCGCTTTATCCGTGAGCATGTTCCAATCCCAAATACCATCGCCACTACCTTCAAGAGCAAATGCCAAACGTTCTTCATTTTCTTTTGAAATCTTTGCTTTTTTAAGACCTTCAGATATATTTTTTTCAAGCATAGTATTCAATTCTACTAATTGTTTTGTACGCTGTTCTATTTTTTCTTGGAGTTCATTATTTGTTTTTTTACATTTTTCCTCCACCTTCACTCGGTCAGTAATGTCATGAATTATAGAATATAATAATAACTTTTCATCCTGTATTATTGGCCCACTACGAACCTCCACATCTCTAATCTCGCCGCTAGACAATCGATGTTTAAAATAGAAACAATTCTTCAGTTTAGTGATTGCACTGTTCATTTCAAAAGAAATCTCTTCTATTGAAGATATATTAATATCACTAATTTTTAATTTCAGCATATCATCATAACTATATTTATAAAAAGAACAAGCAAAAGGATTAGCATCTATAATTTCCGCAGTTATTGGATTAACCACAAACATTATCACAGGAGTGTCTTTAAAAAAGTTATTATAACTATCATCTTTATAATTTCTAATTTTATTATTGTTTTGAGTATCTTTGTAATTAATATTATTCATAATTTTTACTCCCCCTTAATCCAATAACAGTATTCACGCCTGAAAAAATTATTATATTAATTCCACTTCTCTATATATTTTACCATATATTGTGTCGTATTATAGCAAATATTAGAAAAAGAATAAAATAAATGGCTGTACTTTGTATTTAAAGTACAGCCATTTATTAATAATCTATATCTACTGAATATACATTATCATTATTTATTTCCATATACACATTATTCACCACTATTTGTCTCACTTCTAATTCTGGAATGTATATCCTTACTGTTGTGTAAGGAAGCTTATACTTACCTTCTTTACCAATGCTAATTTCTATTTTATTTTCTGTAGCATTCATTTTCAATTTAACAAAAGTACAGATTCTTTTTTTATAATCATTTGTAATTCCATCATCTTCGTATAAACTATACTCACTTTGTCCATTTCCCTTTGTTGGGAACAACATAAATCCTCTTTCATCTTTTGATTTGGTTTCAAAAGTAATTTGCGCATCATTTACTGGTATGATTGCCCCAGCTTTGATTAATAATGGTGTATAGTCAATCGGAGCAGGAATTGTTACATCCTGGCCACCTTCAAACCATAATCCAGTGTTATAATCATACCAACCATCCCCATTTTTAGGAAGATAAACATTCCTCTCAACTTGTCCAGGGTTAAGTACTGAGGCAACAAGCATATCATCGCCTAACATAAAATCATCACACTCTTCAAACGTCTTCTTATCCTTTTCGTAATTATAGAAAGTTGGCCTTATCATAGGTTCATAGTATTCATGAGCTCTGTAAAGCAAGTTATAAATGTATGGTGTTATTCTACTTCTAAATTTAATCATGTTTCTTATATGCTTTGTCATTTCAGGATACATCCAAGGAACATTTACAGTTTGATCGTCATTCCATGAATGTATTGTAAATCTGGGATGGAAAATACCATTCTGAACCCATCGTGCAAACATCTCAGGATCAGGAGCGGGGCCTGAAAAACCACCAACATCATGACCAATATTATAAACACCAGATAAACTTAAGCCTATTCCCATCTTTATATTATATTTTATTGTTTTATATGAAGTTCTGTTATCTCCTGACCAAGTCTGCACATATCTTTGCATCCCAGGGCAACCTGAGCGAGATATTAAATAAGGTCTAATACTAGGATTAAATTCTTTTTGAGCTTCATATGATGCCTTCATCATAAGTAATGACTGAAGAGGTCTTATCTGAGCAATGTTTATCTCTTTTCCAAAACCAGCAGCCTTTGCCTCCCCATCCCAAATTTCATATTCATTATTATCATTCCAAGTTGAATCAATTCCGTATTTTAATAATTTATCTGTAACTTGACCCTTCCACCAAAGAAATGATTTTGGATTGGTAAAATCTACGTATGCACCAAGTTGATCCCAAAATTGAGCTGTTTCAGTTTCCTTACCATTCCTATCTTGAACAAACATCTTATTTTCTTCAAGTTCTTTGTACATTGGATGGTCAATTAACAATGCGGGTTTTATGTTTGCACATAATTTCAAACCACTTTTATGAAACTTCTTAGCCATATCTTCTGGCGTTGGAAATTTATCCATATTCCAGTTGAATACGTATCTTTTATCTCCAATTGAAGTATAACCAGAAGATAATTGAAAAGATTCGCAAGGCATATCATACTCTTTGCAATCCTTAACAAACTTTTGTAACTGTTCTTGAGCATCAGGTGCATCCGTATAAGACATTGTGGAACCTGAATAACCAATACTCCATTTAGGTGTAAATATAGTCTTACCCGTTAACCAAGAAAATCTTTGAGTAATATTTTTTATCTGAGGTCCTAAAATTATATAATAATCTAAATCACCATCTTCAGCATTATAATATCTATAATATCCATGATAATTATCCAATTCATTTCCCATATCAAAAATAGATGTAGATAAATTATCATAGAAAATTCCAAAAGATATTTCTGTTTCTTTATTTCGTGTTATATAAAATGGAATATGTTTATATAAAGGGTCCGTGAGTTCTGCATCATACCCCATGGGGTCAACACTCATCATCTTGTATCTTCTTCCACTCTTCTCTACATCGCCCGATTTCTCTCCAAGTCCATAATATTGTTCATTAAGGTTCCTCTCTAAATAATGAAATGGTCCTTTACCTAAAGAGCCCTCAAAACTATAACTTTGAGTTTTTCTATCTCGTGCAAATTTAATCTCCTTATATCCTATCTCCTCATCACCGATTTTCGCATACCAAGAAGCCTTCATTCCATCAAGATTAAATACTACCTTCATTTTAGAAGTTTCTATGGTACTAGTTACATTATTTGTAGTGAAAGTGAATAGTGGAAGTGAAAATACTGAAATGTCTAATCTATCTCTTCCCTCTTTATCAATATCCTCCATACCAGGAGCTACAAGCCAAGTTCTATCTAATTTAAGCTCATTTTCGTAAAATAGAACCCTTATAATATCCTCTTCTAACACAAAAACTTTAACCGAAGTCTGACCATTCACCATTTTAAAATCTATAACATTTTTTTCACTATTTATAAACTTAAAAAAATAATTTTTTCTTATCATCTCTGTCTCTCCTTTAGGCTGATAATTCTATATCAGATGAAATAATTTTGGTAAAAATAAACTTATAGCAGGTACATATGTGATTAACATTAAAACTGCAATAAGTGCACCAAAGAAAGGTAGCAACGGCTTAATTACTTTCTCAATTGAAACATTAGCAACGCCACATCCCACAAACAATACACTTCCTACGGGTGGAGTCATTATTCCTATACACAAGTTAAATACAAGTATAATTCCAAAATGTACAGGATTTAGTCCAAGCTCTGTAGCTATTGGAAGAAATATTGGAGTAAATATTAATACCGCAGGTGTTAAATCCATAAAGGTCCCTACTATTAATAATGTAACATTAATTATAAGTAGAATCACTATTTTATTAGTTGAAATTGACAAGATAGCAGAACTAATCACTCCTGGTATTCCAGCATATGCCATCACCCATGACATCGCTGAAGATGCTGCAACTAAAAACATAATAACGCCAGTTGTCACAGCAGTTTTCAGAATAATATCTTTAAGGTCGACCAATGTAATGCTCTTATAAATAACTGATAATATTAATGGATATATTACTGCAATAGCTGCGCCTTCTGTAGCTGTAAATGCTCCACCTACAATTCCACCTATAACAATAACTATTAGTAAAAGGCTTGGTAGCGCCCCTAGAAATACTTTAAACCCATCCTTGAATGATATTTTATCGGATACTGGGTAGTTATGTTTCTTAGCATAAATATAAGCAACTAGCATTGTAGCTAGGCCCATCAATATCCCTGGTATATAACCTGCTATAAACAAGGCTGATACGGATACTCCTCCAGCTACTAAAGAATAAAGAATCAAAACGCCACTCGGTGGGATAAGCATACCAGCTGGTGCAGAAGCTATGTTTACAGCTGCAGAAAACGCTGGATCATATCCTTCTTCTTTTTCAAGAGGAGCCATAGTTCCGCCAATTGCTGCGCAAGATGCAACTGCTGAACCTGACAATGCACCAAATAACATATTTCCAAGTACATTTGCATGTGCCAAAGAACCTGGTATTCTGCCACCAATAACTTTCGCGAAATCAACTAATCTTCTAGCAATACCTCCATTATTCATTATATTACCCGAAAAAATAAACAACGGTACTGCTAGTAATGAGAAACTACTCATACCAGTAACCATTTTCTGCGCTACTATGAATATTCCAACATCAGATGGTACTAAACATAATGCAGTTACTATAGATGCTAAGCCTATACCTATTGAAATTGGAATTCCAATTACAAGTGAGCCAAAAAACACTGCGAATAATACTAACGCTACTTGTATAATCATTTTTATATCTCCTTTATAATTAAATTATTTATCGTTAATCCTAAAATCCTCAAAAATATTAACAATCTGGTAGAAAACAATTAGTACACCTGAAACAATAGTTGAAGAATAGATGTATGCTTTTGAAATATTTAATATAGGAGTTTTTATTATTGCAACTGCTCTTGTAATTTCAGTACCACCAATAATAAGTATGAATACTGCAAATAACAGAATAACTACATCAATAAAAACATAAATTATCAACTTATTAGTTCCTTTTAACTTTTCTTTCAAAAATATTAATGACATGTGTTCTCTGCTACCAAAAGCATATGCTGCGCCTAATAAAGATGTCCAAACCAGAATAATTATAACTAATTCTTCTGTAAACATACTTGGGTTCTTCAATATATATCTTGTAAATACTTGCCATAAAACTAAGCTTGTCATCACTATTAGAAGTATAGAGATAGCATAAGTTAGAAATTTATCTAACATAAATTTAATAGTTTTCATTGTTTTTTTACCTCCATCAGTTTTATTAATTTGTATACTTTTGTAGTATTTAATTATTTTAATTTTTTAAATTCTTCTAATAATTTTTTAACCTCTGGCATTGAGTCCGAGTATTTCTCAAGCATTGGAGCAACTGCGTCACTAAATGCTTTTTTATCAACTTTATTAAATTTAACGCCCATCTTTTCAGCCTCAACTTTTGCTTCATCAATAGACTTTGTCCATAATGGTTTTTGATATTCTGTTGATTCTTCAGCTGCTTGCTTAACAGATTTTTGCTGGTCTGGAGTTAATGAATCCCAAACTCTTGAACTTAGTACTAGAATATCAGGAATCATTGTATGTTCATCATAACTAAAGTACTTAGCTACTTCACCATGTTTACCATTTGTTAATGCTGTTTCATTACTCTCTGCAGCGTCAATAACCCCTGATTGCAATGCAGTATAAATTTCACCATATGATAAAGCTACTGCAGTTCCGCCTAGTGCTTTTACCATTTCAGTTTGAGATTTAATTCCCATAACTCTAATTTTAAGACCTTTTAAATCTTTTGGGGTCAATATAGGCTTTTTAGGTGTATAGAATGAACGTGCACCAGAGTTATAATATGTTAATCCTATAAATCCTTTTTCTTTTGTCTTAGTATATAGCTCCTGCACAGCGCCTGATTCCATTGATTTATAAAAATGTTTTTCATTATCGAATACATAAGGTAATGTTAGTGCGTTATAACCCTCATCATACGGTGAGAGTTCAGCTGCAGAAACCTTTGTCATAGCAACAGCTCCAACTTGTAGTTGCTCAAGAACTTCAGTTTCAGAACCTAACTGTCCGTTAGGAAATATCTGAACTTTTACACTTCCATTGGTCTTTTTCTCAACTGACTTTGCGAATTCCACTAAAGCTAAATGCACTGGGTGTCGTTCATTTAAATTATGTGCAAGCTTTAGAGTTACTGCTTTGTCTCCACCGTTTGCTAAACCTTGTGATGATTTTTTAGTAGAACAACCAGATATACCAAATGTAATCATTATTGCTAAACATAGAGCCATAATTTTCTTCATTTCTTTTCCTCCTAAATATTAAAAATTGTAACTGGTTACATTTTATTTTAAATATTAAAACGTCTTTTTATGTCTGATTTACGTTTACATTTTTTATTATATGATACAATTCATCAAAAGTAAATAGCTTTTCATATATTTTTGTAACCAGTTACATTTTTAATAATAGCTTTTAATTGCATTTATATATTTTCCTTTAGTAATTATAATTGAAATAACTAATTATCTTATCATTCAGCTATTATAAATTGATGCAACCTCTCTAATATGCTATTATTATAGTAGCGTAACTGGTTTCATAAGAGAGGAGATATTCCATATGAGTTATACAATTTATAACCTTGCAAAAGACTCAGGAGTTTCTGTTGCCACTGTATCTAGAGTAATAAATAATAATGGCTCTGTTAAAGAAAAAACCCGACAGAGGATCCTCGAGATAATGGCTGAAAAGAATTTTAAACCAAATCCCTATGCTCGTGGATTGAATAACATTAGCATGAAGACTATCGGGGTTATAATGTCAGATATAGCCAACCCTTTTTTTGCAGAAGTAATTAAAGGAATAACAGATATATTTCAAAAGAATGAATATAACATAATTCTTTGTTCTACGGAAAATGATAAATCAATAGAAAGAAAAGAAATAGAGGTACTTGTAAACAAACAAGTAGAGGGATTTATTATAGTGGGTAGCCGTCCTGTAAATGATGATAACGCCAGTTTTATTATTGAACTCAGCAAAACTTATCCTATCGTACTTGTAAATAGTTTTATTAAAGGTGGTACAAAATTATTTTCTGTCATGGTAGATGAGAAAGAGGCCGCCTATAAATCATTTAATTATTTAATCTCTAAAAGTAAAAGGGACATATATTTATTAGGAAATCAAAGTTGGAAAACTACATCTGTAAAAATTGCTGCATTAAAACAATGTTTAAGCGAAAATAATATTGAACTTGATAAAAATAAAATCATTGATTGCGACTATAGCTACTCAAGTGGAAGAGATGCGGCAAAAGAACTTTTAAAAAGGAAGGTTCCATTTCCATACACTTTGTTTTGCTGTTCGGATATGATTGCCATAGGTGCCATGAGAGAATTTTTAGTCTCAGGTGCACGAATACCTGGTGACGTGTCTGTGATGGGATATAGTAATATTGAAATGGCATCATTAGTCACTCCCTCCTTAACCACATTAGATCAAAAAATGTTTAGTCTTGGTCAAAAATCCGCCAATCTATGTTTAGACATATTAAACGGCGAATATCCTATAAATAAAAAAATATACTCAGGTTATGAATTGATAATCAGAGAATCCACATGATTTGAATAAAATGAAAGCTCAATACCACAATAAATATTGGCATTGAGCTTTCATTTTTATTATAATTATTGTGTTTAAAGTTATTTATTCGTTGTACCTACAAGTTTTATATTTACATCTCTTTCCTTTTGATCACTGGCTCTAACTTTTAGGCTTACTGAATTCCCAACTCCAATACTATAAAGATTCGATCTGAATTCTACCATAGTATTTACTAAAGTTCCATTAACAGATAAAATTATATCTCCTTTCTTTATGCCTTGAATATCAGCTGGGCTTCCACTTTTAACCGCATAAACATATATACCCTTTTCCACTTTAATATCAGGTACAAACCCTGCCATTTGTTTATCTAATCCTTGAATTCCTATTATAGGAGTTACAAATGTCCCTTTTTCCGCAATGCTCTTCAATATTGGTTTCACTATATTTATAGGTATAGCGAATCCCATTCCCTCTGCACTTGTAACTTTTACAGTATTAATTCCAATAACTTCACTGTTAATATTTATTAATGGTCCACCACTATTGCCAGGATTAATTGAAGCATCGGTTTGAAGTAAATCCTCCATAAATAATCCGCCCTCTTCACCTATAGTTCTATTTATTGCGCTTATTATTCCAGATGTTACCGTTCTTTGGAATGTAAGCCCAAGCGGATTTCCTATAGCAATAGCAGTATCTCCAACTGTAAGTAATTTAGAATCACCAAGTGATGCAACTGTTAAATTATCACCAGTGATTTTTAAAACTGATAAATCTAAGCTCTCATCAGACCATACGACCTTTCCTTTAAGCTCTCTTCCATCAAATAATGAAACTGTAATATCATTTGCCTCTTTACTCGCCACATGATTATTAGTAAGTATATAACCTTTTTTATCTACAATTATTCCAGAACCCACACCAGATCCACCTTTTGAATTTCTAGTTGGATTGATTGTAGAAGTTACACCTACTACTGCTGGCATTAAATTTTTAGCAACTATACTTATAGTTGAGGTACCAGTTTTCTGAACGCTAGCTTGCTCTACTACTAAAGGTTTAGTACTTATATTTTTCTCTTTTACGGTACCTTTTACAACTGGAGTATATTGAATTATTGCTAAAAGTAGTCCGGCTCCAACTAATATACCTATAAATGAAGATATAAAATACCCTAATTTTGAACGTCTTTCCATGTTACTCCTCCTTCGAATACATTAGACATAATGTTAGTAATCAATAATTAGTATTCTTATTTTTTGTATATAGTATTCATTCTGTTTTATTGAAAAATAAAAAAACGAAACAAAAAAAGAGCACTAAAAAATGCTCTTATTTTGATATATTAACCTTTAACGCTACCCACAGTTAACCCACCAACAAGGTATTTAGATAAGGAAATAAATAATATCATTACTGGTACTGCTGTAATTAAAGCCCCTGCCGAATATATACCCCATGCTGTTGAAAATTGACCTTGCATACTTACAAGTCCAACGGGCAGTGTTATTTTTCCTGCTTCATTTATAATTACACTGGCAACTATATATTCAGACCAAGCACCCATAAATGAGAATAACGCCGTTAATGCAACCGATGGTTTTGCAAGCGGTAATATTATTTGGTAAAAAGACCTAAATATTGAAGCCCCATCTACATAGGCACTTTCCTCAAGTGACTTAGGAATAGTATCAAAATAACCCTTCATCATCCAAATGTTAAAAGGGATTGAAGTTGACACATATATTACTGCCAATGCAAAATAGCTGTTTGTCATCTTTAAATTGATTATCAATAAATATAAAGGTAACAAAGTCATAGCTAATGGAAACATCTGAGTAACTAAAATCAAAGATAATCCCATTTTTTTGCCTTTAAATTCAAACCTAGAAAATCCGTATCCAGCTGTTACAGAAACCAACACACTAAAAACGCAAGCACAACTTGATACAATTAAACTATGAATAAGCCAATTTAACATATCATATTGTATAAAAGCCTGCCTAAAATTATCGAGTGTTGCATTAGCTGGAATTATACTTAAAGATTTAGAAAACAGCGCATTCGCTGGTCTTAAAGATATTGTTAATATATTTAATATTGGATATACAGAGCATATACATGCGACTATTAAAACTGCATATATCAATATTATTTTAAGGAGAGAATCAGATCTATTAAACCTATTACCTTTCATACAAATCACCTCTAATCTTCCGATTTTTGAGCCCTAATAAAAATGGTACTAAATGCTAGCAAAATCAAGAATATTATTACTGAAAGTGCTGCTGATTGACCATACCTGAAATATTGAAACGCTCTCTTAAATACCATAGTTATAAGAATTTGAGATTCATCTGAAGCTGAACCACTGGTAATTATATATACTACATTAACCATATTGAATGTCCACACTGTTCCTAAAATTATGGCTGGCGTAAGTATTGGTTTTAAAAGAGGTAAAGTTATGCTTTTAAACTTCTGAAAATTAGTTGCCCCATCAAGATCTGCAGCTTCATATAATTCCTCTGGTACACTGGAAAGTCCACCAAGTGATATCATCATCATAAATGGAATTCCAAGCCATATATTAGTTATAATACAAGCCACAAATGTCCAGCTCGGTACTGATAACCATGGAATTGCCGCAACATTTCCAAAAATCTTTGTTAGAATTATATTAATTGATCCGTATTCGACATTGTACATACCTTTCCAGGTCATTGCTGCAATATATTGTGGTACTGCCCAAGGTAATATTAGTAAAACCCTTATTAATGCTTTACCTGGTAACTTTCTATTTAAAATTATTGCTAGAAATAGACCTATTGAAACATGAAAAAATATATTAATAGCAGTCCATATAATCGTCCTTATTAAAGTAGAGTAAAATAAGCTATCAGCTAGTATGTTTTTGTAGTTCTCAATTCCAATCCAAGGATAGTTCTGACTTTTTAGATTTAATAAAGTAACATTTTTAAATGAAATTATTATTTCGTATATAAGTGGATATGCTACAACCATTGTTAATACTATGATAGCTGGTGCTAAAAAAAAGAAAGGTGTAAACTTACCTTGCCCTATTCCAAAACTAGCATTATGTCGTTTCTTTTTTATTTTCCGTGCAGTCCCATTCATGTGAACGCTCCTTTCTTAGAAGAAAAGGGGATCTCTCCCCTTTATAAATAAAAACTACAATCCTAAGGCTTTTATTCCATCTTCAGCTTTCTTTTGCATAATTGCTCCTGCAGCTTCTGGCTTTGTTTTGCCTGATAATACATCTTGTTGAACTGGTTTAATAGCATCCCAAATAGCTCTCATTTGTGTATTAGTTGGCATAGGAGTTGATTTATCTAGTTGATCCTTTTGACCTGCGATTAACGGATTTCCTGTAATCTTAACATCTTTCATAGCTTCAATGTTAGATGGAGTTTGTTGATGTGCATCAACCATTTGTAACTCTGCATCTTTTGAAGTTACAAACAAAAGGAATTTTTTAACCGCTGCTAGTTTAGCTTCATCTTTTACTCCTTCAGATACTGTGTATCCTTTTACAGCCGAATATGGAGCTGGATTTTTACCATTTATTGAAGGTATTGCAATTATGCCAAAATCAATTTTAGCTTTAGTATAATCAGCAAAACCCCATGGTCCATTAATTATGAATGCGGCTTTTCCGCCCTTAAATAGGTTTTCAGCTACTGTTCCATCAGCTTCCTTAGGTATTAATCCCTCATCATGTATTTTCTTCATGAAAGTCATCCACTGTGTTACAGCAGGTGTATTTAAGGTTGGTTTAGGAGAAGTCGCATTAACATCATCAAATATTTTCCCATCAAACGCTCCTAAAAAAGGAATTGAGAAAAATGGCTCAACTTCATTAAAAACTAAACCATATTCAACTTTTTTATCTGTTTTTAGTTGTAATCCCATTTTTTCTAATTCTTCAAAAGTTTTAGGTGGAGTTGCAACTAATTTTTTATTGTAAGCAACTAAAAGTTCATTTCCATTTCTATCTGGAAGCATATATTGTTTTCCTAAAAATTTAGCAGCTTCTAGTGCTTTTGGATCTACTGTTTTGAGAAAATCTTCTCCAACAATAGTATCTATTGGTTGTACTAAACTACCTGGAACAAATACTCCAAGGTTATCATTTGGTCCAAGTACTATATCAGGTCCAGTTGTTCCCAGTGATGCTGTTGTATAGTTTTTCCTTAAATCTTCAGTTTCGTAATGAGTTCTTTTTACTGTTATGTTAGAGTTTGCTGTGTGAAATTCAGTAATTAATTTATCAAGAACCTTTTGTGCATTTGCATCATCCTGTTCCCAAAAAGCTAAAGTTATTGGTTTAGTTGAATCCACCTTAGCAGGTGATTTATCTCCTGATTTACTTGCACACCCAGATAATGATCCTACTATAAGCGTTGACATCATTGCAATAGCTAGTATTTTTTTAATTTTATTCATTTTTTTCCCCCCATAAATTTATAAAATAAAAATCTGAACCACTTATACACTCTTGAACAATCAGTTACTCGTAATTGATTAATGAAATCGTTTGTACTATTTGTGCAACCGTTTGCTCAATATTAGTTTACTATTACTTTCTTTATATGTCAAACCTAAATTTAAATAATTATACTTTTATTTTAAATTGCTTATTTACTATGACTAATTACATCAACTTTACCTAAAAAAAGAAAAACCCTAGATATCTAGAGTTATTTAGTCGATTCTCTCTCCACTAATTTTGTATCAATAACATAATTATTTATATATGTATTCTCATTTTCTAATTTATTAATTAATAACTTAACTGCATAATACCCTAATTCTTCGGAGTTAATGTCTACTGAGGAAAGTGATGGATTTCTATAGGCTGCAAGTGGCGTGTTATTAAAACCTACAATTGAAATAGTCTGATCTGAACTTTCGTAAATAGCCTTGGATGCGCCAAAAGCTATTAAATCATCAGTTGTTACAACAGCCGTAGGTTTGGATTTACTTAAGATTTTTTTCATAGCATCATACCCACTTTTTTCTGTGAATTCTGCTACTTCTATCATATCCTCATCTATCTCCTCTCCAATACTTTCCATAGCTTTCTTGTAACCTTCTAATCTGTTTATAGTTACGTTAAGCGTAGCTGCTCCACCAATAAATGCGATTTTCCTCTCACCCTTTTGTATAAGAAAATTAACAACGCTGTACATTGCGTGAAAGTTATCATTATCAACCCAAGAGATGCCTTGTGTATTTTCTGGTTTACCTATTACTACAAAAGGATAATTTGATTTTTTTAAATAATCAATACATTTATCATCCTTCCTTACAGTTGGTAAAATAATTCCATCGACTCTTCTAGTATTCATTAAACTTGATATGTACTCCACCTCTTGATCTTCATTATCACTATAAGTGTACATTATGTAATATCCTTTTTTTTGTGCATAATGACTTATTCCTCTCATAATTTGAATAAAAAAAGGATTAACAAATAAATCTTCATCACTATTCGGTAAAATTAGTCCAATAGTTTTTGTTGTTTTGCTAACTAAACTCCTAGCTATTGCATTAGGATGATAATCTATTTCCTTCATTGCTTTATAAACCTTTTGTTTTGTCGCATCGCTAATTCTAGGATTATCAGCAATTACCCTTGAAACTGTTGATGGAGATACATTCGCAAGCTTTGCTACTTCTTTTATAGTTACTGCCATTACAACTTCACTTCCTAATTTCTTAAAATATTCTATGCTAATTATATTATTAATTCTAATATTAAGCAATATTATACATATACAATTCCATATATAAAAAATAAATAAAATATTTTGTGCAAACGCATTCACAAATCACTATTTATAGATTATTATAATAGAATAAGATTTAATTTATTACATTTCTAGGGGGTAGCTATGAACATTAAAGCATTTATATTTGATCTAGACGGAGTATTAGTTGATACTGCTAAATATCATTATTTAGCATGGAAGAGACTAGCAGAAGAACTTAGCATTGATTTCTCTTTAAAAGACAATGAACGATTAAAAGGTGTAAGTAGAATGAAATCACTAGATATCATATTAGAGATTGGTAATATAAAACTGGATAATATAGCGAAAGATAAGCTCGCACAAAAGAAGAATGCTTGGTATGTGGAGTACATTTCTACATTAACTCCAAAAGATATTTTACCAGGTGTTACTGATTTTTTAAAAAGTGTAAAAGCAAATAATATAAAAATAGCCTTAGGTTCTGCAAGTAAAAACTCAATGCTTATCCTGCAGAAGCTTGATTTAACAAGTTATTTTGATTCCATAATTGATGGTACAAAAGTATCTAAAGCAAAACCCGATCCAGAAGTTTTCTTAAAAGGCGCCTTAGAACTTAACATATTACCTAGGCAATGTATTGTTTTTGAAGATGCACAAGCTGGCGTAGCTGCTGCCATTAATGCAGGAATGTATTGTGTTGGAATAGGATCTATTGATATTCTAAAGGACGCTCAATTAGTAATTCCAGGATTCTTCAACATGAATTATGATAAATTGGTTAAGCTAGGAGGTTCTTTTAATGTTGAACTATTATAAACTAGACGAATGGAATATTGTCGAAGAAAATTTCAGCGCTGATAACAATGAAATATCTGAGAGTGTTTTTAGCTTAGGTAATGGGTATATGGGACAAAGAGCAAACTTTGAAGAAGAATATAGTGGTCCTTCCCTTCAAGGGAATTATATAGCTGGAGTATACTATCCAGATAAAACAAAAGTGGGTTGGTGGAAAAACGGATATCCAGAGTATTTTGCTAAAGTCCTAAACTCAACAAATTGGATTGGCATAAATATTAAAATTAATGGTGTTTCTCTAGATCTTGCAAAGTGTTTTGTAAAAGACTTTAAACGAGTTTTAAATATGCAAGAAGGTTATATGTTAAGAAGTTTTAAAGCTCTACTTACAAATGGTAATGAAGTTGAAGTAACCTCTAAAAGATTTATAAGCATGCACAGGAGTGAGATCGGAGTTATAAAGTATTCTATAAGACCACTCAATTTCAAAGGTGAATTAGAAATTATACCTTATCTTGATGGGAATGTTATGAACTCTGATTCCAACTACGATGAAAAATTTTGGGATGAGATCTCTAGTGAAGTTAAACCTTATGAAGGGTATGTTATGCTCAAAACAAAGAAATTAGATTTTCAGATATGCACAAATATGATTTATGAGATAACTAAAAATGGTAAGTTGATTAAACCAATTGTATCACTTAATCAAAGTGAAAAATATGTTGCGAACACCTCACTTGTTAAGTGTAATCAAAATGACGAAGTTATAATTTATAAATACGTTGCAAACACATCATCAAGGTATTATGATCCCTCTGAGCTAATTGATGTAACAAAAAAATTATCGCGAATAGCTAAAGAGGATGGATATGAGCTATTATTAAAAGAACAATCCGATGCTTGGAGAAAAAAGTGGAAAGAGAGCGATATAGTTATTGAGGGAGATGTTTCTGCGCAGCAAGGTATTCGATTTAACATATTTCAATTAAATCAAACCTACACTGGAGAAGATTATAGATTAAATATAGGTCCAAAAGGTTTCACTGGTGAAAAATATGGTGGAAGCACTTACTGGGATACTGAAGCCTATTGCATCCCGTTCTATCTAAGCACTTCTGATCAAAAAGTTTCTAGAAATCTTTTACTGTATAGATATAAACAGTTAGACAAAGCCATAGAAAATGCTTCTAAATTAGGTTTTACTGGCGGGGCTGCATTATATCCAATGGTAACAATGAATGGTGAGGAATGTCATAATGAGTGGGAAATAACATTTGAAGAAATCCATAGAAATGGAGCCATAGCTTACGCTATATACAATTATGTGAATTATACTGGGGACAAATCTTGCCTTGGTGAATTTAGTTTTGAAGTTCTTACTGCTATATCAAGATTTTGGGCTCAAAGAGCTACATTTTCAAAAGTTAAAAATAAATATGTAATTCTGGGAGTTACTGGTCCTAACGAATATGAAAATAATGTAAACAATAACTGGTATACTAATAAACTTGCCTGTTGGACTTTAGATTATACTATTGAGGTTATTGACTATTTACGTGAAAATGAACCTGAAAGATTAAATGAACTTAAAGAAAAACTCAATTTCAAAGATGATGAAATAATTACTTGGAAGAATATAATTCAAAACATGTACTATCCACGCGATGTTGACCTTGGTATTTTCCTTCAGCAAGAAGGCTATATGGATAAGGAGCAGATATTAGTTAAAGACCTAGATAAAAAACACATGCCATTAAATCAAAGGTGGTCATGGGATAGAATACTACGCTCGTGTTTTATAAAACAAGCAGATGTGCTTCAGGGTATTTACTTATTTGAAAAAGAGTATGATATTAGTACCATAAAACGGAATTTTGATTTCTATGAACCTAGAACTGTACATGAGTCTTCTTTGTCACCTTGCATTCATACGATTTTAGCAGCAAAGATAGGAAATTATGATAAGGCGTATGAAATGTATTTAAGGGCATCTAGACTTGATCTTGATAATTATAACAATGACACATTAGACGGGTGCCATATAACCAGTATGGCAGGCACTTGGATGGCAGTGGTCCATGGCTTTGGCGGGTTACGTGTTCTTGATAATAAGTTGATTTTAAATCCATTCATCCCAGAACATTGGAGTTCATTATCCTTTAAAATAATGTTCAGAGGCGCTCTCCTAAACATTAAATTCACTACAAATAAATTTATAATACAAAATGAGACTAATGTGCCTATAAACATATCAGTGTATAAAAACGATTATTATTTAAATGGGAATGATATTCTCGAAGTTAAAATACCATAACATTTCCTAGTCAATAAAGCTCTAAAATAATTTTTATTAAAGAAGGTATAGCAAATTTTGCTATACCTTCTTTATTATATCAAACATTTTTCCGCTCTCTTTTCTTTCGTTTCTTTTCTTCATATAATTTTGAGTCAGCCTCTTGTATTAATTCATTAATATGCAGTTTCGAATTAGGATAATACTGAGAATACCCGATACTTATTGATATATCAAAAGGTAGAGTATCACTTTCATTAAATTCCTTAAAAACAAACTCGATTCTTTCTAAAATTATATTTAGCGTATAAGCGGAATCAATATTAGTTGCAATGGCAGTAAATTCATCGCCGCCTAAGCGAGAAAGTATATCTGAGTTTCTAAAAGATTTTTGAAGAAGCTTAGCAGTAGCTTTTAATGCTTCATCACCACTATTATGGCCAAAGTTATCGTTTATGTTCTTTAACCCATCTAAATCTCCATAAAATAAGATTAAACTTTTATTGTTAATTGAAGCAAAGTTATAACATATGTCGCTTTGTACATAGAACCCGCGTCTATTATATAGCCCAGTTAAATCATCAATAATTGATAGATTATGCAATTCTTGATTTAGATTTTCTAATTCTTTAACAGCAATTTGTAATTTCTCTTCTGCATTTCTTCTTTCATTTAAGAGCATTTGCCTATTTAATGAATGACTAATTTGTTGACATAGGCTTTCTAAAACAATTAGATTGAAATTATTCACACAAAAAAGTATATACCCAAAATGTAGATTTCCGAAAAATAGAGGCATGAACAAAAGTTCACTTCTTTCTTCTAAATATAAGTATTTATCTGGTATCATTTCCAATGGACTAAAATGCTCCATTAAAGGTTCTTCATCATCATCATCATAGCAAGGATATAATTTAACTCTAGGCGGTAATATAAAAACCTTATTTGGAGGATATATTGTTGGGGTATCATATAAACACAAATAACATCTTTTTATATCTATTTTAAATATATACCTTTTTAGTGTTTTAATGAGTCCTTCGACACTTACTGTAGTATTCAAATCTTCACTGGTATAACGTGTTTCAATAAACAGTTTTCTGATATCGTATCCTTCATAGGTTTCAAATCTCTGCAAAATACTATTCGTTAAAATACATGCCGAATAAAATACATCTTCAACTAAGGAAACGATTTCATAACTTGTAGCATATTTAAGAATAGACCCTCGCAATGATAAAATAAAGTTGTTCCAACTAACACTCTTATTTTTTATTATTATATTTTCATTCAATATATAATTAAGATTACAAATAAATCTTCCTTTAATCCTTTTGGCTTTAATATCCTCCTTAAGATCATCTAAAAGAATATAAAAAATCTCCTTAGTTTCATTAAGTTCTGATGATAGTAAATTAAGCTGTTGTAGTGCTGATACAACTATGGATTCCTTATTAATATCTAAATTATTGCAAAAATCTTGAATAGCTACTACAAAATCAATATTATCATTAAATGAATTGTAATTATTTGAGATAGTTCCTGTATTAGGTATATTTAAACATCCACATGACTGCCTTACTGCTAGTTTACCTTGAATATTAATGTTTTCATTTACTTTTTTACCATCGAGCAAATCACAAATAAGCTCTGCTGCCAAAAAACCCATTTCATAAGTAGGTTGACTAGCTGTGGTTAAGGGTGGTGTAAAAAATTTCACTTTGTCAGAATCATCAAATCCTGTTAAAGCAATATCTCTGCCTATTTTAAGTCCCATTTCCTTAAGTATAATTGAAGCACCTATTGCCATTTGATCACTTGAAGCTACTACAGCCTGGGGAATAATTTTATTTTTCTTTAAAAGAGATTCCATTGCCTTTACTCCAGATTCCTCACTAAAATCGCCCACTTCAATAAGGTTTTCGTCTACAACAATATTATGTTCTTTAAGCGCTGATATATACCCCTCATATCTATCACAAGCTTCCAAATTTGAAGATGGCCCTAATATAAAGGCAATACGTTTATACTTATGATGCTCTATTAAATGATTAACAACTTCATACATGCTAGACTTATTATCAAACATTACACTAGGTCTATTATTAACTTGAACAGAAATACTTACTATAGGCTTGTCCTTAAAATTAGCAAGAAAATTATTAGATTCTGTTAATCCAACATAATTAAACAAGGATGCTGACGTTAGTATTATACCATCGAGTTTTTCTTTATTTACAATACTATAAATAACATTATGTTGAACCTCATCTCTCCATTTTGAATCTAGAGACCTCCCAGGAAATACCAAGATGTTAATATCCCTTTCAAGAGCAACTTTTCTAATTCCTTTAATAATTGGTGCTCCATACCATCCATCTATATCATTTATTAAAACCCCTATAGTTTTTCTTGAGTTTCTAAAAAATTCATCCATTTATATAAACTCCTCGCGTAGTATCAAAATGCGCCTATTCTATATTTACATGTATAAAGCAATTAAATTCATAAGCACTTATAGTCTTAGATATTTTTAGATATTTTATCCTCAGGTAACGCACCATCGATTCCCAAATAATAATGATTAATAGGTTTAAAATCATCATCTAACTCATAAACTAAAGGAATTCCTGTAGGTATATTTAAACTAACAATGTTATCACTTGATATATTATCAAGATGTTTTACTAAAGCCCTTAAAGTATTTCCATGCGCAGAAATTATAATCTTCTTGCCTTGTTTAATTTGGGGTAATATTTCTTGAAACCATTCAACCATAACTCTCTTTACAGTATCCTCTAGACTTTCAGTTGTAGGTAATTCGTCCTCTCTTAATTCCTTATATTTAAGTTCCTTTCCAGGGTATCTATCATCAGTTTTCAAAAGTTCTGGTGGTCTTACATCCACGTATCGTCTCCATTTATGAACTTGTTCATCGCCATATTTTTTCGCAGTTTCAGCCTTATTTAAACCTTGTAACGCACCATAATGTCTTTCATTAAGTTTCCATGACTTATATACAGGGATCCACATTAGATCCATCTCATGTAGTGTTATCCAAAGTGTTCTAATTGCTCTTTTTAATACAGACGTATATGCAACGTCAAATGAGTATCCGTTTTTCTTAAGTATTTCTCCAGCTCTTCTAGCTTCTATTAATCCGTTTTCTGACAAATCTACATCTGTCCAACCTGTAAATCTATTTTCCTTATTCCAAACACTTTCTCCATGTCTAATTAATACAAGTTTAATCAAATTAATCACTCCCTTGCTTAGTTAAAACTTATTATGTCTTAGGTAAGTATAACACTATTAATAACATAATATATTTTAACTATTTTGTATTCTTTCATTTTATATTTTTAAAAATCTCTATAGCATAATTATAATTAACGAAAGCTAAATCATACTTTTTCTTATAATAATAATACTCACCTAATTTACTATATGCCATAACCTTAACCTTAGATAACTCAAACTTATTTGCTATTTCAAGAATTTCATTAATGTGTATATCTTTATTTATTTCATTAAGGCTTTTCAAACAATATAATTCTGCATCTTCACTAGGAGATCGCAACAAATAAGTATTGTCTATTTTTAATTCAATATTAAGTTCTATCGCCCTTTGTACAAATTTGCTATATAGCATTATAGCAACATTTTTACTTATCTCTCTTTTTCCTATTTCAATCATACTGATAAGTCCTCTGGTAAGGTTTTCATCCACTAGGTCTTCTTGCCTCATCTTTAAATACTTTCTTGTAACCTTGAGTTTTTCCGCGGTAGTTAAAAATTCCATTTCTTAATTTCACTCCATTACAAATGAATTTTTGCAACATTTGCAATAAATATATGTTGCATTATATTTTAAAAAGAAGTACTATGAGGTTATAAGTGATAGACAATATTGATAATGATAATCACTTATCTTATATATATTTGTATTTTTAACTGAAATTGTTAGACGAAAGGGAACTAACATAACTTATACAATCTACCTAACGAATAGCATTTCCACTCTAAACTAACGTTATACATTAATATTAATTTATAAACTTGATTTTAATTAAAATTCAATTTACGGTTTAATCTAATTTTACCATAATATAGTCTAATATTGAAATTAAGTTTTAATTATTTAATGTTGATTTTATTTTAGAGTTAAACTCTTGCTCTTAGTTTGATTTTATAAGTAGTGCTAATTAATCCTTATACTGTTTAATGATTAACAAAAAAGAGATCACTGATTAAATTTATCAAAATACTCAAGAAGAAAGGGTTGATTGAATTTATGAAAATACTTAATAAGATGAGATTTATATCATTACAAACCACACTATTAACATTAGCTATAGTTGCAGTACCTACAACGTGTATGGCAAGTCAGCAAAGAGTAATAACAAACAACCGATTTGCAGTTTTAGCAGGTACCACAATAACTAATACAGGAAATACGTCAATCAATGGAGATGTTGGCCTGTTCCCTGGTACAGCACTCACTGGTCAGGAGAGTTTGTCCCTTAATGGAAATGCACAACTAGCTAACGCCACCGCAAATGTTGCTAAGACAGACCTTATAACTTCATATAATGGTGATGTTATCACTCCTGCTACTTGTATCCCTACTGAGCTTGGTGGAAAGACTTTGACCCACGGAGATTACGCTTCAGGTTCCGGTACTTTCGAGATAACAGGTACTCTTACACTTGATGCTAAGGGTGATCCAAATGCTCACTTTATATTTAACACAGCATCCACTCTAGTTACTGCAACATACAGTAATATTAGGCTTATCAACGGAGCTAACCCAAATAACGTTATTTGGAGGGTAGGAAGCTCTGCAACACTACAAACATATTCTCATTTCGAGGGACGTATTTTCGCATTAACATCCATAACTGTCAATACGGGTGCATCTGTTCGAGGTCAACTCCTAGCACGCAATGGTGCTGTTACTCTAGACAGTAATAAAATTACAAATAGCGCGAAGTTTATTCATTAGAACATAATTAATTTATAAAAAAATATAAGCTAGATACTATTTTTAAGTATCTAGCTTATATTTTTTAGTTTATTATCTTTATAATATATATTCTAAAACTCTCTCTTTTCCTGATGTCTACCACTGAGTAGCTTGAATATAATAATAATTATAGCAACTCCAGCTATAGCTGATAATATATATCCCATGATTTCGGAAATTCCACTAAGTGAATAATCCGGCATTAATGATTTAAAATTAAATCCATTTTGCATACCTTTTGGAATAAATCCTAAAGTCTTATCATTAGTTAGTACAGAGTTTATTTCATCAGTTCCCCACTCTCCCCAAGCTGTACCAGTTGCAAGTAACCCAAGTGGAGAAATACAGATCATTGCTATAAGCAATCCGTATATAGGTTTCATCTTTACTTTTAAACCATCAACTATAATCCCAGGAGAAACCTTTTTAACAAACCCATACACACCAGCCGTAATAATTCCCTCAAGAACACCCGCAACAAGCAAATGTGGTATAATCATTGCTGGTATTGATATACTTAATGGATATGGTGAATATAGCGGCATTCCTAAAGCATCCTTAAATAGCAGTGGCTGAATTCCAAATTCTATTGATGCAAATAGTGCAGCTATATTTAATGCTATATATGATGAAATAAAAATTGCTACATATGTTCCTTTATCGCTTTTAACCCTTCGACTTATTAAATTATAAATATAATAGCCAACAAAAGGTGCTATGAATGCCATATTCAAACAATTAGCTCCAAACGCTAAAATACCTCCATCACCAAATATAAATGCCTGTACCAGTAGTGCAATTGTTACTGATATACAAGCTGCCCACGGCCCTAAAAGAAGTGCTACTAGTGTTGCTCCCACCGCATGTCCAGTAGTTCCTCCTGGAAGGGGAATATTAAACATCATAACCATAAATGAAAATGCTGCTCCTACGCCCATCAATGGTATTCTCTTTTTTGTTAATTCACTTTTAACTTTTTTTACGGCGGTTCCCCATATTGGAACCATAACAGCTGCCATAACAGCGCAAGTTGTTGGACTTAGATAATTGTCTGGAATATGCATTTTAATTCCTCCTTTAAATTTACAAAAAAATGAAACCACAAAAATTGATAACTGTATTACAGAAATCAACCTTCGTGGTCAATAATTTAACTTATCTATAAATTTTTTTTAGTTTCCAATAATAGTACACTCTCGTAGCGCACAAAATAATAATAGCACATCAGCTATAACTTGTATACGTTAACTTATTTTTACTGTTTTAAAATCTTATTTTAGCTATAAATAGAATATACATAAACATTATAGTATAATAATGTTTATGTATATAAAAAAATTCAATGTCATTATAAATTATATATTCTGGAGGTGTACTTTTGAAAATAGCTGTTATAGATGCTCAAGGAGCAGGTCTTGGTCAAACAATTATAAAAAAAATACGTAAAGAAATTGACACTGATATTTATATTATCGCACTAGGTACAAATGAATTCGCTTGCTCAAACATGATAAAAGCAGGTGCAAATGAAGGTATAAGCGGTGAAAAATCTATTTGGTCATTTTGCCAATCAAATAAAGTTGATAGCATTATTGGACCAATTGGAATAATATGTAGCGGTGGTATAAATGGAGAAATTACTCCCATGATTTCTAGTTCTGTATTTAATATGGAATGTACTAAATATATAATTCCACTACAAAAACATGGAATTTATATACCTGGCACAAGGGATCTACAAATTAAAGATATAATTAAAGAAATTGTTTTTGATATAAAATCCAATATTTAATTATTATATAATAATAAAATTATTATATAAAATAATTTTATTCTGTTTAAGACTTTCACTCACTGCTATTATTCTTTGATTCTTAGAACCGCTTAAATATTGAGCAATATCCTTAAGACTTTCTATATATTCTCCATCTCTTAACATATCCACATGTTTTAAAAATTCTAACCTAATAGGATCTTTAATAAGCTCTTCAAAAGTATAGCCACTCCAACAAAATATAGTTTTTTGGGGGAACTTAGTTCTTATTTCTTTTACTAAATCTAATAAAACCCCATCGCCCAAATTATCCATTGGTTCTCCTCCGAGTATTGATAGCCCTTTAACATATTGTTTTTTTAAGCTATCTAAAATAGATTCTTTTGTGTCCTCGGTATATGGCATTCCATAGTCAAATCCCCTAGCAAGAGGACTCCAGCACCCCTTGCAAGGAGGATTTTTAGAACATCCACTAACAAATAATGATGTCCTAAATCCTATCCCATTTACAGTATCATCAAAGAAAATACTGGCATAATTCATGTTAATTACATCCTTTATTATTCTCTCTATTCTTGATTTCCTTCATTTTTCCATTAACTACAGGTCTTTCAAATATACTTCCAAGATATCCACAAAGCTTTCTGATTATACTTAATGACATTTTGTCGTCATTTTTACATACAGGACATTCAAAATCTACATCACTATTCTGTTTTGTAAACATTTCTCCTGTATATCCACATTTCAAACACTTATCACTTATTGAAGATATGCCAAGAAAATGAGTTTTATCATATGAGTATCTTATAATATCTTCAAGCGCTGTTAAATTTTTAGTCATATCGCCTAGTTCTACAAATGATATTGCTCCACCAGAGGATAATGATGATGAAACAGATTCTATATCTAACTTATCAAAAGGTGATATTAAATGATTTGAAGGATAATGGAATGAATTTTCATAATATCCATTGTCATTTACGCCTTCTATTATTCCAAAGTCTTTTACATCCTCTGCGCAAAATTTTGTTGCCAGAGTTTCTGCTGGAGATCCATACAAACTAAATCCTATTTTTGTACTGTCTTTTTGATCATCACAATAATCTCTTAGACAATTCATGATTTTACTTGCTCGTTTTGATGTTTCTTCTGATTTATCATCAAGGCCCACTCCATATAAAGCTGTTAAGCAATTATGTAATCCAACATACCCAATTGATGCTGAAGCGTATCCATTGTTAAGTAACGGTTCGATTGTATCTTCTGCTTTTAATTTTGCAATTGCACCACTCATATATAATATTGGAGCCTGCTTTGCTTTAACATTTTTTAATATATCATATCTTATCATAAGTAATTCCTTGGAATCTTCTAACGCTTCATATAATGACTTAAAAAATATTTCTTCATCATTCTTTGCCTGAATTGCTAGTCTTACTAAGTTAATTGATATTACTCCAAAGTTAAATCTTCCAGCAGTTTTATACTTACCATCTTCATCTACATAATTTCCTAAAAATGATCTACATCCCATTGGTTCCTTATAATCTCCAGTAACTTCCACAACCTTATCAGTATTTATATAATCAGGATATTGACGATGCGCACTACATACAACTGCTAATTTGAATAAGTCATAATACTTATCTCCTGGATTAAGATTATTTCCTTTTGTATTTTGATACACAAGTTTAGGAAATACAGGGGTAACTCCACCAGTTAAGCCCTTAATTCTCTGATTTAATATAGCTTCTGTTATCATCTTTTGAATTTTTTGATTTTCATCACTAGCGTTTAAGTCTACATTATTTATTCCCAGGGTTAAGAATGGGGTCTCGGCTCTACTTGTCATTAATGTTTGAACTTCATATTCAAGAGATTGCATACTATCTTCTATTTCTTTAGCTAATCTGTTCCATGCATATGCTTCTACTTTAATTTCATCTTCAATCCATAGCTTTCCTACTGCTCTATGTTTATTTAAACTTTTAACTGCATAAGGTGCAAGGCCCGTTATTAATGTTGGGAATGTAGTTCCACCATATGTATTACTAGATATATGACTTGCTACTTGTGACAATACATTAACTGCAGTCTCTATGGAATTTGGTGTTGCTATAAGGGTTGTCCCTAAATCAAATCCATTTTCAAACATATTAATCCAATCAACAAGGCAACAATTAAATAGTGGTAATCCAAAATATGTTTCATCATGTATGTATATACTTTTTTTATGTTTCTTTAAGTATTTTTTAGGTATCTTATGTCTTTGGCTATAATTACTCCCAACAACATTAGAAATTAAAGCTCTAATAGTTTGAATTTTACTACCATCAAGATTTCCATTAGAATTAGTCTGCTCTGAAACTGCGTTAATTATATTATCAATTTCTTTATCAAGTTCTCCTTTTTTATCTCTTTCAAATGTTCTCTCTTCTCTATAATTTATATAAGCCTGAGCTACCTTTTTATCTAATAATTTTATCTGGGCAACAATTATATCCTGTATTTCTTCTATTGGTATTAAATCTTCTCCGCCCTCTTCTAGAGTTTCAATTACTCTATTTGAAACAAGATTATTAAACTCTTTATCTTCTCTGCCATATACATCTATAAAAGCTTTTCCAGCTGCTGTCGATATTCTTTCTGCTTTAAATTCTTTTTTCCTTGAATCTCTTTTTATTACTAACATATAATGCCTCCGTATATTTTACTTTCGTTATTATCACTTCTTGTACTACCTATTCACCCTATAAGTTATTCATCTATATTTTAAAAATCCTCTTAACAATTTGGTTAAGAGAATTAAAAATCACACAATTATATATTTTATATCATATTAGCAATTAATTCAACTTTTATCAGCACTATTCTCTTTATTATCCTTATTTTCTTTTTTAGTCCGTTCTACAAATCTTCCAAGAAAAAAGAAAATAACAGCACTACCAATACCTGTCTGTACACAAAAGAGCAAACTTTCGATCTCTCCTGGTAATTCTCCACCAATCCAAGTTTCCATAATAGGTGTGGCCCATGGCTTATACTCTTTACCTGTAATCTCTGAGACTACTTTGCTTCCCGCGTCATCGGAGCCGCCAAATTCGGCACCCTTTAGCATAAATAATGGTATAATCGCAATCAAAACAGCAATAATTAATAATATGGTAACTTTTTTCCACTTCTTCATCATCAATTTCTACCTCCATCTAGGAATCCAAGCTCTATAAGTTCTGATTTTGCATATGTTTCAAGACCCATGATGATTACAACAGTTAAAATACCTTCTATAATTGCAAGTGGTAGCTGCGTAGGCGCAAAGACTGCAAGGAATTTAACTACAGATGATCCTACCCCACCACTTGCAGACGGAAACGCAAGTGCAAGTTCAAAACTTGTAACGCAATAAGTGAATAAGTCACCTATTGATGCAGCAAGAAAAATACCTACATATTTATTAACTTTCGTCTTCTGGCATATCTTATAGATAACATAAGTAACAAGTGGTCCTGCAATAGCCATAGAAAACGTATTAGCGCCAAGAGAGGTTAGTCCCCCATGAGCAAGGAGTATTGCTTGGAAAATCAGTATAATAATACCCAAGATACTTACTGCCATTGGTCCGAATAAAATTGCACCAAGTCCAGTTCCAGTCATATGTGAACAACTTCCTGTTACTGATGGAATTTTTAATGATGAAAGTACGAAAATGAATGCGCCTGCCATAGCAAGAATAGTTATGGATTTACGATTTTCGGACAATGTTTTCTTAATTGAGAAGTAACCTGCTGCTAAGAATGGAATACAGATAACACCCCATATAATACAGTATTTTGGTGGAAGATATCCTTCCATGATGTGCATTGCGTTTGCTGCGGGCGTAATCCCAAATATCATTGCAAAAGCTATGGCAATAAAAACAATTTTCTTTTCCTTTTGTTTCATTTTATTTACCCCCTTTATTCTTTATAATATATATTAATATATGCTAATATTTTCTACAAAACTAACTATTTTCAAGTATTTCCTTGAATTCTTTTACACTTTTTGGATAGGCCTTAGCATCTTCTATCAAATGTTTCTCTATAAGTAATTCATAGATTTCCAGCATAGTTGGTTGTTTTAAATTTGCCTGTTTTAAGATTTCTGTATTTCTAAAAATTTCAAGTGGTGTTCCATCAGCAATAATTTTCCCTTGGCTAAATACAAGGACCCGTTTTGCCCATCTGTATGCAAAGTCTACATCATGAGTTGAAATTAGCATTGTCTTACCTTCCATGCTGAGCTTGGCCAAAACTTCTTCTAACATAAGCGCATTTAAAGGGTCTAGAGATGCAGTCGGTTCATCAAATATAATAATTTCTGATTTCATAGCAATAATGCCTGCAATGGTGACACGTTTCTTTTCCCCACCACTCAAATAGTGCGGTGGACGATCCTTAAAATCTGATATATTCATGTATGCCAGTGCTTCATCAACTCGAGTCACTACTTCCTCTTTTGGAAGCTTTAAATTCATTGGGCCGAATCCAACTTCAGCTCTAACTGTAGATGCAATTATTTGATTGTCTGCATCCTGAAAAACTATTCCGATATTTTTTCGAAGCCCTCTTAAATTCTTTTTAGTAACTAGTGTCCCACGGTAAATTATCTTTCCTTTTTCTGGTTTAAATACACCGTTTATGTTCAAGAAAAATGTTGATTTTCCTGATCCATTGGAACCAATCACTGCAATTTTCTCACCTTCATAAATGTCCACACTTACACCGTCTAGTGCTGCCTTTCCATTTCCGTAGATGTAATATAAATCCTCTACTTTTAATATTGGTTTTTCCATAATAGCTCCTTTCTAGCTTGTAAAACTTATTTTGTAAATACCCAAAGCAAGATTAAAAAAATTATGAATGTAACTGCATAGACAATTTGCATTGTCTCTACCTTTTTATCTTCCTCTAAAAATATAAGATCCCCATCATAACATCTGGATTCCATAGCATCATAATAGGTGTTTGCCTTTTTAAGTGAGATAACTAGCATATTGCTGGCAATGCTTCCAAATGTATAACATGAAGTTTTAAAATCACTGTATCCCAGGCGGGATTCTGCCGAGTTTTTCATTTTAGTATACACATCCATTAAAATGAAAATGTAACGGTAAATAAGGTTCATAAGTTCTACAATAAGCTTTGGCACATGTGCCTTTCGAAGCACATAGATAATCTCAGAAGATGGTGTCGACAGTGTCATCATCTGCAGTGCACTTATAGCTGCAAAAACCTTCAAAATCAAAAATACTACCTCTTTCAGCTTTGCCTGAGAAGTAAATACATAACCTAAACCAATATACATGTTATACTGCCCTATTGGTTGCTTTGAAAAATCAATGGCGATTGTAAAAGTACCAAGGAGAATAAATACGATTGGGATTGCTAGTATTGATAAGTATTCATTTGCTTGAAGCTTTCCTTTTACAATGTTAAGGTAGCCCATTGCTATAATGACCGTGACAGATACATATGGGTTTTGAAGTACTACACAAAGAATCAGTACTATAACAGAAAACGATACTTTAAAAGTAGCATTCCATTGTCTTATATTGGAAGTATAAGCATAGAAATCTATTGAAAAACCTTCACCGTGTTTATGCCCCATATAGCGCCTCCTTTGTATATATTAATTATCACATTCTTAAAGCTATTATAATTATAAATATGGATTAATATCGGGCATTATGTTTTTATATGATATTCTGCCAAATGATGAGCAATATTTGTTTTATCATTCATAATATAATCCTTGCCACAAATAAAAAACCTTCTAACTGTAACGTTAAAAGGTATGATTTAATAAATATGTTTAATTTGATAAAATCAAATAAAAAATTTTATTATAATGCCCTCCCTATCATTCGTAGAGTTTTCAGCGCAAAATATAGGCAGGTATTCTGACTCAAGAATCATTATTTAAGTACGCCTTCCCCGTTTCCAAGTGACTTATTGTACTTAAATTTATCTATTACAGCTACGAGATAGTTCAGGATTTTAACCTGATTCCCTTTTAATTAAAATTAATTAATCCTATATTTTATTATATAATTTTTATAGTTTCTTTTTTATTAACTTACTATATAATAAGCTAATTATTATAAAAAGACAACTACTTTATTAACTAAAGCATTATACGAAAACCAATTTTATTTTAAGCTAGTGTAAATCATTTCTAAATTTTCTCTCATACATTGTATATAATCCTTATTGTCTTCTTTGCTTTCTATTGTATGTATTGTCTCAACTTTAGCCCCAACTTCTTTAGCTAGTGCATTCGAAACCTTAGGACTTACCATATCTTCAACAAAAACTGTTTTAATATTATTTTTGGTGCAAAAATCAGTTAATTCCTTTAACTTTTTAGCACTTGGCTCCCCTGCTGCAAAAACATCTTCAACACTGTTTTGTATTAGACCATAATCTCTGCAAAGGTATGCAAAAGCCGCATGTCCAGTTACAAAGCTCTTATTACTTACAGCTTCAAACTTTTTATTATACTCATCGTAAAGTGTATCAAGTTGCAAAGCAAAATCCTTATAATTTTTCTCATAATAAGCTTTATTAGAAGGATCAGTTTTCACTAAGGCATCTTTTAAATTTTTAGCTTCATTTTTTGCACCTTTTAAACTTAACCATAAATGTGGGTCATATTGACCATGTTCTTCGATTTCTTCAGAATCTGTATTCTTTATTGCATTATAGCCTTTTGAACCATCAACCGTAATTAAATTTTTATTATCTACGGATTCTAAAACCTTATCTACCCAAGACTCCATGCTAAGACCATTGTACATAAATATTTTAGCATCATTCAGGTTTTCAAGGTCCTTTGCCTTTGGTTCAAAATCATGTGGCTCTGTACCATCAGGTATTATAGTTACTATATCAACCTTGTCTTTTCCAACAGCTGCAGCGATTTCTCTCATTGCATTAAATGTAACCACAACTTTTGTTTTGCTTTGAGAAGTGGTTTTGTTATCCTCTGAATTCTTGCTACCACATGCAGTAAACGTCAGTAATGTAAAACTAAATAAGATTAAGATTGTCAATTTTTTTAACATTTTTATCACTCCTTAAAATAGCTTGTTGCAAATCATTTGCATTTACATATATAATATACGTATAAATATAAATTTTGTCAACAAGATCATTTACATATTTTTCATGTATATGATATTCATGTTTTTCAAATCTGCATTAATTTATATTGATTGGAGGATATTATGATTCAAATTAACAATTTATTTTTTTCTTATAACAACTCTTCACCATACATCCTTAATGATATAGATTTAACTATAAATGATGGGGAGTACTTATCAATATTAGGTGACAATGGATCAGGTAAAAGCACTCTTGTAAAGTTAATACTAAATCTTTTGAGTCCTACTAAAGGTACAATAGTTAATTCAAATAAAAGTATAGGCTACGTTCCACAAAAGGCTGATTTTCTAAATTCACAATTTCCTATTACAGTATATGAGATGCTTAATTGCTATAGAAAGATACTAAAAATTAAAGATAAAAACTTAGTATCTAAAAATTTAGAATTAGTTAATATGCTTGATTTTAAGGATTCCCTTATAGGCACGTTGTCAGGAGGTCAACTTCAAAAAATATTTATAGCAAGATCATTACTAGGAAGTCCAGGCCTTTTAATATTAGATGAGCCTTCCACAGGAGTCGATGTAAGTAGCCAAAAAGATATTTATAAGCTGATAAAAGAATTAAATACAGCTAATAAAGTAACGGTTATTGCAATTGAACATAACCTTAATGCAGCTATGGTCAATTCTTCTCTTATTTATCATATATCAGGCGGAAATGGTCATTTGTGCACCCCTAATAAATATATAGAAGAATATTTAAAACCAAAAAAAGGAGATGATTTTTATTTTTCACTATAGCTTTATGCAAAACGCCTTTATGATTTCTATATTAATTTCTATACTTTGTCCATGTATTGGTTTTTTCTTAGTACTTAGGCGTTACTCAATGATTGGTGACACCTTATCCCATGCTTCTCTTGCAGGTGTTGCAATCGGGCTTTTGTATAACGGAAACCCTATAATAAGCTCATTCATATTCACTTCTATATGTGGGGTATTAATCGAATTTTTAAGGGACTATTTTAAAAAATATGCTGAGCTTATCCTTGCTATAGTATTATCATTAAGTGTTGGTATCGCTATTACTATCATGAGTTCTGGGAAATTGCATGCAAATGTTAACTCATTTATTTTTGGAAGTGTACTAACAGTTACAAGAGAAGATTTATATGCAGTCTTGGTATTAGGCATTATATCAATAACAACTCTAATATTTTTATATAATAAACTTGTAATTATAGTCTTTGATGAAGAAGCAGCTAAAATTGCTGGAGTAAATGTTAAATTAATAAATTATATATTTTCTATATTAGTTGCAGCCACAATATCCGTTTCAATGAGAATTGTTGGAGTACTTGTTTTAAGCTCAATGATTGCTTTACCAGTTGCTACTGCAATGCAACTCGGAAAAGGGTTTAAAGCAACTTTTTTATACTCAGTATTATTTAGTGTCATAGATATATTATTGTCACTGTTTATATCTTATTATATGAACTGTGCTCCTGGAGGTATAACTGCATTAATTTCTGTTATATTACTTGCATTAGTTATATGTGTGAAAAAATGTTTACTAAGGTTAAATCGATGAATTTTGTATATTAAACCAATTTTATATGTAAATTTACTTATTAAAAATAGTTGTAAATCTTAATAATGACTAATATAATAATAAGGAATTATAAATGCGAATGGTTTGCAAAGCCATTGATTGACGTAGGTAAAATATAAAGTTTATATTTGGGAGGCGTAATAAATGAAGACAAAAGTTGACATAATCTCAGGATTTTTAGGAGCTGGAAAAACCACTTTAATAAAAAAACTAATCGAAGAAAAATTGCATAATGAAAATGTAGTTATAATAGAAAATGAATTTGGAGAGATTGGTATTGATGGTATTTTACTAAGAAAATCCAATGCCTTCGTAAAAGAAATCAATTCAGGTTGTATCTGTTGTTCACTTGTTGGTGAATTTGGAGAAGCTATTCAAGAAATTATATTAAAATATAAACCCGATAGGATACTCATAGAACCATCCGGTGTTGGCAAACTCTCTGATGTAATTAAGGCTTGTGGAAAATCTAACTTAAAAGAATTAATAACAATAAATATGATTATCACTGTTGTAGACGTATTAAAATATAAAATTTATAACGCTAACTTTGGTGAGTTTTTCGAAAATCAAGTAAAAAATGCAAAAACAATACTTTTGAGTAAATCTGAAAAATCTGATAGAATAAATTTAGATTTTGTAGTTAACTCAATACATAATTTAAACAGCACTTGCAATATAATAACAACGGACTTAAAAAGTATAACCTCAGATACTATAATTGATGTAGCAGAACAAAGTGATAAGACTTCCCTAGAGAAAGAAATAAAAAGTGCTAAAAACTTTTCTATAAAGGGACATACCTATGGAAAAACTATTCAAAGTGGAAATCCATCTTCCCATAATCACAATGCCAATGAAGTTTTTGACGTTTGGGGAGTTGAGACAATAAATGTATACACCAAAGAAGAATTAAAAAATATTATGGATAATATGGCACATTATACAGAGTATGGATTCATTCTTAGAGCAAAAGGTGTTCTTAGAGCAAAAGGTGTTCTTCAATGCCACGACAACACTTGGTTACAATTTGATTATGTCCCTGATGAATATGAAATAAAGAATATAAAAGCTGATTACATCGGAAGATTATGTGTAATAGGTTACAACTTAGACAAGAAAAAACTTAATAATTTATTTAAGATAATAGTGTAGAGAGATTATAGAGGATGAAAATAAAAGTAGATATAGTAACTGGCCTGTTGGTGCAAGGCTAATTAAAAAGGGTATTCCAGTACCTGCAGCTGTAACATTTATGCTTGCTGCGCCAATAACAAATCCTATTGTTATTGCTTCTACCTTGTATGCATTTCCCAATCAACCATCTATAGCAATATATAGGGTTATTTTAGGAATTACAATAGCATTTATAGTTGGCGTAGCATTTATTTTTGCACCTGAAGATGAAGTTACGCTTTTTAACAATATAGATGATATTACATGTAGTTGTGGTTTTTGTAGCGATAATTCTGTTAATATTAAAGGTATACCAGGAAAATTAGATGCAATATTTAGGCATGCTGGAGCAGAATTTTTTCAAATCGGAAAATTTATAATTATTGGTTCACTTCTCTCTAGCATAATGCAAACAATAGTTCCAAAAGAACTGTTTGCTAGTACTACCTATAGCTCAAACTCAAAAGTGCTAAGCTATAGGTATAATTTTAATGTTATATTATCACTCTATTTATATCCGTTTTTCTTGTCTATTGCTTCATCTCTAATTTCTGATTTCATACCATCAATAGATTCTTTTCTTCTTTCATTCTTTTCTTCCAGTACTTTTTTATTTTCTTCATCATCTGTTTTTTCAATAGTTTCTGAAGTACGATGACAATTTTCAATAGTATTACTAATATTTTCTTGAATTTTATCTACATTGTCTCTTCTATCATCTGGTTTGTTTTTCATAAATTCATATCCCCTTCTATTTTATTTATTATGTTCTCTTTATTATTATATCTACAAAAATATTTATTATTCGATAAAGAATTAAAACAATAAAAAACCACTGAAATTTGCTTCAGCAGTTTTTACCTAAATTTATATTTTATATTTTTTACCAATATTTTCTAAGCACCTACGTTACCAAAACCATTTTGACTTTCCATAATAACCTCGACAAATGCATCAACAATATCTTTATCAAACTGAGTACCTCTACATCTCTTAAGCTCTTCAACAGCTTCTGCATAGGTTTTCCTTTTGTTGTAGGGTCTGCTAGACGTCATGGCATCAAAGCAGTCCACCACTGTTAACATTCTCACAAGGTAAGGTATATCATTACCTTTTAGGTTATCTGGATAACCTCTGCCATCATATCTTTCATGGTGATGTAATATTAAAGGAATAATTTCTTTAAGTGATTCAACAGATTTTACAATTTCCACACCATTTACTGAATGTTGTTTCATTATTTCCCACTCTTCATTAGTTAATGGCATATTTTTATTTAATATTTCCTTTGGAATATTTATTTTCCCAATGTCGTGCATATAAGCACCAAATATTAAATCTTTTTTGTTTTTCTCATTTAGTTCTAGTTTATCAGCTAGTAACTTACTATAAATGACAACCCTTTCAACATGACCATATGTATATTTATCCTTAGCATTAATTACACTTATAAGAGTTTTTATTGATGTGATAATATCTATATGTTCATCTTCTGTATCAATTTTTAATTCATCTAATATAGAAGTATAACTTTCCACTCTATTTTTATCAAAAAACTTAGCCCTATAAAGTGCATCATCCGCACTTTTAAAAAGTTCAATTGCATCCTTAGCTTTATCAGGATAAGTTGATATTCCTATTGAGACAGTCACTTTACCATTTGGTTGGTTTTCTTCTCCACTGAAATATGTTTTCTCAATCTTATTTCTTAATTTTTCTGCAAGCTTAATAGCATTTGTCTCAGAAGTATTTGGAAGAATTATAGCAAATTCTTCACCACCATACCTTGCCACTATATCATCTTTTCTAAAGCTATTCTTTAGTATAAAACCTATATTTTTAAGTACTTCATCACCCATTTGATGACCATTTACATCATTATAAACTTTAAAATAATCTATATCTAATAACATCATTGAAACTACTTTATTCTCTCTTTCACAAATTTTCATTATTTCACCTAATGCATCATAAAAAAACCTGTGATTGTAAATTCCTGTAAGACCATCTATATTTGCCAAACCCTCAAGCACTCGTATATGTTCATTTTCAATCTTTACGTAGAATCCCAACGGCCATGCAGTAAGAATAAAGACACCAGATAAAATCAAATCATTAGAAAAGAATTGATTAACCACTTCATTGGGTGCATATATAAGGTCTAAACCTAATATAAATAATGAAGCGACACAAGCTACTATCATACCTTGTTTCATACCTTGTTGTATAGTAGATGCTATTATAATAAATAAAAATATAAATTTATAGTCACTTGTATTTTTACCTGAGTAAAGCACAAGAATAATAAACAATAAAACGAATAAAGCATTTTCCATTAATTGTATATTGTTAATATATTTACATTTTATTTTTTTAATAGTTGAAAATGACCATATAAAGTATATTAATACTAAAATTAAGACTAATATTACACTAAAATACAAAAAAGGATTATAATAAGTTTCTTCTGTTGCTTTCATTAGGTCATTTCCATTAAAAAAATACCTTAAGAATATTATTCCTGAAAATAATAGGGAAGCTAATTTTATTATTGATACTATTTCTTGAATTTTCTTCTGTTTGTCATTTTCTAAATTACCCATAATATCACTACCTTATCAAATTCATTTTAATAAAATAATGAGGTCAGCTATACTGACCCCATTATTTTATTATTTATCTCTTAGACATTTTGGTTCTTCTGGCTGATAGACAAACCACCAACATGCTGAAGAAGCGACAGAAGTTGCTACAAGAGTTGCTACTACTGCAATTAAGCTGAATAGATGTTTTTTAAAAAATTTCATAATATAATCCCCCATTTTCTTAATATTTATGATTTAAAAAGGTATCTACTTTACCTACTAATAAGTGACCTAAAGCTGTAAGCGTAAATACTTGCCATAATATGCCTGAATATAAGCATAGAGTATAAACAAGAAACTTAATTTCACCACTATTTATGTAGAGCATGGTAAAAAATACTGTTATCATTAAATATACACTTAAAAGTATTATAGAACCTTTTTTCATCCGCTTTATTTTTTCTTTTTTTACAATAGGCTTTGCGATACTGTCCACTGGGGCTAATTTATAAATAATACAATAGGAACATATAAAAATTACAAATCCTAAAACTATAATTAATTTCAAATTAACTACTGGACTTATTAAAAATGATATTAACAATGCTTGTCCTACACATATAATTATACCTATAAAACTACAAATTAATGGTGAACTTGCATGAACTCCGCCAGAATATTTTCTAAGTATGCTCGCAGTAAATGAAATTATTAACGCTTCAAAAGCTACATGAAATAATATTCCAAACAAAAACACAAGCATTATAGAAAAAAACATTTGCATTAAAGCAAATGCACCGTAAGCGATCACCTCTTTATTATCCTGATCAAGGGTTAATTCTAATGCTACTTTATTAGCAATGCTATTAGCTAATTTCTCCATTTATTACCTCTTTCAATTGTTTTCTTCTAGAATTATAGAAATAATATGTACATACTATAGCTGCAAAAATCAATAATGATGGAATTCCATATAATACCTTAAGTGATGGATCACTTAAGAGATACATAATGTCGGCTTTAAATATATACTGAATTATAAGAACATTAATGCCCTCACATATATATTGCAGAATTACTGCCATGAGACTCGCTTGTATAGATTTAATAATAGAAATTTTACTAAAATTAATAGAAACTACATTAATTGCTATAATACCTAGTATAGTATGTACTCCATATTGAATTGGTAATAACCTTATTAAATAAACTGTAGGTACAAAAAATACACTTGATATAATATATTTTTTTAAGTTAATAGGAGTTTTTGAAAATGCATACACTGCAAACATAAATAAAAAGCCTTCCGGTAATCCTCTTAAAAAAAATTCTAACAACGTCAATTTTAACATGTTTTACTTCTCCCCTAACAACCCTGAATAACTTTGTATATATTAACAATTATATCATTAATATTACAAAATAGGATATATTTAAAAATATAATTAAATGAATATAATATACTATTCGCTCAACGACTCATAATTGCTTATCTTTGTTTTATTAATGGCTTTTATGGTGTTATATATTATAATAAATGCAAAAACTCTTATGAATACATCTCCAATGCTCATAACGCAGTACCCCACATCAATTACATCAGATAAAAACTTATACTTAGTAATTCCGCTCCCCATAATATGTATATCATTAACTCTAACAAAAGAATCTGGTTTTGCGTAACCAGTTAAGTATGACAAGGTTGGGAATACAGGCATTTTTCCATTATTAGCAGCTATAACAAAATTATTTAAAGCACTTCCAATTAAAATAAATAATGATCCTATAATTGCACTAACATTTAGTTTATATTTAATAATTAAAACTAAAAATGTTAAAAGATAAATATAATGAAAAATACCGGAGTATTTTATGAATGTATAATTACCGCTAAACATCATTATCTCTAAACCAACATACATTAGTAGAAATAATACAAGTGGATATATCGCCCACGTCTTAAATAATGGTCTTATTTTATATCCTTTAATTTTTGCAACAATAAAGGCTAATATCATGGGTTCAATCATAGATCTTTCCTCGCATTCACAATTTATACATTTAATTTATTTATATATAGATTATACTAATTTTTTTAATATATTCCTAGTCTTTTTTGTAAAAATAACTGATTATTATGAATAAAAATACATTATAAATATTTAAATCTCCTACTTAGATACCAATCTGGAAACTAATTGATAAATTAATCAAGTAATGATATGCTTAACATATGAATAGTTCACATGTTAAGTATATTAAGAAGGAGTAAATTATGATTGGTGTTGAATTTCAAGAAAAACTTATTGAGGTATTAAAATCTGTTAACGGAAGACTTAATGGCATTCTGCACGATTTTTATCAGCCATATGGCCTAACCGCAGTGCAAGCAAGCGTATTACTGGAACTTACTAAAAATGGGGAGCAAAATATTACTGACTTATGTAAACATCTATATATGGGAAAAAGTAATTTATCGCCATTATGTAAACGTATGGAAAAGAGTGGCTTTATAGAGCGCGTTAGAAATTTGAAGGATGAGCGTTGTGTAAATATAAAAATGACAGAATATGCTCAGAGAATAATGGAAGAAGTAACAACATCATTATCTGAAAACATTATTCCTACATTTAATAAAATAGATGAATTCAAAAAGATTAGAATTGTGGAAGGATTGGATATTCTAAATGAATGCCTCTCTTTAGACACAAATAAAATTGGAAAAGGAAGTGATTAATAGATGATAATGCCTTTGATTATAGCCTCAGTTGTTGTACTCATGTGCATATTTTCAAGTAAAGTTCTATATAGGTTTGGAGTACCCTCATTACTTATATTTATTCTACTAGGTATGGTATTTGGTTCGGAAGGAATTGTTGGAATTCCTTTTGAGAATTATCGTATAGCAGAGCAAGTTGGTTCATTTGGTTTAATACTAATAATCTTTTACGGAGGTTTTTGCGCAAATTGGAAAATAGCAAAGCCAGTAGTTGGTAAGGCTGTAGCGATGTCAACTTTAGGGGTTGTTGTAACTGCAGGTCTTACAGGATTGTTTTGTACTTTAGTTCTTAACATAACGCTCTTAGAAGGATTACTTATTGGCTCCATAGTAGCTTCGACTGATGCTGCATCAGTTTTTTCAATTCTTCGTTCTCAAAAACTAAATTTAAAAGGTGGACTTGCATCCCTACTTGAAATCGAAAGTGGTAGTAATGATCCATTTGCATATATGCTTACAATTACTATCTTAAGTCTAATGAACATTAGTGGAGAACAGTCAATCTTACAACTCCTAATATTTCAAATATTTTTCGGTTTATTAATTGGTTTTATTTTAGCGAAAGCAAGTTCTTGGATATTAAAAAATATAACTTTCGAGATTGAGGGACTATATCCACTATTTGTTATGGCAATAGCTGTTTTAGCATATTCATTAAGTTCATGGATTGGTGGTAATGGATACCTTAGTGTATATATTGCTAGTATTATAATTGGAAATAGTAAAATACAAAATAAAAAGAGTTTGGTTAAATTTTTAGATGGCATATCATGGTTAATGCAAATAATGCTCTTCTTTATACTAGGACTACTTTCTTTCCCATCTCATTTAGGATCAGTTTTAATACCGGGAAGTTTAATTTCACTCTTTCTGATTTTTGTTGCTAGACCTATCGCCGCATTCGGAATACTAGGCTTCTTAAAGGTCCCTCTAAAGCATAAATTGTTTGTATCGTGGGTAGGAATTAGAGGTGCTTCATCTATTGTTTTTGCTATACTAGCTGTAACAAATAAAGCAGTTATACAATCCGATATTTTCCACATAGTATTTTTTATAGCATTATTTTCAGTTGCTTTGCAAGGGACCTTAATTGCACCGCTTGCAAAGAAATTAGATCTTGTTGATAATTCGTCAGCTGTTTTAAAAACATTCAATGATTATCAAGAAGAATCAAACACAAAACTTTATGAATTACAGATTACTCCAGAAAGTTATTGGGTTGATAAAACTATAATGGATGCTAATATACCGGATGAAATTCTTGTTGTAATGATAAAACGCGAACAAAATGTAATACATCCTAAGGGAGCTACAATGATTAAAAATGGTGATGTATTAGTGTTAAGTGGAGATAATTTTGATAGTGTTATAAGTTAGTATGAAATGCAAATGTCATAACTCTTCGATAGCTTTATTTATAATCAAACAACAAAAACTACCTAACTATTTAGTTAAGGTAGTTTTTGTTGTTTAACTTATTTAAAATGACAAACTTTTATTAATGTATTAAATCAGTTTGTCATCTTATGCTTTATTGGATTGTGTTACACCACGAATCATTAAACCTGCACCAATGGCAACACAACCAAACATTAGTATAACAACATACAGAGTAGTCGGTCTAAAACTGATATCTAATCCCATCAATAAGCCTAAAAGAATTGAACAGATACCAAATGCTATTAATATCCATCCCAAAACTTGACTATCCATAGCAAATAAAAGAATAATACCTATTATTACTGGCAATAACAATAATCCAAAAGGAGGATTATAACCACCCATAAAACCACCCAAATTAAAGCCAGTTCTAACTATAGTATTTTGCGTTATTAAGAATGCACCTAAAACAAAAATAATTAATCCTATAAGAAAATTTTTCATACTAAAACCTCTCCATTCCAAAACATTAATATTTGTATGTATAAATTATAACATAAATGGTTAACTACATAAATAATAGTTCAAAATAACATTTATGTTGTAAATTGTTTAAAAACAGGAACATCACTGATGCAACGACAAAAAAACCACTACTCATATAAGTAGCAGTTAGATACATTTTTTTAATCTTTAAATGATATAGTCCTTACAAATCTATCAAAACCAATAGTACTGTTTCTAAATATACCCTCAGCCATATCCTTGTACTCATCTGGATTTAGCATTGAAGGACTAAAATGAGTTAAAAGGAGTTCTTGTACCTCACCTTTTAATGCAAGCACTGCTGCCTCTGTAAAGGTCATATGTTTATTTTTAATAGCTTTTTCAATATCATTATCATTACCATAAGTACCCTCACAAATAAACAAGTCACTTTCATTAATAAAAGATATTATATTAGGAGTTGGCCTTGTATCAGTAGTAAAACTAATCTTTATTCCTCTCCTCGCTTTTCCTAGCACCATGCCCGGGAAATATGTTTTTCCATGTTCATTTATAATCTCATTTTTCTGTAGTCTATTCCAGAACTCTTTTGGTATTTCATTTTTAGCTGCACTCTCTACATCAAATTTTGCTTTTCTATTAAAATATAAGCTATAACCCAAGCAGTTAGTTGAATGCTCAAGTTCCAGTGTCGAAATTATCAAATCATTAAATTCTCCTAGCGAGGTATTATTCGCATTTTACGGAGCTTGTATTTTTACAGGTTCTTGTGGGTTCTCTAAAATATTAAGTTCATATGGAAGATATGGTGCTGCAACTCTTAGCCCTTTTACAATATCTATGATTCCTATAGGCCCAATTATAGTAATAGGATCAGTTCTACCACTGTTTCCTATTGTTGCTAGAATACCTGGAAGCCCTACAATATGATCTGCATGACCATGTGTTATACAAATTATATCTATTGATTTTAACCCCCATCCAAGTATTTTCATCGATACCTGAGTTCCTTCTCCACAGTCAAGTAATATCTTTCTTCCTTTATAACTTATAAGTATTGATGATAGATATCTTTCTGGAATTGGCATTCCCCCTCCACATCCTAAAAGTGCCAAATTGACCAATTAAATCACCTCACTTCTTTTAATATTGATTTTATATAACAAATTACAAAGGAAAAATACTAAGTATTTTTCCTTTGTAATATAACTTATAAGAAATTTGAAATTTTAAAAGTTCCATCGGAGTTATCTTCACTATCACTTTTTTCTCTTCTAACGTTGCTCACATTCTCTAATGATTGATTCCCGGAGCGTTTTTTAAGAAGTTGATCTTTTATACTGTGACTCTCTGCTATATTATTTAGAGTCTCCATAACATTATCCTTTTGGATTTTATCATGGTCTTCATTATTATATATATTTCTCATGAAAATCCCTCCTTCATAACTCAATAGTATTATTGGCTCTTTACATTGTTGTCATACTATGAAATAATTGGAAACTTTTTTTAAGCAAAACAAAAACCACTAAGATAAACTTAGTGGTTTTATTATTACCTGGCGACAACCTACTCTTCCACAAGGTCACCCCTGCAGTACCATCGGCGCATTGAAGCTTAACCTTCGTGTTCGGTATGGGAACGGGTGTTACCTTCATGCCATAATCACCAGATTGAGAATATAAATATTCTCTGAAAATTGCACAGTGTGAGTCTTCTCGCATACGCTCGAAGCCTTCGCTTCTTTTTTACAAAAGAAGTATATATCGCAAAATTAAATGTTTGTTACTTTATTTATCTTGGTCAAGCCCTCGACTTATTAGTATTAGTCAGCTGAACATGTTACCATGCTTACACCTCTAACCTATCAACCTGGTGTTCTTCCAGGAGTCTTACTCACATTGCACTTACGTGCAAGTGATGGGAAATCTCATCTCAGGGTGGGCTTCACGCTTAGATGCTTTCAGCGTTTATCCCTTCCAAACATAGCTACCCAGCGATGCCACTGGCGTGACAACTGGTGCACCAGAG
>NZ_JAHLEB010000029.1 GCF_018861735.1 Clostridium lacusfryxellense | reverse complement strand
TAATTAAAATTAATTTATGAGTTGCGAACATTAGTTAAGATATGAGTGATAAGATTCGTAGTTATTATTACTGATTTATTATCAATGCTTACAACTACATTATACGAGGGGTATACTAAAGGTGAAAGATGTAAAATACATATGATATAATAGCAATAATAATATTAGTATCGATATTATTATATAAATTTGTAAGTAGGGGAGATTTTATGCCAGAAGTACAAGGAATAGTTGATGATGTAGTATTTCATAATGAAGACAATGGGTATATAATTGCTCATTTGTTTGATAATAAAAAGCTAATAACTGTGGTAGGAATTGTGCCATATATAAGTGAGGGGCAGAATTTGAAATTAACGGGTGATTGGGTTACTCATCCTCAGTTTGGAAAACAATTTAGGATAAATTACTGCGAGGAAATAATACCTAGTTCTCTTATTGGCATAGAAAAATATCTAGCTTCGGGAGTTATTCAAGGGATTGGCCCAGTAACTGCTAAAAAAATTGTAGAGCGCTTTGGCGAAGATACTATGAATATATTAGATAATGAAATTGAAAGACTAAAAGAAATTGACGGGGTAGGACAAAAAAAGATACAATTAATTTTTGAATCTTATTCTAAGCAACGTGAAGTTAAAAATATAATGATATTTCTTCAAACTTATGGGGTCACGCCCAACCAATGTGTTAAGATTTATAAACAATATGGAAGCGAATCCATAAAGGTTGTAAAAGATAATCCTTACGTTTTAACGGAAACAATATCCGGAGTAGGATTTAAAATTGCTGATAAGATAGCAAGGAGTTTAGGAATTGACAAAGAATCACCATTTAGGATACAAAGTGGAATTAATTATGTTGTTAATGAATTTTGTTCTATTGGAAATACTTATATGCCACTGGGGAAATTACAAAAGGAAGCTAAAAATATTCTTGGAGTTACAGATGAAGAAGTGGAGAAGAATATTTATGATAATGTGTTTCAAGGAAAGTTAAAAGTTGAAGATATTGATGAAGAAAAATGTGTTTTCACAATGCCTTTCTATTATTGTGAACTAAGCATAACTAAAAAAATTATAACTTTATCTGTAGCTGAGTATGATGAAGTAGAATTAGATATAGAAGAAAAAATAAAAAGTTTTGAGGCGGAAAAAAATATAGAATTTGCCATGTCACAAAAGGCTGCTATTTGTGGAGCTGTTGAAAATAGTATAGAAGTAATAACTGGAGGTCCTGGTACTGGTAAAACTACTATAATTAACTGTATTACAGAGGTGTTTGAAGAAGCGGGAATGAAGGTATATATGGCAGCTCCTACTGGACGTGCGGCTAAAAGGATGACAGAAGCTACTGGACGCCAGGCGAAGACCATACATAGGTTGCTAGAACTTGGAGTAGGTGGAGACGATGGGTCAGAGTTTTTTAAATCGGAGGAATCACCACTGGATTGTGATGTTCTAATTGTTGATGAGGCTTCTATGATAGATATAATGCTTATGAATAATTTGTTGAAAGCTATTAGCATAGGAACAAGACTTATAATAGTAGGTGATGTTGACCAGTTGCCATCTGTAGGGCCTGGGAATGTACTAAGGGACATCATTGATAGTAAATGCGTTAAAGTAGTTAAACTTAATGAGATTTTTAGGCAAGCAAGGGAAAGCATGATTATTGTTAACGCACATAAAATTAATAATGGCGAGATGCCAATTTTAAATGAAAAGGGAAAAGATTTTTATTTTATAGAAAATAATGAACCTGAAAAAATAGTCGATAGTATTATCTCTTTAATTAATACAAGACTTCCTAAATTTAATAAAGAGTGGGATAAAATGAAGAATATTCAAATATTATCTCCTATGCGAAAAGGTATATTAGGTATAGAAAATTTAAATGAAAAGCTTCAGGAGACACTGAACCCGAAGTCTAAACATAAAAAGGAAAAGGAATATAGGAACACTATATTTAGAACCGGCGATAAAGTTATGCAAATTAAAAACAACTATTCGATTAAGTGGCATAAGATAAGTGCAAAGGGTGAAGATGGTACTGGGATTTTTAATGGCGACGTAGGGTATGTTGAAGATATTAACGAGGATAACGAAAATGTTATAGTAATTTTCGACGATGATAAACGGGTTGAATATGAGGGTGTAAATTTGGATGAACTAATGCTGGCATATGCTATTACAATACATAAAAGTCAAGGTAGTGAGTTTGAAGTTGTAATCATGCCTATGTTTATGGGGCCTCCATTATTAATGAACAGAAATTTGCTCTATACAGGAATAACTAGAGCAAAAAACATGGTTGTTTTAGTGGGAGGGGTAAAAGCTATTAGTTTTATGAAAGATAACAATAGAAGTTTTGAAAGATATTCGGCACTTGGCTGGAGAATAAGACAAATAGTAGATGCAAATATGAGCCTTGATGAAACCTATATTAATTAATTTATAAAAATCTTTAACTGTAAAGGGGATTTTACATGTATTACAACGCAAAATTAAACCTTAGTAAGGGAAAAGATAAAGTTAGTAAAGAAATTTTAAGATTGACTTTAAATGATAAACGAAGAATTGATGTAGTATCAGTATTTTACAATTCCTCTGATATACTATTAGAAACCATAATTTCTTTTGCAAATAAAAATAAGAGTATTTTGTATATAACTAATGAAAAAGAACAACGCACTGATATTAGGTACTTTATAAATGAATTCAGTAACATGAGCGGATATGTATACTCAGATGTTATAGATTATGGAAGCAGAAAAGATTACATATATATATGTAATCATAATGATGCATTAAGATTGCAGGGAGAATTTGATTTAGTTATTTATAATGATATTAGTAGTTTCCCTCAATACAACAAAGAACAAATAAAAAAAATACTGTTAAAGATGTGCAAAGCTGAAGGGATAGCTATAGCCTACTGCGTTGAGGATGTTTTTAGCCTGGGAAACACAATTATATTTCCGCTTAAAGATACTAACACACCAATTATAGAACCTAGAATCATAACCACAAGAATAAATCTTAGCATGGATATACCTTTAGTGGTTTATGAATATCTAAATTGGTCAATTATATCTAATAGAAAGGTAGTTATATTTACACCAGATGCAGAAAAAGCTACAGCGGTATTTGAGTACTTAAGCCTCCTAAAAGAAAGGCTAAGTGAAAATATATATTTATTTATCGCGGGTAAAAGTGATGATTATATTAAGTTGAAATTTATGAGTAGAGAAAAAGGAATAATGGTAACTAATGATTTTAAAGAAAGTTCAGTAGAATTCCATTCCATTGATGTCATAGTTTATTTTGCTGATGATGTTAAATTTAATCACAAGCAGTTATTGTGTTTATCAAGTAAGGTTGGAAGATACGAAAGTGAAGACAGGGGGGAGGCCATATTCTTAGCTAATGCGGAAACTGATGAAATGGATGAAGCTAAAAGCATAGCTAGAAAATTTAATGAGAAGGCATGGGAAAGAGGATTATTGAATATATAAAAAATATATTTTATTGTTTAGCTGGACTTATATATTCAGGAGACGAGTTATGCGTAATCTGCAATGGATATAGTGAGGAAAGTGAAGCGTTATGTACTGTATGCAAGGGAAAGCTAAGAAGATGCTGCGAAAGCTTTTATATTGACCGCGGTGATGAAAAATATCTTTCTATGTCTGTATTTTATTATTCGAGTATTGTAAAAGAGTTAATTATTAAGCTTAAATATAAAAGTGATTTTATATGCGGTGAAATATTGGCTAAATACATGCTGGAACTTGTGAAGGAAAGTGAATTGAAATTTGATTTAATATCCTATGTACCTATGACTAAAAAAGCATTGAAAAGCAGAGGTTATAATCAAAGTGAGTTTTTAGCAAACTATTTATCACGGTTTTTAAATATTAAAGTTATATGTAACTTAATTAAAACTATAGATACTAAGGATCAAATAGGACTAAGTGGCGAAGAACGTTGGAATAATACCAATAATTGTTTTAATATTGAAAAAAGCGAAAATATAAAAAATAAAGACATTTTGCTTATTGATGATGTGATAACAACTGGAGCTACAGCTTTTCACTGCGCACATAACTTAAAAGAAAAGGGAGCAAATAATATTTACGTATTGACTATAGCCAAAAGTAATGTATAATACTTATTGTAGTAAGTTAGGTTTGTGGTTGAAAGTCGATGCCAGTCGCAGGCGAAACGATCCACGTAAGTTAAACAAAGTTTAGTGAGCATGGTGCGGCTTAGAGGTTAGTCCTGCCGTTTTAACGAGCGAGAGTGTTAGTAGTGAGAAGGTAATTCTGGGTAGCAAAAGCTCCAGCAGGCGAGTGTGGGGTCAAAGACCAGGTCAACTAACTTACTAAAGTACTTATAGTGCGAAAGTGACAGTCAGAAATGACTGTCATTTATTATTTTTTGACTATAGAAAATAGGGAAATAGTTAAGCCTTATGTATGAATTGAGTTAATATTATATAAATTCTGATTTTAATGGTTGCTATTTAGTAATAAAAGTAATAGAATAATATTATCAAACATATAACATGCTTAGACATTAAAGAGGTATGTGAATATTAGGGAGGGGCTGTAAGTATGAAAGTTAACGTAATTGGTAAGAACATAGAGATAACAGAAGCCTTGAAAAATATTATTGAAAAAAAAGTATCTAAATTAGATAAGTATTTTAATCCGGATGTAGAGGCTCAAGCAACTTTGGGGGTTCAAAAGAATAGACATACTATAGAAATTACTATTCCTTTTAATGGAGTGATTTTAAGAGCGGAAGAGCAAAATGAAGATATGTATATAGCTATAGATATTGTGGCTGATAAATTAGAAAGACAACTTAGAAAACATAAAACAAAATTAGAAAAAAGAAATCATGTGACTTCTCTTAAATTTAAGGGGACACAACAACTTAATAATGTTGAGGAAGATACAGAACCTGCGATAGTTAAAACAAAGAAATTTGCTATTAAACCAATGTCTGCAGAGGAAGCTGTACTTCAAATGGAATTAGTTGGTCATAGTTTCTTCGTATATATGAGGGATGATAGTTCAGAAGTAAATGTAGTATATAAAAGAAAAGATGGGGATTATGGTTTGATAGAACCGGAGTTTTAAACTTTATTAATTTAAAGGATTAAAGTAGATATATTTACTTTAATCCTTTTTTAACTTTTTTAATTCTGTTGAATATGTTAATATGAAAATATTAGTATTTTTTTTACAAAATTTATAAGGTCATATATGTTGAACGGCAATAAATTAAGTGGTATAATTTAAAAGTATATAATTTGAAAGTACTTAAATGAATTGTGAGGATGAAAAAATATGAAACTATTTGATAAATTTTTTGGTAGTTATAGTGATAGAGAAATAAAAAGAATAATATCAACGGTAGATGCAATAGAAGCATTAGACTCAGAGATGACTAGTCTAAGTGATGAAGAACTTAGAGCTAAAACAGAAGAATTTAAAACAAGGTTAAACGATGGAAGTACCTTGGAAGATATATTGCCTGAAGCATTTGCAGTGGTTAGGGAGGCTTCATGGAGAGTTCTTAACATGAAGCATTTTAGAGTGCAACTAATCGGTGGAATTGTACTTCACCAAGGTAGAATAACAGAGATGAAAACAGGTGAAGGAAAAACTCTTGTAGCAACTCTTCCATCATATTTAAATTCACTAACAGGAAAAGGTGTTCACATAATTACTGTTAATGATTATCTTGCAAAACGAGATAGAGATGAAATGGGAAGAATACATGAATTTTTAGGAGTTTCCGTAGGAGTTATTATCCATGACTTAGACCAAACGCAAAGGCAAGCGGCCTATAATTCAGATATAACATACGGAACAAATAATGAATTTGGTTTTGATTATTTAAGAGATAACATGGTTGTATATAAGGAAGAAAGGGTTCAAAGAAAACTAAACTTTGTAATTGTCGATGAGGTTGATTCTATATTAATAGATGAGGCTAGAACTCCTTTAATTATATCTGGCGAAGGAGAGAAATCTACAGATTTTTATAAAGTTGCAGACTATTTTGTAAAAACTTTAGTAAAAGAAGAAGATTACTCTATAGATGAAAAAGCAAGTGCTGTTATATTATCTGATGCAGGAATTGACAAATCAGAAAAGTTCTTTCACATAGAAAATTATGCTGATGCAGAAAATATGGGTGTCCAACACCATGTTGTTCAAGCTTTAAAAGCAAATTATATTATGAGAAAAGATAAAGATTATATGGAAAAAGACGGAGAAGTTATTATTGTAGATGAGTTTACTGGAAGACTTATGGAAGGTAGAAGATACAGTGACGGGCTCCATCAAGCTATTGAAGCAAAAGAGGGAGTAAAAATTGAAAAAGAGTCAAAAACTCTAGCTACAATAACTTTCCAGAACTATTTTAGAATGTATAGCAAACTTGCAGGTATGACAGGTACTGCGCTTACAGAAGAAAATGAATTTAGAGAAATATATGGTCTGGATGTAATAGTAATACCTACTAATATGCCTCTAATAAGACTAGACAATGCAGATTTGGTTTTTAAAACTGTCAAGGGGAAATATAATGCTATAATAGATGAAATAGTTGAAACTTATAATGCAAGGCAGCCCGTTCTTGTAGGTACTGTTAGTATAGAAAAATCAGAATTATTATCTGAGATGCTTAAGAAAAAAGGAATTCCTCATCAAGTACTTAATGCTAAATACCATGAAAGAGAAGCAGACATAGTATCTCATGCAGGTTCTATTGGAATGGTTACTATAGCAACTAACATGGCTGGTCGTGGTACGGATATTAAGCTTGAAGATGGAGTTGCAGAGGCTGGTGGACTCAAGATAATTGGAACAGAAAGACATGAGTCTAGGCGTATTGATAATCAACTTAGAGGACGTTCTGGTCGTCAAGGTGATTTGGGAAGCACAAGATTCTACATATCACTAGAAGATGATTTGATGAGAATATTTGGTTCTGAAAGGCTTCAAGGAGTTGTAGGAAAATTAGGTTTAACTGATGAAGACGCTATTGAAAGTAAAATGGTAAGTGGAGCTATAGAAAGCGCTCAAAAGAAAGTAGAAGGAAATAATTTTGATATAAGAAAAAATGTTGTTCAATATGATGATGTAATGAATCAACAAAGAGAAATAATTTATAGACAAAGAACAGAAGTGCTTCAAGGAGAAAATACAAAAGGACAAATTGAAGAGATGATGAAAGATGTTATTTTTTCTTCAGTTGATTCACATATAAGCGGTGATGAGGATACATTTGATGAAGAGCTTGGAAAATTAATTGATTACCTCGAAGAAATATATATTCCAAAAGATATGATTTCAGTAGAGGAACTTGGTAAAGCATCTAATGATGAAATTAAAAATATTCTTTTAGATTTAGCTCATAAAATTTATGATATGAAAGAAGCAGACTTTGGGGACGAACAAATAAGAGAAGTTGAAAGAGTTATTCTTTTAAGAGTAGTAGACAGCAAATGGATGGATCATATAGATGCTATGGAACATTTAAAACAAGGTATTGGTCTTAGAGCATATAAACAACAGGATCCATCACAAGCTTACCAAATGGAAGGTAGCGACATGTTTGCTGAAATGATTGAAACTATAAAAATAGAAACTGTTAAATACTTATTCCATGTGCAAATAGAAAAAGCACCTGAGAGAGAAATGGTTGCTAAAATAACATCAACAAATCATGATGATGATTCTATTAAAAAGGCTCCAACTAAAAAAGAAGTTAAGCAAGGTAGAAATGATGACTGTGCTTGCGGTTCAGGAAAGAAATATAAAAACTGCTGTGGTAGAGGATAGTTGTAGTTTATAATTTTAAAATTAAAGCTTTAAAAGGGGCGAGCAATAATTAATTGCACGCCTCTTTTTAAACATAATGAAAGAGGTGTTAATATTGATAATATTAATTGAAGAAATATTAAGTGACATAAATGTATTAAAAACTAACGTAGAAGAAATTCGGGTGTCTCTTTGACATAACATCATTGCAAAAACAATTAAAAGAGCTTGAGTTTAAGATGCAGGAGACCAGTTTCTGGGAAGATATAAAACTAGCGCAACAAATTACTCAAGAAGCTAAGGGAATAAAAGATAGAATTGATAGATATAATTTATTAATTAGTAAGATAGAAGATTTAGAAGTGCTCACCAAGCTAAGCCAAGAAGAGGAAGATGATGAATCTATAGCAGAAATAAAAAGCGAACTAGTAGAGTTAGGCAATGATGCTGATAGATTCAGGCTAGAGATATTGTTAGCAGGAAAATATGATAAAAATAATGCTATTTTAACTCTCCACACTGGTGCAGGTGGAAGTGATGCTCAGGATTGGACAGAGATGCTTTATAGAATGTATTCAAGGTGGTGTGAGAAGAAGGGATATAAGATAGAAGTCTTAGATTATCAACCAGATGAGGCTGGTATAAAATCAGTTACATTAAAAATAATTGGTGAGTATGCTTACGGATATCTAATGGCTGAAAAGGGAGTGCACAGACTAGTAAGAATTTCTCCTTTTAATGCAAATGGCAAGAGGCAAACTTCTTTTGCATCATGTGAAGTACTTCCAGAACTTACTGAGGATCAAGATATTGATATAAAACCTGATGACCTGCGTATAGATACTTATAGATCAGGAGGGGCAGGGGGCCAACATGTTAATAAAACTGACTCAGCCATAAGGATAACCCATATACCTACAGGCATTGTGGTTCAGTGTCAAAATGAGAGGAGTCAGCATAGCAATAAGCAAACTGCAATGAAGATGCTTATGGCAAAGCTTTTAGATTTAAAGGAAAGAGCAAAAAAAGATAGAATAGAAGACTTAACTGGTAATCTCATGGAAAATGGTTGGGGCAGCCAAATTAGATCATACGTATTTCATCCATATAATTTAGTTAAGGATCATAGAACTAATACAGAAATGGGAAACGTAGGTGCAGTTATGGATGGAGATATTGATATTTTCATTGAGGCCTATCTAAGGCAGATTAATAAATAGTTTAGTTTTATAGTCCTAATAAGAAGAGGTTGGTAATGAAATTACCAACCTCTTCTTATTATTGAAAAGTATTAAATAACTGGATTATTTAATGAGTTGAAACGCTTTTAAATGTATGATATCATTCATTTGTGTAAAAAAATAAATGAAAACCATCATAATTTAGGATGACTATATGGAAAACGTTATCAATGGTCTAAGCGCACTTATTTGGAGTAAAGCACTTATTTATTTATGTCTAGGGACAGGAGTTTATTTTTCATTTCGAACAAGATTTCTTCAAGTTCGACATATAAAAGCAATGGTAAAATACCTATTTAGTGGTGGAGACTCAAGTGCGGGAGTAACTTCATTTCAAGCATTTGCAATGTCTGTTGCCGGTCGTGTTGGTACAGGTAACATAGCGGGTGTAGCAACTGCCATAGCAATGGGCGGACCTGGAGCTGTATTTTGGATGTGGGCTATTGCATTTCTCGGTGCAGGTTCTTCGTTCGTTGAATGTGCTCTTGGCCAAGTATATAAAGAAGAAATTAATGGTGAGTATCGTGGAGGCCCAGCTTATTACATAGAAAAAGCTATGGGCGTAAAATGGTATGCAATTGCATTTGCAGTTGCAACTGTAATCGGTTGGGGTTTTCTTGGACCTTCAGTTCAATCAAACAGTATTGCAGCAGGTGTAACTAATGCATTTGGTATTAGTCCTTATATAACTGGTGCAATAACTACAGTATTACTTGCTTTTATAGTATTTGGTGGAACAAAGAAACTTGGAAAAATCGCTGAAATAGTAGTTCCTTTCATGGCAATGGCTTATATTTTAGTTTCGCTAGTAGTACTTGCAGTAAATATAACTGCGGTTCCTAGTATGTTCTCTTTAATAATTAGAAGTGCTTTTGGCGCCGATCAAGCTTTTGGTGGTATCCTAGGATATGCAATTCAATGGGGAGTTAAAAGAGGAGTTTATTCTAATGAGGCTGGACAGGGAACAGGACCACAGTCAGCAGCAGCAGCTGAAGTATCTCACCCTGCTATACAAGGATTAGTTCAAGCTTTTGCAGTTTACTTTGACACATTATTTGTATGTTCGGCAACTGCATTTATGATTTTATCAACAGGTAAATATAATGTTATAAATCCAGCAGGTGGATTTATAGTAAACAATATACCAAACATTGATATAGGACCAGGATATACACAAGCTGCGGTTGGAACTGTATTTGGAGGATTTGGTGCACCTTTTGTTTCCATTGCATTATTCTTCTTTGCATTTACAACACTAATGGCATATTATTATATAGCAGAAACTAACATTACTTATCTAATTAAGGGTGTTAAAAATGGTAAAATTTATATTAATATTCTAAGAGTGGGAATTCTTGTTTCAACTTTCTACGGATCTATTAAAACTGCAGAAGTTGCTTGGGCACTTGGTGACATTGCTGTTGGTACAATGGCATGGCTTAACGTTATTGCCATATTGATTCTTGGAAACATTGGTATCAAAGTCTTGAAAGACTATGAAGAACAAAAGAAAATGGGAAGAACTGCAGAAACATTTATATTTGACCCGAAAAAATTAGGAATTAAAAATGCGGATGCATGGTATGTATTTAACAAGAGAAGAGCTGAAAGAGCAAAGGAAAAAGAAAATAACAAAATATAAATAATATAAAAATATAAATCCAGTAGAATAATTTTATTATTCTACTGGATTTTTTATTTAAGTTATACATTACTATATTGAAGATTTATATATTGAAGATTTATATATCATCTAATGAGGTTGAACAAGTAAGGTCAGGAACTATAGGTGGTGTATCAGTATAATCTCCCATACTAATATCTACGTCTAATTGTTTAATGACTTCATCTGGCATAAATTCTATAAAAAGGCCATTATGTTCATTGAATGTATCCCCAAAAAATGTGTCTTCATCCACTATAACATCCCCTTAAAAAAATATTTTAAATTTAACTTATCAATATTATTATATGAATATTTGATATAATGGTTCTTATAATTAGTAATTAAGTTGAGGTGGAGTACAAAGAATGTATAAGTTAATTCCAATTTTTATCCTTAGAAAATATATGCTTGACATTAACGTTACGTGAAGGTGTATAGTATGTTTATCGGGAGGGGATAACGTGGAGTATACAGTGCAAAAGTTAGGGCAAATTGCTGGAATTAGTACTAGGACATTAAGATATTATGATGAAATAGGAATTCTTAAGCCGGCAAGAATTAATTCATCAGGATATCGCATATATGGCCAGGTAGAGGTTGATAGGCTTCAACAAATTCTTTTTTATAGAGAACTGGATATGAATCTTGATTCTATTAAAGATATTGTAATGCATCCATTATTTGATGCGGCAAAAGCACTGAAAGACCACCGCAATAAACTTCTGAGAAAAAAAGATCAATTAGATTTATTAATTTCAAATATTGATAAAACAATTGACTTAGCTGAGGGGAGAAATAGCATGACAGATATAGAAAAATTTAATGGATTCAAACAGAAATTAGTTGATGACAATGAAAAGAAGTATGGCGCTGAAATCAGAGGCAAATATGGTGATGAAGAGATTGATAAGTCAAATAATAAAGTTAAAGGTATGTCTAAGAGTCAAATGGATGAGGCAGAGAGACTTGCTACTGAAATTATGAAGGTGATTTCGGACGCGTTTAAAACTGGGAACCCAGCAGGAGAACTAGCGCAAAGAGCAGCAGAATTGCACAAACAATGGATTTGCATGTATTGGGACACATATACAAAAAAAGCACATGCAGGGCTTGCTCAAATGTATGTGGATGATGAGAGATTTACAGCATATTATGATGCGAAACAGGTAGGAACGGCGATGTTCCTTAGAGATGCAGTTTTAGTTTATACTGGGGATGAAAAACAAGATAATTATTAAAAAAAGGATTGATAAAATGAAGAATGTAGTTAAGATTAAAAATGTTATAATAGGAAAAGGGTTACCTAAAATTTGTGTTTCTATGATAGGAGAGACTTTCAAGGAACTTATTGATGAAGCAAATTTTTTAAAAGATTTAGACCTAGATGTTGTAGAGTGGAGAGCAGATTTCTTTAATGACGTTACTGATATAGATAAGGTTAAGGAAGCGTTAAAGGAAATTAGGAAGGTTCTAGCTAATAGGCCTATTGTTTTTACATTCCGCAGTGCTAAAGAAGGTGGACAGAAAGAAGTTACACCATCATTTTATTTTGAATTAAATAAATCAATAGCTCGTACAAAGCTTGTTGAGGTTATAGATATTGAGCTATTTAATGATGAAAGAGATATAAAAGAATTAGTTGAAGTTGCTCATGCAGCGAGCGTTGCTGTTATAATATCAAATCATGATTTTCATAAGACTCCAGATAAAGAAGAAATTATATCAAGGTTACGTAGGGCTCAAGAATTAGGCGCGGATATTCCTAAAATTGCGGTTATGCCCACATGTGCTAAAGATGTAATTACACTTCTAGATGCTACTCGCATTATGAGTGAAGAGTATGCTATTGGACCTATTATTACAATGTCTATGGCTGGTAAAGGTGTTATCAGTAGAGTGTCAGGAGAATTATTTGGATCTGCATTAACCTTTGGAGCGGCTAAAATGGTTTCTGCACCTGGACAAATTTCTGTAGTAGATTTACGTGAAAGTATTAAATTACTTCATAATAATATATAAAGAAAGAGGTTATGTCAAAACTAATTGACTTAACCTCTTTTGTTTAATTATTTTTCATTATTATAATTAGATGACCTTGTTAAAGCACCTAACATGCTTCCTTCAACCACATCATTTAGTTTACCTACCAATATTTTTGGAGATTCGACCATCTTATTTTTTATCCATTGGACAGTTATTCCCACAAAAGCATGAGTATAAAAATCAGCTATAAAGTTTTTATCAGTGATCGATACTTTAATTCCTAAGGAGGCGTTTATACTCGTGGAAATATCATTTACTACTCCCATAATAAGGTCATAGGTTTTCTTAAAAAGATATCCATCAAATGCATTTTGACCTGGTGTATTTAGAGCATTGGTATAAAAGGATTTATTATCCATGAAGTATACTAATGTCTTAAACATACCGTCAGTCCAGTGTGCATAACTTTTACAGTCATCTAAGTTTTCAATAGCCTCAGTATAATAAATCCAGTTTACAAGATCAAATTTATCCTTAAAATGATAATAAAATGTTTGCCTGTTAATTCCGCAGGTATTCGTTATTTCACGAATTGATATTTTAGATAGCGGAATTGTTTCCATTAACTTTTTAATTGATAGAGCAAGGGCTTTTTTCGTTAATAACGATTCTGACATCAATATCACCTACAAATTTAATTATTAGCAAAAGTTAATAATGAATTTTAATAAGCTCTTCCCCAAATAACATTGGTTTTAGCTGGTTTTCCACAACATAAACAAATACCTTTTTCATCGCTTTGATCAAGAGGCATGCATCTTGAAGTTGCTACAGCTACTTCTTTTACCTTCTCTTCACAAGCCAGTTCTCCACACCATGGAGCAAGAACGAATCCTAAATTTTTATCAAGAATTTCTTTTAGTTCTTCTACAGTTTTTGCAGTAAAGGTTCTACTATCTTGTGCAGCTCTAGCTTTTTCAAGTAAAGATTTTTGAATATCTTTTAAAAGCTGTGGTACTAATGTTTCTAGCTCAGACATAGGAACAAATATTTTTTCACGGGTATCTCGTCTTACAAGTACTACTTGCTCTTTTTCTATATCTTTTGGTCCAACTTCTAAACGAAGTGGAACGCCTTTCATTTCGTACTCGCTAAATTTCCAACCAGGCATTTTATCACTAGTATCCATTTTAACCCTAGCAACCTTTGATAACATATTTTTAAGCTCGGTTGCTTTTTCAATTACGCCTTCTTTGTGTTGCGCAACTGGAACGATCATAAGTTGAATTGGCGCTACTGCTGGTGGTAGTATTAGACCATTATCATCACCATGTACCATAATTATTGCTCCGATAAGTCTTGTTGACATTCCCCAAGAAGTTTGGTGAACATAAGCAAGTTTTCCAGTTTTATCTGAGTATTGTATGTTAAATGCTTTTGCAAAACCATCTCCAAAGTTATGAGACGTACCACATTGTAGTGCCTTTCCATCATGCATTAAACTTTCAATTGTGTAGGTTTCATTTGCTCCTGCGAATTTTTCTTTTTCTGTCTTTTTTCCACGCATAACTGGAATGGCAAGAGTTTCTTCACAAAAAGTTGCGTATATATTAAGCATTTTAAGAGTTTCCTCTTTTGCTTCTGCCTGCGTTGCATGAGCAGTATGGCCTTCTTGCCATAAGAATTCTGAACTTCTAAGGAATGGTCTTGTGGTTTTTTCCCATCTTACTACAGAGCACCATTGATTATATAATTTAGGAAGATCATTATAAGACTGAATTATTTTTGAATAGTGATCACAAAATAGTGTTTCGGAAGTAGGTCTCACGCAAAGTCTTTCTGCAAGGAGTTCATCACCACCGTGTGTTACCCAAGCAACTTCTGGTGCAAAACCTTTAACATGGTCTGCTTCCTTTTGAAGCAAACTTTCAGGAATAAACATTGGCATATATACATTCTCATGTCCTGTATCTTTAAACATTTTATCTAAAGTTTTTTGTATATTTTCCCAAATAGCATATCCATAAGGACGAATTACCATGCAACCTTTAACACTTGCATAGTCAGCAAGTTCAGCCTTTTTTACAATATCGGTATACCACTTAGCGAAATCTTCGTCCATTGAGGTAATAGCTTCTACAAATTTTTTTCCTTTTGCCATAATTATCATATCTCCTTGTTTAATAAAATATTTAAAAGTAAATACAAAAAAACCCGCATCCCGAAAAGGGACCGAGTATCGGTTGTACCACCCTAGTTGATATAAAAAAATATCCACTCAAATTCTAAATAACGGTAATAGGGTACTCTAAATTTAATCATAGAATAAAAATAATAATATGTCAAGGTGAGCTTCTTTTATAAAGAACAGAAAACATTAAAGTTCCAATTGTAGAAAGTATAATACATTCTTTATTATATATTATAAAGAAGTGATTTTTAAAAGTATATTTCACAATCTCCTTAGAAACTACAGAGTAACATCTGTTTATAGACGATAAACTTATATTATCATAAGTGTCTTTGGGGGTATGCACGCGGGACATATCGTTGTCACAAAAGGTAATAGCATCGATGTTTTGTTTTCTAAATCCTTCATGATCACTAGCGTCTTCAAAAATATAATTAAAGTCAATTTTATTTTTAAAAGCATTTGATATTGATTTTATAAAAGGTGTTTTAATAGTATCGTTTTTTCCGCCAAGCAAACATAGTGGAATAGCATTATTAGTCCCAATCATGTCAAAATTAAATACTTTGCTATTAGTAATACCATCTTTATATTGCTTAATAAATTCATTAGAACCTAAACATCCAAATTCCTCTGCGTTAAATCCTATAAAAAGAATACTGCGAGAGGGTTTACCAAGTGAAATTAAATATTTACTCATTTCAAGCATAAATGAAATACCTGATGCATTATCTAGAGCACCACTGTATATAGTTCCATTTAAGTCTGTGCCTATATGGTCAAAGTGCGATGAAACGATTATTGGTGAAAGGGATGTATCGCTACCTTCTAGATATCCCATAACGTTATTTATACAGGCAGAGGATACTTCATAGGGCATAAAACACTTAACTGTATTACCTTTACCTAATAGATACTTAAGATCTTCTAGGGTGTCCTTAGTGATCATGATATACATGTTATATTTGGAAGTCTTAATAAAGGAACTTCTAAATGATAAATCATTACCTTTTGGAACGTACAATATAAATGGGCCATCATTAGTATTAATTTGAATATAGTTTTGGGTTATTGCTTTAATATTGCTTTTGCCAAATGTTAAATTATTGGTTTTAAAATTTATCATATCCTCTTTAAAATCTTTACTATATAAAAAAATTTTAACTTCATTTCCATTTTTGCCTATAACCTTTAAATATGGATTACCATTAATTTTTTTAGGATATGCTACTTTAAAACTTTGAAGCTCCTTTCCCATGTAAGGTTTTAATCCATTATTTTTAAATTCGGTATTAACATAAGTAGCGATTTCTTGATTTTCTAAACTTCCAGGTAATCTACCTTTAAACTGGTCTGACGAGATATATTTTATATTTTTATACACATTTGTAGGATTGAAGCTATATAGGGTATAATATAAACGCATGCTATAGAACAATAAAAAAAGGCAAAGGGTTAAGAAAAAAGAATATATTAACTTTTTCATACATATCTCCTATAAAATTCTATTTTTTATATAGATATGAGGATTGAATTCGTGGTATGATTAAATATGTTAATTTAAAAATATAAATTATGTGAGGAGGATTGGTTATTTAGCTTGTGAAAGTAGATAGACTGGATACTTATCCTATTTATTTGAATTGGCGTTAAATAAATGACCAAAATAATATGGAAAATATAAATAGTAGATTAATAAAGGAATTTGCAATAACTTTAAATCAGGCGGAAAGTGTAATCGAATTATTAGATGAGGGGAATACTGTTCCTTTTATAGCTAGATATAGAAAAGAGAGAACAGGCGGACTTGATGATATAATACTTAGAAATTTTACAGAGAGATTAATATATCTTAGAAATTTACAGGAAAGAAAATCGGATGTAATACGCCTTATCGGTGAGCAAGAGAAGTTAACAGAGGAAATTGAGAAATCTGTAAACAAATGTGAAACACTTACAGAGATAGAGGATATATATAGACCATTTAAACCAAAGAAAAGAACTAGGGCTACCATTGCAATAGAAAAAGGACTTAAACCTCTTGCGGAAACTATTTTTAATGGTGAGTTTAAAGGTGATATAGATGAACTAACTCAAAAATTTATTAGTGAAGAAAAGGGAGTCACAAGTAATATCGACGCACTTCAAGGCGCTGGTGATATCATTAGTGAAATGATTTCAGATGAAGCGAGTTATAGGAAATGGATTAGGGCATTAGTACATAATCATGGAAATGTTGAAACAAAAGGAAGTTCTGATGAAACTACCCCTTTTGAAATGTATTATGAATATAAAGAAGGGGTTAAATCTATACCACCACATAGAATTCTTGCTATAAATAGAGGCGAGAGTAGTAAAATACTTTCTGTAAAAATTAAAGCTGATAATGATCAAATCATTGAGTACTTAAGAGTTAAATGTTTAAAAGGTAATAATGAAACTGATAAGTATATAGAGCTTAGCATAATAGATTCAGTAAAAAGACTTATATTTCCTTCAATAGAGAGAGAAATACGATCTGAACTAACAGAAAAGGGTGAAATAGGAGCGATAGAGATATTTAAAGCTAATTTAAAAGCTCTTTTAATGCAGTCACCTATAAAAGGTAAAGTAGTTCTTGGATTTGACCCTGGGTTTAGAACTGGTTGTAAAATAGCGGTGCTTGATGATACTGGTAAGGTTTTAGATATGGCAACAGTATATGCTACTGCAGGTAGTAAAGATGGTGTTCAAAAATCTATAGCAATTATTAAAGATTTAGTAATTAAACATAATGTAGATGTAGTGTCACTTGGAAATGGAACTGCAAGTCGTGAGTCTGAAGAGATACTGGCTCAAATTATTATAGAACTTAAAAAAGAATGCTCGAAAGATTTATATTATGTAATAGTTTCAGAAGCAGGGGCATCGGTATATTCCGCGTCAGAGCTTGCGTCTAAAGAATATCCAAACATTGATGTATCAATTAGAGGTGCTATTTCTATAGGAAGAAGACTTCAAGATCCCTTAGTGGAACTTGTTAAGATTGATCCAAAAGCTATTGGAGTTGGACAATACCAACATGATGTAACACCTAAAAAGCTTGATGAATCTTTAAAAGGAGTAGTTGAGGATTGCGTTAATGCTGTTGGAGTAGATCTTAATATTGCAACACCTTCACTATTAACTTATATATCGGGAATAAACGCTGCTATAGCTCAAAACATTGTAGTGTATAGAGAAGAAAATGGTAAATTCAAAACTAGAAAAGAATTGTTAAAGGTTAAAAGACTTGGAGCAAAAGCATATGAGCAGTGTGCAGGATTTTTAAGAGTTATGGAGTCTAGTGAATTTTTAGATAATACTTCAGTTCATCCAGAAAGTTATGCTGCTACTAAAAAGTTATTAGATTTTTTAAGTTATACAAAAGAAGATTTAAAATTTTTAAACTTTAAGGATATGGATGAGAAGTTGAAAGAGGTTAATGTTACAGAACTAGCGGAGAAATTAGAAATAGGAGTTCCAACTCTTAGAGATATTATAAAAGAAATTAAAAAGCCAGGTAGAGACCCAAGAGAGGAATTGCCAAAACCTATTTTAAAAACTGGAGTAGTTAAAATGGAACACCTTAAACCAGGAATGAAACTTATGGGTACGGTTAGAAATGTTTCTGATTTCGGAGCTTTTGTTGATATTGGAGTTCATCAAGATGGATTGGTACATATTAGCCAATTATCAGATAAATTTGTAAAACATCCTTTAGATATAGTTAGCGTTGGAGATATAGTAGAAGTTAGTGTAATTGAAGTTGATGAGAAGAGAAAAAGAATATCTTTAACAATGAAAAATCAATAATATAAAATGAAAAAGCAATAATATAATATGTTGCTTTTTTTGTAAAAGGTGTATATAATTAAATTATAAAAATAAAATTTAATAATCTTCAGGGCGGGGCGAAATTCCCCACCGGCGGTAAAGCCCGCGAGCCGTAAGGCTGATTCGGTTAGATTCCGAAGCCGACAGTAAAGTCTGGATGATAGAAGATGTGATATATATATAAATTCGCCCTGACATAATTTTATGTTGGGGTTTTTATTATATCCATCCCTAGGAGAATAATAAATCAGGGGGTATATAAAAATGAGAGACGATAAACTTGTTAGACTAATCAAAATTTCACTATTATCTGTAATGGCTTTTCTTTTGATGTACATTGAATTACCGTTACCAATATTTCCAGAGTTTCTAAAAATTGATATCAGTGATTTGCCAGCTCTTTTAGGAGCTTTTGCATTAGGACCGATAGCCGGAGTTCTTATTGAACTATTTAAGAATATATTACATGGACTACTAGCAACAAAAACTGCATTTGTTGGAGAATTAGCAAATTTCTTAGTTGGATCAGTTTTAGTATTAGTATCAGGATATATATATAAAGCTCGAAAAAGTAAAGGTGGAGCTATTGTTGGATTATTAACAGGGGTAGTTTGTATGTCAGCTTTTGCAGCCTTATTGAATTATTTTCTTATATTGCCTTTATATGAGTCGGTGTTAGGATTCCCAATTACTGCAGTAATAGGAATGGGATCAAAAATAAATCCTAATATTAAGGATTTAAATTCTTTCATATTATGGATGATTGTCCCTTTCAATTTACTTAAAGGGGTAGTAATATCTGCAATGACATTAGCTTTATATAAGAGTGTTTCTCCTATACTTCATAAAGAGAACATAGAGCAGAAATACAAAGATAGTCAACAAGCTACAAATAGAAAATAAAAATAAAAAGAAAAAAATATAAATAAAGGATGACTTCTACGATATGTTAGAGTCATCCTTTATCTTTATCTTTATTTAGTTTAAATAATTACTAAATGATTTTTTCTATTTATAAATTTCTATTCCACATAATTACTGCATCTTCTCCATTATCTTCATAATAATTACGCCTAAGGCCTTCTTGCTGAAAACCATATTTTTGGTACAAGTTTAGAGCAATAAAATTTGAACTCCTAACCTCTAAGGTTATTCCGCAAACTTTATGTTTTCTGCAAATTCTAAATAAAGCTTCAACAATCATATCTCCGGCCCCTTGACCGCGAACGTCTGGGTGGACAGCAACATTAGTAACATGAGCTTCATCTATAATTATCCACATACCTCCGTAACCTATAATAGAGTTACCGCTTTTTAATACAACATATTTAGCAAATTTATTATCTAGTTCACTTTGAAGTGATTCGTAGCTCCAAGAAATAGGAAAGCTTAATTCACTAATATTGAGAATTGATTTAATAGACGAAGCATCCATTGGGTAAATTTTAAAATCATTAATCATTTTATTTCTGCCTCATTTTTTCTTCATACTCACGCTCAGCTTGAGGTTTTCTAAGATAAATAGGAATCGCTCCATATATATCATCTTGAATACCTGAGGTTAAGAGCTTAAGACCTAATTCTCCAAGGGAAGAAGCTTTAGCTAAATTTAGGTGCTTAGGAGCAAAACGAATATTGGTTAAATTATCAAGAAGTTTTTCTTTGAATTTTGGGACACCATCTCCTACAAAGGTAATGCTACAATTTTTATCTTTAAGCATAATTATTAGTTCGCTAATAGAAATATTAACATAATCACTAATTTTGTTAAGTTTAGGATCAGTTAAAGCGTCTGAATTATCAAAACTATACAAAGCTGTATAAACGTTGTCTCTTAAAGCATCAAGTATAGGACATATAATTCCATCAGTATAGGCTAAGTTGTAAGCTAAAGAATCCAATGTAGATAAAGTTACAAAAGGTTTTTTGCAGCCTTGGCTTAATCCTTTAATGGTAGCCATACCTATTCGAAGACCTGTAAAAGAACCAGGTCCTTTTGATGCTACAAAGGCGTCTATATCGCTTATGCTCATTTGTGTGTTCTTTAATAAATCATCTATCATAGGCATAAGTATTTGAGAATGTTGTTTTTTTAAATTAAAAGTCGTCTCTCCGAGTATATTATTATCGTCAAGGATGGCACATGTTGCTGATTGAGTAGCGCAGTCAAGACTTAAAATCTTCATAGTTTTATCTCCTTTATGTAATCAAATCGTTTATCTGTATATTGCATTTTTATCTTTCGATAGTTATCAGAAATTTCAGGGCATTTTTCTATGGTTATAGTTAAATTATTTGGTGGAATCAACTCTTTAATATAATTGGCCCATTCAATAATACTAACCCCATCACTAAATATATATTCATCAAAGCCGATGGCTTCTATTTCATCAGGATCATTAACTCTGTAGACGTCAAAATGATACAATTTTAACCTACCTGTATATTCATTTACAATCGTAAAAGTAGGACTTGTAATATGGTCTTTTATGCCTAAGCCTTTTGCAATTCCTTTTGTTAAATGTGTTTTACCTGTACCTAAGTCACCGATCAAGCAAATTATATCTCCAGAATTAACAAGTGATCCTAATAATTCTCCTATCTTATAAGTTTCTTCAACTGTGTTTACAATGCATTCCATAAGTTTCACCTCACTAAATATTTTATCCTAAAACATAAAAAAAGAAAAGGGCTCACGGTTCAAAGGTGAATAATTAAATTTATCTAAATAATAGCGTTTTAAGATTGCTTGACAGTTCAAGTATTGTATAGTACACTATTTAGGTAAGTGACCGTTAGGTTGAAAATTATCATATAATCGTAAATAAGTGATTAATATAGGGGTATAGCTCAGTTGGTAGAGTAGTGGTCTCCAAAACCATTGGTTGTAGGTTCGAGCCCTACTACCCCTGCCATTTTACGGTGTATATTTTTGAAATTTAAAACTTAATAAAGGGGTATGGCTCAATTGGTAGAGTAGTGGTCTCCAAAACCATTGGTTGTAGGTTCGAGTCCTACTACCCCTGCCAAATAAAACCTGTGAAATTAATTTCACGGGTTTTTACGTTGATTTATAAAAACTAATATTAGGTATCTATAAAATAAATTTAAGATTCCTTGTAACTGGAGGGTGTGTTATGTTATACGATGTAGTAGTAATTGGCGGAGGCGTCGGAGGCCTTTCAGCTGCTATTTCAGCCAAAGAAAACTATAAGGGCAATATTTTAATTTTAGAAAGAGAAAATCAATTGGGTGGAGCACTAAATCAGTGTATTCATAATGGATTTGGTAAGTATATTTTTGGCGAAGAGTTTACGGGTCCAGAATTCGTACAGAAATTTACGGATAAAGTTAATGAACTAGGAATATCATATAAATTAAACACTACGGTTCTAGATATAAATACTTCTAAAGAGAATAATTATAAAGAACTTAATGTTGTTAATACATGTGATGGAATTTTAAAAATTAAAACTAAATCGATAATAATTGCAACAGGGGCTAGAGAAAGACCAAGAGGGTTTTCTAATTTGCCTGGTAGTAGGTGTGCAGGTATTTATACTGTTGGTTGTGCACAAAAATTTATAAATTTAGAAGGTTATATGCCAGGGAAAGAAGTAGTTATATTGGGTACTGGGGATATTGCATTAATAGTTGCAAGAAGACTAGTAATTGAAGGTGCGAGGGTTAAAGCTATAGTTGAAACTAAAGATTTTATTAGTGCTTATGATAAAAAACTAAGTGTTTCACTTAATGATTTTAATATACCATTAAGAATAAAGCATAAGATAATTGATATTCAAGGTAAAAGTAGAATCGAAGGTATTACTTTGGTGAAGCTAGATAATAATAATGAAGTTATTAAAAACAGTGAGGAACATATTTCATGTGATGCATTACTTTTATCAGTTGACCTATACCCTGATAATGAATTAGCAAAACAAGCTAAAATAGTAGTTGATGCGAAAACGGGACAAATTGAATTAGATGAAAATTCACAAACTAATATAGGTGGAATTTTCGCCTGTGGAAGTGTAGTTCACGGATATAGTTTTTCGCAGAATCTAGTAAATCAAAGTTATGATATAGGCAAAAGTACAGCGCAATACATTAGAACTGTTGGGTTAGTCTAACAGTTCTTTTTTAGATAAAAGCCTAAATCATTTTATTAAACCAATAAAATACTATTGACATATTTTGATGATAAGAATATAATAAAGTAAAAGTAATTCATACTGAAATACTAGGAAATAATAAAAAAATACTGTGAAAAAGGAAAGTAATATAAGAGGGATTTACAGAAAGAGAATCTAAAGATGAGAAGATTCTTATGGAAACTTATACGAAGTGCCCTTTGGAGTTATGCACCGAATTAGTCACATGAAATAAATAACAAGTTGTTATTTATTACGTGATTCAGGTAGGCTGCATCGGGATTCACCCGTTATAGTGATAGAGCATAATGTTGTGCTTGAAAAAGTGGCGTTATAATCAATTTAGTGACTATAACTTAGAGTGGGACCACGAAGTAAAACTTCGTCTCTAATATTGAGGGAGTTTTTTTTGTACCCAAAAACTTGTAATTTGATACATTAACTATTATTAATGTGTTGATTTTATATATTAGATTAATTTATAAATGCATAAATATGGATAATTTTAAATACAAATTTTTTAATATAAATAGGAGGAGATTATTATGATGTATAACAATGTTTTAGATATGATAGGAGCAACACCGGTTTTAAAATTAAGTAAATTAGTTGACGGTGATATGGCTGATATTTTTGTGAAATTAGAAAAATATAATCCAGCTGGAAGCATAAAAGATAGAGCCGCTCTTGGAATGATAGAAAAAGCTGAAGAATTAGGATTTTTAAAAGAAGGGTTTACTGTAGTGGAGCCAACTAGCGGAAATATGGGAATAGCTCTTGCTATGATTGGAAGAATTAAAGGATATGATGTAATTATTGTAATGCCTGATAGCATGAGTGTTGAGAGACGTAATTTAATTAAGGCATATGGAGCACAACTTGTGCTTACAGATGGTTCAAAAGGTATGAAAGGTGCTATAAATAAAGCTAAAGAAATAGCAGAAGGTAAACCCAATTATTTTATACCGCAACAATTTGTTAATGTAGCAAATCCAGAAAAACATTATGCTACTACTGCAGAGGAAATTATTAGTGACGTAAAAGACGTAGATGTTTTTGTAGCAGGAGTAGGGACTGGTGGAACAATTACCGGTGTAGGCAAAAGATTAAAAGAAATTAGAAAAGAAATTAGAATTGTTGCTGTGGAACCTGTAAAATCTCCAGTTTTATCAGGGGGAGAACCTGGTCCACACAAAATTCAGGGAATAGGAGCAGGTTTTACACCAGATATATATGATGCGAGTGTAGTTGATGAAATAATAAAAGTTACTGATGAAGAGGCCTTTGATATTGCAAAGAGAATGGCTAAAGAAGAAGGTATATTAGTAGGAATTTCAACAGGAGCTAATATAGCAGCAGCTATAAAAGTTGCTAAAAAATTAGGTAAGGGCAAAAAAGTTGTTACAGTTGCACCTGATGGTGGAGAAAAGTATATTTCAATGGGTATATATGACTAGTTTTAAAGTTAGGTAAAAACATCTATTTCTATTCTATAGATAGATAAGGCACATGAGGATATACTAACATACTGACTTTTTATTTGTTTAAAGGTGCCAAGTGTGAAAGTTTTAAATATCCAAATTTATATTTAAAAATAGACATTTGGATATTTACAAACTATAATTCTATAGGAGGAATTATCATATGTTTAAAGTGTTAAAGTATGAAATAGATAATATATTAGAAAAAGATCCAGCAGCTAAGAATTGGGTTGAAGTAATATTATTATACCCATGCATTCATGCTGTTATATTGTATAGAATAGCTCATTTTTTGTTCAATCATAAAAGATTTTTCATGGCTAGATCATTATCACAAACAGCTAGGTTCTTTACTGGAATAGAAATTCATCCAGGAGCTAAAATTGGGAAAGGATTATTTATAGACCATGGAACGGGTGTAGTTATCGGTGAGACTACAGAAATTGGAGACAATGTTACTTTATATCAAGGGGTAACACTAGGTGGTACAGGTAAAGATACTGGTAAAAGACATCCTACTTTAGGTAGCGGTGTAGTAGTAGGTGCGGGTGCAAAAATTTTGGGACCAATAAATATAGGTGCAGGTAGTAAAATCGGTGCAAATGCAGTAGTTCTAAAAGATGTATTACCAAGAGCAACTGCGGTAGGAATACCTGCTAGAGTGATTTTTGTAAATGAAATTACAATAATAGAAGTTAAGGACTATGCAGGTAATACTAAAAAAATATATAATGATATGGTAATATAAAAGGGAATTATAATATGAGTAATAAAGAAAAAATAATAGAATTTTGTAAAACAAATGGACTAGATGTTATAGGATTTAGCGAGTGTAGGATATATCATGAGCTAAGTCCTTATTTCAGCGAAAGAAAAAAACGTGGATTTGTAAATGAATTTGAAGAGAAGGATGTAGATAAAAGGATAAATCCCTTTTTATATATGCCTGAAGGGAAAACTATAATTACTATTGCATTTCCTTATTTATATGATTTGGATTTTAGTAATAATGTGAGTTTTTCAAAATATACATTAGGGAGAGATTATCATATTGTTACAACTGATTATATGGATAAGATTTGTAAATTCATTAGAGACATGGGCTTTCGAGCAATAAATATTGTGGATAGTAACGCGTTACCTGAGAGGTATATCGCAGAGCTTGCTGGAGTTGGATTTATAGGTAAAAACAATACATTGATAACTCAAAAATATGGTTCATATGTTTTTTTAGGGGAAATTATAACAGATATGATAATAGAGCCTGACATTCCAATTGATCAAAAATGTGGTGATTGTGAGGTCTGTTTAAATGCATGTCCAACAAAAGCTATACTACCCGGTAAAGTAGGCGTAAATAACAATTCAAATATATGCTTGTCCTACATAACTCAGAAAAAGAATATAGATGATTATTGGTTTGAAAAGTTGAATGGTAGATTATTTGGGTGTGATACTTGTCAAAAGGTATGTCCATTCAATAAAGAGATCGAATTAAGTTCTATTGAAGAACTTAAACCTTATGAACATATGGAAAGAGTTAAATTGAACGAAATTATTGCTATTGATAATAAATTATTTAAAGAAAAGTTTTTATTAACTTCATGTGGCTGGAGAGGTAAAAATATACTTAAGAGAAATGCAATGATTAATACGATTAGTATGGGAAAACACGATATTTCAGCTACGCAGACGGATACATCACCGTATATAAGAGATTATTATTATAGACTTTTAAAGTATTTCAAATTATAATAATTATAGAGTTATTTTTTATGAAAGGTGGAATTCAAATGGTTCCGAAAGTAATGTTAGGAATAATAGACATTTTACCGGATAAAGTAGTATCATTTATAGCAACCAAATTATTAGATTCGTATATTAACAAATATGCAAACATTAAAACAAGTGGTATGGAGAAGATTAAGGACATAAAATCTCCAATAATTTTCATATGCAATCATTTAAGTAATGCGGATGGTATAGTTATGAATAGACTTCTAAAGGACAATAATGTAACTTTTGTTGCCGGTGTAAAGCTTACAGATAATAAACTTACTAAATTAGGGTTTCATGTAGCTAAAACAATACAACTAAAACCTAATTCAGCAGATAAGGAAGCTATATCTAAAATAGTTAATACCCTAAAAGAAGGTAATAACATTATGATTTTCCCAGAAGGTACAAGAAGTAGAAGTGGAAAAATGATAGAAGGCAAAAGGGGCCTAATATTAATGGCTAAATTATCAAAGGCAAGAATTGTACCGATGGGTATTTGGGGTACAGAAAAGCTGTTACCTATTAACATCGATATGGCATCTGAAAGATTCCATCATGCAGAGGTCAATATTAGAATTGGGGATCCTATTACGCTTGCTATTAAAAATCAGGGTGAGGATAAAAATGAGTATTATGACAGGGTTATGTTTGAAATAATGTCAAGTATAGCTGTTATGCTTCCAAAGCGGTATAGGGGAGTATATTCTGATAACGAGTAATTTTATAACATTTTGTATTATAGTATATGATGTAAATGTTAGTATATATAAAGAGTAATACATATACGTTGTTGACTTTTCAAGGGTTAGCAGCGTATTTTTATTAATTATTAAGAGGTTAGGTTATATTTATATCCATTGTGATAAAATAATGAAAGATAAATTAAATAGTGTGAAGTAGGAGATATATATGAATAAAAAAACAATTAAAGAAGTACTTAAGATTCTTAGTGAGACATATACAGGGGTAAAATGCGGGTTAGATTTTTCGTCTCATTATGAGCTTTTGATATCAACAATACTATCAGCACAATGCACAGATGTACGGGTAAATGTTGTGGCAAAGGAGCTTTATAAACAGTACAATACACCTGAATCCATGATTACTTTATCAAGCCAGCAGCTAGGAGAAAAAATCAAGAGTTGTGGCTTTTATAACAATAAAAGTAAAAATATCTTAGGAGCTACGAAACTTATATTAGAAAACCATAAGGGCGAGGTGCCCAGCACAATGGAAGAACTAATAAAACTTCCGGGGGTTGGAAGAAAAACGGCTAATGTGGTTTTGTCTAATGCATTTGGTATTCCTGCTATTGCTGTAGATACCCATGTCTTTAGGGTCTCAAAAAGAATTGGGCTTGCTACTGGGAAAAATGTTGAAATAGTGGAAGAACAGCTTATGAAAAACATACCTAAAAAAATGTGGAGTGATGCTCACCATTATATCATATGGCATGGACGAGGAATATGTAAGGCTAGGAAACCTAATTGTGAGGAGTGTCCTATAGCGCCTTACTGTGAGTTCCTAAATGGAAAAGGTAAAAAAAATTAGTTAATGTACATTATGTATTTAAACATAAGTACAAAGTGGCAAAGACTTCCAAGCAAAATGAAAATATGAAATATCTCGTGAAAACCAAAAAGTGGTAGTTTTATTTTGGGACGTTTAGTGGCATATATAATCGCGCCTATTGTGTAAAAGAGACCACCGGATAGAAGCCACATAAAGCCACCTAAGCCTATAGCCTTTATAATGGGTACGATAGCTATAACTGATATCCAACCCATTAAAATATAAAAGCTAGTGTATAATAATCTAGGGGCATCAAACCAAACAATTTTTAAAATTATACCTACAAAAGCCAAAACCCAAATTCCTAAAAAAAGAATGGTTCCGAATGTTCCCTTTAAAGCGATTAAGCAGATAGGAGTATACGTTCCGGCAATTAGAACATAGATCATAGAATGATCTACTCTTCTAAGGACACCAATAACTTTTTGTGAAGACAAGGACTGGTGATAAGTTGTACTTGCGCAGTAAAGTAATATTGAACTTATTCCAAATACTGCAAGTATGATCGTGTTGTATGTATTTGTTATGTCTAATGAATATTTTACTAAAACTACTAAGCCTATTAATGATAAAAATGCTCCTAGTAAATGTGTAAGGCTACTTACGGGTTCTCTAAATTTTGATAACAAATCACTCACTCCTTTATTTAATATATATTTTCATTAGAACTAATTTTTTATGAATAAGGCAATACTATTTATGAGATTAGTTAAACATATATTGTCCATTTATTATAATCTTATACGTAGTTTTGAAAACTATGTAGGATATATATTAATACTACAATATAAAGTAACAAATATCAATAGCAACAGTGTTATAATAGTATAAATATAATTTAATAAATATAACAAGAGTGAGGTAGAGTATAATGAATTATAACAAAGAAAGTTTAAATAAATTGGTAGAAGAAATAGTAGGGTCAAAAGATATTAGTTTGGCTGAAATACCTTGTGTGGATTTATATATGGATCAAGTTACTACCTTTTTTAATGATAAACTTGGAAGCCTTAAAAGAAATGAAGAGGATAAAATCCTTACTAAAACTATGATTAATAATTATACTAAAGGCAAAGTTTTAATGCCTGCAAAAAATAAGAAATATACCAATGAACATATGATTTTGCTTACTCTTATTTATAATTTGAAACAGACTATATCCATTAATGATATAAATACAATATTTGATCCTATTATTGATGTGAAAGCTCCTAAAAGCATCACGATTCCATTAGAGGATTTATATAATAACTTCTTAGATATAAAAGGAGTACAAAATAAAGAGTTTGCACTTGATATAGATAAAGACACAGAATTTATAAAAGAAAAGATTAAAGAAATGGGAAAAGAAGATGGGGAGTTAATAGAATTAATATTAATGGTGCTTGTGCTTATTAATAAAGCTAATATGCAAAAGAGAATGGCAGAAAAATTAATCGATAATTTTTTAAAGAAAGAATAAGGAGATGGGGACATGTCAAAAGTTGTAGAGAAATTTTTGAAATATGTAAGTTATGATACTAAATCTGATGAGGATTCAAATACTGTGCCAAGCACAGCGGGGCAAATGTTACTTGCGATTGAACTAGTTAAAGAACTAAAAGCAATGGGTATAGAAAATGCAGGTGTAGATGAGAATGGATATGTAATGGCTACACTTAATTCTAATATTGAAAAAAATATACCGGTTATAGGATTTATAGCCCACATGGATACTGCTCCAGATATGCCGGGAAGTAATGTTAAGCCTAAGTTAATTGAAAACTATGACGGACAAGATATTATATTAAATAAGGAAAATAGCATAGTATTATCACCAAAGGATTTTCCGGAATTAAAAAATTATGTAGGTAAAACTATTATAACTACAGATGGAACAACGCTTTTAGGTGCTGATGATAAAGCAGGAGTTTCAGAAATAATGGCTGCTATGGAATATTTAATGGAAAATCCTGAGATTCAACATGGAATTATTTGTATTGGATTTACTCCAGATGAGGAAGTAGGTCGTGGTGCCGACATGTTCAACGTAGAAAAATTTGGAGCGGATTTTGCATATACAATGGATGGTGGAACTATTGGTGAGCTGGAATATGAAAATTTTAATGCCGCAGGAGCAAAAATTTGTATTCATGGAAGAAATGTTCATCCGGGGTCAGCAAAAGGAAAAATGATACACTCCTCGCTTATTGCAAATGAATTTATCAACTTAATGCCTTCTGATGAAACACCATCAAATACGGAAGGTTATGAGGGTTTTTACCATTTAATTAGTATTAATGGTGAAGTAGAGGAAACAAAACTAACGTACATTATAAGAGATTTTGATAATGCGAATTATGAAAATAGAAAACGATATATTAAAAATGTAGTTGATAAACTAAATGAAAAGCATGGTCATGGTACAGTTGAAATAGAGATTAAAGATCAGTATTTTAATATGAAAGAAAAAATAGAGCCAGTTAAACATATTGTAGATACAGCTTACTTGGCTATAAAACAAGTAGGAATAAATCCTATAATGGTTCCGATTCGTGGTGGTACTGATGGGTCAAGACTCTCATTTATGGGACTACCTACACCAAATATATTTGCAGGTGGCCATAATTTTCATGGTAAATATGAATTTATACCTACATTTGCAATGGAAAAAGCTGTTGAAGTAATACTCAAAATAATAGAATTATATACTGCAAAATAATAACAATGACTTGACAAATATGAACAAGATGTTAAATAAATCATTTATATTAAAAATTTGTTAACAAATTTGCCACTAAATTGTAACATAAAAGTCTTAAAATATAATTAAAGATAAAGTTAAATAGAAAGTTAAAAAATATAAAAATTATATGAATATAATTTTTATTGAAATACGTATTATTTAAATAAACAAAGACTAATAGTTGCAATGATAAATAAATAAGGAGGCAAATAGTATGAGTGATGATATAAACAATAATAAAACAGATGAGACAAATGAAAGCATAATAAATAAAGAAAACATAATAGATAACGAAAGTGCAATAGATAACGAAAGTACAATAGAGGATAATAATATAATTAATGGTGAAAATAATGACACTAGCGAAAATATTAATGATTCTAATGAAGAGGTTAGGCAGAATCAAGAGGTTAGGCAGAATCAAGAGGTAAATGTGGAAGAAGATGTATATAAAGATAGAGAAAGTGAAACCAGGCCTATAAAAGTAGATGAAATTAAGTATACTGAGATAAATTCTCAAAATGTGAAGAATGACAAAAGGGATAAAAAACACAAAGGCGGTATGGGGAAGAGAATAATATCATACATAATAGTAGGAGTGATATGTTCTACACTCGGAGGAGCTGGATCTGCCATTGTAACAATGAATATGATGAAGGATACAAAGACCGCTGTTACACCTCAAGTTACTGATACTAAGGCCTCTACTCAGGCGAGTACAAAGCTTATTACTAATACTAGTACAGAAAATTTAACAGTACCTCAAATTGTAAAAAAAGTAAGTTCGTCAGTTGTTGCAATTTCAACAAATAGTTCTAGTGTAAGTGGTGATATTAGTGGCCAGAGCCAGGCTCAAGAAGGTGTTGGGACTGGAATGATATTTAGTGAAGATGGATATATTTTAACAAATTATCATGTTGTAAGTGGAGCTCAGAGCATTAAAGTAATGCTTAGTGATGGGAAGGAAGTTTCTGCAAAAATAATCAATTTTGATGCTGCAGCAGACGTAGCAGTAATCAAGTTAGCAGAAGGTACTAAAGTTCCTGGTGTGGCTGTATTTGGCGATTCAGATGCTCTTGAAGTAGGAGAATCAGTAGTTGCAATAGGAAATCCATTAGGAAAAGAATTAATTGGATCTGTTACTACTGGGGTTGTTAGTGCAGTTAATAGGCAAATAAGTATTGAAAATAAAGATCTTAAATTTATCCAAACAGATGCAGCAATTAATCCAGGTAATAGTGGTGGTCCTCTTGTTAATTCTAAGGGGCTAGTTATAGGAATAAATACGGCTAAAATTACATCTACTGGTCAAGAAGGGGTAGAAGGTTTGGGGTTTTCAATACCTATAAATACTATAAACCCTAAAATTGATAATTTGCTTAAACCAATACTCAATATAGGTATTACTTGCCGGAACATAACTCAAGAAATTTCAAAGCAATATAATAATATGACAGTGGGAGTATATGTATCACAAATTAAAGAATTCAGTGCAGCAGAAAAAGCTGGTATATTGCCTGCTGATATAATTACAAAGTTTGATGGTCAAAATATTAAAACTGTAGAAGAGATAAATAAAATTAAAGGAACTCATAAAGCAGGAGATATAGTTACAATGGAATTAGTTAGAAATAACAAGACAATAAAATTAAATTTGACTTTAGCTGAATAAAATTGGTCGTTATGTTAGATAAAAAAATTGGAAATCTTATGATTTTCAATTTTTTTTTGTTTATTAGCAAATTGCAAAATTTAAAATACATAAAAAAATATATTTTGTGGGAAAATAAAATTAGAGGGAGTGATAAAATTGGAAATGAATACTAGAGACACAATTATGAAAAAATTATTAGACGCGCAAGAAAATGTAAGAGACTATCAATCATTTGCAAGAGAAGTATCATCAGTGGAAGTAAGCGATACATTCAAAGAATTTGCAGAGCAATCCGCAATGCAAGCACAGAAATTGCAACACTTATTAAGTGTACATGACGCAAAATAATAATATGGGCAGGCTGATTTAATTATTATATTACAAAAACAAATGAGTTAATAAATAAGTTTAAAATCCACTTGGCTAATTTAATGCCAAGTGGATTTTACTTATGAACCTAAAATGTTTTATATACATTAACCTTTTTCTTTAATAAGTCCTTTTCTATATGCTGTAAGTAGTTGTTCTAAATCACCGATTTGCTCCTTGATTTCAAGCCCAACATCGGTATCTACAACACGTATACGATTTGAAGATTTTTCTAATATTATTGTTGACGAAAGAATATCCTTACCTTCATCAATGGCCTTTTGAGTTGACTCAAAAGGTGCATGGGAGGCGAGAAGCAGTCCATAAGAGTTATAAATAAGTGTATAGCCTGCTATGCCTGTTTCCGGTTGGTATGCCTTAGAAAAACCACCATCGATTACTAAAAGCTTGCCACCCGCTTTTATAGGGCTTTCGCCTTGTTTAGTTTTTACGGGAACATGGCCATTTACAATGTGTGAATCATCAGGATTTAACCCGAATTCAACTAATATATTATTACAGATTGTTTCATCGTCTCTGTATTTATAGTACGGATTCTTAACCTCTGTATGAGCACTTTTATCATTTATAAAATACCTTTCAAAGGTTGCCATTTTATCTTTTCCAAATAAAGGCGAATTACAACCGCACCACAAATACCATACATTATCCAGAGCATAAAGTTTAGATTCTGAATCGGCTTTTCCAAAATAGGCTTCTCGAGCTAGCCTTTCAGTCCTATCAATATAAGATCTTCCACTATATGTTACACCATCTATTTTCATTTTCTTAAAACTACCATCTTCACTTAGTGAAATACAACCATGGTATAACAAGTTAGAGTTATATTTGGAGTACATGCTACCATTAGAATATAAAAATCGTATATGTTCTTGGAGTTTATCACTATTAGCGAAAGAAGATTTAAGTTTGTCTACGAGTTCTATTTCGTCTTGGGTTAATTTATAAGGGTCACTAGGGTCTATAGTTGGGAAATTAGTGTCATTTAGTTTATATTCTTTCCCATCAATAGTTATGGTGCCATTTTCATAATCTATATCGCTTAGCAGTAACCTAGATTCCATTTCATAATGAGGACGCCTTTTTATTATTGCACCTTCAAGTTTAAACTGAATTATTGAAATAGCTTTATGCATTTGTGACATTAGGTTAAGATCTTTTTCTCTGTAGTTATTATCTGGATAAACTTTAGGTTTAAAAGATTTACATGGGTCATTATTATAAAAATCTAAAGCGAATGTAGCTAGAGGTAGTAAATTAATACCGTAACCTTCTTCGATAGTATCCAAATTTGCGTACCTTGTTGAAATACGAAGAACATTAGCAATGCAAGACTCACATCCGGCAGCTGCTCCCATCCAAAGCATATCATGATTACCCCACTGTATATCAATGGAGTGGTAGTCCATTAGGGTATCTAATATTATATGAGCTCCAGGACCTCTATCGTAAATATCGCCTATGATATGAAGCCTGTCTATAGTAAGTCTTTGAATTAGGTTAGAAATAGCAACTATAAATTCTTTTGCTCTTCCAATTCTAATTATGGTTTGAATAATTCCATTGTAATATTCCTGTTTGTTAAAGGTGCTTTGTTGTTCATGAAGCAATTCTTCAATAATATACGAAAAATCTGGAGGCAATGCCTTCCTGACTTTAGATCTAGTATATTTAGAGGAAATGATTCTACAGAATTCGATAAGTTTATAAAGAGTGATTTTATACCAATCTTCAATATCTGCTTCTTCTCTAAGTGATATTTCTAACTTTTGCTCCGGATAATAAATAAGTGTTGCTAGTTCTTTTTTTTCACTATCCCTAAGTGAATTACCAAAAATATCGTTAATCTTTCTTTTAATTACGCCTGATGCGTTTCTAAGTACATGAGTAAAGGACTCATATTCACCATGAATATCTGAAAGAAAATGCTCAGTTCCTTTAGGTAGATTTAAAATAGCTTGTAAATTTATAATTTCTGTACAAGCATCTGGAATAGTTGGATACTTGGTAGCCAATAACTTAAGATATCTCAAATCTTCTTCTAAACTATCGATAGATGTTTCACTAGAAAATATCATTTATGACGCTCCTTTGCAATTGCAATAATTTTACTAATGTAATGTAGCTATTTAAATATCAAGCTTACACCTAACAGTATAATACATTATTGTAGGATAAGGTATTACTAAAAGAAACTTTTTTATTTTAGATATTAATTAATAAAGATAAATATAATAAAACGCCTATATATCATCAATGATATATAGGCGTTTTATTATATAGTGCTTTTTTAAGATATGATATTACAAAGTGAAATTTCTAAGTTTAATTAAAGCCTCAGACTTTGCTATTAAAAATTTAGATCTTGAAATAGCTTCTTCGACATTATTGCAGATATTCTGTGCACATAACATATCAATAAAACCATATTTAGCAAGAGCATGAAGTGGCTGGTCTTGAAGATCTAAAAGTATTAACTCTGTGTGGTTTTTTTTGCAAATATTCTGAAGCATAGATAAAGCATGGTATCCTGTAGCATCGATGGCAGGTACGTTTGACATTTTTATAATTAAGACTTTAGGATGAACTCCTATTTCCTTAACTGCACGTATAAATTTATCTGCCGCTCCAAAGAAGAAAGGACCGTTAATTTCATATAAAGATACATTTTCTGGAGTCTTTATATTATCTAAGGTATCTAATTGGTCTTCGTCTTCACTATCATCAAGAATAAAGCGCACATCTGTAACATCTGCCATCCTTCTCATAAATAGCAATGATGCAAGAAGCAGTCCTATTCCTATAGCAATTACAAGGTCGAAGAAGAGCGTCAGTGAGAAAGTAACTAAGAGCACTGCGGCATCACTTTTAGGAGCCTTAAATATTTGCGTAAATGACTCCCATTCTCCCATATTGTATGATACTACAATTAATATTGCAGCAAGGGATGACATAGGCACAAGTTTCACATATGGCATAAATATAAGTAGTATTATGAGAAGTGCTAAAGAATGAACTAAACCAGCTACTGGAGTTCTACCTCCGTTTTTAACATTAGCAGCAGTTCTTGCTATTGCACCAGTAACTGGAATCCCTCCAACTAGACCTGAACAAATATTAGCTATGCCTTGAGCGACGAGTTCCATATTAGAACGATGTGAAGCGCCGATCATACCATCAGCGACTACTGCGGATAACAAAGATTCTATTCCACCCAAAATTGCAATGGTTAGAGCAGGAAGCATTAACTCTTTTATCATAGCGAAAGATGTATGGGGAAGAGAGATTCCTGGTAATGAACTAGAAATTTCACCAAAACGGCTTCCGATGGTTTCTACATTCAAATTGAATACAAGGGTTAGTACAGTAGCTAGTACTATTGCAATAAGTGTACCGGGAATTTTTTTGTTTATTTTAGGCCAAAATACAATTATTAAAAGTGAAAGTAAACCGATAATTACACTTTGCATGTTTAAAGTATTAAAATGCTTAATATAAGCGATCCATTTTGGAATAAAGTCAGAAGGTACGGTTTCCATGTGAAGACCAAAGAAATCTTTAATTTGAGTTGAGAAAATAATAATAGCTATACCACTTGTGAATCCAGTAGTAATAGGGTATGGGATATATTTGAGCATGCCGCCAAATTTTAGAAGGCCCATTATAATAAGAAAGAAGCCTGCCATTATTGTAGAAACAATTAGTCCGTCAATGCCGAATTTTTCAACAATGCCAAATACAATTACTACAAAGGCACCTGTAGGTCCACCGATTTGGACTCTACTTCCTCCAAGGAGGGATATGACAAAGCCACCTACGATTGCGGTGTAAATTCCTTTTTCAGGAGATACCCCAGAGGCTATGGCGAGAGCTATGGCTAGAGGAAGAGCTATAATAGCAACAATAATTCCAGCGATAAAATCTTTAATGAATTGGTCTTTGGAATAGTCTTTTAAGCAGGTAAACAGTTTTGGGACGAACATAATTTTCACTCCTTTATTTTAATTAGTATTCGAATATTGAAAATAAATTAAATTCAAGTAATTTTCACTTGAAACATCTTAATTTATATTATTAAATTTTAAAAACGACATTTATAATTATATCATATTTTACAAAAAAAAACAATGAAAAACATGTATTTTTTTGTAATATAAAATCCTTTTGTTGATTTGATATAAATTTTTTGATACAATATATTGAAATAGGGCGAAATGTGCTATAAAAATGATAATTAACATGTAAGGGGACATTTTATGAAACAAAGTGAATATTTATTTAATATACATTCGTTATATAATATAGCGAGATATGCCTTTCTGAAAATTGAGTCTAATTATGCAAGGACGGTAGAGACATCTGGGATAACACTACCACAACTTAGAATTCTTTGGATCATTAAAGTATTTCCAGGGATTTCACTTAGTAATGTTGCTAAGATTGGATGTTGGTCGTCACCAACTGTAAGTAATATGATAAAAATTTTAATAGGTAAAAAGTTAATATATAAAGAGGAAACTATTAATAAAAAGGTCTATAGGTTTCAACTTACGGAGCTGGGAGATTTGTTTATTAATATAAACAAACAAAACAAGGGTAAAAAAATATATCTGTTTGATTTGATTGGTATATTTTCACATAAGGAATTAGATTTTATTATAGAAATATTTACAAAAATTATTATTAAAGAAAAGAAAGAGTTTATATTTGATTATATAGCTAGGATCAATGAAATGAACTTGAAAATAGACATAACAGGATACGATGAAAATACAATTAGTATTATTAAAAAAACAATTAGTGTATATAACCTTTTAAGAACATTTATCTTAACTATTAAAAGCAATCATAGCGAACCACTTAAAGAATTTAATATAACCTATGCACAGCTTAGGGCGCTGTGGATAATTGAGGCATTCCCCGGAATTACATCAAGCGAGCTAAGCGAAATTAGTTTCTGGTCGCCCTCTACAGTTCACGTAATAGTAAAAAATTTATATTGTAAACAATATATTCATAAAGAAAAAGCATTAATAAAAAATGCTCATTACCTTGATATATCTAAATTAGGTGAAATTTTGATAATAGAAGATTATATTAAAAATCAAAAAACTTTATTAATCTTCGAGGAATTAAAGGATATAAGTCCAAATGATATTATATCTTTAAATCATTTATTAGTGAAAATGAATAATAAATTAGGAAATTGTAAAACTGAGGAATATGTTAAGAAAACATTTGCCATCATTAAAGATCGTGCATTTTAAAAATAAGAAAAAACAAACTTAATGTTTGTTTTTTTGCATTTAAAATAGAAAATATTAAAATAAATTTTAAAAACAATACATAATTTAAAAGAATAAATAGCAAATTAGTATAAAGCGATATTAAATTCATAAATTATTATATAAGGATAAATCTAGTAATTGATATTATATAGTCTATAAAATAGAAAGGCGGTATAGAAATGAATAAAACTTTAAGAACAATTGCGATTGTAGTAGCAGTAGTCCTATTAATAGCAATGCCAGTTGTTGGAGGCTACAATAAGATGATAAGCCTAGAACAAAAGGTTAAGGTATCAGAAGGAAATATAGATACACAGCTACAAAGAAGGTCTGATTTAATTCCTAATTTAGTAGCAACGGTGAAAGGTTATGCTTCTCAGGAAAAAGATATTTTTACGCAAATTGCAGAGGCCAGGGCTAAACTTGGTGGTGCTAAAACAGTAACAGATAAAGCGCAAGCTGATAGTGAACTTGGAAGCGCAGTTTCTAGACTTTTAGTAGTTGTTGAGAATTATCCGGATTTGAAATCTAGTGCAAATTTTAAAGATTTAACAGTTGCATTAGAAGGAACCGAGAATAGAGTAGGCATAGCAAGGCAGGATTATAATACAAATGTTAATAATTATAATAGTACCATTAAAAAATTTCCAAACTCAATTATAGCAGGGATTTTTAGATTTGATGAAAAGGCATATTATAAGGCTAGTGAATCAGCTAAAGAAGTACCAAAAGTTGACTTTACTAAATAGGAGATAGAATATGAAGAATTATTTAATCAGATCAATTAAAAAAGTCTATAATATTTTTAGGATAACACATATTAAAGATAAAGTTAGAATTAGAGTTCTTTCTATAGGTATGATTAGTATATTGATATTAAGTCAAATGATTAGTATGAATTTGGTCAGTGCTGAGGTTATTTATCCTAAAGTTACGCAGCTAAAATATGTTAATGACTATGCTAAGGTGATGGATAATGATTCCGTACAATATATTTTGGCGGTAGGAAAAGAATTGGAAGATAAAACAGGGGCTGAGGCTACAGTGGTGGTTGTGGATTCTTTAGAGGGCCAAACTATAGAGAGTTATGCTAATGGTCTTTTCAGAGAATGGAAGATTGGTCAAAAGGACAAAAATAATGGTCTGCTAATCTTATTATCGATAAAGGAAAAGAAGTGGAGGGTGGAAGTAGGTACAGGGCTAGAAGGTGCAGTTACAGATATATACTCTTCAAGAGTTATGAATGACTTTGCAGTCCCTAAATTCAAGCAAGGGCAATATGGTGAAGGGTTTAGGGAGGCCTACTCGACTCTATCAGATAATATAGCTAAAGAATATGGTGTAACACTAGAAAAGAATATTAATGTGCCACAACTAAACGAAATTTCGAAAAATTCCAATGGATCTAAAAAAGGAAATGGTATTTTAATAATTGGATTTATTGTATTCCTTTTTCTAGACTTTATTTTTAATAAAGGAAGGATATTTAGATTTTTGATCAAAATGCTGTTTTGGAGTTCAATCCTTGGACGTGGTGGAAGAAACGGTGGAAATGGCGGCGGTTATGGAGGTTTTGGAGGTTCAGGAGGAGGTTCTTCTGGAGGTTTCGGTGGAGGTTCATCAGGTGGTGGTGGATCTTCTGGAGGATATTAGTAACTATTTGAAAAATATAATCAAATATTAAAAGCAGAAAATATTTTATTTTCTGCTTTTAATATTTTGTATTTTTAATATTTAAAAAATTATTTAAATATTATTTTTACATTCTCAAACTCCATATCTGATAATATATCTAATAAAAGTAATTTAGCGTTGGTATTTGCTCCATCTAAAAAGGATGTGTTCAATAAATCTACTTCAATCTTTTTTTTCTCATTACTCATTTCATCTATCATATCTTGCATACTAAGTTTATTAAACAATGACGATTTCTCGTCAAGAACGGACAAATCCTGGTCATTCACAACATGATCTAGAATTTTAGATTTATTTAAAGTTATAGTGATATTTTTGTTATGAACAACAACATGTATATCTTTTAAATCTACACCTGCTTTAACATAGCCGCTATACTTAATTAAAAATGATTTTTCGGTGAATGGAATCTCAAAACTATTTAATTTTTTACTATTAGATAAAGATATTATTTTAGAGTAACTATATTTAATAGTGGAAAGTTCTGATATTTTAGATAATTTTTCAGCTATAATAGTGGATTTAGTAAGATCTCGATTTTTAACAATATTTGAAATGAAAAACGATAGTATAACAATTATGGTTATACATAAAAAAACAATAAAGAGGATAAATTTGTTTTTATGTTGTATAGGTTTTTTTAATGATTTTAATTTCATAATGAAACAACTCCTATTAATATTTAGTACGAAATAATAATATATTTTTATAAAAAGTATGTTTTAAACTAGGAAATTATGTATAATAATTAAGAAAGACACATTTCTTGTTAAGTTGAAAAATTTATTATACTAAACAAAAAAACACAATAGGGGGAATTTAAGTGGATGTTAACAATCTTCCAAGAGTTGCTTATTTTTGTATGGAATATGGACTAAATTCAGATTTTAAAGCTTATGCGGGTGGACTAGGAATACTTGCAGGTGATCATCTAAAAGGGGCTAAAGACTTAAATCTACCACTGGTGGGGATAGGGCTGAAGTGGAAACAAGGATATACTGATCAGTTTATAGATGATAATGGTGAAGTTTATGATACATACCATAATTATCATTATAATTTTTTGAAAGATACAGGAGTAAAAGTAACTGTGAAGGTCAGAAAAGTAGATGTGGTGTGCAAGGTATGGAAATTAGATGAATTCGGAAATAATCCAATATATTTATTAGATACTGATATACCGGAAAATGGTGATGCCTGGATAACGGGACAATTGTATGGATGGTTTGGAGAAGAAAGAATTGCTCAAGAGATAGTATTAGGTATTGGTGGAGTAAAAGCGTTAAGAGCACTAGAAATTTCTGTAGATGTATATCATTTTAATGAAGGGCACGCAGTTCTTGCAGCTACGGAGCTTATTAAAGAAGAAATGCAATCAGGCCGTAGCTTTGAACTAGCTTGGGAAAAAGTTCGAAGTAAAGTGGTATTTACAACTCATACCCCAATAGTTGAAGGAAATGAGTCTCATGATCTTTATAAATTAGAATATATGGGAGCATTTAATGGATTAACTAAATCGCAGATGGTTAGATTAGGCGATGAACCATTTAATATGACAATAGCAGGTCTTAGGCTTTCGAGAAAGGCAAATGCAGTAGCAAAGCTTCACGCCGAAACCGCAAATAAAATGTGGAAAACTGTTGCAGGAAGATCCGAAATCATTGGTATAACTAATGGAATTCATAAACCAACTTGGGTTGATGCGCGAATTACTAAGGCTTTCGATAATGATGGCGACCTATGGGGAGCGCATTTAGCTGTTAAAAAGGAATTAATAGAATTTATAAAAGAAAGAACTGGTATTTTGCTTGATGCTCAAAAGTTACTTATTGGGTTTTCAAGAAGGGCTGCACCGTATAAGAGAAGTGATTTAATATTTACAAGTGAAGAAATTATTGCGCCGCTACTTAAAAGTGGAAAAATTCAGATCGTATTTTCAGGAAAAGCTCATCCACTTGACGATACAGGAAAAGAGATAGTTGCTAAACTTGTGAGAATGATGAAAAAATACCCAGGAAGTGTAGTATTTCTTGAAAACTATGACATGAATATAGGAAGAGAGTTAACTAGAGGGTCAGACATTTGGCTAAATAACCCTAGAAGACCGTTAGAAGCTAGTGGAACATCAGGAATGAAAGCTGCAATGAATGGAGTGCTTAATTGTTCTATTCTAGATGGCTGGTGGCCGGAGGCTTGCATTGATGGTGTAAATGGATGGCAGTTTGGAGACGGAGTTTCTCTAAATGATTTATCAGAAGCTGAATTAGATAAACATGACACTTTGGCTCTTTACGATACTTTAATAAATAGAGTTATGGATACTTATTATAATAACAGAGAAAAATGGGTGGAAATGATGAAGGAAAGCATAAGAACTACAAGTCAAGAGTTTTCCGTAGAAAGAATGTTAGATGAATATTATAATAAAATGTATATAAAGTAAAACGTAAAAACAACTTCAAAACTAAGTTTTGAAGTTGTTTTTATATATATTAATAATTTTATTTAACCTTAACAATCCAGCCTTCCGGTGCCTTTACATCTCCAAACTGAATCCCATAAAGTAGATCATAAAGTTTTCTAGTGATTGGGCCTACTTCCGTTTCACTATAGAAAACATGAAGGTTACCTTTATACTCGATACCGCCAATAGGTGTTATTACTGCAGCGGTTCCACATGCGCCTGCTTCTATAAACTCACCAAGACTATCTATTGGAATAACTCTTTCCTCTATGTTCATCTTTAAGTACTCTTTTGCAATATGAATCAAAGAGTATTTAGTTATACTAGGTAGTATTGATGGAGACTTGGGGGTTGCAAATACATTATTATTCGTAATTCCAAAGAAGTTTGCAGCTCCAACTTCTTCAATGTTAGTATGAGTTGCTGGATCAAGATATACACAGTCTGCGAATCCTTTTTTGGTAGCTTCTACATGTGCAAGAAGACTTGCAGCATAATTACCACCAATCTTATCAGCGCCTGTTCCATGAGGTGCAGCTCTATCAAATTTTTCGGAAATCATAAAGTTCACTGGTGCTAGACCACCTTTGAAGTAAGCGCCTACAGGACAACAGAAGACGCCAAATAAAAACTCAGGAGCTGGACCTACTCCAAGATTGTCACCGATTCCTATAACATAAGGTCTGATATAAAGAGTCGCTCCACTTCCGTATGGTGGAACAAAAGCTTCATTTGCTTTAACAACTTGTAAACATGCATCAACAAATTTATCAACAGGAATTTCGGGCATAAGAACACGCTCACAACTTCTGTTAATACGTTTAGCATTTTCATCAGGTCTAAATAGTTGTATACTACCATCCTTAGTACGATAAGCTTTTAAGCCTTCAAAACATTGTTGACCATAATGAAGAGATGTTGAGGCTTCGCTTATACTGATATTGTTATCTTCAACTAGTTTTCCAGCATCCCATTTACCGTCTTTCCATATTGAAATATAACGTAAGTCTGTTTTGCTATAGGCAAAACCTAATTTATCCCAATCAATGTTAACATTTGTACTCATATTAATCCTCCTACTATGCAAATTCATTGCCAATTAGTTATTTTATATAGAATTATAACATAAAGTTTGGATAAATAAGGTGTTTTCAGTATTTTAGCAAATTAAATGCAGAATATTCTAAAAACGAATAAAAAGTTGCATTAATAAAATGCTTAAAATAATTTTTTGAAGCAGTTTTTACACAAAGAGGTTTTACCTTTATTGGCTGAAATATACTCGTCCTTTGATACTAGTTTTCCACAGATCTCGCATTTAAGTTTTGAATTAGAAGTATTAACAACACAACATTTTGCGTTATTTATAGGAGTATTTATTGTATTTGATTTAGAAATTTTACTTGATTTAGAGCCTATTGTGTTTTTCTTATTTGAAGGAGGCTTATAACTTATAGGTTCTTGTTTTTCTTCTTTTTTAGTTATTGAATAATCAATAGAATATGTACTTTCACCAAAAAGTTCTAATTCAAACCTTGGATTTTCTTTATCATAAAATTCTTCAATAATAAGTTTTGTAATTTGGGCATCATTTACTATAAGACCGCTTTTTTCTATTCCATCAAAAATACTTTTTGTTATGTTAGTTGTATCAGGATGCCGTTTTGAACTTTTATAATATACTTTTAAGACCGCAATAAGGGATTCTGTTAGAAAAGTACTTGAGTTTTGAATTCTACACTGGTAGGCAATTTCTTCTTCATATAAAGCATATCTATCATGGTACTTACCAGAATTATAAGGTAGAATAGCTCGTCCATTCATGTTGGAAAGTTTAAAATTGGATTTTGTTATAGGGGAGCCTTTTATTATTACCTTTGCATAGGTGTTAATCATGTATGCCTCCAATCTGACTTAAAAAATAATTGCATCTACAATTATATCATAGAAAGAGATATGCATCGGGAGGTTATTCCAAAAATTAATACAACTTTAAAAGTTAAGAGAATTTAAAAAGTATCTAGATTTTAAAAAGTATATAAAAATTTGAAATGATAAAGTTAATAAAGTATAATTAGTAGTGTTATAAATGAACGCAAAAATTATTAGAATAAAAATTGTAGCATATAATTTAAATATAGATAAGAAATTATTAAAGGTGGGTAAGGATAATGGATAAAGATATTAAAATACTTGCGATTGAATCAAGTTGTGATGAGACTGCTGCATCTGTGGTTGTGAATGGTCGAGAGATTTTATCAAACATAATTGCATCGCAAATTGATATACATGAAAAATTTGGTGGTGTAGTACCGGAAGTGGCGTCTAGAAAGCATATAGAAGTAATTAGTGCTGTTGTTCAAGAGGCGTTAGACGAGGCTAAAGTTACATTAGATGACATAGATGCAATAGGAGTAACTTATGGACCGGGACTAGTAGGAGCGCTGCTCGTAGGTGTTCAATATGCTAAGGGACTGGCTTATGCAACTAATAAACCTCTAATTGGGGTAAACCATATTGAAGGGCATATAAGTGCTAATTTTTTGGAATATAAGGATCTTAAACCGCCATTTATGTGTTTAGTTGTTTCCGGTGGTCATACATTTATTGTATATATGAAAGATCATGGCGAATTTGAGGTCATGGCTCAAACTAGAGATGATGCTGCTGGAGAAGCTTTTGATAAGGTAGCGCGTGCAATTGGGCTAGGATATCCTGGTGGTCCTAAAATAGATGAAATAGCAAAACAAGGGAATGCAGATGCTATAAAGTTTCCAAGAGCTAAATTCCATGATACTAGTTTGGATTTTTCGTTTAGTGGAGTTAAGTCGTCGGTTCTAAATTACTTGAATAAAATGAACATGAAAAATGAAATGATTAATGTGCCAGATGTAGCTGCATCCTTTCAAAAGGCAGTGGTTGATGTATTAGTAAATAACGCTTTAGAAGCGTGTGAAATTAAGGGCGTAAATAAAATAACTATAGCTGGAGGCGTAGCATCAAATTCTTGTCTTAGAGAGACAATGGTAAAAGAAGGGGCAAAAAAGAATATAAAAGTTTTATTTCCAGAGATGGTGTTATGTACCGATAATGCTGCTATGATTGGAAGCGCAGCTTATTTTGAATTTATCAAAGGCAGATTTTCGCCATTAACGCTTAATGCAATACCAAACTTAAAACTTGGAGAAAGGTAAGAATATAAAAAGAATAGGATATTATAAGTCAATATCCTTTTCCTTAAGCTTTCTATTAATAAATCTTTCGAGTAATAGCAAAATTATTGCCATGGTAGGAACTGCAAGGAACATACCAAGAACTCCAAATGTTCCACCGCCGATAAGTATTGAGAGGATAATAAGTAATGGGCTCAAGCCAACGGATTTTCCAAGGATTTTTGGACCTAAATATAATCCATCAAATTGTTGAAGTATAATAATGAATATAAGTACCCAAACGGCTTTTATAGGGCTAATAAATAGTGTAATAAAGAAAGCTGGAACCATTCCGATTAATGGTCCAAAATAAGGAATCATATTTGTAACTCCAACAATTAAACTTATAAGTAAAACATTAGGCATTTTCATAATGCTTAATCCTATAAAACATATGATGCCAATAATTATAGAGTCAATAAATTTTCCTACAATGAAACCAGAGAAAATAGAATTTGCTTCTTTACCGAATTGTAGGATGCTATCTGCATTTTCTTCCTTTAAAACGGCATATATTAGTTTTTTTGTGTTTAGTATTAATTTTTCTTTATCCTTTAAAAGATATAATGATACAACGAATCCTAGCATAAACTTCATAAATGAAGAAGTGAACCCTACGGCGGTTAGGAATGCAGCGTTGATACCGGTATTTAAATATTTAGCAAGGTTTGACATAAGAGTAGACGTACTTTCATCTAAATATTTGGTTATACCATATTTATCTAATAGTTGAACTTTGTCCATGTTTTTATAAAACCATGAGCGAGTATTAGAGACATAATCAGGAGTAGATAGTGTAAAGTCACTAATGCTAGCACCTATATTGGGGGTTATTATTGTTATGCTGAAAACTATGATGCCTAAAAGAATGATATAGATAATAAGTAGGGTTATATAACGTTTTGTGTGAAATCGTTTTTCCATGCTTACCATAATAGGGTTTAGTAAGTAAGCTATTCCGAATGCCCATATAAATGAACTTATGTATGATATAAAAACACTAGCGGAATCGGCGAACATTTCTATGTGATTTACTAATCTGAATAAGATAAATGATAATAAAATTATAGGGATTAAATTTAAGTAAGGGATTTTTTTATATTTTAACAAGTTAATTTCACTTCCTTAACTGTTGATTATTTTTTTAATAATGAGATGATATAATTATATCATCTCATTATTAAATTTAAAAGATGTTTATATGTTTTTAAGTCTATTTTTATGTGAGAGAAATTGTAAATTTTTAAATAAAATGTTACAATTTTTTTATCAGATGAAATTATAAATATCCTATTCATTTATTAAAAATATTAAACTTAACAAATATAAGAGATAGGAGAAATAATATGCTTAGAATACTCCTGGTTAATGATTGTAAATTTGAAAATTTTATTATGAGAGATATGCTTAAAAGTTTAGGATGCGAAGTTAAGATTAAAAGAATACAGAATTAAGGCAAGACCATTATTTTGCAAATACTGTGGTGAAAAATTACATAATAGTGATGAGCAAACAAAGTTTTGTGAATATTGCGGCAAAATGGCATAAATTTTAATTAATGAGTATATGATTATAAATATCATATACTCATATTAATTTAAAATTAAAAATTAATATTCGCATACTTATTTATATTTTATTGAAAATATGTAAATTAATTTAAAAATAATGGAAATAAAATCAATAAAATATATAACATGAACTAGAAAGTTATTAACAAAGAAAAAATAGTTCAAAACATTATGATTTCCAGTTGATACCCTTTTATAAGTGGAGTATAATAATCTAAGTTTCAATGATTTTAAATGATAATTATTTTTATAAATTTAGACGAGGAGCAAAATTATGGCGAACCATCAAAATAATACTAAAAAAAATTTTAAGCTACCTAATAAGGTTATGTGTTTATTTTTAAGCGTATTTACCATGGTTGCTTGTTCAAATATAAATGGAAAAATTAATATAGATTCAAATGGGAATAAAGGTCAAGTTAAACCAATAAATAATATTAAACCGATAAATAATGATAAAATAACAAAAATAGCATTTGAAAAGAATAATAGTATATACCTTTATGATGAAACGAATGGACAAATTAAATCACCAGGAGATAATACAAAATCAAAAGACTTGCTAGCACTTTCACCAGATAAAACAAAAATAGTCTTTAGATCCTTTGACGAAGTAAAAGCAGTATATCCTCCACATATAATTGTTTATGATATTAAAACGCAAGCACTAACAGATATTATTGTAAATGACAATAATGTTCAACAGATAATTGAACTTAAATGGATAGATAATGAACATATTTTAGTAACTGGGCATATTGATCCATCAGCCTCTGGATATGGGGTATACAATATAAAAAGTAAACTTGAGATAATGTCTTGCGTGGGAACAATAATAGATGCTAGTATAAATAATAAAAATATCCTTTATAGCAATACACCACATATATTTCCACAGCCGAAAGCTAATTTTTATCTTAATGGTAATAAAATCTTTGAAGTTAGTGACATTAAGGAACAAATATTAGATGGAGTAATATCTAAGGATGGTAAAATGATTGCCTTTAGGAGTGGGGTGGAAGATAAAGAAATAAAAGATAAAACAAATACGTATCTTAATATAGCTAAAATTAATAGTGATGGAAAAACGATAAGTGAAATCAAAAAAATAACTATAACTAATGATACAACGGGAAACTTAAGATTTGACGATGAAAATAACTTAAGCATTATAAGTGATGAATTTCTATATAAATTAGAAAATGGAAAGCTTATTAAGGAGAAAAATACATTGCCTAAGCAAGAAGAGATTTCAGTAGAGCAACTAAAAAAATTCAAACAAACATTATCAAATCTATTTCCAGATGAAGTTATTTCTGATGATACTGTATTAGAGGATATAGACGTTTACAATATTATATCGTTTTAGTATCCTACCCAAATATAGGAAAAAATAATTTGAGGTGATTTATTTTAAATATTGTTAACAAATAATTTTAAATTTGGTATAATAACCTTAATGGTTTCAGAAAAATATGGAAGAAGGTTTATTATGAAAAGTGGAAAATCTTATAAAACACTAAGCAAAAATAAACATGTTAAGTCATTACCAACATTAATGGTTAACAAATTATTAATGTTACTAGGAGCTATTATACCAATATCAATGTTCGTGGCTTATGCTATGAAAGAGAATTTTTTCTATGTTACAATTATTTTATCCATTTTTGTGTTAATTATAAGTGTGGCCGCTTATTTAAAAGGTGAAATTATATATTACCGTCCGAAAGTTGTACATCATGGTAATGTCTTAAAGAATAAAAAAAATGTAATCAATGAAACTTCCAACAAGAAATTTTCATTGTCACTTAGTAATGGAACTGTACAAGTTATGTTTTCAATAATAATAATTATATTAATGGCTGGTGTTGGACAAGCTATATATAAAGTAATTGGTTAGGTCACGTTAAGGAGAGCAAAAATGATTAATAATTATAAGTTTTTTAGAAATAAGGATTGTGAATATTTTCCTTGCCACAAAGTTGAAAATGATGAGAACTTTAATTGTTTATTTTGTTATTGTCCATTATATTTCTTAGAGCAATGTGGTGGAAATGGTAAATATGTAAACGGAATTAAAGATTGCTCGACATGTTTAATTCCACATTCTAAAAATGCCCATGAATATATAGTAGGAAAGATAGTGGAAGTAAATAAAACAAAAAGGAAATGATTATCTATTAAGGCATATGAAATTTCTCCTGCATGCATCGCAAAAGAACTAGAAACAAGAAATTTGATTAAGAAATTCTAATCTTTTGCTTATATAAAATCCTCTATCGCTCACACTCGGCGTCCTGCCTCGGGTTCGCTAGCCTGCCGTCCTGGCAGGCTTACGAGGATTTTATAGTCGCAAAAGAAGAATATCTAAATCAAATTTAAATTGTTTCGTCGTTTCTATTTGCGGGTCACTCTGGAGAAATTTCATACTCAATATGAGTTAATCAAGTACTAAAGGACGATTGAAATGCGAAAAACATTTTGATCGTCTTTTTTTATTGTGATGATAGAATTAAGAATAAGTTCAACTAGGTAGTTATGTTGGATTTTTTAGCGAATTTTGCATTTTGATGATTTAAAGACTATAATGTAAAGTATAGACGAATATAATCGAATAGTTATACACAAAATAGGGTTGAAAATAAAGCGCAAAGTTTATTTAAACTCTGTTAAAGAGAGGCACTGAAAATTCAGCGCCTTTTTTATACCTAAAAACGGAGAGTATGTCGGTTTTAATTAATGAAATTAAGGTTTATTAAAATATGGAGGTTATAACATGAAAGTAAATAGAAGGTTAGAATTATTTGAAGATATAACAGACGAGCAGTGGAATGATTGGGAATGGCAAGTTAAAAATAGAATTGAGACTGTAGAGGAATTAAAAAAATACATACCATTAACTGAGGAGGAAGAAGAGGGTGCTCAAAAATGTCTTCAAACATTAAGGATGGCTATAACTCCTTATTATTTATCATTAATAGATCCTAGTGATCCTCATGATCCAATAAGAAAGCAAGCTATACCAACTGCACTTGAATTGAATAAGGCAGATGCTGATTTATTGGATCCACTCCACGAAGACACAGATTCACCAGTACCGGGATTAACTCATAGATATCCAGATAGAGTGCTACTACTAATAACGGATATGTGCTCAATGTATTGCAGGCATTGTACAAGAAGAAGATTTGCAGGCCAAAATGATAATTCAATGCCAATGGATAAAATAGATAAAGCAATTGAGTATATTCGAAATACACCACAAGTTAGAGACGTATTATTATCGGGTGGAGATGCTTTGCTTGTATCAGATGATAAATTAGAATATATAATTAAAAAATTAAGACAAATACCACATGTTGAAATTATAAGAATAGGTTCAAGGGTTCCGGTAGTGCTTCCTCAAAGAATTACTATAGAACTAGTCAATATGTTAAAGAAATATCACCCAATTTGGGTAAACACTCACTTTAATCATCCAAATGAAATTACAGATGAATCAAAACTTGCTTGCGCGAGACTTGCAGATGCAGGAGTGCCACTAGGTAACCAGTCAGTTCTTTTAAGAGGAGTAAATGATTGTTCTCATATTATGATGGACTTAGTACATGAACTTGTTAAAATTAGAGTTAGACCTTACTACATATATCAATGTGATCTTTCCATGGGACTTGAGCACTTTAGAACACCAGTATCTAAAGGGATTGAAATCATAGAAGCTTTACGAGGACATACTTCGGGATTTTGTGTACCGACATTCGTTGTTGATGCTCCAGGTGGTGGTGGTAAAATACCAGTAATGCCAGGATATGTTATATCTCAAAGCCCTGAAAAAGTAGTACTTAGAAACTTCGAAGGAGTTATAACTACGTATGAACAGCCAACGGGTTATACTTCGATTTGTCACTGTGAAGCTTGCACTGGAAAGAAAAAAGTTCATAAGGTTGGAGTTGCAGGATTATTAAATGGCGAGAAAATGTCCATGGATCCAGTCGGTCTTGAGAGAAATTTAAGAGGAAACAAGTAATAAAATAAAAAAACATTAAAATAAAATAATATTTAAGCACTCATCAAAATAATAATCCTAGAGAGTAATCTCTAGGATTATTATTTTGATATTTATGATTAAAGTGGTAACACTTGAGGTAAAAATACGTAAAATAGTATCACAAGTAATTTTAGTTTGGGAGGGTCAATTTGGAAACCCTAAAAATAGGCTCAACGGGAACAAGGGTAATGGAAATACAAGCACTACTTAATAAATTAGGATATGATGTGGGTGAAGTGGATGGAATATATGGGACCAGAACTGCGGAGGCGGTAAGTAAATTCCAAAGATATTTCGGATTATCTCCTACAGGCGTTGTAGATGATGTCACTTATAAACTCATGAATAGATTTCTATCAGGATATGATACTTATAGAATTAGGCCAGGGGATACGGTATACCTTATAGCAAAAAAGTATTATACAACCCCTGCAAGTATAATAACAGCTAATCCTCAAATAAATCCTAAGGATTTACGAGTTGGACAGGTAATCAATGTTCCCTACTCATTAGATGTGGTTTATACAAATATAGATTATACTTATGACATTATGAAGAGGAATTTAGAAGGATTAAAGGTTAGATATCCATTTATTGAGCTTGGAAGCGCTGGTAAAAGCCAATTAGGAAAAGAGCTTTATTATGTTAAATTAGGTAAAGGGCCTAATAAGGTATTCTACAATGCATCTCATCATGCTATTGAGTGGATAACTACGGTTCTTTTAATGAAATTTGTTGAAAACTTTTCTAAATCATATGCATTAGGGCAAAGTATAGAGGGGTATAACGTAAATGATATATGGAATAAAAGTACCATATATGTTATGCCTATGGTAAACCCCGATGGAGTTGATTTGGTGTTAAATGGGCTAAGCCCAAGTAATCCATACTATAATGATTTAATTAAGTGGAATAATGGAAGTCTTGATTTCTCTAAAAATTGGAGTGCTAATATTCGCGGCGTAGATCTAAATCATAACTATGATGCAATGTGGCAAGAGTCTAAGGATGCAGAAGCCAGCTATGGAGTATATGGACCAGGACCAACAAGATACTCAGGGACTTCTCCGGAATCAGAAACTGAAACTAAAGCCGTAGCAAACTTTACAAGAGCCAATGATTTCAGATTAGTAATAGCATATCACAGCCAAGGTGAAGTAATATACTGGAATTATCAAAATTTAGCAACTGATGAAGCTAAAAGGATTGCGACAATATTTTCACAATTAAGTGGTTATCAGCTAGGCGAAACTACAGGAATTACAAGTTATGCAGGGTATAAGGATTGGTTTATAGAAAAGTATAGAAGACCAGGATATACCATTGAGGTTGGACTTGGAGTAAATCCTCTTCCAATAAGTCAATTTAATAAAATATATAGAGATAACATCAAAGTATTATTAGAAGGAGCATTAATTTAACTATTATAGACATTAAAGGTTCAGCATGTAGGCTGTTCTGATAGTAGAGCATTCGTTAACAGAATCTAAGCTTATTTCATGACAATTTTCCTAACGCACTTATTCGACGTCCTGTCTCAGAAGTGCTAACAGCACTTCCTGTGCTGTTTACGGAAAATTTTCACTACATAAACTAAGATTCTGTAAAACTCATTTTATACTATCTCTCACATCATACATGCAGAACATTAATTGTATTAAACAGTAGTTTAATAATAAACCATATTATATATTTAGAAGTAAATTAACAAGTTGATTTCTTACTCTAAATATAACACCTATATCCTTATTTTACATAGTAAATAAAGCTATATAAGTTTAATTTATACTATTGTTTTCGCTGTTGGTTTGATATTTTTCTTGGTTTTGATGCATTCTTCTCATTGCAGTTCTTGCAATAGGTTGTACAATAATAAGTTCCAAAAATATAGCTGTGCAAAAGTTACGTGGCCAGTGAATTGGGAATTCTTTAATGACTTCCAAACTGAACCCACTTGCTAAAATTCCTCCCACGATTGTCATAATAATTGACATACCAATAACGGTAAAAAATGTCCTAAACATAATATGAGCATTTAAACTATCTGTTGGTGAAATAAAAACATTTACTAGTTTATCAGCTATCTTACCCACAATAGATGCTTCAAGTATCATTGCAATTATAAAAACCAATGGAAATGATTTTAATGATATTACTATAGCATCTCTTGAAACACCACCCATGTGAATACTAATATTCAAAGTTGCCATGAAAATACAAGTCAATGCACATATAACACCCCCATAAACCAACCCTTCTTTTCCGTTTCTAGGCATACAATTCTCCATAATTTCCTCCTCTGTTTTACTTAAATCAAAAAAAATGCGTTGTGCCGACGATGATGTAACCGTCGGTACAACGCATTGAATTTGTTTTGACTTTGGTAGTATAGCATAATATTTTAATTCATGTAATACATTAATTTTATTTTTTAATTTTGCTAAAATTACTTTTCACAAAACATTTAGTGAGGTTAGCATTTATTTGATTACAACATTATTTAGCTAAATAGGGCTATAAAAACGAATCTATTATTTTAAGTGAAATATATTCTTTAAAGTAGAATATAATAAAATGTTGTTTCCTCATTTTATTATATATAGCAAATCTATTTTGGACATCATTGTCAAGAATAGAATAAAACATGATTTTTCACCGGAGTGACTTGCATAAGAAGTGAAGAAATATTGAAATTTAATTTAGAAATTCTTCTTTTGCGTTATAAAATCACCGTAAGACTGCCAGGACGGCAGTCTAGCGAACCTGAGCCAGGACGGCGAATGTGAGAGTTAGGTGATTTTATATAAGCAAATGATTAGAATTCCTTAATTTAAGTTCATATTTCGAACTCGTATGAAAGGCACTCCGGAGAATTTCATGCCCTTTCTAGAGCAATACCCCTCATTCTGATTCTGCTATAATTTCTTCCCATGTTTCATAAAGTTTTTCAAGTTTCGTTTTAATAGTTGCTATTTCATTATTAACCTCAACACTTCGATTTGGATTTGAATAAACCTCTTCAAGGCAAAGGTCATTATTTAATTTTTCTAATTCTTCTTCCATCGAAGCAATATTGTCTTCTAAAACTTTAAAGTCAATTTTCTTTTGTTTTTCTAATTTATCTTCATTTCTCTTTTTCTTTTTATCAGAATTGATTTGAGTTTTTGACATTCCGTCATAAGCTTCTTCAACTTGGAAACGGAGGGGGTTTTTCTTTTTATCTATATAATAACTATAATTACCTAAATACTCTTTAAGTCCATCTTGATTTAATTCAAGTATTTTATCAATAACCTTGTTTAAAAAATATCTATCATGAGATATTACAATGACTGTTCCATCATATCCTAGTATTGAATCCTCAAGAGCTTCACGAGACATAATATCTAAATGATTTGTTGGTTCATCTAAAAGTAAGAAGTTTGCTTTAGATAACATGATTTTAAGTAGATTTATCCTACATCTTTCACCACCACTGAGCGTAGAAACTATTTTAAATACGTCTTCACCAATGAACAAAAATGCGGCGAGAGCTGTGCGTACCTCTGTGGTGCTGAGTTTAGGGAAATCATCCCAAACTTCATCTATTATAGTTTTTTCTGGATTTAGATTGGATTGTTCTTGGTCATAATATCCTACAAAAATACTTTTTCCTAATATCTTTATGCCTGTATCGCTTGTCATTTTATCCATTATAATATTAAAAAGAGTCGTTTTTCCTCGGCCATTTTCGCCAATGAGAGCGATTTTTTCGGACCTTTTTACATCCAAATCTAAGTTCTCAAATAACAGATTGTCACCAAAGCGTTTTGACAAATTTTCTATATGCAGCACGTCATTTCCGCTTTTGATCTCTGTTTCAAATCTAATCTTAGCTTCCCTAGGATCTGTGTCTGGAACATCAATGCGGTCCATTTTATCCAAAGATTTTTGTCTGCTTTCAGCAGCTCTTACACTTTTTTCTCTATTAAATGATCTATATTTTGTTATAATATCCTCTTGTCTTTTTATTTCTGAGCGTTGTAAATTGTATGCTTTTAATTGGATTTCATAATTTATCTTCTTTAAATCAATAAAAGCTGTATAGTTTCCGTTATAACATTCAACATGACCATTAATAAGTTCGAATGTTTTATTTGTTATAGCATCCAAAAAGAATCTGTCATGGGATATTATAAACATAGTTCCTTTATATGACTTTAAATAATCTTCTAACCATTCTATAGCATCTAAATCCAAATGGTTAGTAGGCTCATCTAGTAAAAGTATATCGGGATTTTTAAGTAATAACTTACAGAGTGCAACTCTAGTTTTTTGACCTCCGCTTAATATGTTTATTGGTTTAGTATAGTCCTCTTCTGAAAATCCAAGACCTTTGAGAATTTTACTGATTTCAGCTTTATATGTGTAACCACCGCGATTATTGTAGAGCTCGGTGTATAATGTATAATCTTTTATTACTTTATCATGGTATTCTTTTTTTGAAACATTATAAGGTTCATTCATTTTCTTTTCTAAATCTTTAAGGTCTTTTTCAAGGTTTATTAAATTATCAAAAACTAAAAGTGTTTCTTCATATATTGTGTTCTCAAAATCTAATGATAAGTTTTGAGATAAATAGCCAACCTTTTTATTTTTATCTATAAATAGCTCACCATTATCTTGATCTAATTGTGATGTGAGTATTTTAAAAAGCGTAGATTTACCTGCTCCGTTAGCACCGATAAACCCAACTTTTTCACCTTCATTTATACTTAAAGTTATTCTGTCTAAAATAACATCTATACCATAACTTTTGTGAATATCTTTGCAACTTAGAACTATCATTTTTTTTCGCCTTCCCGTCGTGTAAAATTAATATTATAAAATGTAGTATTAATTTAAATTCATATCTATATTATTGTACTATTTATGTGTAAATTTTTGTAGTGTTATATGAATATATAACAATAATTTTTAATAATAGTATAAAAAGAAACAAAAATGGTTAAAATTTCATATGGACTATTAAATAAAAAGGTTTATATTTGCATAAAGAATTGATTTACCGTATAATAATGTAGTAAAATAGGTAATATAAAATTTATGATGGTTGCAGAGGAGTGTAAATTGTGGAAGCGAAAAAGAATATATCAATGGCAGTTATTAGAAGACTACCTAAATACCATAGATATCTAAGGGAACTTCTAAGAAATGATTTAGATAGAATATCCTCAAAAGAATTAGGGGAAAGAATTGGTTTTACAGCGTCTCAAATTAGACAAGATCTGAACTGTTTCGGAGATTTTGGACAACAGGGATATGGATATAATGTAAAAGAACTATTAAATGAAATTAGCGCAATATTAGGGCTATCAAAAAAATATAAGATGATAATAATAGGTGCGGGCAACATTGGTCAAGCTATAGCAAATCATACTAGATTTCAAAAGTTGGATTTTAATATGACAGGTATATTTGATGTTAACCCAAAACTCATAGGCCTGCGAATTAATGATGTTGAAGTTATGGATATAGACGAGTTAGTTGGGTTTTTAAGAGTGACACCTATAGATATCGGTGTGATATGTGTATCAAAAAATAATGCACAAGCAGTTTGTGACATAATGGTGGCAAATGGGGTCAAAGGTATATGGAATTTTGCGCCTGTGGATTTAGCAGTACCTAAAGAAGTAATAGTAGAGAATGTTCATTTAAGTGAAAGTTTATTAACTCTTAGTTGCTTAATGAATGGAAAGACATATACTTAAAATATACAAAAATGAATAAGGTTCACTTGGTACAATTCTATTATAAAAAATAACTTTTACAAAAAAAGTGATTTTTGTTGAATTATTAACCTCAAAGGGATATAATGAAGTTGAAGCGAGGGGCCTTATTTTTTAATATGGTTAATCGTTATATTATTAACAATTATAAATTTGTTAATGGATTTATTCGTAAGGAGTGATATTGTGGAATACAAAAATATTGTTTTTCAAAAAGAAGACAAAGTTGCAGTACTTACAATTAGCAGACCAAAAGCTCTAAATGCATTAAACTCAGAAACATTAAAAGAGCTAGATTTAGTAATTGATGAAATTGCTAATGATGACGAAATTTATGCGGTAATATTAACAGGTGAAGGCAAAGCGTTTGTTGCAGGAGCCGATATATCCGAAATGAAAGATTTAGATGTAATAAGCGGAAGAAAATTTGGACAATTAGGTAACAGAGTATTCAGAAAATTAGAAAGTTTGGAAAAACCCGTAATAGCTGCGGTGAACGGTTTTGCTCTTGGTGGAGGATGTGAGCTTTCTATGGCTTGTGATATTAGAATAGCATCGTCTAAAGCAAAATTTGGACAACCTGAGGTAGGCCTTGGTATAACACCTGGTTTTGGTGGTACTCAAAGACTTCCTAGACTTGTAGGGCTTGGAATGGCTAAAGAATTAATATATACAGCGAAAATTATTAAGGCTGACGAGGCACTAAGAATCGGTCTTGTTAATAAAGTTGTTGAGCCTGAGGAGTTATTAGCTGAAGCTAGAGCACTTGCAAATATAATTGCAGGACAAGCACCTATTGCAGTAAGCCTTTGTAAAGCAGCAATTAATAAGGGAATGCAATTAGATATAGACTCAGCAATTGCATACGAAGCAGAGATATTCGGAGAATGTTTTTCTACTGAAGATCAGAAAAATGGAATGACAGCATTTATTGAAAAAACAGAAAAATGCTTTAAAAATAAGTAATTAAAAGTACTCTGTATAAACAAGGCGGATAACAATCATTGATTGTTATCCGTTTCAGAGATTAGCGAGGAGGAAGGTTCATGAATTTTACATTGACAAGAGAACAAGAATTTGTAAAACAGATGGTAAGTGAATTTGCATTAAACGAAGTTAAACCTTTAGCTGCGGAAATAGATGTAACAGAAAGATTTCCTAGCGAAACAGTAGAAAAAATGGCTAGATATCATATGATGGGTATTCCAATAGCAACTAAGTACGGTGGAGCTGGCGGAAACAATTTATCATATATTATTGCTGTTGAAGAGTTATCAAAAGCTTGTGCAACTACAGGAGTTATACTATCAGCTCACACATCTTTATGTGCTGGACCAATAGATGCTTTTGGAACTGAAGCTCAAAAAATGAAATACTTAGTTCCACTTGCAAATGGATCTAAATTAGGAGCTTTTGGATTAACTGAACCTAATGCAGGAACAGAT
>NZ_JAHLEB010000028.1 GCF_018861735.1 Clostridium lacusfryxellense | reverse complement strand
GTAATAATCTGCTTAGTAAAAAAGCAAATAACCACTAGATAATAATTAGTATTATAGTTATAATTTGACTTAGGAATGCAGTTTCATAAAGCTATATTTTGACGCACTACACTTGCTTTATTTAAACCTTTATAAAGGATTTCTCCGTCCTGAACAATTGTGATTGGAGAACTATTAATAAGTTTTCTTAAAGATGGAAATTTAATAATGCTGAATATACCACCAAGATATAGGATAACTACTACAATCGTTGAAGTTATGGAGCCTTTTAACCCAAGATGTTCGTCAGACAACGGATGGGCAATAATATTTCCAATTACTGAAGCAATAACAAAATCAAGAAGTCTTAATTGCGAGATAGTACGTTGTCCTAAGACTTTTGCTACAGTCAGTAAAAAGAAAAAGGCTATAATAGCACGAAGAATCCATTCAATGGTGGTAAGTGTATCCTGGCCTTGTAAGAAATCCATATAAGATAGCTCCTTTATCCCAAATTTAATGCTTATAGTATTTTACCCAATAATTAATAAAAAAACCAACAAAATAGTAAGTTAGTAAGAAATTTATCGGAAGGAGACTAGCTAATATGCCGATGATAATAATTCGAAATGATATAACAAAAATGAAAATAGATACAGTTGTTAATGCTGCGAACACAGCGTTAAAAATGGGTGGTGGAGTATGTGGAGCAATATTCTCTGCAGCAGGGGATGAAAAGCTTAAAGAGGAATGTGAAAGCATAGGAAAGTGTTATGTTGGCCAAGCTGTAATTACAAGTGGTTATAGCCTTCCCGCAAAGTACATTATCCATACAGTTGGTCCTATATGGGACGGTGGAAACTCTGGTGAGGCAAATTCGCTCCATAACTGCTACATTAATTCATTGAAACTTGCTTTGAAGCACAAGTGCAAATCTATCGCCTTCCCTCTGATATCATCTGGAATCTATGGATATCCGAAGGAAAAGGCATTACAGATAGCAATTTCTGCAATAGGAGAATTCCTATTAAACCACGAGATGATGGTTTATTTGGTAGTCTATGATAAGAAATCCTTTGTTTTGAGTGAAAAACTTTTTTCTGCAATTGAAAAATACATTGATGATAATTATGTTGAGGAGCATAGTTTTAGCGAACGCCTTAGAAATATAGAGCCTTATGAAAATTATCAATATAAAAATAATGAAATTGAAAATATTCAAGAGAGTTACATAGAATGCGAAGTTTGCGCTCCAGTACTACCAATAAAGGGAAAGCGTTGTCTTGAGGATATAATAAATCAGCTTGATGAGTCTTTTTCACAAATGCTACTGCGGCTTATTGATGAAAAAGGAATGACAGATGTTGAAACTTATAAGAAGGCAAATATCGACCGCAAGTTGTTTTCTAAAATTCGCAGCTCTAAAGGGTACAACCCTAGCAAAGTTACGTCAATAGCTTTTGCCATAGCTATTGAATTGAGTTTGGATGAAACACGTGATTTGCTAAATAAAGCTGGATACACATTGTCTCGCAGTAACAAATTTGATGTGATTATTGAGTATTTCATCGAAGAAGGTAATTACGACATTTATGAGATAAATAAGGCGTTATTCGACTTTGAACAAGTCTTACTTGGAGTATAATTGTCGCTTTGAAAGCGACCGATTAAGATAGTGATAATGTTATCCTTTAATTATTAAATAAGGGGGTTAACAATATGAAAACGAGCTTAACTGAATTAGTATTTATACTTGATAGAAGTGGGTCTATGGCAGGACTTGAGAGTGATACTATTGGTGGTTATAATGCACTTCTTAAAAAACAGAGGCAAGAGCCAGGCGAGGCAATCATCACTACTGTGCTTTTTGATGATAACTATGAACTTTTACATGATAGAATAAACGTTAAGGGTATTTGCCCCATAACAGAAAAAGAATACTTTGTCTGTGGGAGCACTGCGCTTTTGGATGCTATTGGAAAAACAATTAATAAAATTGGTAATGTACAGCGAAATACTAGTGAAGAGGAACGTGCAGGTAAAGTGATGTTTGTAATCACCACTGATGGAATGGAGAATGCTAGCAAAGAGTATAATTATGCAAAAATAAAGAAAATGGTTGAATGGCAGAAAGAAAAATATGGATGGGAATTCATTTTCATAGGAGCTAATATTGACGCTATTTCAACAGCTGCAAAATTTGGTATTAGTTCAGACCGAGCAGCCAATTATAATGCTGATGGCGAAGGAACGAGATTGAATTATGAGGCAGTGAGTAATGTTGTTTGTGAACTTCGTTCAAGTAGGCCAATTACGGAGAGTTGGAAAGCGGAGATTGATGAAGACTTTACTCGCCGAAGTAAAAATAGTAAAAAAAACAACATTTAATGTATACTGGTAGCAAATTTTTTGTTTGTTTATGCACATATATATAGTGATATAGACTACTAAATATTAATTTAGTAGTCTATATATTTTTTTACTACAATTAAACAGATAATATTATTTTAGTAAACTAGTTTACTAATCCATATATATATGTTAGTATAAGAATATAAATATTTTGAAATACGAGGTTAGATATGAAACATACCGATAAGATTACGATTACAGAAGTTGCGCATTTAGCAGGTACTTCTAAAACGACTGTTTCTTTTTATTTAAATGGTAAAACAGATAAAATGTCTGAAAAAACTAGACAAAGAATATCAGAGGTAATTAAAGAGACAAATTACAAACCTAGTGTTGCTGCTAGAAGTCTAAATTCAAAAAGTACTAAACTATTAGGAATAATGATTGGAGATATTACAAATACATTTTCAAACCAAATTGTTAAAGGAATTGAAGATGTAGCAAGTAAAAAAGGTTATCAACTTATTGTAGCAAATAGCAATTATGATTATGGTAGGGAAGAAAAATATATAGATAGAATGTTATCTATGGGTGTTGATGGGTTTATTGTACAACCTACAATTCAATTTAAAGAAATTACTAAAAAAGCAAAAAAACCAATGGTTTTTTTTGATAGTAATGTTTATGATTATAAAACAAAATGGGTAAAAACAAATAACTATGAGGCCACTTATGAAGCAACTGTTTCATGTATAAAAAAGGGATATAAGAAGTTTATTCTAATTACAGCAGATCCGAGTTTATTAAGCACTCGTATTGAAAGAACTTCTGGTTATATAGATGCTTTATTAGATAATGATTTAGCTTATGAAAAATTAATTGTTGAAGATGGTAATATAAAGAACCCTAAAGAAATACTGGATTTCCTTATTAAGCACATTAATGAAAAAGAAAAGGAATTAATTTTCGTTCCTAACTGTTGGGCTTTACCAATGGTATTTATAGCACTAAAAGATTATTATCATTTGATGCCTAATTTAGGTCTTATGGGATTCGATAATATAGAGTGGACTAACTTTGCCTCGCCAAGCATAACAACTATTGTGCAGCCTGCATTTAAGGAAGGACAACAAGCAGCAAGTATCTTAATTGATCAAATTGAATGTAAAAACGAGGAAAATGGTCAACAAGTATTAGATTGTATTGTAAATTGGAATGAATCTACATTGTAAAAAATGAGTGAAATACTATAAATGATACAATACTAATGGTATACTACGATTTCATTAAAAATAATTAAAGAATTAAAGAAACATATAATAATATATATTTCTTTGATATAAATAAATATTATAATTTTAAGGAGGAATATTTCATGAATATAATTAAGAAATTTTCATTAGAAGGTAAGGTTGCATTAGTTACTGGTGCATCATATGGTATTGGTTTTGCTATTGCAAAGTCTTATGCAGAGGCAGGAGCAACAATAGTGTTTAATGACATTAACCAAGATCTTGTGGATAAGGGAATAAAAGCTTATGAAGAAGAGGGTATTAAAGCTTTTGGATATATATGTGATGTTACAGATGAAGATAAGGTATATGAATTAGTTGCAAAAATAGAAAAAGAAGTTGGAGTAATTGATATTCTTGTAAATAATGCTGGAATAATTAAGCGTGTGGCAATGATTGACATGAAAGCTGAAGATTTTAGAAAAGTTATAGATGTAGATTTAAATGCACCATTTATAGTAGCTAAAGCTGTATTACCTTCAATGATTAAAAAGGGACATGGTAAAATAATAAATATATGTTCTATGATGAGTGAGCTTGGACGTGAAACAGTTTCAGCTTATGCAGCCGCAAAAGGTGGACTTAAGATGCTAACAAAGAATATTGCAGCTGAATATGGCGAATACAATATTCAATGTAATGGAATAGGACCTGGATATATAGCAACACCTCAAACTGCACCACTTAGAGTAGAAGGACATCCATTTAATAATTTTATTATAGGAAAAACTCCAGCTGCACGTTGGGGAACACCAGAAGATTTAGTAGGACCAGCTGTCTTTTTAGCATCTGATGCATCAGATTTTGTAAATGGTCATGTGTTATATGTAGATGGTGGAATATTAGCTACTCTTGGAAAACAACCAGAATAAGATAGTATTTACACTATCAATAATAGGGGGAATATAAAATGAAAATAGCATTAATTAACGAAAACAGTCAAGCAGGAAAAAATGGAATAATATACGAAGCATTAAAAAAAGTGGTAGAGCCAAAAGGTCATGAAGTATTTAATTATGGAATGTATAGTGCAGACGATAAAGCACAACTAACATATGTTCAAAATGGTATTTTAGCGGCTATTTTATTAAATTCAGGAGCAGCTGATTATGTAATAACTGGATGTGGTACTGGAGAAGGGGCAATGCTTGCATGTAATTCATTCCCTGGAGTAATATGCGGTCATGCACAAGATCCTTCAGATGCTTTTATGTTTGCACAAGTTAATGATGGAAATGCAATAGCACTGCCTTTCGCAAAAGGATTTGGATGGGGAGCAGAATTAAATTTGGGATATATATTTGAACAGTTATTCCAAGGTGAAAGTGGTCAAGGGTATCCAAAGGACAGAGTTATTCCAGAACAAAGAAATAAAAAGATATTAGATGAAGTTAAAAAAGTAACATATAAAGATATGGCAACAATTTTAAAAGATATAGATCAGGATCTTTTAAAGGGCGCTATAGGCGGAGAAAAATTCAAAGAATATTTCTTTGCTAATTGTAAATGTGATGAAATGAAAGAAGCAATTAAAAATATATTAGAAAAATAATATACTTTAGTAATGAAAACCCTTATTTAGGGGTTTTCATTTTTTTTTGGATATTCAAGGTGCAAGTTATACTTTAACTACTAGATACTTATCAAATAATTATAATATGGCAGTAGTTTGGGATATAAGGAATGTGCGAAGCATATGGTATAAGTAACAACACTATTAATTACAAAAAAAGTTTGGATTAGGGTTGTAATGTCTATTCCTTAGGTATACAATGAATCTATACGGTTTAGGTATACATTTAAGGAAGATGTTTACAAGTATGATTGATAAAGTTAAACATAACGTTTACATGAATTTTAAAGATGCAAAACATTCTATAAGTAGTTTGAGTTTTGCTTGCTGAAGCTAATGTTATGGTTTTACAGAGATTTAATGCAGCGACATTCATGAAACCGTATCTAATTAAAGGGAGGTATATTTATGTTTTTTAAGACTAATGAGCATCATGAAGATTTGAGGAATAAGATCAGAACGTTTGCAGAAGAGGAAGTTAAACCTATTGCATTTATGTTAGATCAAGAAAATAAATTCCCAGAGGAAGCAATTAAGAAGCTAGGTGAAATGGGAATGATGGGTATTCCATATCCAAAAGAGTATGGCGGAGCAGGTCTTGACGTAATGAGTTATGCAATCGCTGTTGAGGAATTATCAAGAGTGGATGGTGGAACAGGCGTAATTCTTTCCGCTCATACATCTTTGGGTTCATATCCAATTTATGCCTATGGAACAGAAGAGCAGAAACAAAAATACTTAGTTCCTCTAGCAAAAGGAGAGAAAATAGGTGCATTCGGACTTACCGAGGAGAATGCTGGTAGTGATGCTGGTGGTACGGAAACCACTGCAGTGCTCGATGGTGATAATTACATCATGAATGGTGAAAAAATATTCATTACAAATGCTGGTAAGGCTGATATTTACATCGTTTTCGCTGTTACTACGCCGGACATAGGTATTCGTGGTATAAGTGCATTTATTGTGGAAAAAGATACAGAAGGCTTTAGCTTTGGACAACATTACGATAAGATGGGTATTAGATCATCTGCAACTGCAGAACTAGTGTTTAATGACGTGAAAGTCCCTAAGGAAAATCTATTAGGGAATGAGAATGAAGGGTTCAAGATTGCTATGTCAACTTTGGATGGCGGTCGTATTGGAATTGCAGCTCAGGCTCTAGGAATAGCTCAAGGCGCTTATGAAAATGCTTTAGAGTATTCAAAAGAAAGAGTTCAATTTGGAAAACCTATATGTCAGCAACAGATTATCTCTTTTAAGTTGGCAGATATGGCGACAAAACTTAGAGCATCTAGATTACTTATTTACAGTGCAGCAGAGCTAAAACAGAATCATGAGAGTTACAGTATGGAAGCTGCTATGGCTAAACAATACACTTCTGACGTTTGTCTTGAGATTGTAAATGACGCTCTTCAAATATTTGGTGGAAACGGCTATTTAAAAGGTATGGAAGTTGAAAGAGCATACAGAGATGCTAAGATTTGTACAATATATGAAGGAACTAATGAAATTCATCGTGTAGTTATTGCTGCTCATATCATAGGAAAGATGCCTAAAAATGAGACTACAGGGAAATCTACTAAACGTGGACCTGCTACAGGTTATCGTAAGAAAGTGATTTTCAAGGAAGGAACTGCAAGTGAAAAAGTATATGCACTTGTGGAAGCTCTTAAGGCAGATAAATATGATTTTACAGTTGGAATCCCAATGGATACTCCTATAACTAAGGCTGAAAGAGTTGTCAGCGTAGGACTAGGTATAGGCGAAAAGGAAAATATGCAACTTATAGAAGATTTAGCAATTCAAGCTGGTGCAGCTATAGGGTCTTCGCGTCCAGTAGCTGAAACACTTAAATATTTACCACTCAACCGTTATGTTGGTATGTCTGGTCAAAAATTTAAAGGAAATCTTTATATTGCTTGTGGTATTTCAGGTGCAGGACAACATTTAAAGGGCATAAAGGATGCGGCTACAATAGTTGCTATAAATATAGATCCAAAAGCTAAAATTTTCAAGAACTCAGATTACGGTATCGTTGGAGATTTAATGGAGATATTACCATTACTCACTGAGGCCTTAGATAATGGGGAGGCAAAGAAAGACGCTCCACCAATGGTGAAGATGAAGTCAGCTGCTCCTAAGAAAATAGTTCCAACTTGGAAACATTATGTATGTAACGGATGTGGTTATGAATACGATCCTGGTATGGGTGATCCAGAAGGTGAAGTAAATCCCGGAACTCTATTTGAAAACATACCTGAGGAGTGGACTTGCCCTGCTTGTTGTGAAGAAAAAGATATGTTTATAGAAGTCTAATTTTTATAATAATTAAATATAATAACTTGTTTTTAGTATAAAGGAGGATTATATATATGTATTGTGTTAGAAATATAACTGAGGATCTTTATTGGGTTGGTGGCAACGATCGCCGCCTTGCCCTTTTCGAAAACATCCACCCAATTCCAAGAGGAGTTTCTTATAACTCATATTTGTTAATGGACGAGAAAACAGTACTTTTTGATACAGTAGACTGGTCAATTTGCCGTCAGTTCATTGAAAATATTCAATCAATATTAAAAGGCAAACATTTAGATTATATGGTTATCAACCATATGGAGCCAGATCATGCAGCATGCATTGAAGAGATTATTCTACGTTATCCTGATGTGAAAATCGTATGCACCCAAAAAGCTGCATTGTTCATGCATCAGTTCGGTTTCGCTATTGATGGCAAAATAGAGGAAGTTAAAGAAGGAGATACAATGTCTTTCGGTAAACATCTCGTAGCATTTGTAGCTGCTCCAATGGTACATTGGCCAGAAGCTATGGTTACTTTTGATACTTACAATGGTGTATTATTTGCTGCTGATGCTTTCGGTTCTTTTGGATCGCTGGACGGAAAACTCTTTAATGATGAGATGAACTTTGATCGTGATTGGATTGATGATGCCAGAAGGTATTATACAAATATCGTAGGCAAGTATGGTCCGCATGTTCAAGATCTTTTGAGGAAGGCTGGCACTATAGACATAAAGATTATCTGTCCTCTACATGGACCAGTTTGGCGTAATGATTTAGGGTATTTGCTTGAAAAATACGACAAGTGGAGTAGATATGAACCTGAAGAAAATGGAGTAATGATAGTTTATGGAACAATGTACGGAAATACAGAGGCCGCTGCAAGCGATCTAGCAACAAGGCTTGTGGAAAAGGGAATGACCAATGTTGTAATGTATGATGTTTCAAAAACTCATGTTTCTTATTTGATTTCTGAGACATTTAAATATAGTCATGTGGTACTTGCTAGTGTAACATATAACTTAAAGATTTATCCACCAATGCATGCATATATAACTGATATGAAATCATTAAATCTGCAAAAACGAACTTTCGCTCTTATAGAAAATGGCTCATGGGCTCCTCAATCTGGAAAATTGATGCGTGAACTATTGGATGAGATGAAAGAAATGACTATTTTAGAAAATGAGGTATCATTGAACTCAACTATGAAGGAAGATGATGTTGATTTAATGGAGTCACTTGCGGATAGCATTATTGAATCAATGAAGTAATTTTAAAGAAACATAAATATATATAATACAAAAGTAAATGGCTGTCTCAAATCATAAAGTAGATTGAGGCAGCCATTTTGTTGAATTTGTAAATAATGGTAAGTAACATAAAAGTATTGACAAAACAGCTTAAAGATCTTAAAGTAAAAGTATACCAAATGAGTATACCTTAGGGAGAATAAATATAATATGAAAATAACGCAAGAAGCAGATTATGGTCTTAGAGTAGTAGTTTACTTATGTAAATTAGGTTATGGTGAAAAGGTAGAATCAAAAGTAATTTCAGAAAAAGAGGGTATACCCCAAAGATTTCTTTTAAAACTTTTAAGAAAGCTTATACAAGCAGATATCATAAAATCTTACAGGGGAGTAAAGGGCGGATATGCTATAAATAAATTGCCTGAGCAAATAAGCTTAAAAGATGTTATAGAAGCTATAGACGGTCCAATATGTGTTAATAGATGTGTAATTCAGCCAAGCTTTTGTAATTTAAATATAAGTGGTGTTTGTATTGTGCATAGAGCTATGACAAAAATACAAAAGAATTTAAATGCAGAACTAGAAAATATAAATTTCAAACAACTAATAGATGGTGAAGTGTAGGTATATTATAAAAATTAGTTATGTATACCTACACTTCACAAATGTTATATAGTTACTTAATTTTGTTTTCTTTTAACAATGTAAAGAATTACTTCTACAACTATTCCTGAAGCGGCTCCAACACTAGCCATGAATAGTAAACCTACAATGCTAGTCAAATCACCCCATCCTGGGGCAGTATTTCCTAATACCACATAAAACATGTAAAGTATACCTACTATGGTGCAGAACGTATAAATTATAAAGAATACTCGTTTACCTAGAAAACCTCCTATACAAGGAATTAAAGCGGATACCGCGGATATTAGAAGTAGGCTAAGGATATATTTAACAAAGATTTCGCTACCAAGTATAAATCTAGTTGTAAGCAAACCCGTAAATATTATAGTCGTATAAATTATAAAAACCCAAATCCAGCGATTGGATTTCTTTAATGGTAGCATAATATTCCTCCTTTATAAATTGATTTATCAACGTTAATATAGTGTACCATTTTAAATACTGCATAGACAGACTTTTAAGAAAAGAACTTATTGGTTTATTTTAGATTAGTCTAAAAATGTAGTAAAGGATATTAATCCCTTTTATAAGAAAAAATTTTTAGGCCTAATATAATATATGATATTATAATAACTTGAAATTAATAGAAGGAATTTAAAAAATAATGTAGAAATTATTCTATATAGAGATATTAAATTAATAGAATATTGGGATAAAGAGAATTTTCAAGTGCAAATATATGAGGAGGGACAATATGAATGTAAAAGAAATTATTTTAGAAATGACTCTTGAGGAGAAAGCAGGTTTATGTTCAGGTAGTGATTTTTGGCATACAAAGGCTATAGAGAGGTTGGGGGTTCCTGAAGTTATGCTAAGTGACGGTCCTCATGGCCTACGTAAACAAGACCAAAGCCAAGATAATTTAGGTATTAATGATAGTATTAAGGCAATATGTTTTCCGGCGGCTTGTGCCATTGCTGCGTCTTTTGACAGGGAACTTATTTATGATATGGGAAAAGCTCTAGGAGAGGAGTGCCAGCATGAGAACGTAAGTACAATTTTAGGGCCTGCCGTTAATATAAAACGATCTCCGTTATGTGGTAGAAATTTTGAATATTTCTCTGAGGACCCATATTTAGCAACTGAAATGGCAACAAACCATATAAAAGGTGTACAGAGCGAAAATGTAGGGACTAGCATGAAACATTTTTTGGCTAATAACCAAGAACACAGAAGAATGAGTGCAAGCTCTGAAATTGATGAGAGGACACTTAGGGAAATCTATCTTGCAGCATTTGAAGGCGCAGTAAAAAATGCAAAACCTTGGACAATAATGTGTTCTTACAATGGGATAAATGGAACACTTGCCTCTGAAAACAAAAAATATCTCACAGATATATTAAGAGGGGAATGGGGCTTTGAAGGCTATGTTATGAGTGACTGGGGAGCGGTTAATGACAGGGTTAAAGGCTTAGAAGCAGGACTTGACCTTGAGATGCCTGGTTCTAATGGCGTAAACGATAACAGAATTGTGCAGGCAGTAAAAGAGGGAAGATTAGATGAGAAAATAGTAGATCAGGCAGTTGAGAGAATTTTAAATATAATAAATCGATATACCAAAAACCGAAAAGAGGATGCTGAGTGGGATATGGAGGCGCATCACGATCTTGCCAGAAAGATTGAAGGGGAATGCATGGTGCTTCTTAAAAATGAAGGCATTTTACCTCTTAAGAAGGGTGGCAAAATTGCATTAATTGGGAAATTTGCGGGCAGTCCGAGATATCAGGGTGGCGGTAGTTCTCATGTTAACTCTTTTAAAATAGTAAGTGCACTTACGGCTGCAGAGGGTATAGCAGATATCATATATGCACAGGGTTATGAGGATAATCAGGACATAATTAATGAAGAGATGCTTAATAGGGCTTGCGATGTAGCAAAGAATGCAGAGGTTGCAGTTGTATTTGCGGGACTTCCGGATTCGTTCGAATCTGAAGGATATGACAGAATTCATATGTCTATGCCTAATTGCCAAAATGAACTGATTAAGAGAATTGCCAAAGTACAGCCAAATACGGTAGTTGTGCTTCATAATGGGTCTCCAATTGAAATGCCTTGGGCAGACGATGTTAAAGGAATATTAGAAGCGTATCTTGGAGGCCAGGCAGTTGGTGAAGCTTGCGTAGACGTACTCTTTGGAGATGTAAACCCAAGTGGTAAATTACCTGAGACATTTCCAAGGAAGCTTCAAGACAATCCATCTTACCTGTATTATGGTGGAGAAGGGGACAAATCGGAATATAGGGAAGGTGTATTCGTAGGTTATAGATATTATGATAAAAAGGATATGGACGTATTATTCCCATTTGGTTATGGCCTTAGCTATACAACATTTGATTACTCCAATTTGAAGTTAAGTTCTAAAGAAATGAAGGACTCAGATATTCTTACAGTTACAGTGGATATTACAAACACTGGAGATAAAGAAGGTAAAGAAATTGTACAATTATATGTTGGGGCGAAAGATTCTAATATCATAAGACCTTTGAAGGAATTGCGTGGTTTTGAAAAGATAAGTTTGAATAAGGGAGAGACTAAGAATGTAACATTTAGTTTAAGTAAACGTGCTTTTTCATATTACAATACACAAATACATGATTGGTATGTTGAAACTGGAGATTATCAGATCCTTATTGGAAAGTCATCAAGAGATATTATATTAAAAGATACGATACATGTAGAAGCTTTGAAAAAACTACCATTTAAATTAACAGTAAATACTACCTTTGGAGATTTGCTTGAAAGGCCAGAAGCCGTAGAGGAGCTAAAATCACTCATAGATATAGTAAAAGTATCCATGGAAGATATGACAAAAGGCAAAGATGAAGAAAATTCAGATGCAATAAGTGATGACATGGGTAATGCTATGCTAAAATATATGCCTATACGTGGAATTCTAAGCTTTGGAGGTGGTAGCATAACATACGATGAAATCACACAGATTGTAGATGATACAAACAAGAAACTATATGAAAAATAACACAAAAGAATGCCATCCGCGTAGCTAGGTGGCATATGGAGGAAAATATGCTTATTGAAAAACTAAATGATGGATTTAAAATGAAAACTATGAGTGATGGGCAATATATGCATGCATCTGTACCAGGTTCAGTTTATAGTGACCTACTTAAAAATAATAAAATGGAGGACCCATATTATCGTGACAATGAGTTAAAAGCTTTAAAGCTTATGGAGCAGGATTATGAATATAAAAGAATCTTTAGTACTTCAAAGGATATGCTAAGTTGTGAAGAAGTGATGCTACATTTTGATGGATTGGATACCATTGCAGATATTTATTTAAATGATCAACATATAAGATACGTTAATAATATGCATAGAACCTGGGAATTTGAAGTAAAGAAATATCTTAAAGAAGAAGGAAATGAATTAAAAATAATATTTCATTCACCAACAAAGTTTATTAAAGAGGCAGATGCAAAACTCCATATTGGGGGCTCTGATGATGCTATGATAGGATTTCCACAGCTTAGAAAAGCACACTGTATGTTCGGGTGGGATTGGGGACCAAGGCTTCCAGATATGGGCATTTGGAGAGATGTTTTACTTTTGGGAATAAGTAGTGCAAGGATAGACAGTGTCTATATCGACCAAGATCACAGAGAGGGTAAGGTAACACTTGGGTTTCAGGTGGACATAACGCGGACACAGGGTAAAACTGGTATAAGATTTAATGATGATGGAAATAAAGCAATAAGACGTGGTTATTCATATAAGGTTATTATTACAAATTCTGATGGTGAAGAAGAAGTTTATAACAATTCACCTAAAAAAATTGTAGTTGATAATCCGAAAATCTGGTGGCCTAATGGATATGGAGATCAGCCTTTATATAAGATAAAAGTAGTACTAATGCAGGAGGGTGTTAAGCTGGATATCTGGGATAGGCGAATCGGACTTCGCACTATGACTATGAACATTGAAAAGGATGAGTTTGGGGAGAGCTTCGCACATGAAGTAAATGGTATAAAGATATTTGCTATGGGTGCAGACTATACACCAGAAGACAATATATTAAGCAGGGTCACACCGGATAGAACATATAATCTCTTGAAACAGTGCAACGACGCACATTTTAATGTAATACGTGTATGGGGAGGAGGCAATTATCCCTATGATGCATTTTGGGATGCCTGTGATGAATTAGGGCTTATAGTATGGCAGGACTTTATGTTTGCATGTGCAAATTATAATCTCACGGAGGAATTCGAAGAAAATATTAAGGCGGAATTTAAAGACAATATTAAGAGGATTAGGAGTCATCCGTCACTTGCTCTTTGGTGTGGAAATAATGAGATGGAAATGTTCGTAGACGTTGGTATTTGGGATCTTACGCCAAAACTTAAGAGTGATTATATAAAAATATATGAATATATTATTCCTAAGATATTAAAAGAAAATGATCCACAGACATTTTACTGGCCTGCAAGCCCATCATCAGGAGGGGGATTTGATAACCCAAATGATGAAAACAGAGGCGACGTACATTACTGGGATGTATGGCATGGGAATAAACCTTTCACTGAATATAGAAAGTTCTTCTTTCGATATATTTCTGAGTTTGGATTCCAGTCATTTCCTGCACTTAAAACCGTAGAAACATTTACGCAGCCGCCAGACAGGAATATATTTTCATATGTTATGGAAAAGCATCAGAGAAATAATGGAGCTAATAGCAAGATAATGAGCTATATGGGTGACACATACTTATATCCTAATGATTTTGATAAGTTGATCTATGCGTCACAACTACTTCAGGCAGATGCAATTCGATATGGTGTGGAACATTTTCGTAGAAATAGGGGCCGATGTATGGGAGCTATTTACTGGCAACTAAATGACTGTTGGCCGGTTGCATCTTGGTCATCCATAGATTATTGTGGAAGATGGAAGGCGCTCCACTATTATGCTAAGAGATTTTTTTCGCCTCTTATGATTTCATGTAAAGAAGAAGGAATATTAACTCAGAATACAAATGTTAATGCTGAGCCTTATGAGGTAATAAAATCTATTCAGCTCTGTGTAGCAAATGAATCTTTGAATAATGAAAAGGTTACAGTGAGGTGGGCACTTCGTAATAATAAAGCAGAAATAAAGAAGGAAGGATGCTGGGAGGTTATAGTAGAAAAATTATCAAGTAAGTGGCTTGATATTGTCAATATGCAGGAAGCGTCTCTTTATGAAGACTATGTAAGTTATGAAATGTTAAAAGAGGGAAAGGTAATATCTAAGGGCACTGTAATATTCTCTGTTCCAAAACACTTTAAGTTTATTGATCCAAAATTAAATTATAAAATAGATGGAGATGAAATTATAATTTCGGCCAAAAGTTATGCAAGAAGTGTAGAGATAATAAATAAAAATGATGATATGCTCCTAGGCGATAACTATTTTGATATAAATGGAGATGAAAGAAGGATTAAGATTTTAAGTGGAAAACCAGAAGGAATAAGGCTTAGAAGCGTTTATGACATCAAATAAGAAGGTGAAAACATGGAGATAACAGAAATTTGCAAACTTATTAAACCAAACTCAGAAGATCTAATATATAACGGAAGAATAGATTTTACGAATCCTTTAGCACCAATATTTATATTTCCCGCAAGTTCAGTATCAATGTGTTTTACAGGGGTAAGCCTTAAATTATTAGTAGAAAATAACCATAGTTATTATGATAACTATATAGGTTATATTATAGACGGAGAGGAGAAAAAAATTCTCCTCTCCAATGATAGTTGCATGCAGGAAATAACATTGGCAATTGATTTAGAAAAGGATAAATCCCATGAAGTAATAGTTTTTAAAAGACAAGATGGTTGCCATGAATTCACCTTCTATGGTTTTAATGTATCTAAAGAAAGTAAAATATTAATCGCTTCTAAAATACCTAGAAAATGCATAGAATTTTATGGAGACTCAGCGGTTGCAGGGGAGCTCATTGATGATGTGGATTATCTAGCCAAACAAAATCCAAAACACAATGGACAATATTCAAATGCTTGGCATTCTTATGCTATGGTCACAGCTAGAAATTTAAAAGCACAGGTTAGTATCATAGCCCAGGAAGGAATATCCCTTCTTGATGGGAAGGGATATTTCCAAAAACCTGAGTGCATTGGAATGGAAAGCATATATGATAAACTCCATTTTAATCCTGATTTTGGCGATATTACTAGTTGGAATTTTAGAAGGTATACCCCACAAGTAGTGGTAATTGATATTGGTCAAAATGATTCAGTTCCACTGGATTACATGAAGGAAGATGAAAATGGTGAAAAGGCAAAAAAATGGAAAAAGCATTACAGAGAATTTGTTTTAAATATTAGAAGATGTTACCCAAGTGCATTTATAGTGCTTACTACTACAATTAAAAACCATCACCCTTCATGGGATCGTGCCATCGGCCAAATATGCCTTAATATTAATGATGTTAAAATCCATCACTTTCTCTACATATGTAATGGACGAGGAACTTCACTATGCATTAGGGCGCCAGAAGCTGAGCAAATGGCTTTTGAACTTAGTATATTTTTAAAGGGTTTTGGGAATGAAATTTGGTAAAATAAAATAAAGGTTAATATAAAAGAATATGTAATATTTTAAAAATATTTCTTCTAAAACGTTTACAATAGTAGTATAATATAAATGTGCTATAAAATACTCAATATAAAACTATATTTTAAAGGGGGTTTTTTAATGAATAATCGCTGGAAAAAAATCTGTTCTTTATTGACAATTACAACAATGGTCGCAACGATGGCTATTGGCTGCTCAACATCTACAAAAACCGTTCCAAAAGCTCCAGTAACAAAAACCGAAGAGCCAAAAACTACTGATAAGGGTTCTATTCCAAGAAACGAAACAGTTTATTTTAATGGACAGCAATGGGGTGCAATCACAGATTGGAACCCACTATCTAGTAACTCAAATAATGCAATGGGAGTTGGACAGAAGGATTCTGCTAGGACATTATTGTATGAAACACTATACATGTATAACATGCTAGATGGTAAAATGTATCCACTTCTTGCAGATGGGGATGCAGTATGGAATGATGCTCATACAACCCTTACAGTAAAAATGAATAAGGATGCAAAATGGAGTGATGGAACTGCAGTTACTGCAAATGATGTTGCTTACACATTTGATACAAATGTTAAATATGAAAGTCCAGGTGGATCAGATTATAAAACTTATATAGAAAGTATAAAAGCTACAGATGATTCTACTGTAGTACTTACAGCAAAATTAAATGGTTCAGGTGCTGCTTTAAATCCATTAAAAGTTACAGAGTACCTTCCAAAGCAGTATGTTATGCAAAAGGCATACTTAGAGAAGGTTGAAGCTAGAAATAACAAAGATGCTACTAAGATTAAAACTGATAAGATGGAAGATTTTGTTGGCTCTGGTCCATATAAACCCTCTATATCAAATGATCAAAAAGTTGTATTTCAAAGAGACGATAATTACTGGGGAAAAGCAACCTCCATGTGGGGTAAACTTCCAGTTCCTAAATATATTGCCCATAATATCTTCAAAGACAATGCCGCTGGAGATACAGCATTCAAAGCTGGTGAAGTTGATGTTTCCCAGCAGTTTATAAGTGATGTAGCAAGTATGATGTCAGGAGGAAAAATATCAACATATTTGCCTGAATCGCCATATTATTTAGCAGCTACAATGCCAACTGCATACTTTAATATAAAGAAACCAGGACTAGACCAAGTTGCAGTTCGTAAAGCAATTGCCTTAGCAGTTGACTACGACCAAATTATTAAAACTGCTATGAGTGGATATTCTCCATCATTTACAGAAGTGCCTCGTACTTTAATGAGTCCATCAAAAGCTGAGCAGGCATTAGTAGATCAAACTGCATTAAAGAGTGTTCAGTGGACTGGAAATGATATTGAGAGTGCTAAAAAACTTTTAGATACTGCAGGAATCAAAGATACAAATGGAGATGGAATTAGAGAATACAAAGGCACTAAGCTTTCATTTAAGGCTGAATGTCCGGCAGGATGGTCTGATTGGAATGCTTCTCTAGAAATCGTTGCAGCAGCAGGTAAAAAAATTGGTATTGATATCACCACATATTTCCCAGATGCCAATACATTTTATGATGATTTAGGAAATAAAAACTTTGATATTGCTATGTACAGTCCATCAGCAGCAGGTATTTCTAATCCATGGACGCGTGCTTTTGGTATATTATCAAGTTCATATAACAAAATGAAAACTCAGATGATTGGTAACTTTGGAGGATATGCAAATGCAAGAGTTGATAAGTTATTAGAATTAATTCCTCATGAAACAGACCAAGCAAAACTTAAAGTATACTATACAGAATTATCTAAGATTTATTTAACCGAAGTACCATCCTTCTCATTAATGTATAGACCAGAATTATTCTACACAGTTAATGAAACTGTATGGACAAATTACCCTCAAGAGGGCTCGAAATCTGATAAAGGCATTGGAATACCTCCATATGATTTAACAGATGGTTATGGTATAGCAGGGCTGTACACAATGAAATTAGTTAAATAATATCTAAGCAAGTAATTAAATTATATATAATTAGCCATGCTTCTTAAGCAGTAAGATGAAGGCATGGCTAGTTTTAATTTTAAATTATACTAACTACATATGAGGTGGTGATGTATTGAAAGGCTATAAAAAATATTATTCTAACAAAGTTTTATGGTATTTATTGACGCTTGTAGTTGCAGTGATTTTAAATTTTATATTGCCTCGCCTTATGCCGGGTAATCCAGTATCGGCTATTGCAATAAGAGCAACTAAAGGCATGACGAATCAAACAGCTATACAAAAGGTTTATGAAGAATATGCAAACACATTTGGAATAAACCAGCCTTTGTATGTACAGTTTTTTGAATTTATTAAGAATTTATTCAAAGGCAATTTAGGTATTTCATTTATGTATTATCCTAGAACCGTATCAGATATATTAGCTAAATCCGTATGGTGGACAATATGCCTGCAACTACCAGCTATTATAGTGGGTTGGTTTTTAGGTAATATCTTAGGTGCTATAGCTGCATATGTAAGGGGAGTATGGGACAAAGGAATACTTCCATCTTTCTTATTTTTAAGCAATATGCCAGCATTTGGTATGGCCATTTTATTACAATTTTTCTTTGGAGTTTATTTAAAATGGTTTCCAACAGCTCTTGGATATGGGTATGACATGAATCCTAATCTAAGCCTTAAATTTATAGGTTCAGTTATTTATCATTATCAACTTCCATTTTGGTCCATTGTACTTATTACCATAGGTGGGCAAGCAATTGGAATGCGTTCTATGTCAATATATGAACTTAATGAAGATTATGTAAAATATAGCCGATTTTTAGGTATTAAGGACTCAAAGATTGTTAAATATGTTTTTAGAAATTCAATGCTCCCTCAAATTACAGGTCTTGCATTATCACTTGGAACGATGGTGGGTGGCGCATTAGTTTCAGAGATTATCTTTAGTTATCCAGGACTTGGAACTACACTACTTGCAGCTATAAGTGGAAGAGATTATCCGCTCATTTCTGGATGTACGTTGATTATTACAATTATGGTGCTAATTGCAAATTTGGCTGTTGAAATACTTTATGGGTTTATAGACCCAAGGGTTAAGGCAGCGCAACAGGACTAATATAGGAGGTATTATTATGAAGAATCTGATAAAACAAGTATTTCACTCCCCTAAATTTGTTGTTGGGTTTGTAATTTTTATTATTATATTTTTTATGATTATATTTTACCCTCTGTTTATAAAAACAGATCCACTGGATATGGTAGGTGGACTGTTTTATAAACCAGGTACCTATATAGCCGTAAAAGATGTAGTACAGACTAATGAATATACTTTGAAGATAAACACGAATTCAGCGAAACTTAAAGCTATATCAATAACAGATAAACAAAGTATGTTAGACTGGCTTATCAAATTTGGAAATGTTAAAAAAACTGAAGTAGATATAGATGATGTGGAAGTACTTGTAAATTCATGGAAGAAGAATTATAACTCTAAAGTTGATCAAACAGGTTTATTAGCAGCAGAGAAGATGAATTATGTGAGATTAAATAACAAGATAAACAAAATAATTGATAGTGGTGATATATATATAGCCACTAAGGATAAGGATGGAGTATTAGCTTCAACTAAACCACTTGATTCACAGGCATTTGTCAATACGAAGGATATTGTAAATAAGAGAAAGTTTATTTTGGGAACAGATAACTTTGGTCGTGACGTACTTACAGAACTTGTGGCAGCTATGGGAACATCCTTGAAAATTGGTCTGGTTGCAGGTACTATAGCTACTCTTTTTGGTTTAATACTAGGACTTTTGGCAGGATATGTTGGAGGAACACTAGATGATTTCATTATGTTTATTACGAATATTTTTACGGTCATTCCCTCATTTATACTTTTGGTGCTAATATCCTTTAGTGTAGGTGAAAGTGCAAGGGGGGTTATGCTTACGGCAGCGATTATAGGGTTCACCTCATGGCCATGGACGACAAGGTCCGTACGTTCTCAGGTTATATCCCTAAGAAACCGTAATCATGTTAATCTTTCAAAATTATCGGGCCATAGCTTGCCAAGGATTATTCTAACAGATATCCTGCCATATGTAGCTTCTTATGTGGTTATGGCATTTATCCTTCAAATATCTTCTGGTATTCTTGCAGAGGCACAGTTGTCTATGATAGGTCTAGGACCAGCTACGACTAAAGTTTCTACACTTGGTCTAATGCTAAACTGGGCAATGGCATATAAAGCACCCCTTACTGGATCATGGTGGGCTTTCTTGCCAGTTATACTAGCAATTACATTAATATCATTTTCACTTAACTTGATGAATACAGGGCTTGATCAGGTATTCAATCCACAGTTAAGAGATTAAGGAGGCAGCTATGGGGAAAATAATGTTGGAGGTAAACAATCTAAATACAAAATATGTAACTAGGTCGAGAGAAGGTATTTATGCAGTTAACGATGTTTCCTTAAAGGTTGAAGAAGGTAAATCCCTTGGAATAGCAGGAGAATCTGGATGTGGAAAGTCCACACTGGCACTTAGCATGATGGGATATTATTTATCACCGCTTCACTATATAAGTGGTGATATAATCATAGATGGCAGAAATATATCTGGAATGAAGCCTGAAGATGTACGTAAAAATATTTTAGGTAATGAAATTTCTTATATACCACAGGCAGCTATGAATGCATTAAATCCTACACAAAAAATTATAAGTTTAATAGAAGATGTTATTCATGCACATAACCCAAAGGCAGCAATTAAAGATATTCATGATCTCGCAAGAGAAAGATTTGAACTACTAGGGTTGCCTCCTGAGGTACTAAAGAAGCATGCAGTAGAATTGTCAGGTGGTATGAAACAACGTACTGTCATTGCGATTTCAACAATACTTTCACCAAAAGTGTTAATAGCAGACGAACCTTCATCCGCACTTGATGTTACTTCTCAGAAGATGGTTATCAAGATGCTCAGAAACCTTATGGAAAAGGGATTAATAAAATCAATGGTTTTCATTACCCATGAACTTCCACTCCTTTATAATGTAACTAATGATATCATGGTTATGTATGCAGGACAGATCGTAGAAAAGGGAACTGCCCAGGAAATGGTATTTGATTCTATGCATCCTTATTCAAAAGGCCTCATGGGCTCAATAATAGTTCCGGAAGCTGGGATTCGCGATAAAAAACTTTCAGTTATCCCTGGTACTCCTCCAAATTTGAAGCATCCTCCTGATGGCTGTAGGTTTGCAGAACGTTGCAAATACGTAAAACCTGAATGCACGCTTGCGAATGTTTCTACAAAGGTATTTGGTAATGATAGGATGTACCGCTGTGTCTACTCAATTGGGCAGCTTAAGGAGGTTTACGCAGATGAATAAAGAAAAATTGATTCCATGCCTAAGTGGAAGAGGCGTTACTAAGATATTTGGGAGTAGTAAAATAAACACCGTTGCCGTTGATCACATAGATTTCGACTTTTATAAAGGTGAAGTTATCTCAATTGTAGGTGAAAGTGGAAGCGGTAAGACCACCTTGGCTCAGATGTTATTAGGACTTAGTAATGTAACTGAGGGTGAAATAGGGTTTGAAGGTAAGAGGCGAGATATATCCTCTCATAAGAAGAAAAAGGCCTACTGGATGGGAATACAAGCCGTATTTCAGGACCCATTCGCATCTTTCAATATGTTTTATAAGGTAGATTCTGTACTTTTAGACTGTATAAATATGAGAGACGGAAAAAATTTGCCAAAGGAAAAAAAGATAGAGCTTATAACAGAGGCTTGTAGATTCGTAAACTTAAAATTTGCAGAACTTACAAATAAATATCCATTTGAGTTATCAGGTGGGCAAATGCAGAGGCTTATGATTGCGAGAATTTTTTTATTAAAACCGAAAATTTTAATAGCGGATGAACCTACATCCATGGTGGATGCATGCTCAAGAGCTACAATACTTGATATGCTACTGAAACTTAGGGATGAAAACAACATGACAATTATATTCATTACTCATGATATTGGACTTGCATATTATGTGTCTGATAATGTATATATTATGGAGCACGGTAAATTCGTAGAACATGGGAGTGCAGATGAGGTTATATGTAATCCTAAAGAGGAGTACACCAAGCGACTAATTGGTGACGTACCTAAGATTTATGAAAAATGGGATTTAACAACCGTTGGATAGAGAAGTGGAATAAAAGGTACTTATTATAATGGCCCCTATAGAGTAGATAGCTAAAAATCACTCTATAGGGTATTTTTATGTGTAAATTAAAAAGGATAATTATAAGCGTATATAGAATTATTATAGATATATTAATTGTTACATACTAATAAGGAGGCTATGATGAATTATGAGAAAACATGTAAAGATGCATGTATTCCTTTGTGTGTTAAGTGTTATGGGATTATATAATCTGATAAGTAAAAAAGACTTTATTTTCATAATACCAGAAGCGATTAGAATGTTGATGGAGATATGCTTCTTTATAAGTCTAGTTTCTTTTATATTAGTTGAAATATTGATAGTTAAATCAGGTAGAGTAAAGCATACTCAAGAAAGTGATTATTTGGTGGTTTTGGGGGCTGGGCTTAGAGGTAAAAGCCCATCAATACCACTTCTTCAAAGGCTTAATGCCAGTCTAGAATATGTCAAAATAAATCCTGATATTAAGATAGTAGTTTCAGGAGGACGAGGAATTGACGAAAGTATTACTGAGGCAGAAGCTATGAAGAGATTTTTAATAAAACGTGGAGTAGCGGTGGATCAGATAATAAAGGAAGAAAGGTCGACAAGCACTTTAGAAAATCTTAAGTTTACAACAGAGATTTTAAAAGAATTAGATAAAAAAGAAAATATAAATGTAACTATTGTAACAAATAATTTTCATATGTTTAGATCTAAGTTTTTAGCTAAAAGGCAGGGGTTAAAGGCATATGGATATCCGGCACCACTTAATCGAATGCTAGTGGTTTCATGTTTTGTTAGAGAATACTTCGCAGTAATAAACTCGTTTATATTTGATAGGTGATTAGTAAATCCTAAATAAGTGAAAAACCTCAACTCTTTAGTTGAGGTTTTTCACTTATTATCAATTAAAGGCAAACACACAATAACTGTAGTTCCTACATTTACTATGCTAGTTATAGTAACCCCATAATCATTTCCATAAAGAAGTTTAATCCTATCATCAACATTTTTAATTCCTATTCCTGTAAAATGTTTATGCTTAGAAGTAGGATGAGAATATAAATTTTGTAGTTGGGATTCATCTATGCCTATCCCGTTATCTATTATCTCACAAAGCAAATTATTGTTTTTAACCGATATAAAAACATGTATTCGACCTTCAGTATTTCCTGTAAATGCATGGAAAAGAGCATTTTCAACAAATGGCTGAAGTACTAGCTTTGGAAGTCTGTAACTCGTGCACTGCTCGAGTACATGGAAATTAACCTTTATGTTATCTCCACATCTAGCTTCATTTATAAAGACGTAGTTTTCCAAATTTTCTATTTCTTGATTTACGGTAATTGTTTCACTGGTTTCGCTAATGGTATTTTGTAATAATGAAATAAATGAATTTATGGTTTGGTTTGTTTTTTCTTTATCTTCTTTTAAAACTAGCAATTTAATAGAGGCTAGGGTGTTATAGATAAAATGAGGATTAATTTGCATTTGTAGTGCAGATAGTTCTGATTTTCTTTGCTCCTTTTGGGCCATAAGTAACTTTTCTACATAACTGTTTAAGTCGTCTAACATATAGTTAAATGAACTGCTTAAGTTTTTTATTTCAGAGCAGCCTGCTAGATTTATGTGATTATTGAAGTCACCTTGTGTCACCTTAGACATCTCTTTTACTAAAACTCTTAAGGGTTTTATAGTTTTTCTTGTAATTACAAATAGTATGGCAACTGAAATAATTATTATTATTGCACAGTTCAGAACTATTTCATTTATATTATACATATCTTCTAAAGCAAGTTTTGTATCTATAAGATTTACTAAGTAGAAATTATAAATGGGCATATACTCTGCTAGAACGGTGTAATCTTTGTTATTTAATTTTAAATTTTTAAACTTAAGGTTATCGGTTCTTATTTGTTTTGCTACATTAAGCAGATTTTTATCTTTAGTTCCGATAATACTTTGTTTATTAGAAGAAACAATAGTACCATCGGAGGAGATTATAACAACGTCATTGCTCTTAGTCGTAAAATTAGAATAGAGGTTTTTAAAAGTATGTTCATCTATACTTACGTACAGCATCCCAAATTGCTTTTTTGTCCTTCGATCTTGTAATACCTTTGTAGCGATAATAACATTTTTATGCTCAGTCAAACTGTTAAATCCGGAGTTGCTATATTGGTATAATAACTTATCTGGATTTTTAAGAGAGTTTTTTGTTATTTGATTTTCTTTAATATCATGTACTGGAGTTGTTAATAAAGCAGAGCTTCTTATATATGTGGAATTATTAGATCCAATCAATAAAAAATCAATGTCTTTAGAATCCAAGTTGGCATCATTAACTTTTAAATGCTGCTTAATGTTATATATAATATTTGATTGATCTATTATACTAGTATTATATTCACTAAGGTATCGTCTAAAGGCCCAACTATTGTTCACGGTATTCATAAGACTTATAAGTTTATCGTTTAAATCAGCAGAGTTAGATCCAATTTGATTTAAAATTTTAGTGTTTGTAATACTAAAGTTATTAATAAATACTTTCTTAGAAATATTCATTATTGTATATGCAGTTATAATAGAAATGCTGATGGTGCTAATTAACATAATCAATGTTAACTTGAAAAATAAGCTGTTGCTTTTTAATTTGTTTATAATTTTAGACATAAGTTAACCTCTTTTACCATCTTGAATATTTCTTCTGAATTTACTTGGAGTAAGATTCTTGAATTTTTTAAATACCTTGCAAAAATAACTATGATCGGAATATCCCACCATAAAACTTATTTCTGATACCGGAATTTTTTCATTTCTCAAAAGATCAACAGATTTTTGTACGCGAATTTTATTTAGATATTCGCTAAATCCTTCTGGGTTGTGAGAACTAAAATATGAGGATAAATAGTAATAGTTAAAATGAAATATATCAGCCACTTGTTTAAGGGACAATTGTTCATAATAATGATTTGAGATGTATTCAATAATTTTATTTATCATATGATCATTTAGTTTACTTTCTTGATTATTTAATAATAATCGTATCTCTTTTGTTATGATATCTAGTAAATGTAATAATTCATCAGAAGATTTAGTTTCATCTATTTTTTGAAAATATTCTAACTTTGAATTGTTCATCTCTTCCATATTGAAATTAAGTTCATCTAAAATATTTATAATATTATATAGGGCATTTTCAAAAAGTGTTTTTAATTCAAATTCATTAATATTGTTATTTGTTATCGACTTGCAAAGGTACTCCTTTAAATAATTTAAAGCGTTATCTATATTAAGCAAATATATTTGGTCAGCGTAGTACTTAAAATCGAATTTTTGTTTTAAGTTATTTTTAGGTAAATCATCATAAGTAATAAGATTTTTACCTTTAAAATAAAATTTATACCCAAGTAGTGGCCTTAGATTATTTATATAAACATCTTCTAATTCATATAAGGAATTAAAAAGCTTACTTAATACGAAAAATATTTCGGGAATGTCCTTTGAAACTTCGCTTAGCATAAGGTTAATCTGATCTAATACCTTGGAATAATTCTCTGCTTTTAAATTTATTATAAGTAAAAATAAATTACTGTCGGCCTCTACTTCATAATATATTAAGTCTTTAAGATATATTTTTGCGGCCTTTGATAAAATAGATCTTAAAGATAAAAGGCTCATGGAATTTATATTGTTTATTTTTTTAATATTGTCTCCTATTAGAAAAAAAGATTCAAGAGGGAAAGTATCCTCTACAGTTTTTTCATTGAAATTTGTATAAAAGCCAGAAATTAATTTGGATAAGAGATTGTTTATATTTAAGGTGTTACTATTTTCAGGAGTAGGCATAATAAAATTAGGAATATTACTAGCAGTGTTTTTTAAAAGCAAAACAAGCTCCTCGGGATTTAATTTTGGTTTCAAAACGTAATCCTTTACACCTAATTTGAATGTATCTTTTACATAATTAAAATCACTATAACCACTTAAAATAACTATTTGTATATCAGGATATTTTGTTTTCACTATCTTTGCGAGATCTACGCCATCCATAACGGGCATAACTATATCTGAAATTATTATGTGAGGCTTAAGCTTTTCTATAAAATCTAAAGCTTCTTTTCCATTAGATGCTTCCCCTATGATTTCGAAACCCTCTTTATTCCAATCTACGAGGTGCTTAATACCTTGTCTTAACAAATATTCATCATCTACTATTAAAATTTTACATAGGTTACTCAATAGATCAAATCCTTTTAAATTATTTCTTTTTAATTGAGTTGTATACTGTTATTACAGTATATAGTAATATTAAAGTTAATTCAATTGGGACTAAAACTCAAACTAATGTAAATGCAATATATATTAAAATAATTATAGAATCTTAAAAAAGTACAAATTTTATATTTATATTTAAATCATCTTTATTAAAATAGCACAAATTTATATAAACATAATACTATTTGATTTTCAAGATTTGATATAAAATTAAGTTAGAGATTATGAAACCGTTTAAACTAATCTAAACCAAATTTAAAGGGGGATTTTAATTATGAAAACTAAAAAACTAATAGCTATTGCTCTAACTGTTGTTATGGCACTTGGTATAGCAGGCTGTGCAAAAAGCACTAAAGAAAATACTAAAGAAAATACTAAAGCAGATACCACAAATAAAAAAATTGTAATATGGGCATGGGATGGAACTTTTAATGTGGTTGCGGCTAAAGAAGCAAAAGCAATTTACCTAAAGGAAAATCCAGGGGTAGAAGTTCAAATAGTAGAAATGGCTCAAGATGATATAGTACAAAAGTTAAATACAAATTTAAGTTCAAATACTACTGAAGGGCTACCTAATATAGTTCTTATTGAAGATTATAGAGTACAAAACTTTTTGACTTCATATCCTGATTCTTTTACAGATATGTCTAGTAAAATTAAGGCAACAGATTTTATGGAATATAAGCTTAAATCAGACAGTTCAAATGGAAAGCTTTACGGAGTTCCTTTTGATAGTGGTGTAGCTGCTTTATTTTATAGAACGGATTTATTAAAGCAGGCTGGATATGAAAAATCAGACATGGAAAACATAACATGGGAAAAATTTATAGAAATTGGTAAAGCAGTAAAAGCTAAAACAGGAAAGGCAATGCTTACCATGGATCCTAATGACTTAGGAATATTAAGAATAATGATGCAATCAGCTGGTCAATGGTATGTAAAAGAGGATGGAACAACTGTAAATTTAGAAAATAACGAGGCATTAAAAGAAGGTATTAAAGTATATAAACAGCTTATGGAATCGGGAATAGTAAAACAAATTTCTGATTGGGATCAATTTGTAGGTGCTTTCCAAAAGGGTGAGGTTGCTTCTGTACCAACAGGATGCTGGATTTCAAGCTCAATAACTAAAGCAACAGATCAAAGTGGAAAATGGGCAGTTGCAGCTATACCAAAACTCGGCGCTGTGAAATCATCAGTAAATGCTTCTAATATTGGAGGAGCAAGTTGGTATGTTTTAGATAAGGTGGGAGATTCAGAACTAGCTTCAGATTTTCTTGCTAAAACTTTTGGAACAAATAAAGACCTTATGAATACTTTAGCAGATAAGATTAATCTTACAAGTACTTTAAAAGCTTCTTCAACTACAGAAAACTATCAAAAATCTGTTGAATTTTATGGTGGACAAAAGATATTACAGGATTTATCTAAATGGACATCAGAAATACCTTCAGTTAACTATGGCTTATACACTTATACTATAGAAGATATATTAACTGGAACAGTTCAATCTATAGTAAAAGATGGTGCAGATATAAGTACAGCGCTTAAAGATGCTCAAAAGCAAGCAGAAGCCGCTGCAATTAACTAGCTGAACTTACAGTTTTATAATCCTTTGTTAATCATAGATTAGCAAAGGATTAACTTATAAAAAGGAGGCTGAATCCATGAAATTTGTGAAAAAGAATAATTTAAACAAAAATTATGATAAGGTAGGTTGGTTATTTACCTTGCCTAGTATACTTATAATTGGTTCTTTTGTTTTTTATCCAATGATACAAGCGTTTATTACGTCATTACAATCAGGTATGGGAAATAATCTTAGATTTGTAGGAATTGCTAATTATGCTAGATTGTTTACTGATAATATATTTCAAAAATCAGTTTTTAATACCCTCATTTATTTAGCAATACAGGTTCCTATAATGATTCTACTTGCATTGTTTATATCTGTACTTTTAAATGATGATAAGCTAAAAGGAAAGGCCTTTTTTAGAACTGCAATATTTCTGCCTTGTGTAACATCCTTGGTTGCTTATTCTGTAATATTCAAAAGTTTATTTTCAAATGACGGGTTAATGAATAAAATACTATTAAATTTACATTTATTAAATTCACCAATAGAATGGATTACTAGTCCATTTTGGGCTAAAATAACTATAATAATAGCTATAACTTGGCGTTGGACTGGATATAACATGATATTTTATTTAGCCGGATTACAAAATATTGATCCAAGTATTTACGAAGCAGCAAAAATAGATGGAGCGACATCAGTAAAACAGTTTTTTAGTATTACCGTTCCCCTATTAAAACCAATTATTTTATTTACTACAGTTATGTCAACTACGGGTACTTTGCAATTATTTGATGAGGTAATGAATATAACAAAAGGTGGTCCAGGAAATGCAACAACTACAATATCACAGTACATATATAACTTAAGTTTTAAATATACTCCGAATTTTGGATACGCGGCAGCGGTATCTTATACTATTGTAATTATGATAATTGTATTATCATTAATACAATTTAAAGTGGCGGGAGATGATAAATAAATGAATAAGATAAGAAACTCATTTAAATATATATTTTTAAGTATAGTATCTATAATTTCTATTTTTCCGTTTATTTGGATGATTATAAGTATGACAAATAAATCAGTAGATGTGTCTAGAGGATCATTAATGCCAGGTACGCATTTATTTGAAAATGTAAATAACCTTTTTAAGTCTGATTTGAATTTTTCAATGTCGCTTTGGAACTCAGGTAAAATTGCAATAATAACAACAATTTTAGCATTAATTGTAGCCTCTCTTGCAGGATATGGATTTGAGATATATAAAAATAAAGTGCGAGATAGAATTTTTAATATATTATTACTGTCTATGATGATTCCATTTGCAGCACTTATGATACCCTTATTTAAGATGTTTAGTACTTTTACATTTTTTGGGTTAAACACTACAGCAGCAGTAATTATTCCTAGTATATCTACTGCATTTTTAATATTCTTTTTTAGACAAAATACAAAATCGTTCCCAAAAGATATTTTAGAAGCGGGGCGTATTGATGGATTAAATGAAATTCAAATATTTACAAGGATTTATGTGCCTACAATGAAATCTACATATGCGGCAGCTGCAATTATTACATTTATGAGCAGTTGGAATAATTATATGTGGCCTCTAATTGCACTACAAAGTCCAGAAAAAAGAACAGTACCACTCATTATTTCTACCATGGGATCATCTTATTCTCCAGATTATGGAATGATTATGGCTGGGATTGTAGTAGCAACCCTTCCAACAGCATTAGTTTTCTTTTTGATGCAAAAACATTTTGTTGCGGGTATGCTTGGCTCTGTTAAAGGCTAGTAAAACTTTGTATAACTAGAATGAAAATGGAGGTTGATATATATATGAATTTTAAAGATCCAACTTTAGATTGGCTTTCTGATACTTCAGTTTTTGCTGTTAACAGAATTGAGGCTCATTCAGATCATAAATATTATAAGGGAAAAGAAGAAGAGACAACAGGCGCAATGAGCCTTAGACAAAGTTTAAATGGAAATTGGAAGTTTAGTTTTGCAATAAATCCAAGTTCTAGAGTTAAAGAATTTTATAAACCTGAATTTGATTGTCATTGTTTTAGGGATATAAAAGTTCCAGCGCATATACAGCTTCAAGGTTATGATAAACCTCAATATATAAATACCATGTATCCCTTTGATGGCCATAGTGAAATAAAACCACCAGAGATATCAGAGGAATACAATCCTGTTGGAAGTTATGTAAAGTATTTCAATATTGATGAAAATATTAAAGAGGGACCTATATATATTTCTTTTCAGGGTGTGGAAAATGCTTTTTACCTTTGGTTAAATGGTGAATTTATAGGATATAGTGAGGATAGTTTTACTCCATCAGAGTTTGACTTAACTAGCTATATTAAAGAAGGTGAAAATAAGCTGGCCGTGGAGGTATATAAAAGATCAACAGGCAGCTGGCTAGAAGACCAAGATTTTTGGCGTTTTTCAGGAATATTTAGGGATGTATATTTATATTCTATTCCCAAAACTCATATTGAAGATTTATTCGTGAAAACAGACATAGATAAGTCTTATAAAAATGCAGTTTTAAAGCTAGAATTAAAGATAAAGGGAGAAACTAATTTTACCATAGATTTAGAACTCGTTGATAAAAATGGTACATGCGTATCCAAAAGCATAGGAAACTCATTAGAAAGTAAGATGTATTTAGAGTTAAATGTTAATAATGTAGAGCTTTGGAGCGCTGAAAATCCATGCCTTTACACTCTCTTAGCTGTCATTCGAGGAATTGACGAAAAAGTGGTGGAGATAGTACCACAAAAGGTTGGGTTTAGAAGTTTTGAAATGATAAATAAGGTTATGCACATAAATGGTAAACGAATAGTGTTTAAGGGTATAAATCGTCATGAATTTAACGCTAGGACAGGTAGAGCTATAACTAAAGAAGATATGGTATGGGACATAAAATTTTTAAAACAAAACAATATAAATTCAGTGAGAACTTCCCATTATCCAAATCAAAGTTATTGGTATGACCTTTGCGATGAATATGGAATATATTTAATAGATGAAACTAACTTAGAAACTCATGGATCTTGGCAAAAGATGGGCAAAATCAAACCAGATTGGGTTATTCCTGGCAATAAAAAAGAGTGGTTAGACATAGTACTTGATAGGGCAAGTTCAATGCTAGAAAGAGATAAGAATCATCCCAGCATCTTAATATGGTCTTGTGGTAATGAATCATTTGGTGGAGAAAACATATATAAGATGTCAAAGTATTTTAGAGAAAAAGATCCTTCAAGATTAGTTCATTATGAAGGGGTATTCTGGGATAGAAGTTTTAATGAAACTAGTGATATGGAAAGCAGAATGTATGCTAAGGTTTTTGAGATTGAAGAGTATTTAAATAATGATCCAGAAAAACCGTATATAAGCTGTGAATACATGCACGCTATGGGAAACTCCTGTGGAGCAATGCACAAATATGTTGAACTAGAAAGTAAATATCAGCTTTATCAAGGTGGATTTATTTGGGACTATATAGATCAGTTTATAATTAAAAAGGACAGATTTAATGAGGAAGTTTTTGCATATGGAGGAGATTTTGATGATAGACCTACAGATTACAACTTTTGTGGTAATGGAATAGTTTATGCGGACAGAAAACCCTCTCCAAAGGCACAAGAAGTAAAGAAACTTTATCAAAATATCAAATTAATTACAGATAGAAATGGAGTTAAGGTTAAAAATGAAAACTTGTTTGTGGATACCTCTGATTATATTTTAGAGTATTCCTTAGATTTTAATGGAAAAGAAATTTATATTGACTTTATCACAGTTGTTGTTAATGCTGGCCAAGAAAAATATATTAGTCTTAAACTACCACAGGTGGATGACTTAGGAGAATATTTATTAAATACATCATTTAAACTTAAAAATAATACTATTTGGGCTGAGGCGGGGCATGTGGTAGCATGTGATCAGTATGTTTTTGAATTAGAGGGAGTCATGGTCCCTAAAAAGTTAATTAAACCCCAAGTTGTTCATGGAGATATAAATATTGGGGTTAAAAATGATAATTTCAGTGTCTTATTTTCAAAACAAGAAGGTGGGATTGTATCGCTTAGATATGATGGAAAAGAAATGATAACCCGTACACCTATGCCAATTTATTGGAGAGCAATGACTGATAATGACAAGGGAACTAACCATGGGTTTAGGTGTGGACAATGGCTTCAAGCTAGTATGTTCCAACGATTTATAGATGTTCAGGTAATTGAAGATGATTTTAGTATTAGCGTAGTATATACATATGAATTATTAGCTACGACACTTAGTAAAGTAAAGGTAGCTTATACTGTATATTCTAATGGTGAAATTAAAGTAAGTTGTGATTATAAAGGAATTAAAGGGTTGCCAGACCTTCCAATATTCGCAATGGCATTTAAATTATCAGTAGATTATGATACCTTCAAGTGGTATGGTAAAGGACCGGAAGAAAATTATGTGGATAGGCTTCATGGAGCTTCTATAGGGATTTATGAAAAATCCGTAGCGCAAAATGTTGCAGGGTATATCGTACCTCAGGAAAGTGGCAACCATACTGGAGTTAGATGGGCGAGAATAAAAGATAAAAATGGATTTGGAATTGAGTTTAATGCAATTAACTCGACATTTGAACTCGGAGTATCTCCATATACAGCGTTTGAACTTCAAAATGCATTGCATCATAATGAACTCCCAAAAGTGAATTATACAGTAGTAACCATTGCAGCAAAGCAAATGGGAGTAGGTGGAGATGACAGCTGGGGAGCGCCAGTTCACAATGAATATCTTATAGACTCTTCAAAGGATATTCACTTTGAATTTACGATGAGAAAATGTATAGAAGAGTGTTAAATGTATTTTAATTTAAATGATAATGTATTTTAATTTAAATGATAATGTATTTTAATTTAAATGATAATGTATTTTAATTTAATTAGAAGGAACTACTTTTGATAAGTAGTTTCTTTTTTTCCTGTATTTTGATGTAGGTACTAATTTTAACGAAAAATATGTACTGTAAAAGATGGCTTAATTAACCAAAACACTTGACAATGAAAATTACATTGAGTACAATTGAATTAAACGCAATGAAACAAGAACGAGTTGAATATTAATGATAACGCTATATTAGTTATTGGATAAATTATTAAAATAAATGTTATAACAAAAATAAAGATCAGAGGGAGAAAAAATATGAATAAAGCAAAAATTGCAGTAAGATATTACACACAGTCAGGGAATACAGAAAAATTAGCATTAAGAATAGCTGATACTGCGGGCATAAAAGCCTCAACTATAGATAAATCAATTGATGAAAAAGTAGACATACTGTTTATAGGAGCATCTGTATACTGGGGTGGAATTGATAAGAATATGAAAAAGTTTATTGATTCTTTGTCACCTAATATGGTAGGAAAGGCTGTAGTATTTAGTACGTCAGCTATGAAAGAAAATGCTTATGCACAAATGAAAGATAGGCTTGAGGCAAAGGGCATTACTGTAGAAAATAATAATTTCTATTGTAGAGGGCAGTTTACATTACTCCATAAAAACAGACCTAATGCTGAAGATTTGAACCATGTGGAAGAATTCGCTAAGAAATTCTTAAATTAAGTAATAATATGAATAATAATAATAATGAGTTTAATTTAGAGAATTATTTAAGTGACGGAGTGGGGAAGATTATAAAAGGTGCTATAAAAGCATCCCTAAGCAATCCCAAAGAAAGTATATTTATGGCAAAGTTTGCTCTTGCAAGTAAAAACGCTAGAAAACTTCGAGTTGAAGCGGAGAAAAATGGAGAACACATTCCACCATTTTTAATTTCTAGTATTACAAGTCAGTGTAATTTACATTGCGCTGGATGTTATTCAAGAGAGAATAATGCTTGTACAGATAAAGAAGTACAAGATCAACTAACAGATATTGAATGGTTAAAAATTTTTGAAGATGCAAAGAACATAGGGGTAGGATTTATATTATTAGCTGGTGGGGAACCTCTAATGCGAGCCGACATAATAAAGGCAGCAGGTAAAATCCGAGAGATAGTATTTCCAATATTCACTAATGGTACAATGATAAAGCAAGAATATATAAATTTATTTGCAAAACATCGTAACCTATTGCCTGTTCTAAGCATTGAGGGTAATGAGATTAAAACAAATGATAGACGGGGTAGTGGTGTTTATCAAAAATTGATTCAAGTGATGGATACATTGAATGATAATAAAATAATGTATGGCGCATCAGTAACCGTTACAAAGGATAATTTAAAAGAAGTCACGACGCAGAATTTTTTAAATAAGTTATATGAAAGAGGTTGCAAGGTTGTATTTTATGTGGAATATGTTCCAGTAGATAAGGATACAAAGGAGTTAGCACCGCAACAAGAAGAAAGAGAATATCTAATAGAAAAATTATCACTACTTAGGAAAAGCTATGATGATATGATTTTTATATCGTTTCCAGGTGATGAAAAGACTTCTGGAGGATGCCTTGCGGCAGGAAGAGGTTTTTTTCATATCAATTCTAATGGTGGTGCAGAACCGTGTCCTTTTTCACCCTACTCAGATACGAATTTAAAAAATACGTCTTTAAGAGAAGCAATTAATTCACCACTATTTAAAAGACTACGTGATAATGACATTTTAATGGAAGATCATATAGGCGGATGTGTGCTTTTCGAAAAGGAAGAAATAGTTAAGTCGTTTCTTGGGAGTGTAAAATGAATGGTGTAATAATATTGGTTGCTATATTATTTGCTTTCTTATATGGAAGTATAAATTATTATATTGGGTTAAGGGTATGGCAAAATCTAGGAATTCATATTCCTTATTTAAATGCAAAGATATATTGGGTACTATTTTCAATAGTAGCTGTATCATATATATTCACTACATTATTACCCTCATTTTTACCATCTATAATATCAAATAGATTGAATATTATAGGGTCATATTGGATGGCAATGATGTTTTATCTTATTTTAATGTTATCTATAATAGATTTAATAAAGATTTTAAATAAAAAATTTGTTTTTATTCCTAGAAGTTTATTTGAAACTGCTAATGTTTCATTAATAGTAACGATAGTAGTAGGTGTATTTATTTTTGGTATAATGGTCTATGGTACGTGGAGTGCTCGAAATGCTATAGTAACAAAATATGATCTTAATAGTAATAAAATTGTAAGTAAGAAGAAGACATTAAAGGTTATTATGGTATCAGATATACATCTTGGAGTTATAGTAGACAATAATAGACTTACTGATATGGTAAATAAAATTAATGAATTAAATCCTGATATTGTGTTTATACCAGGAGATATAATAGATAGTAATCTTGATCCTTTTGTAAAAGAAAAGATGGGAGATAACTTTAAGAGGATTAAAAGTAAGTATGGAGTATATGCTTGTCTTGGAAATCATGAGGGGATAGCCGGCAACGTAGATGATGTTGTTAAGAACTTTGAGAGTGCTGGGATAAATGTGCTTAGAGATAAGGCAGTTTTAATTAATAACAGTTTTTATGTTATAGGTAGAGAAGATACATCTCTAGAGAGAGCTACAAAGGTTAAAAGAAAAGATCTGTCATATTTAATAAAAGATTTAGATAAGTCTAAACCACTTTTACTGATGGATCATCAGCCAGGAAATTTAAGCGAGCCTGAAAATCAGAAGATTGATTTACAACTTTCAGGACACACCCACAGAGGGCAGCTATTTCCTGCAAACATTATAACCAAGGCAATCTTTGAAATAGACTATGGGTATTTAAAAAAGAAAAATTCTCAATTCATTGTATCTTCAGGTTATGGAACTTGGGGACCGCCGATTAGATTAGGTAGTCGATCTGAAATAGTAGAAATGAATCTCAAATTTAAATAATAGATATTTTAAAGGAAATGTATAAAAAGCTACTATATTGCTTAACATAAGTAATGTAGTAGCTTTTATATATATATTATACTGTTAAATATAAAATAAGTTTATACATTGTTTATACTTTGTTTATAGAAAGTAGAGAGGTATAATTTAGAATAGAAGTATAGTGATTTAATACACAACTTTGGAGGTGAAAATGATTAAAATATTGTTTGTAATGGTTGCAATAGTGACAATGATAGCATTAGCTTTTTGGGCTAATGGAGTTAAGTATCTTAAAAAAGATGAGTATAATAAAAAAGGTATTAAATATATTTTGTTAGGCACAAGTGTTACAGGTATATGTATCATTTTAAATGCCATACTTTTTATACCTACATTCTATCAAACGTAAAACAAGATACTAGAATTGTTAATATGACAAGACTATGATAATATATAGATGTATAAGCACATAAGGAGCTTCCTTATGTTTTTTTTTGTAAATTCCAAGTTCGTAATTAATATCCGATGGAGATTTAAAAAAGAAATTAATGAATCCTTATATATTAAAATAAAAAAGATAATGAATGGAGGAAATGAAATTATGTCTAATTTACCTAATTGCCCAAAATGTAATTCAGAATACACTTATGAAGATAGAAGTCTTTTTGTTTGTCCAGAGTGCGCTCATGAGTGGACTTTAGAATTAGAAACAGAAAATAGTGAAGACGAAAATATTGTAAAAGATGCTAATGGAAATATCCTAAGCAACGGAGATTCCGTAACAATAATAAAGGACCTCAAAGTAAAAGGAAGTCCAACAGCTATTAAAAAAGGAACAAAAGTTAAAAATATTCGTTTGACAAATGGTGATCATAATATCGATTGCAAAATCGATGGTTTTGGAGCTATGGAATTAAAATCTGAGTTTGTTAAAAAGGTATAATATTATGAGCTAGGCAAAAGCCTAGCTTTTTTTATGGTATTAAATTGGAACATAATTAGGTTATTCTCTTATAGATTTTTCTAGCTTAAGTTTGTTTATCACTTTTCTGTTCTGCCACCATAACCTTAAAAATACTAACCCAAATAAGAATGTTGGTATACTAAAAAAAATATTAAAATTAGCGATTCTAAAGGTTCCTAATTTATAACTGCTATCTAAAGTTAACATGCCTATGACTAGATTATAAATCGATGGTATAAATTCTAGACACATAACAGTTATCCATAATACGTTAATTCTCATGTAATGTTTTATCTTAGATTCTATATCTGAGTAGACGTCAAACGTGCCTTCTGATGATTTCTTCCTAAGAAATATCCAGCGCATATATGAGGCAACGAATTCAACTCCTGTTTCACCTAAAAACTTAATGTATGCAATACTTTCAGGATGAGTGGGCAAATTTTCTAGAAGTTCAATTCTATAGGTGTATTCATTTTTTGGAGTTTCAGTGAAAGTATATCTACCCCAGGTGTAGTTCGTGAGAGACATTCCCTTAGCAGACATCTCATTGAGCCAGTTTTCTTCTTTTTCATAATTTGAATATATTTTACGGATGACATGGTCCATTATAGCTCGCCCCCAATAATTTTTTTACCATTGCCTATCAATTCTTCAAGTCTATCTAATTCAATCTGCATAATTGATTTCCCCAAATCAGTTATTTTATATTCTTTTTTACGGGAATCTTTCGCGCCTATTACAGACTTTATCCAGTCCTTTTCAAGTAGTGTATTAATTGCACCATATAAGGTACCAGCACCAAGATTAACACGTTCATTACTTAAATTTTTTATATTTTGCATTATTCCATACCCATGCATTGGTGCATAGAGGGATAGTAAAATGTAAAAAACAGCTTCTGTTAAAGCACCTCTTTCTGAACTTTCACCCATATCATAACCTCCTAATATTACTACTACCGATATATCGGTTACTGTAATAACAATATATCACCTACCGATACATTCGTCAAGTTGTTCTATAAAAAATATTAAAAAATAAAAAGCACTGAATTATCAGAGCTTTTTATTTTGTACCTCAAACTTATTTAATAAGAAACACTATTCGTATCTTAATGCATCAATTGGATTTAATTTTGAAGCTTTATCTGCAGGATAAATTCCAAACACCAATCCTACAACAACTGAAAATGCGAAAGCGGCAACTACTATATTGCCTGAAATTACAATTGATGTGGCAAAGAATGTCTTTCCAACATAGGCGCCTAAATAGCCGATGAGCACCCCTAAAAGTCCTCCAAGACCACTTACAATCGCTGCTTCAATCAAAAATTGTGTTAGTATAGTTCTTCTTTTAGCTCCAATTGCTTTTCTTGTTCCTATTTCTTTAGTTCTTTCAATTACTGAAACAAGCATTATGTTCATAATTCCAATTCCACCAACTAAAAGGGATATAGCGGCAACACCACTTAACATGTTACTCATACTTTTAGTAGTTGATGTAGCAGTAGTAAGTAAGCTTGTCTGACTTAATACCCTGTAATAGGTATCAGTAGTTGTGCTAATTGCTAAATTGTTAAGTCCATACTTTTTGTTTAGGAACATTTTGATATATGACATTGCTGTATCTACTTCTGCTTGACTTTTAGCCTCGATATAATAGGTTTTTATACTACTTGACTTAAGTAGTCTCTGTGCTGTTGATAATGGAAGTATTATTTTGTCATCACTGCTTCCAGTAGTTGAAGTTCCAGCTGATTTAAGAACTCCTACTACTTTAAACTGAATACCACTAACATACATTGTCTCACCAACAACATTTGTAGTCCCGAAAATATTATTGGCAGTTTCAGTTCCGATTACAAGTACATTATATCTGTTTTTAACATCTCTAGAGGTTATAAATCTACCAGAACTAACTGTATAACTCTTTACTTCGGCATAGCTTTCATTTGATGCTTCTATTGATGTAGTACTCGTTTTACTTCCTGCTTTTATATTAACATTGCTTGATGAAACTTGTGGTGATATAGCTTTGATACCTGGTTTAGATTTAAGTTCTTTTAAGTCCCCATCATCTATGGTTGCAGTTTTAGTTAGTGACACTGTTATAAGGTTTGTTCCTAAACTGCTTATTTGATCGCTAATCTCTTTTTCTGCACCTTTACCCATTCCTACAAGAATAATTACAGATGATATACCGATAATAATACCAAGCATTGTAAGGAATGAACGTATTTTGTTTGACCACACAGAATATAGCGCTATTTTAAATAATTGTGATATTCTCATGCCGTCACCTCGTTGTAATTTAATTCATCGGAAGTTATGTGACCATCTCTAACGGTAATAATTCGTTTTGCATGGGATGCTATATCTCTATCGTGAGTAATTATTACTATTGTATTTCCCTCATTATTTAAATCTTCTAGAATTTTAAGTACTTCATCTCCAGATTTACTGTCAAGTGCACCTGTAGGTTCATCCGCAAGTATCATCTGTGGTTTGGTAACTAAAGCGCGGGCAATTGCAACTCTTTGCATTTGTCCACCAGATAACTCTGTTGGGTTATGTTTTATGTGCGTACCTAGTCCTACCTTTTCAAGTTGTGCTTTTGCTTTTTCTCTTGCAATCTTATTTGTATATCCTAAATACAATAATGGTAATGTTACGTTATCTAATATACTTAGTTTCGATATTAAATTATAGTTTTGAAAAATAAAACCTATTTTTTTATTTCTTATTTCTGCGAGTTTGTTGTCATTGCATTTAGTGTCTTCACCATCTAAAAAATATTCTCCGGCAGAGGCATTGTCTAGGCATCCAATAATATTCATTAGCGTGGACTTTCCTGCGCCTGAGGGCCCAATAATTGCTACATATTCTCCTTTAGATATTTTTAAATTAACGTTTTCTATAGCTTTAAAAGTACCATTACCCATTTTATATATTTTTTCTACATTAGTTATTTCAATTAAGTAATCACTATTTGATATTTCTGACATGCACTTACCCTCCTGTATTGAGCCATATTATTTAGCAGTTGTTGATTTAGTACCTGTTCCTCCACTAGTAACGCCTGATTGGGCACCGCCACTTGGCATTTGACCACCACTTGGCCGTTCACCGCCACCCATTTGGCCGCCCATACCACCTCGAGTATTAGTGCTGCTGGTACTTGAAGCTAATTGGACTATCAATGATTGTCCTTCTGTAACACCTTTTGTAACTTCAATATAGTCTTCAGTTTCTATGCCAGTTGTAATTTCTACTAATTTACCAGTAGATGCAGTAGAGGTACTACTCTTTTCATCGCTAGTTGTAGTATCGGTAGCTGCAACTCTTACAAATTTTTTATTATTGCTCTCAATTAGAGCTTCCGCTGGTATTACAATTGCATTTTCTTTACTTTGAATTGCGATTGTAACATTTGCATTCATGCCAAGTCTTATTCCTGTTGGAGCATTAACGCTTACAATAACATCGTATGTTGTAGTATTATCAGTAGTGGTACCAGATTGCGCTGCTGACTCAACAGTGCCAGTAAAAGTTTTATCAGCTAATGCATCAAATTTAATAGTAGCTTTCTGGCCGGCTGCTACAGTTGTTATATCCAGTTCATCTACAGAAACCTTAACTTTCATTGTGCTCATATCAGAAACAGTAAGTGAAACTTCGCCAGCTTTTCCAGTAGAACCATTACCACTAACTACAGATGTTACAAGACCAGCTATAGGAGACTTAACAGTCATATTGGCAACTGCATTGTTTGCATCAACTAGTTCAGCATTAGCATCAGTTACTGAATCAATATCATCTGTTATTTTACTAGTGGTATCAGTTATTGTTTTTTTATCATCTGCTATTTTACTAGTAGCTTCAGATATTGTCTTTTCATCAGAGGATACACTATTTGAATTAACAGGTGTAGCACCTTGATCGGTTGCAAGTTGAGTATTTGCAGCTGTAAGAGCAGCTGAATCGGTTACAAGTGAAGCCTTTGAAGTAGCAAGAGTACTTCGATCAGTTGCAAGTTGTGTTTTTGCCTTTGTTAATTTTCTTGTTGCAGTAGTTACAGCTTTTGTAAGATCAGTATTTGTGCAAACAAAAAGTTTCTGACCTTTAGTAACGGTATCGCCAGCTTTGACAGTTATACCTTGTATGTTGCCATTATTGTTAGGTGCCACCTCGGAGCTTGTACCAGCATAAGCCGCTCCTGTACCTTGAATTGTTTTTGATAAACTCATAGTTTTAACAATTGAGGATGAAAATTTTGTGGTAGCAACTGCTGTAGTTTTATTAAAAAATTTATTATATCCAGCATAACTACCAGTACCAATTACAATCACAACTATACCTATTATTATTGCTTTAATTGTTTTACTCTTCATTATTTGCCTCCAGTAATTGTATTGTTTTTATTCTTTTTTTATTAATAATGTAATTATAACCTCTAATCTTATTGTAAATATCTTATAATTATGTGAAAAGTGTGTGATTTTACATTTTCTTCATTTTTAATATTTTTAAGAAATTCAATGTGTTTTTTATTTTTTATTGTTCTTAATTATTTAAGTATAGGTCTTGTTTATTAGTAATATATAGTAAAAAAAATGTAGAATTTGTGCGAAATTAACGATATAATATATAAAAAGATAGTTAGTTATAAATATCAATTAAAGGGGTATGCAAAATGAATGATAATTTTTACAAAAAATTAATTGAAGCATCACCAACAGGGTATGCATACCACAAAATAATATGTGATGAAGACGGTATTCCGTGTGATTATGAATTTATTGAAGTTAATGATGCCTTTGAAAAACTCACTGGTCTAAACAAGTTTGATATAGTTGGTCGAAAAGTTAGTAGTGTTTTACCAGAAATCGTAAAAAGTAATATTAATTTAGTTCGCTTATATGGAGATGTTGCTATCAATGGTGGGGAAAAAGAAATAGAGCAGTACTACGAATTTTTACAGCGTTGGTATAAGATAATTGTCCACTCACCTGAAAAATATTATTTTGCTACATATTTAATTGATATAACCAAGCAGATGAATCAATTATCTGATATGGAAAGGTTAATTGAGATATCAGAAGAATTTTTACAAATAAATGATCATAAAATTAATTATCAAAAGATATCAGATGACTTTTTAAACATATGCGGAGCTAAATATGCTGCATTTAATTTATTTGACGAAGGCGGAAAGAGTTTCACAACCATATCAATCTCTGGGGATAGGGGAATGATTAAAAAAATTTCTCTTTTGCTTGGATTTAAAATTGAGGGAAAGAAGTGGGATGCTGACACCCTAATTGGCGAAAAAATAAAGAATTCAACTATTTCACGTTTTAATTCTTTCAGAGAATTAGTAGGGAAGGTTATACCAGCGCCATTAGTTGTTTTAATTGAGAAAACATTTAATCTGGGGGAAATAATATTAATAACCATTTTAAGAAATAATATTATGCTTGGTCATTTTACTTTAATTATGAAAAAAGGTGAAACCTTTAATAAGGATACCTTGGCAGAAGTATATTCAAGGCAATTAGGCATGGTTATATCGCGTAGACGGGCAGAAGATGAACTATTGAACGAGAGAATACTAACAGATGCGATATTTCAAAGTGCTCCAGGTATGATTTACCTCTATGATGATCAGAGTAGATTAGTTAGATGGAATAAAAAACATGAAGATTTAACAGGGTACTCATCAGAGGAATTATCTAAAATTAACATAATGGATTGGTTTAAGGGTGATGAAGAAAGTCAGAAGGCTGTCATAGAGGGTATTACTAAGGCAGCAACTGAGGGGTATGGTGATGCGGAGGCGAACCTGCAAAGAAAGGATGGTACAACAGTGGCTTTGCATCTTACAGCTAGTGCATTATATTTGGATGGTAAGCAGTATCTAGCAGGTGTAGGTATTGATATAACGGATAATAAAAAAAAGAATGAAGAAATTTACTATTTAAGTTATCATGATCAGCTAACTGGTTTATACAATCGTAGGTTTTATGAGGAAGAGTTAAATAGACTTGATACTATTCAAAATTATCCTCTGACAATTGTTATGGGTGATGTAAATGGTTTAAAACTTATAAATGATTCCTTTGGACATGTCATGGGTGATAACCTTCTTAAAAAAGTAGCAGAAGTGATAATTGTAGGGTGCAGGGTTAATGACATTGTTGCTAGGCTGGGAGGGGATGAATTTGTTATTATATTGCCAAAAACAGATGATTTTGAAGCAGAGCAAATAATTAAAAGAATCACTAAATTGTCACTTAGCGAAAAAGTGGGATTTGTTGATATTTCTATTTCTTTTGGTTACAAAACTAAGAAAAATGAGAAAGAAAAAAATGAAGATATATTAAAAGATGCTGAGGATAATATGTATAAGAAAAAACTATTTGAAGGTCCAAGTATGAGAGGTAAAACAATCAAGGCTATAATAAATACTCTTCATGAAAAAGATCAAGGTGAAGAAGAACATTCCAATAGGGTTTCAGAATTATGCAAAACAATGGGTGAGGTACTAGGTATGAATGGATATGAAAAGGAAGAGCTTAAGTCAGCGGGACTACTTCATGACATAGGAAAAATAGCAATTGACGAAAAATTGCTAAATAAAGTAGGTAAACTTACAGATTACGAATGGGAAGAAATTAAACGTCATCCAGAAATAGGATATAGAATACTAAATACAGTAAACGATATGACGGATATAGCTATGTGTGTATTGTCACACCATGAAAGATGGGATGGAACAGGATATCCAAAGGGTTTAAAAGGAAATGAAATCCCTGTAACATCAAGAATTATAGCTATAGCAGATGCCTATGATTTTATGACAAGTGTGAGAAGTTATAAAATTGCAATACCAAAAAAGAGTGCAATAGACGAGTTACAAAACAATTCAGGGAGTCAATTTGATCCTGAAATGGTAAAGGTATTTATTGAAAATGTATTAGTAAAGGAGGATGAAGGGTGTTTTTAAAAAAACTAAAGATAGGTGAAAAGATGTTCTTAGGTTTCGGCATGATTACAATTTTAATGCTTACCATACTTGGATATTCATATATTAATTTTAGTAAACAAAGCAAAGATGTGAATCTCAATCTTCAAACATACAATGTAATAAGAGAAACAGACACTATGATTATAAGTCTAATAAACATGGAAACAGGGGCAAGAGGTTTTGCACTTACAGGAGATGAAAAATTTTTAGAACCTTTTAACCAAGGAAAAGCTAGCTATGAGATGCATTATAACAAGATTAAACAACTTACTACAGATAATTATCATCAGCAGGATAGGCTAGAAAATCTTAATAACTCATATCAAACATGGTTACAATGGGAGAATACTAAAATATTAGATGTTAGAAGAAAAATAACTGTAGGTCTGGCTAAAATGGAGGATTTGATAGCAATTATTGCATCTGGAGAAGGTAAAGACCAGATGGATACTTCGCGCATAATACTTGATGATATTGTCAAAGAGGAAGAGCAGATACTAGTTGAGAGGCAAAATAAGCTTGCTAAAATGGAAAGCCAAACTGCAATTGTACTGTCATTGGGTGGTCTTTTAGCTACGTTACTGTCTATTGTTATATCAATTTTAGTAATTAGAATGGTAGTTGAGCCAATTGTGACAGTAACTAATACTTTTAAGGAAATATCAGATGGAGATGTTGACTTAGATGTTAGGTTAAAGACTAGTTCTGATGATGAACTTGGAGAGATGGCAAGGTATTTTAACACTTTTATGACAAAGTTAAAGGAACTTATTATTGAAAATCAAAATTATAGTTGGATTAAAACAGGTCAGGCTGAGTTAAATGAAAAAACAAGAGGAGAACAAGATATAGTTGCATTATCAAGTAACATAATTACATATATATCTAAATATTTAAATGCTCAAGTTGGTGCAGTATATATTAAAGCAGCGGATAATACCTTTAACTTATTTGGAAGTTATGCCTATAGTCAACCTGAGAATTTATCAAAGAAAATTATAGCAGGTCGAGGAATTATAGGACAAGCTATTTTAGAAAAAAATACTATTGTGGTTGAAAATGTACCTGAGGACTATATTAAAATAGAATCAGGAATGGGGATGGCTACACCTAGAAATATTCTTGTTACACCTTTTGTATATGATAATGAAGTTATAGGGGTCATAGAATTAGGATCTTTCAATAAATTCACTGCGGTACAATTAAATTTTTTAGAAGTAGTGAGTTCTGGTATTGCAAGCACTGTGAATTCTCAAGAGGTTAGAGTTAAGGTGGCGAAACTACTCTATAAAACCATGGAGCAATCAGAAGAATTGCAATCGCAACAAGAGGAATTAAGGCAAAATAATGAGGAGTTAGAAGAACAGACAAGGGCATTAAAGGAGTCAGAAGCATACCTTCAAAAGCAACAGGAACAACTCAGAGTTGCTAATGAAGAGCTTGAAGAGCATACAAAAGTACTTGTTAAACAGAAAAATGATATATATAATAAAAATGAAAATTTGAAAAAAGCACAGATACAAATTCAAGAGAAGGCTAAAGCACTCGAAATCGCAAGTAACTATAAATCAGAATTTTTAGCAAATATGTCTCATGAGCTTAGAACTCCTCTAAATAGTATTTTGGTTCTGTCTCAAATGCTTGCTGGCAAAAATGATACTACACCCCTAACGATTAAACAGCTAGAGTTTGCGAAAACCATACATTCATCTGGTAAGGATTTATTAACTATTATAAATGACATTTTAGACTTATCAAAAGTTCAAGCAGGAAAGATGGATATAAATTTTGAAAAATTAAATTTATCAGAATTGGCTAAGTATGTTGATCGAACTTTTAGGGCAGTAGCAACTCAGAAGGGACTTAGTTTTAAATTCCAAATTGAAGATGGATTGCCAGAAGATATTGTATCTGATTCACAAAGGGTGCAACAAATAGTGAATAATTTGATATCTAATGCAATTAAATTTACTAGTAATGGTGATGTTACAATGACTATTCATGCTGCTGAAAATCTTGGTGTTTTAAATTCTTACAACGATATTCAAGATTTTATTGGAATATCAATTACAGATACCGGTATTGGAATACCAATTGATAAGCAATCAGTTATTTTTGATGCCTTTAAACAATCTGATGGTACTACTAGCAGAAAGTATGGAGGTACTGGTCTGGGGCTTTCAATTTCAACTGAATTAGCACAATTGCTTGGAGGCTGGATTTATCTAGTGAGTAATGAAGGACTTGGAAGTACCTTTACGTTAATACTTCCACTTATAGGGAATGGTCAAAAACAGTCAGCAGAAGATTTTATTATAGAAAATATTAGAGTGAAAAACGAAATATCAGAATATGATACTACTATTAAAAATGATAGTATCAATGATATAAAAATTATAAACTCAAATGAAAGGTTTTTACTTATAATCGAAGATGATGAGGATTTTGCAAAGGTACTTTTAGAACTTGCTCATGAAAAGGGCTATAAGTGTTTAATTGCAAAAGATGGATTAACAGGCATAGATTTTGCAGTTAAATATGAGCCAGATGCTATTTTACTAGATATAGGACTTCCTGATATTAGTGGATGGAAGGTAGTAGAGAATCTTAAGAAAAATAAGAAGACAATGAATATTTCAGTGCATGTAATATCTGGTGGTAATTATTGTAATTCATCAGAAAAAATAAATAATGTTTTGAGTTACCTTAAAAAACCAGTAAGTTTAGAGGGGCTTGAGGATGTATTTATTAAAATTCAACATAATATTTTAAAACCGGTAAAAAAAATACTTATTTTAGATGTAAATATAGATGAATTTGGAACTGTTGAAGATGTTTTAGGTAAAAAAGGTTATCAGATAACATTATCAGACAGTGGACTAGAGGCCTATAATTTGTTAAAGACTGAACTGTTTGATTGCTTAATACTGAATTTAAAGACTAAAGATATCTCTGGGTTTGACTTGCTAGCTAAGTTAAACAGAGATAATGTTTTCGGTTTGCAAATAATTATTCACACGGAAGATGAACTTTCGCAAGACGATGAACTAGAACTTCAAAAATATACTCAAAGCATTATTATTAAAGGGGCACGATCAACTGAAAGACTTGTTTCTGAGGTGAGTCTTTTTCTCCATGATTTAGATTCTAAGATAGAGGGAAAGAAAATTAATATTATAAAATGTGAACATGAAATGGAAAATTCATTAAAAAATAAAAAAGTTCTTGTGGTTGATGATGACATGCGAAATATATTTGCACTTACTAGTCTGCTTGAAGAAAAGGGGATAGAAGTAGTTGTAGGACGAACGGGACTTGAGGGAATAAAAAGACTTAATGAAAATCCGGATATTGATCTGATTTTAATGGATATTATGATGCCGGATATGGACGGATATGAAGCAATGTGTAATATAAGACGTGGAGAGAAATTTAAAAGAAAACCGATTATTGCAATAACAGCAAAGGCAATGAAGGATGAAAAACAAAAATGTATTGATGCCGGAGCTGATGATTACCTAACAAAACCTATTGATATGGATAAGCTTATCTCCCTTTTAAGGGTGTGGTTATATAAATGATAAATAAAGAATTAGAAAATGAGGAAATAGAGATTAAGCTTCTTCTAGAAGCTATAAATATGAAATATGGATATGATTTTAGAAACTATTCAAGTGCCCATATGAGGCGTAGGATTCACAATAGAATGTTATTATCCGGGATTGTAAGTGTATCAGAGATGATGCACAAAATTATCTATAACAAGGAATTCTTTAATCAAATATTATCAGACTTTTCTATTAATGTAACTGAAATGTTTAGGGATCCATCTTTTTATATAGAATTCAGAAAACATGTTATTCCTATACTAAAAACATACCCATTTATAAGAATATGGCATGCCGGATGTTCTACAGGTGAAGAAATATATTCAATGGCTATTTTATTAAAAGAAGAAGGGCTATATGATCGGGCACAAATTTATGCAACGGATTTTAATAAAACTGTTTTGAAAAGGGCAAAAGAGGGGATTTACGACATTGACGATATTAAAGAATATACTTATAATTATCAGAGGGCAGGTGGGAATGCCTCATTTTCAGATTATTATGTTGCCCAATATGAGTCAGTAATATTTAACTCATCACTTAAAAAAAAGATTACATTTGCTGAGCATAACTTAGTAACAGACGGAGTTTTCGGTGAAATGCATGTTATTATTTGTAGAAATGTATTAATATATTTTAATAAAGAATTACAAAGTAGTGTTATAAAACTGTTTTCAGATAGTTTATCCAATGGTTGTTTCCTTTGTCTTGGATCAAAGGAAAACATTAAATTTACGACTAGTGCTGAAAATTTTCAAGAATTTGTTGCTAATGAGAAAATTTATAGTAAAAAATATCTTCTTTAATAATATCTTCTTTAAAAAGATTGATAGGAGGGGAGAGAATGAAAATTAAGGCTTTAGTCATAGGAGCCTCTGCTGGAGGCCTAGATGCTATTAGTACAGTGATTAGCGGGCTTAAAGAGGACTTTAGTGTGCCTATTTTAATAGTTCAACATATAGGAAGACATCCTTCCAAATATATGGTTAAGTACCTTAATGATATATGTAATATAAATGTATATGAAGCTGAGGAAAAAGAGAAAGTATTACCTGGAAATGCTTATATCGCTCCACCTAATTATCATTTATTGGTAGAAGGTGATGAAACATTATCACTTACAGTTGAACCAAAAGTAAATTATGCAAGACCATCTATTGATGTGCTCTTTGATTCAGCGGCAAATGTATATGGAAATGGACTTATAGGAATTATATTAACTGGTGCAAACCGTGATGGTAGTAATGGATTAAAACGTATAAAGGAACTAGGTGGAATTACTATAGTTCAAGATCCAAGAACAGCAACATCAAATACAATGCCAATGGCGGCAATAGCTCTAACCAAGGTGGATTATGTATTAAAGCTTAGCGAAATTAGCAATAAACTTAATGAATTGGTGGTTGATATGAATGAACCAAATCGATAATATTAATATATTAATTGTAGATGACAGGCCAGAGAATCTGCTTGTTTTGGAAAGTGTACTTGAAAATATGAATTGTAATATTGTAAAGGCTTTAGCAGGGAATCAGGCATTAAGTTTATTGCTTGATTATGATTTTGCACTTGTACTTCTTGATGTTCAAATGCCAGATATGGATGGGTTCGAAACCGCAGAATTAATGAGAAGTAGCGCTAGAACAAGGTATATACCTGTAATATTTGTAACTGCGATAAGTAAGGAGCAAAAATGTATATTTAAGGGTTATGAGGTTGGAGCTGTAGACTATCTTTTTAAACCTATTGAACCAGTAATACTACAATCTAAGGTTAGGGTTTTTATTGACCTTTATAATCAAAAGAAAATAGTTGAGGAGCAGTCAGAATTACTTAAGTTAAAGGTTGAGGAATTATTAGAGCTTAGGGAAGCTAACTCTAGATTAGAGAATCTTTCAATTTGTGATGCCCTTACTGGGATTTCAAACAGGAGGCATTTTGATAAGTATTTAGAAACAACATATAAAAGCAGGAGGCGTTCAGGTAAACCATTATCTTTGATAATGGCGGACATTGATTATTTTAAAAGATACAATGATAATTATGGGCATATAAAAGGTGATGAATCTATTATTGAGGTAGCGAAAGCTATGGCTTCTAGTGTAAGGCGTCCAACTGATTTAGTAACAAGATATGGTGGAGAAGAGTTTGCTATTGTTTTGGCAGAAACAGATAAGGATGGAGCAATAACCGTAGCAGAGAAAGTAAGAAAAAAAATTAATGAATTGGCTCTTAGAAATGAGTACTCAAATGTAGCACCCTACATTACTATAAGTTTGGGAGTGGCAACAATTTTGCCAAGTGATGATTGTTCAATAGAAGATTTTATTAATAGAGCAGATAAGGCTTTATACAAAGCAAAAGAAAGTGGTCGCAATAATACAATTTCATATGAAGAATAAAAAAATGACATTCTTAGATTTTAAGAATGTCATTTTTTATAATAGTAGAATATATTTTACTATTTAGGTGGCATAACAGTTGCAATACCTTTAAGAACAACAACTCCATCTTGATTAGTACATGTTGTACTCAATTTCATAATGTTTTTTTCTTCCTTCTTTTCAATAACTTCAACTTCGGCTTTTATTGTATCTCCGAATCTAACTGGTGCTGTAAATTTAAGCTCTTGACCAAGATAAATAGTTCCTGGTCCTGGCAATTTAGTTCCGAGGACTGCTGATATAAAACCTGCAGTAAGCATTCCATGTGCGATTCTACCTTTAAACATTGTTGTTTGTGCTTCTCGTTCATTTATGTGAGCAGGATTTAAATCTCCTGTTATACCTGCATAAAGATATACATCAGATTCGCTTACAGTTTTTTCAAAAGAATCCTTATCCCCAATATTTAGTTCATTCATTGTTAAACCTTTCATTAATAATTCCTCCTGTTTTTTATAAATTACACAACCTTATTTTTATAAATTATACTACTCCAAATGATGCAAATAGAATACATACTGCGGTAGCTATAAGTGGTATAACAACTGTACACATTCCTATATCTACGTATGATTGTTTATGAGTCATTCCTGTTATACCAAGTAAAGTTATTACGGCTCCGTTATGTGGAAGTGTATCAAGTCCACCACATGCTATTGCAGCTATTCTATGAAGAACTTGTGGATTAATTCCGAGTACTTGAGCTTTTTGAAGGTAGGTTTCACCTAGTACTCCAAGAGCGATACTCATACCGCCAGATGCGGAACCTGTGATACCTGCAAGGATGCTTGTAGATGCAGCTAATGATATAAGGGGCGTTCCTGGTATTGCAAGTATCCCAGCTTGAAGGATAGCAAATCCACCTAGTGTTTTAATAACATTTCCATAACCAACTTCTGATGAAGTATTTGCAATTGCAAGCAGTGAACCAATAGCGCCTTTATTAACTGTATTAGTTACGTTTTCGATGTTTTTCCAAAATATAATTAAACTAATAACGATAGCGACAACTAACGCTGAAATTAAGCTCCATATACCCTGTACACTTGCTAATTTTATTCCTCCGAAACTTTTTAAGAAATCTCCATTCATTGTAGCAAAAACATACTTACCTAATAAATAATTTACAACTAGAACTAAGATTATTGGTATTATAGCGAGCGAAAACTTAGGTAACTTAGATATATCAACGTCTTTGATTACTTCCTCTTTATGATTACCATAACCTTCTCCTGCAGCCATGGCTTTTTTTGTTCTACGAGTAAGCCATAACATACCGCCACCAAACATTACTGCTGACCCTATAAGTCCGATTATTGGCGCTGCATATGCATTTGTACCAAAGAAAGGCATAGGGATTGCATTTTGTATTTGTGGTGTTCCTGGTAATGCTGTCATAGTAAATGTAAATGCACCAAGAGCTATTGAACCAGGTAAAAATCTTTTTGGAATATCTGCTTCTTTAAACAATGCTGCTGCAATAGGATATACTGCGAATGCAACTACGAATAATGAAACACCACCGTATGTTAATATTGCACAAGATAAAACTACTGCAAGAATTGCTTTATCTTTTCCGAGTTTACTGCTAATGGCATAAGCTATAGATTTAGCAGCTCCTGAGTCATCCATAATTTTACCGAAAATTGCTCCTAATAAGAATATAGGAAAATATGCCTTAGCATATGCTGCAAAATTAACCATAAATACTTCAGTATAATTAGCTAAGACATGAGTCTGGCCGCTTTGAAATAAAACAGCAAGTAATGCTAAAACTGGTGCCAAAATAAGAACTGAAATTCCTTTGTAAGCTAAATACATTAAAAGTCCTAAAGAAATAATAATACCAATAAGTCCCAACATAATAAGTCCTCCCTTAATTTATAATTTTTTATATTTAGAAATAAACATATTGAAATTTAAACATTTAATCCCATAATCTTATCTTCAAAAATTCTTTCATCCATCAGAGTTAAATTTTCTGAAATTATTGGTTTAAAATCCATATGTGCTAAAATATCTTTTTCAAGATTAACTCCTGGGGCAATTTCTTCTAAAGTAACACCTTCTTTAGTTAATCTGAAAACTGCTCTTTCGGTAATATATAATACTGGTTGAGCTACATCTATTGCATATTCGCCACTAAAAGTAATTTGCTCAACATTTTTAATGAATTTATTTGATTTGCCTTCTTTTATTATGTTTAATTTTTTATCTTGTATTTCAATCTTTAATCCACCAGCTGTAAAAGTACCGCAAAATATAACTTTTTTAGAGTTTTGAGTTATATTTATAAAACCACCGCAACCTGCAATTTTAGGGCCAAATTTACTTACATTAATATTTCCTTTTTCATCGCATTGTGCAAGGCCTAGGAATGCGATATCAAGACCGCCTCCATCATAAAAATCGAATTGATTACTTTGATCTAGTATGCTTTCGGGATTTATTGAGGCTCCAAAGCTTAAACCACCTGCAGGAATTCCGCCTATTGGCCCCGATTCCAAGGTAACTTTCATTTCTCTACCAATACCTTCTTCATTTGCTACCATGGATATTCCTTCAGGTACACCTATTCCAAGGTTAGTAATGGCATTCGGGATAAGTTCCATTGCAGCTCTTCTAGATATTATCTTTCTCTCATCTAATTTTAAACCTTGAATATCATTTAATGCCATTTTTATCTCACCATTATAAGATGGATTGTATTGCTCAGCATAAGTTTGCATATGATTTTCAGGTTTTGAAATTACTATTGCATCAACAAGTATTCCAGGAATTTTAACTTTTCTTGGATCTAGAGAACCGTTGGCTACTATTTTTTCAACCTGCAGAATTACAATTCCACCGGAATTTTTAGCTGCTTGTGCCATAGATAATCCATCTAATGTTACGGCTTCTTTTTCCATAGTTGCATTCCCACTCTCATCAGCATAAGATGCTCTAATAAGTGTTACATTTATAGGAAAAGTTTTGTAAAATAAGTATTCCTTATTATCGATTTCAAGAACTTTAACTATATCTTTTTTTGTGAAAGAGTTTAATTTACCTCCATCTATCCTAGGATCAACAAAAGTTTTTAAACCAACATGAGTTATGGTTCCAGGTTTACCTGCTGCAATATCTCTGTAAAGGTGAGATATTACACCTTGAGGGAGATTATAAGCTTCAATTTTATTATCTATAGCAAGCTTTACTAGTTTAGGTGCAAGTCCCCAGTGACCACCGATTACCTTAGAAACTAAACCCTCTTCACCCAGATGATTTAAACCCTTTTCTTTTGAATCTCCTTGGCCAGCTGCATATATTAAAGTTAAATTATTAGGGGTACCTTTTTCAAGAAAACATTCACTAATCTTTATTGTTAATTCTTCAGGGTGGCCACAACCGATAAATCCTCCAATAGCAACGGTGTCTCCACTTTTAATTAAAGAGATTGCTTCGTCACTAGACATAATCTTTTTCATTTTATTTTTGACCTCCTTTTTACTATATTATTAGTCAAAATCCTTATAATTATTAATTAAATTACTCATAATTATTAATAGCAATTGTCGTGCCAAGAAAAATATAATAAAAATTGAGATATCCTCGATTTTTTAGCGTTTAATTTGAAAAAAATGTCGTTATGTGTAAAAACATGTACATTAAAGAGAACACTTTAAATGTAAACCTTATCATATGGTACTTAAAAGCGAACAGTATTTTTTGAAAATATCAATACTGTTCGCATAAATGAACAATTTAATGCTTATTTATAGTAATAATTATTATACAATTCCCAAAGATCCAAATATAATACATGCAATTGTAGCTAGAAGTGGTATAACTACTGTACACATTCCAATATCTAAGTAGGATTGCTTATGTGTCATTCCTGTAATACCTAGTAGAGTTATTACGGCTCCATTATGTGGAAGTGTATCAAGTCCGCCACATGCTATTGCTGCTATTCTATGGAGTACTTGTGGATTAATTCCAAGCACAATAGCCTTTTGCATATAAGTCTCACCCAGGACTCCTAGGGCAATACTCATACCACCAGAGGCTGAACCTGTTATACCTGCAAGAATACTAGTAGATGCGGCAAGTGATATAAGTGGTGAACCCGGTATAGCAAGTATACCAGCCTGGAGAATAGCAAATCCACCAAGTGTTTTAATTACATTTCCATAACCAACTTCTGATGAAGTATTTGCAATTGCAAGGAGTGAACCTATAGCTCCTTTATTAACTGTATTAGTAACACTTTCAATGTTTTTCCAAAATAAAATTAAACTAATAACTATAGAGACAACTAATGCTGAAATCAAACTCCATATACCTTGTACACTTGATATCTTAATTCCACCGAAAGCCTTTAAAAATGTTCCATCCATTGAGGCGAAAACATATTTTCCTAATAAAAAGTTAACAACTAGAACTAAAATTATTGGAGTTATAGCAAGTGGGAACTTAGGTAATTTAGATAAATCAACTTCTTTGATTATTTCTTCATTATGATTACCATATCCTTCGCCTGTAGCCATAGCTTTCTTTGCTCTCCTTGTAAGCCAAAGCATACCCACACCAAACATTACACCTGATCCTATAAGACCTATTAGAGGTGCTGCATATGCATTTGTTCCAAAGAAAGGCATTGGAATAGCGTTTTGTATTTGTGGTGTTCCTGGTAATGCTGTCATAGTAAATGTAAATGCACCAAGAGCAATTGATCCAGGTAAAAATCTTTTTGGAATACCTGCTTCTTTAAACAATGCTGCAGCTATAGGATATACTGCGAACGCAACAACAAATAATGAAACTCCGCCATATGTTAATATTGCGCAAGATAATACTACGGCGAGTATTGCTTTGTCTTTTCCGAGTTTACTACTGATTGCATAAGCTATAGATTTGGCAGCTCCTGAATCATCCATTATTTTACCGAAAATCGCACCTAGTAAGAATATTGGGAAATATGCCTTAGCATACGCTGCAAAATTAACCATAAAAACTTCAGTATAGTTTGCTAGAACATGAGCATCTCCGCTTTGAAATAAAACGGCAAGTATTGCTAAAACTGGTGCCAAAATAAGAACTGTAATTCCTCTGTAGGCTAAGTACATTAATAAACCTAAAGAAATAATAATACCAATAAGACCAAACATGATAGTTCCTCCCTTTGTTTTATATTAATTAAAAATTATAATTTTAATCCCATTTTTTCTTCTTTGAATATTCGCTCGTCCATTAAATGTAGATTTTCAGAAATTATTGGTTTGAAATCCATATGTGCAAGGATGTCTTTTTCAAGATCAATTCCTGGGGCAATTTCAGTAAGGACTACTCCTTTATTGCTAAGTTCAAAAACAGCTCTTTCAGTAATATATAATACACTTTGTGCTACATCTACTGCATACTCACCACTAAATGTAATCTGCTCAACGGCGCTCGTAAATTTATTAGTTTTACCTTCGTGGATTATTTTTAATTTTCCATCTTGTATAGCAATATTTAGACCACCAGCTGTAAAAGTACCACAGAAAACAACTTTCTTAGAGTTTTGAGTGATATTAATAAAACCGCCACAACCTGCAATTTTAGGACCAAATTTACTTACATTAATATTTCCACGAGCATCACATTGCGCAAGACCAAGGAAGGCTACATCAAGACCACCTCCATCATAAAAGTCAAATTGACTATTTTGATCCAGGATCATTTCGGGATTTATTGAAGCGCCAAAGCTTAAGCCACCTGCAGGGATTCCACCTATTGGACCGGATTCTAAAGTAAGTACCATTTTGTCACCAATACCTTCTTCGTTTGCTACCATTGATATTCCCTCAGGAACTCCAATTCCAAGGTTAGTGATGGCATTAGGAATAAGCTCCATTGATGCTCTTCTAGATATTATTTTACGAACGTTTAGTTCTAAACTTTGAATATTATCAACTGCCATTTTTATCTCACCATTATATGATGGATTGAATTGCTCAGCATAAGTTTGCATATGATTCTCGGGTTTTGAAATTACTATAGCATCCACAAGTATTCCTGGGATTTTAACATTCCTAGGATCAAGAGTGCCATTTGCAACAACTTTTTCAACCTGAAGTATTACAATCCCCCCAGAATTTTTGGCTGCTTGTGCAATAGATAATACATCTAATACTACAGCTTCTTTTTCCATAGTAGCGTTTCCACTCTCATCAGCATAAGTAGCTCTAATAAGTGCTACATTTATAGGGAAAGTTTTATAAAATAAGTATTCCTTATTTTCAATTTCAATGACTTTAACTATATCTTCTTTTGTACAAGAGTTAAGTTTGCCTCCCTCAATTCGGGGATCTACAAAAGTTTTTAAACCAACATGAGTTATACTTCCAGGTTTACCTGCTGCAATATCTCGAAAAAGATTAGAAATTACTCCTTGAGGAAGGTTATAAGCCTGAATCTTATTTTCAATAGCAAGTTTCGCTAGTTTAGGAGAAAGACCCCAGTGACCACCTATTACCTTTGAAACTAAGCCCTCATGAGCAAGGCGGTTTAATCCTTTTTCCTTTGCATCTCCTTGTCCGGCTGAGTACACCAAAGTTAAGTTATTGGGAACTCCCTTTTGCTCAAAACACTGATTAATTTCTATGGTCAATTCCTCAGGGTGGCCAGAACCTATAAATCCTCCAATGGCTACAGTGTCACCATTTTTAATTAAGGATATTGCGTCTTGACTTGACATAATCTTTTTCATTTATATACCCCTCTTTTATTATATTATTAAGACTTGATATATTTATAACGAGCAATAATCATGCCAACAAAATAAAACAAATTAATACATAAAAACAGATAATTAGTGTAATTTCACTGTTTTAGACAAAAAAACATGTGATAAATATGGATATATGTACGATAAGTAGAACATAAATTATGTAAACATTATCATTTTGTACGAAAAAATGAACATTATTCTTAGAATCTAAGAATAATGTTCATAATTTAAAACACTTATAAGGGTATATTATATTTTTGTATTTTTTCATATAAGCTTGTTCTTCCAATTTTTAGAATTTTTGAAGCTTTAGTTTTATTTCCATCTGTTGATTTAAGTGCATCTATAATAGCTTGTTTTTCTGCTGCGAAAATAGTTTCTTCAAGACTTTTAATAATTTTAATTTCATTTCTTCCTGTAATATTTCTAGGGAGGTCAATGGGGGAGATAATATTACTATCCTCTATCAAATTAATTGCTCTCTCCAAGATGTTTTCAAGTTCACGAATATTTCCCTCCCAGGAATAATTTTTTAGATAATATTCAGCATCATTGGAAACGCCTATTACTTTTTTGTTTAAGTCCTTAGAGATTTTATTGATAAGATGATTTGCTATTAGTAAGATATCATCTTTACGTTCACGAAGAGATGGAATCATAATAGTAACAACATTTAATCTATAATAGAGATCCTGTCTAAAATTACCTTCGTGCATAGAGTTTTCAAGGTTTTTATTTGTTGCAGCTATTATACGGATATCAACCTTTTTACTACCTATTGATCCAATTTTATCAACTTCTTTTTCTTGAATAGCTCTCAATAACTTTACTTGCATATGAAGAGGCATATCGCCAATTTCATCTAAAAATATTGTCCCGCCATCCGCTTGTTCAAACTTTCCTGTTTTGCCTTCCTTTTTAGCGCCAGTAAATGCACCTCCTTCGTAGCCGAAAAGCTCAGACTCTAATAAATCGCTAGGAATAGCCCCACAGTTTACTTTTACAAAAGGTGCATACATTCTATCACTAGCTAAGTGTATTGCATGGGCAAACAATTCCTTTCCTGTGCCACTCTCGCCAAGTATGAGTACATTGGAATGTGTTTGAGCTGCTTTGCGTGCAATAGCTTTAGCTATAAGAATTTGTTCACTTGTTCCTATAATGTCATCAAAGGAATAAATTGCTGTGTTCAGTTCTTTTAAACGTGTTTTATATGTTTCAAGTTCCTTTTTCATGTTTTTAATTTTGCTATAAAGATTATTAAGTTCTTTTAGATTTCTAAATAAAACTTTACCAATTGCACCAATTATTTTGCCATTTTTAAATATAGCTATTCTACTGGCGATCATATAACTACCTTTTATGTATTGTAGTTGAGCATTTTCCATTTCGCCTGTTTGCGCAACTATATGCATTCTTGTATTTTCTATAACATCTGTAACAAGCCTTCCTACAGCATTTTCCTGCGAGGTTCCTATAAAGTCACAATATGATTTGCTAATCATAGTTATAATTGCATTATTATCTACAATGACAATACCATCGTATGCATTATCTACTAGTGTTTTCAATATTTCTAAAGCATCTTTTTCAAAATCCATTATAAAACCAGCTCCCTAATATATAGTGTGTTTAAAGAGTTACTCTAATACTACTATATTAGTTTATTTATACCTATTTGAAAAGTGAGTTATTGAATTTTATTTATATAATAATACTTTATACTTAAAAAAAGCGATTTCGATGTAAAAAACATCAAAATCGCTTTAAATTATTTATTCTTTAATGTATTGATTTGAGCTATCATTTCTGGGATAACTTTTATGAAATCTCCAGCTATTGCAACGTCCGCAGCTTTCATTATAGGCGCTGTTGCATCTTTGTTTATAGCTATTATAAAATCAGAATCCTGCATACCAGCTAAATGCTGAATTGCTCCTGAAATACCACATGCTATATACACTGTAGGTCTAACAGTTTTTCCTGTTTGACCTACTTGAACTGCTTTATCTATCCAACCATTTTCAACTGCAGCTCTTGATGCTCCAACTACTCCACCTAGCGTAGCTGCAAGTTTTTCAAGCAAAATAAAGTTTTCTTTGCTCCCAACTCCACGACCGCCAGATACTATAATATTTGCTTCGCCAATATCTGCTAAAACTGAAGCAACTTTTACAACATCTATACTTTTAGTTCTGATATCGGATTCATTAAGATTTACAGTAACTTTTTCTATAGGGCAAGTTCTATTAGTATCTTTAGTTAATTTTTCAAAAACTCCAGGTCTAATAGTAGCCATTTGTGGTCTATGATCTCCACAAACTATAGTAGCCATTAAGTTTCCTCCAAATGCTGGTCTTGTCATCATTAAATTGTTGTTTTCAGTATCTATATCCAATGAAGTACAATCTGCAGTAAGACCTGTTGCAAGTCTTGCTGATATTCTAGGTCCTAAATCTCTTCCTAAATAAGTTGCTCCAACAAATATTATTTCTGGTTTTCTCTCGTTTGCAAGGTCACATATAACCTTTGTATATGCATCAGTTGTAAAATGACCGAGTAATGGATGACTAGCAACTATTACTTCGTCTGCTCCATATGCTACTAGCTCTTTCACTATATCATCTGTTTTATCTCCAAGTAATACAGCTGTTAATTTTTCTCCTAACTTATCAGCAATTTCACGTCCCTTACCTAAAAGTTCGAATGAAATTTTTTGAAGTTCTCCATCTCTTTGTTCTGCAAAGACCCATACGCCTTTGTAATCTTCTAAATTCATAACATAATCCCTCCTACGTCTTAGATATAGTGATTTTCTTTTAATTTTGAAACTACATATAATGCAGCTTCTCCTGCTGGTAATTCTATTAATTCGCCTTTTCCTTTAGGTTCTTTAGTCATTGACTTTTTAACCTTTGTTGGTGAACCTTTAAGTCCAAGAAGAGTTATGTCTGCTCCGATATCTGCTGCATTCCAAACTTTTACTTCTTTAGTTTGGAACATTTCAAAAATGCTCTTTATGTTCATATATCTTGGTTCATTTAATTCTTTAATAGCTGTTAAAAGTACAGGAGTCTTAACTT
>NZ_JAHLEB010000027.1 GCF_018861735.1 Clostridium lacusfryxellense | reverse complement strand
TGAAAAATTTATGATTAGGTAATTCTTATTGAACCGCCGTGTACCGAACGGTACGCACGGTGGTGTGAGAGGTCGCTAAATAAATTAATTATTTAGCTCCTACTCGATTTTGCATTATTTAATAAATAAAAGGAAATACTAACTTTAGTTTGAATTAGCTTAATTGGAATTTAATAAGGGGTTTAGTATGAATAATTATAAATTTGGTAATACACCACGCAGAAAAAGAGCATATGTAAGTTTATCTGGCACAACAACTCTGCATTTAAGAAATCCGTATGTGATTTCGTGCTGGTCTGCAGCTTTTCCGGGACTTGGACATCTACTATTATCGAAATATATAACGGGGTTCCTTTTGTTTTTGTGGGAGGTATTTATAAATTACCAGGCACACGTTAACCTTGCAATATTATATTCATTAACAGGAAAAATTGAGATGGCAAAAAATGTTATAGATATTAATTGGGCGATACTTTATATACCAACATATATTTTTGCTATTTATGATAGTTATAGAGCTACTGTTGATATAAATAATGTTTTTATTTTAGCAGTCAAAGAGGATATAGTGGTAGAACCATTTAAAATAGGAGCACTGGAGATTAATTTTTTAGATAAAAGGACACCTTGGGTTGCTGCAATATGGTCATTACTAAGCCCAGGAGCAGGTCAAATATATATACATCGAACTATTGTAGCTGTTTTCCTTCTTGTTTCATGGATAGTGGTCGCATATTTTTCGCATCTTCTTCCGGCAATTCAGTATACATTAATGGGGAAATTGGATATGGCTAAGTCTGTTGTTAATTGGCAATGGTATTTAAACATACCATCTATTTATGTTTATGCAATGTACGATGCGTATGCTAACTGTGTAGAAGAAAATAATTTGTATGACTGGGAGCAATCTAAATTTTTAAAACAGAATTATCAAGATAAGAATTTTAAAATTCCATATAATAAAAGAGAAGATAGAGGTGATAACATGTATATTATATCTACTTTTGATTACTCAATTAATTTAGAAATAGCAATCACTTCGATCCAAATGAAAGGTGTTCAAAAAGAAAATATTTTTGCTGTTCCTGTAGACAAGGCAAACGAGAAGTTCAAAATGTTAGATACAATCCATCATTCTGATAGTGTAAGTTTGATAGATTTGGCATCGATTTTAGGTGCAATATTTATGCTGTTTGGAAGTATCTATGGGTTTGTATTAAAGTGGGGGCCAGTCTGGTGGGGTATAATTGGTCTAGCTTTTGGATTAGCTTCAGGCGTTGTTATAAAGTATATTTATCTAAAAAGTTATTTGTCTATGAGAATAAGTATAAAAGAACCAGAAGTTGTTTTAATTGTTGAGTGCAAAGAAACACTATCAGAAATGGTTGTAGACACACTTTGGTCCAATCATGCGCTTGGTGTTAGTAAATTAGATCATGATAACAATTATATATCTTAAAGTGAATCAATAAGTGCACTGTTGTTATTATATATATCAATTCTTTTGACAAATGTATACACCAATAATTATTAGTAAGGTTGTAAAAATTTTTATAATTGATAAAGTTTCTCTTAGTATAGTGACTGAAAGTATAATAGAGAAAATAGGTACCAAATTAATAAAAATTGAAGTTTTTACTGGCCCTATTTGTTTTATGGAGATTTGCTGTACTAGGTATCCAATAACAGAGGCGAATATACTCATGTATATAACTGCCAAAATGGAGTAGTATGGAAGTTGATTTATGAAGATCCAAGGACGTTCAAATATAACAAAAGGAATTAGGAATATGCTACAAAATAGAAAACTATAAAACGTTAGTATTAATGGGGAAAATTTATGTGAAACTTTTTTACTAAACACTGCATATGCTGACCACATGAAAACTGCAATAAGCATTAATAAGTCACCCTTATTTAAAGAAAGATTAGTTATAGTGGAAAAATTTGCATTAGTTATTGTCAAAAATACACCCGTAAAAGATAAAATTATTCCAATAAATCGTTTATAAGTTAGTTTATCACCTAAAAATACAATACATAAAATTGATGTTATTATAGGATTAGTTGCTCCAATTAATGAAGAATTTATAGCAGTAGTGAATTTTAATGCAGTAAAAAAGAAAACATGATAGCCAAATATTCCAATTAATCCTGTAAATAAAAATACAGGAATGTCTTTTTGTATTAATTTATAATTACATTTATCCTTGATTTTAACTACAAAATATAGAACGACAGTTGCAATAGAAAACCTTAAAAATGTTAAAGTAAACACCGGAATAAATGGCACGGAAAGTTTTCCAGCTATAAATGCACCAGCCCAAAATAATGTGGATAATATCATTAACAAGTAAATGCTTCTGTTACGCAAAATACCAACTCCTTTATAATCATTATTTTAAGTTAAACACAAATGGATAAAAAAAACAATTTAAAAATAAATTAAGATAATATATTAATAATAAAAATAAGGATACTTAAAAAGGTATCCTTATTTTTATTATATTCAGAGAATAAATTAGTAGTGAATTTTAATGGTTTTAAAAAATAGTACATTAAAATATATTTAATTAATATACTTAATAATGAAATTAATTCCTAGGAGGTAGCTTTTGCATGGTAAGTAAGAACATATCAAATGAAGTCCTCAATACGTCGCTACCGGTAGTTGCGGAAATAACAATATATACGTTAATGTCTATTTTTGATTTAATGATGATAGGGAGATTTGGTGGAAATATAGCAGTAAGCGCTGTTGGGTTAAGCAATAATTTGACAAATGCATTTATAGGAATATTTATTTCGGGGGGATTCTGTATAAGTATTGTGTCCTTGGTTTCGAGACTAGTGGGTGCTGGACAATATAAAAGTGCTGAAAAATTCGCATCAATAGGATATATGTTAGGAACTGGGTTTTGTTTAATCATTACAATAATAGTTTTTTTCTTTGGAAAAGAGCTATTATACGTATTAGGAGCTAGAAATAAAATTTTAGAAATTGGTTACTCATTTATAAAAATAAATTCGTTAGCTATATTTTTTTCAATGAATATGAGGCTTTTGAATTCTATTTTAATAGGATATGGGAACACTTTTATACCATTTATATGCTCCTTGATTGTAATTTCATTTAAAATAATTTTAAATTATTTATTGATTTTTGGTATAGTGTTTAAAGCAAAAGGGATAGATGGATCTGCTATAGCATCTACAATTGCTTATTTGTGTGGGTTTATTTTTTCTTTATATTATATTGTGTTTAAGACGAAAATCAAGTTTAACCCATTTTGTTTTTTTTTGATATCCTTGAAAGATATGAAAAAGATATTAATACTTGCTATTCCTTGCTCATTGGAAGAAGCGGTGTTTAGTATTAGCAAGTTAATTTGTGTTGCTATTATAATTCGCTCAGGAAGTGCATCCTTTGCTGCTGATGAAATAGCAAATATGATAGAGGGGATCTCAGTTATGCCAAGTTTTGGATTCGGTATTGCTGTTATAACTTTAGTAGGTCACAATGTAGGAAAGGGGGATTACAAAAATGCAAAAGCAGCCGCTTTAAACTGCGTTTTTTATTCTGTATTTATGATGAGTATATTTGCAATAATATTTTTATTTATGCCAAATATTTTGGTAAACTTATTTTTAGGTGAAAATGAGAAGAAAGTTGCTTATTTAGCTGGAAAGTGTCTTGCAATCGGAGCGTTAGAACAACCATTTATCGGAATATCACTTGTATTTGAGGGTGCATTAAAGGGAATAGGAGATGTTAAGAGTCCATTTTATATTTGTTGTTTTACAAGCTGGCTCATAAGATTACCATTAACATATTATTTTATTTATCTACTTAAATATCCAGTTACCGCGGTATGGTGGATTACAGCTCTACAGTGGGGAACAGATGCGCTTCTCATGTTTGTCATCTTTAAATATAAATTTAGTAAGATATCAAATAAAACAAAGCTTATTTCATATTATGATTAAGAAAAATAAAGGAGCTTGTTTTTACAAGCTCCTTTAGGTAAATAATTGTTTATTATTCTTTGTAATTTGAAAGTGTGGTATTAGCTGCCTGTAATGCAGACTGAACCTGATTTAAAGTATTCTGAATTTGTTGTTTATTTTCTTCCTTTTCCACTGTGTTTACCGCATCAGTTAAACAAGTGCTTGAATTCTGTAGTTTTTCACATGCATCTTGAACGTGCTGCTTTGCATTTTTTTGCATTTTTAATTCCTCCTTAAGTTCTTAATAGTATAGTAATAGTATTGGTATTAAGAAGAAAAAAAATACTTAAATTGTGAAAAAACAAAAAAATAAATTCTATTTATACTTTTTCATAACATCTATTAAAACTTCCATTCTTTCATAAATACTTTGTTCTATCTTATCTCTCTTATAATGGATATCCGATGGATCTAATAAATAACTATGGGTTATAGCAAATAGTTTTTTATTTTCTTTTAGTCCCAAAGTAAGTATCTCAGAAAGTTCCTCAATACTGTAATATTCTAGTCTTAACTCAGTATTTTCATTTGAGGTATATACTGGTAAAGATGTTAATACATTTTCAGTTAGTTTATACTCAGGTCTGTATATATTATGAGATTCATATTTTATATCAGTTAATTCCTTTACTATTTTTGCTGTGTTATCATCTATTGAAAAATAACCACCGCGGAATGCTTCAATAGGGCTAATTCCGAGGTTTGAAATATATTGATAACAATGTTTTATTATAAGCTTTTGCTCAGAATAAGAGTAATATGTTATTAAATCTTCATCATTTTTTATAAATGGGCAAAGTTTTTTTATATGTTCTGGTAAGTTGTTTGGATGAATATGTAAACCGAATATGACTTTATAATCACTTTTAATTTTATCAATTAGATTTAAATTATTCATCATTTCCGCAAAAAATGGAGTTACAAATAAAAGTGTATAAATATTGTTATCAGTATTCAATTTCAATAGCTTCTCTAAATTTAATACATTATTCTTTAAGTTCTTGTCAAAATTGTAACCTTCACAATCCATAGTTAAGATTAAATCGAAATTTGGTTTTTGAATATAGTCGTCTAAAATATATTTCATAAATAAACACATCCTCCTAATATTACATTGCAAATTTCCAAATTGCATTGTATAATTGAGTTACAGTAAGTAACAACTTAATTATACGGGCCAAATTGTCACTTGTCAAAGTAGAGTAACACCCAGTCTTACACACTAATATAATAATCTAAAAAACATTTTATCTCTATATCTAATTTTCAAATAAAAAAATTTATTTATAATAAAAAGAAAATTTTAAAATACGCAGATTAATAATGTTATCATTTTATAATTGTTTTGTACCACATAGAAATTGTCTAAATGATAACAATTTAAAAATGTTATTTTCGTGAGCACAAAATTAGGAGGATGATGTTAATGAAAACTATAGGTTTTCCAAGGATGCACAAAGAAATAAATGAAAAAAGAGATTTTTTGCCGTCGTTTTTCAATATGCTTAGCAATGAAAAGGTGCAAATCTTTCTTGAAGAGGGATATGGATCAGCTTTAGGGTATACAAAAGAAGATTATTTAAAATTAAATACTAAAATAAAATTTGTATCAAACCGAGAATGTTATGAAAAAGATATAGTTTTAGTTTTACGGTCACCAGAGTTTGAGGAAATTGACTATATGAGAAAAGGTAGTATTTTATTAAGTATGCTTCATTATCCAACTAGATCAACTAGGGTAGACAAGCTTAAAGAAAAAGGAATATTTGGTGTTTCTATGGATTCTATTAGAAATGACTTTTCTGAAAGGATAGTTGTAGATTATGATGGGACATCAGGAAATGGAATTAATGCAGCATTTACAGAGCTTGCCCAAAATTATAAAAGCATAAGTACTCAGGAAAGAAAACCTATAGTTGTAACAATAATGGGTATGGGACGTGTAGGATTAACAGCAGCAAGACAAGCAGGTAAATATGGATATAACAAAGAAAATGAAAATAAACTTCTAGAGAAAACTAAGGGAGTACTTGTTAATATGCTACCTAGAAATATTACAGATGATAAAAAACAGATGATAAAGATACTGAAAAAGACTGATATTTTAGTAGATGCTACTACTAGAGATGACGCCACCCAGTATATTGTAAGTAATGAACTTTTAGGGCATTTAAAGAAACATTCTATAATTTTGGATTTAACATCAGATCCATATTTGACTGATATTTATCCACCACAGGTAAAAGCAATAGAAGGAATACCACATGGAACACTTGATAAAATTGTTATTTATCCTGGTGATAATGTATATAATTCTGTGCCAGAGTGGTTGAAATCTCTTAATCAAAGAACTGTAGTAAGTTGTAACGCATGGCCTGGAGTAAACCCAAAGGGATGTATGGATTTGTACGGTAAACAACTTATATATATTGTGCAAAATCTTATAGGACATTCTACCAGCGACTTTAATTTGTATAATAATGATTATTTTAATAGAGCAATCTATAGAGGAACTATTGAATGTTTTGAAGAAAGCTTAAATAACTATGCAGATGAAATAATTGATGTAGTAATATAATAAAAGCTATTGAATGCAAATTGCATTCAATAGCTTTTATTATATTACTTTAAATTATATGATTTAAAGTAAATATTGGTGTAGTCAACTAAACTCTAATAGTTTTCATATTCATCATTTCTTAAACCATAACATTCTAAAACCGGCATTACAAACATAACTCCGGAATCGGGTTCGTTTAGAAAATCTTTATTTATAATATCTACAATAGTTCTCATCTTATTTTCTTGTTTTATTATGCTTATTATTGTTTTATTATATGGCTTTGATCCTTCAACTAGGTTTCTTATACCTGCAAATATTGGAATGTCAATATTATTTCTAAGTAGTACTTTTCCAATTCCGCAGCTATCTATAGTAGTAGCACCACATCCATTTTCATAAAATACCTTAGAAATATTATCTAATTTACTTACATTACTTAAGATTATAAATACTGCATACATAAGTTATCTCCCCTTCGTTAAATATTAGCTTCCTTAGCTTTTATTATAGCACTTTTAGTTAATATTGGTCCGACTAATTCTGTAATTATAGTGGTAGCTAAAAGTATTGTTATTACTAAAGAACCTAGTTTAGTTCCACTAAATTCCTTACTAACCGTTATAGCTAGTCCAATAGCAACACCAACTTGTGAAAGTAGTCCGAAACCAATGTACTTCTTAACAGTTTCAGGTGCTTTTGATATCGTAGCACCAAGGGTTGCTCCAGAAATTTTACCAATCATTCTAAATAGAAAATAGCAAACACCAGTTGCGCCTATTTGTGGTAATAAAGAAATATCTAATCTGCACCCAGCTAATATAAAGAAAGCAGCAACAATTGGTGGAGAGAAGGTCTCAATGCTTGAAAATACTTTTTTGCTATGTGATGATACATTGGCAACTATACAACCCATAGTCATAGCAGTAAGTAGTGAAGATAAACTAAATATTGTACATGCACCAATTAATAGTAAAAGTATTCCGGCAGTAAATCCAAGAATTTCTTCTTTGGTATCAGATTTATCAAGTAGATAACATAAAATTATTCCTAAAATACAACCTAGAGCAAGTGATAATAATATTTCTGCTATCGGAAATATAAGAACTTTATTTATTGTTATTTGTTGATGATTTATAAATACCTTTGCAATGGAAGCGGCAATAGAGTATATCATAAGACATATTGCATCATCTACAGCTACAACTCCAAGGAGTGTGCTAGTTAATGGCCCCTTAGCCTTACATTCTTTTAAAACCATAACTGTTGCAGCTGGAGCTGTTGCGGATGCTACAGCACCAAGTATTAAAGAAATAGCTATATCACTTGTTAAAACATACATTGCAATTGTAACTAATACAAAAGCACCTAAGGCTTCACATGTTGCAATTATAAAAATGGACTTACCTAGTTTTTTGATAACTGATAATTCAAGTTCACTCCCAATATTAAAAGCAATGACCCCTAATGCAAAATCACTAATAAATGATAGCTTGTCTAACATCTCAGGATTAACAAGTTTAAATCCCGAAACTCCAAGAACAAGTCCTGCAATTATGTAACCAGCAACAGATGGTATTTTAAATTTATTTATTATTTTACCAAAAATTATACCTACAATTAATGCTGTACCTAAACTTACAAATGAATTCATAATTACTCACCTCTTTTATTTTAACGCGTACATTTAATGTTATTCCTATTAGATCAATATGGCAATTGCCATATATATTGCTCTATCATGGGAGAGTCCTGTGAGCTTAGCTCAGGTAAGATTACTTGTCTCTAATGCAATAATACGACATGTTAACTAAAAAAAGTTACTATTTAGACATTTCCTAGAGGGAATACCTAAATAGTAACGTTGAAAAACTGTGGTATATTAGCCTTTAGCTATTAAGAGAGCTAGTAAATCCATCAACACAAACTACTAGTTCTCCTATTTCGGGTTTACTTAGTTGAGCGTCTGCACCAACAGCTTTTCCTTTGTGTTTTAAGTCACTAGTAATTAATGATGAAAATAAAATAACAGGCAATTTCTTTAGAATGTTATGTTCTTTAATTTTTCTAGTTAGGGTATGACCATCCATTTGGGGCATTTCAATGTCAGATATAAGAACATGAACATCTTCCATGAAATTTTCGTTTTTATCGTGAACTAAGTTAAGCAAATAATCTAGAACCTGTTTTCCATCATCAAATATTCTAAGATTTTGGAAACCAGCCTTGATTAGTGTATCTTTTAATAACCTTCTAATTAACGGTGAATCATCTGCTATAACAAGTTTTACCTTAGATCTATCTTTATAATCGATATTAACAATCCTGTCTTCGCTTATCCCTGTAGAAGGACTAATATCAGTAACTATTTTTTCGAAATCTAGTAGTAATATTATTTTATTGCTTAAAACAATATTACCTATGACTAATGAATTAATAGTTATGTCATCGGGTTTAGTTATCTGTTCCCATTTAATGCGATGAACACCGACAATGTTGTCGATACTAAAAGCTACCTCTATTTTATTAAATTCACAAAGAATAATTGTTGATTTAATTTCATCTTTGTGTTGTTTTTCTAAGACATATTTTAAATCTATTAAAGTTATTATCTTGTCTCTATATAGAGTAAGTCCCGATATAGCAGGATGAGACTCAGGTAGTTTTGTTAAATTATCTGAATGTATCACCTCTTTGACTTTTATAATGTTAATTGCATAATATTTATTATTTATAATAAATTCTAAGATTTCAACCTCGCCAGTTCCAGATTCTAGTAGTATATTATTATTCATATTTACCCTCGCTTTCAAATAGATATAACATAGTAATTGATAAAAAGATATATACTATATATTTCGAACGGAAAATATATAACTTAACATTTAATTTAATAACTTAATATTTAATTGTAGAAAAAAATTATACGGAAAGTCGAATTTTAAGTTAATAAAACATAATATAAAAGTGAAATTATACAGTTAAATATGTTAAACTGTATAGTATGCAGTAAAATGATAACAGCACTATTAGAGGGTGAAGTGAAATTGATATTAAATGGCGGATGGATAGAAACTACGCAAGGCAAACATACATTTATATTGTGGGGTCAGAGTGGAGAAACTAAATGTGTAAGAAGAGGTAGGAAACCTAAAAATGCACTTCCACTATATGAAGAGATGGCTTCAGTTATAGAATTACATAATAAAATAAGTGATTCTGCTCTAGAAATGAAATACGGGAAATATAAATATAATTTTGAATCTAAAGAACTTCTTAAGAGGGAAATTAGAGGAATTACTTTTAATAATTTAGATGCATTTGATATGATTTTAAACATAGATAAAAATAATCTAGAACAAATAGAATTATCAGGAGAACTAAAGTTTTGGATTACAGTGGCTAGATTTACGGCAGAGTTAATAATTAAACACAAATATTTGCCGTCACTTGTTATTGATAGAGTAAATAACAAAGTTAATTCTCAGTGGAGATGGCACACAAGTGACCCAGAGTATATTGATAAAAAGAAGGTTTTATGCAACAATATGCCGACGACTTGTAAAGCATATTTTCATTTGGAAAATCAGGAATTCATATACACTAATAGTACTAGATTAGTAAGTAGTTTCATGGATTCTATGATTGATAGTATGGTAAGAAGTAGCTGCACTAATATCAATGAAGATAATGATTTCTTAGAAAATAATTTTAGCAATTTAAGTAGTACTTGGATGCATTCACTTTTTTCAGAGTTACCTGAGATACCAGTTGATACAAGTGGTCAGATTAAAATGTTAAATGAGTATAAGAAATGGATAGAACCTATAAAAATAAAAAATAGTAAATTTAAATTTCGTACGTGTTTTAAGGTTAATCCACCTGCTCGTGAAGAGGACTGGACACTTGAATATCTACTTCAGGCAAAGGATGATCCTAGTCTTATGCTCCCGGCAAAAATGATATTTGAGGAATCAGTTGATACTATAACATATTTAAATAAAAAATTTAATAATCCTCAAGAAAGGCTACTAGAGGATTTAGCTGTTGCAGCAAAAGTCTTTATCCCTATTGAAAGAAGTTTATATGATGCAGTACCTGTAGAATGTAAGCTTTCCGTGGAGGAGGCCTACTCATTTTTAAGAGAATCGGCATATTTCTTAAATGAAAAGGGATTTGGAATTATTGCACCAGCTTGGTGGAAAAAGCCGTCAAGACTTTCAGTGAAACTAAAAGATAAAAACCGAGTTGTAAATACTAATTCGGCAGCGAAAAGTACATTTAATATGGATACTATTCTTGAATATGATTGGAAACTTGCGTTGAATGGCAATGAAATAAGTGAAAAAGAATTTGAGAAGATATCAAATTTGAAAGTGCCATTTATTCAATTAAGAGGTCAATGGGTTCAAGTTGATATACATCAAATTAAAACACTTTCCAAGATGAAAATGAACAAAGGCTTAAATGGTAAGATTCCAGTAGGAGAATTATTAAGACTTAATTTGAGTGAAGAGGAAATAATTCCTGGAGTAAGCGTTGAGACTATAGATAATCAAGAAGCAGTGGGCCATTTTTTTGAGCAGCTGTTTAATTTGAATAATATAGAAGAGGTTGATATTCCATTAGGGTTTAGGGGTACTCTTCGTGAATATCAAAAAAGAGGATTCTCTTGGTTAACCTTCTTACGTAATCATGGTATAGGTGCTTGCCTAGCTGATGATATGGGGCTTGGTAAAACAGTACAAAGCATATGTCTTATGCTTTACGAGAGGGAAAAGGGCCTAACGGATAAACCTACTTTAATAATATGTCCTACTTCCGTTGTTGGAAATTGGGAAAGAGAAATTGAAAAATTTGCACCCAATCTTAAAGCGGCAATTCATCATGGAAATAGTAGGTGGAGTTATGAAGATTTTAGTGCGGAAATACATAAAAATGAAGTAGTTATTACAACCTATGCTCTAATAGTAAGAGATAAGGATTTATTCCAAAAGGAAGAATGGGCAGGGATTATATTGGATGAGGCTCAAAATATTAAAAATAGTGCTTCAAAACAAACTCAATATATAAAAACTCTTAAAGCTGAATATAAAGTTGCATTAACAGGAACACCAGTTGAAAACAGACTTTCAGATTTATGGTCTATTATGGACTTTTTGAATAAAGGATATTTGTACAATTGGTCAACATTTAGAAGTGAATTCGCAATTCCTATTGAAAGAGATGGAGATCCTAAAAAAAGTAATAAGCTGAAAAAAATAATATCACCCTTTGTGCTAAGAAGGCTCAAAACTGATAAAAACATTATTAAAGATTTACCAGAGAAAATTGAAACTAAGGAGTATGCATCGCTAACAACTGAGCAGGCGACGTTATATCAAGCTGTTGTGAAGGATTGTTTAAATAAAATTGATAGCTCTGAAGGCATTAGAAGGCGAGGACTTATTATTTCCTCATTAACAAAATTTAAGCAAATTTGTAATCATCCTGTTCAATTTTTAAAGGACAACGGTGATATAGAAGGACGATCTGGAAAACTTGATAGGCTTCTTGAAATGCTCGAGGTTGTTGTAGAAGAAGGTGATAGGTCATTAGTATTTACGCAGTTTGCTGAAATGGGACACATATTAGAAACGGAGATTGAAAAAAAATTAGGAGTAAGAACATTATTTCTGCATGGGGGAACAAGCCGAAAGAAAAGGGAAGAGCTAATTGATATTTTCCAAGGCGACGGCAATGAACCTATGGTATTTATATTATCTTTAAAGGCTGGTGGACTTGGGTTAAACCTAACAAAAGCTAATCATGTGTTTCATTTTGATAGATGGTGGAACCCGGCAGTAGAAAATCAAGCAACAGATAGGGCATTTAGAATAGGGCAACTTAAGAACGTCCATGTGCATAAATTTATATGCATGGGGACACTAGAAGAAAAAATTGATCAAATGCTAGAACGAAAACAGGCACTTGCCGAAAGTGTAGTTTCAACTAATGAAAATTGGATATCTGAGATGAGCAATATTGAGCTTAGAGAACTATTTGTATTAGAACATGATAATAAAGAGTATAATTAAAAGTTAACCTAGAGGCAAGGAGATGTGACTTTTTGACTGGAAGAATAAGAAACGAGTTTGGTAGCAATTGGTGGTCTAAGAAGTGGAATAATGCAATTTCTAGTTTTACAATAAGTTCTAGAGTTGATAAAGGACGAGAATATGCAAGAGCTGGCAACGTACTGAGCATAGATATTTCAAAAGGCGAAATTAATGCTTTAGTTCAGGGTGGTAGATCAGAGCCTTATAAAGTAAGTATGGAACTTGATAGTTTTACACCGATTGAGTGGGAAAAAATTATGAATATCATGGCTAGAAAAGCTATTTTTTGTGCAAAACTTCTAAATGGGGAGATGCCTGAAAATATAGAAGAAGCTTTTAAAGAAGCAAAGGTTTCTCTTTTTCCTAAAAAACAAATACATTTAATTACGCAGTGTTCATGTGGCGATACTGCAAATCCATGCAAACACATTGCTGCAGTGCATTATATGCTTGGGCTTGAATTTGATAAGGACCCATTTGTAATTTTAAAACTGAGAGGAATGGATAAGCAGCAGTTTTTAAAGGCGCTTAGAACTTTAAGAAGTGGCAGCGAGGGCGATACGATTAAAAGAAAAGCAAGGATACACCGCAGATCAAGAAAAACAATTGAAGACTTAAAAAGAGAGTTTGAAAGTTTTAATAGGCTAGATATTGAGGAACTAGATATGTCATTTTCTTATTTAACGCCCGAAGTTAAGCACGGTGTTATAAAAACACTAGGAATTCCAGAATTCTGCGCTAGTGAGGATGAGTTTAGATGTAAAATGAGCACAGCGTATAATAACGCTGAAGAGGAAACTAGAAAATATTTAAATAGAAAGTAAAAAACTTTAGTGAATTTAGATGCAAATATAATATTTGTAATTTAGTACAAATATTATAAAAAAAATATGTAAACTTAACCAATGGATTAATTACTATTAGTAATACTATAATAAAGGGGACAGAGGGGGGTTCCTAGTATGAAAGTGAGAATTAAAAGAAAGGGTGAAATAAAAAGTAAAAAGAGAGGTGAAATAAAGAATAAAAGCACAAATGAAAACGTTTTTAAACAATTACTTGTAAAAAAGAGCTTACTAAGAAAGCTAGTTTCTACTACAACGGCAATTGTTTTTTTCTCTTTATTATTTTTGGGACTGGTAATATTTTTTATAATGAAATCCAAGGTAACGCAGGAATTTAAACAATCAACTGATCAGATTTTGAATCAAAATAAAAACTATATTGAACTAGTTAATAGGAATGTTGAAAATGTATCTGTGCAAATATTATCTAATCCTAAGTATACTAACTTGTTTATAGAACCTATTGGTGATGTATATGATGGGCTTGTAAGAAAAAAGGAGATTTCTGATTATCTTCAATCTTTAAATGCTACTAATTCTGAGCATATTAAAAATATATACATATATAACGATAAGAAACTGTCAGGGGCATCGAATTCAGGAAATGTTGCCGATGAAGATATTGAAAAGGCAAAGGGAGAAGAGTGGTATAAAAAAGCTATTGAGCTTGATGGAGGATCAATATGGACAAAACCTTCATTAAATGCTAAAAAAGAAATGGTTATTAGTCAAGTTCGCGTTATAAAGGACCTTAATAGTGGTATAAACTGTGGAGTATTAAAAATTGATGTAGACCTTAATGTACTTACATCTACACTTATAGATACTCAAATTGGCAAAAATGGTTTTATGCTTATTGTTAATAAAAACGGAGATATAATAACAAGTAAAAAGAAAGATCAAATAGGTAAAAAAGCAAGTGAAGAATATTTGCCTAAAATAAAAAGTGCGAAAGAGGGATCTTTTACATATAAGGCTCAAAATAAAAATATGTTTGGTGTATTTTCTACATCGGAAAAAACAGAGTGGAAATTTGTTGCTGTAGTACCTCACAATGAGCTTTATTCAATGGCAAGTAGTATAGGGGTATATATCTTAATTATAATGGCTGTATGTATAATATTATCTTGTATTGTGTCATTTTTTACAACGCTCCAGATTACAAAACCTATAAATGATATTATAGAGCTTACGAAGACGTTATCTAGAGGTAGTTTTTTAGTGAAATCTGAGAAATATAAAATTTTGGAGATTAATGAATTAAGTACGTACTTTAATAAAATGGTATTAAACTTAAAAGATATGATTTTAACAACAGCTAGAATTACTGACAAAACAAATAATTCAGCTATAAAGTTATTAAGTATATGTGAAGATTTAAATATGTCATCTGAGTCGATTAGTGCGGCTGCAGGGGAAATTGCATGTGGATCTACAAACCAAACTGAGGAAGCAATAAGATGTGTAGAAATCTCATATAATTTTAATTCTGAGATTAATAAAGCTGTAGGTGGATTAAATGATGTAAATAAAGCTACAAGTGAATCTGTTGATATCATTAATAAAAATAATGAAGCTATAAATACCTTAAGTGAGACATCAAATAATAATTCAAAAGCGATGGTAATGGTAACGGATACAATTAATGACTTAAGTAATAACACAAAAGATATAATAGGAATACTTGACAAAATAAATAATATAACAGTGCAAACTAACTTGCTTGCATTAAATGCTTCAATAGAAGCCGCGAGAGCAGGTGACGCTGGAAGAGGATTCTCAGTAGTTGCAAATGAAATAAGAAAACTTGCAGAGGAGTCAAGAGCCTCAGCGCTACAAATAAAAAGTATTATTGATAATGTAAATACATCAATAAAAAAATCAATTAATATTTCTTCTAGTGCGCAAGTTCTTTTTAATAAGGAGTTAGAACAAGTGAGCAAAACTGTTAATGCATTTAGTTTAATAAAAATCTCAACAGAGAATATATTAGTTTCTATGGGCAACACGAAAAACTCGATAGAAATAATAGATAGAGACAAAGAGGTATTAAATAAAAGTGTAAATAAAATTTCAGATATATCACAAAAAAATACAGCTTCCACTGAGGAAGTTACAGCATCACTAGAAAGTCAAGTAATTGTTAGCGCTGAAATATATGCACTTGCAGAAAATCTAAGTGATGATTCAAGTAATCTAAAAAATCTAATTGATAAGTTTGAATTTTAATTAGTAAGTTTGAATTTTAATTAGTAAGTTTGAATTTTAATTAGTAAGTTTGAATTTTAATTAGTAAGTATGAATTTTAATTAGTATGTTTGAATTTTAATTAGTAATTATGCCGAAGAATTTTTATTCTTCGGCTTTTAAATTTAAAAAACATATTATTTATTGTATAATTAGAAATAGCAAGTAAGAAAAATAGGGACTTGTTATGTAGCTACACAAGGAGGGAAATTTCATGAACAAACTTTTAAATTTAACTAGAGGAAACAGATCATTGTATATTACTGCAATACTATCAGTAGCAGCAGCTACATTTATAGCAATGCTAGAACCTATGGTTATAAAAGTAACAATAGATTCAGTAATTGGTAACAAACCTATGGATGTTCCATTAGCTATGCAAAAGCTGGTTTTACTACTGGGTGGCACAAAGGTACTTTGGGCAAATCTATGGATATGTGCTTTGATTCTCATTACATTAACATGTATGCGAGGGATATTCTTATTCTTAAGCGGAAATTTTTCTGCTAGGGCTTCTGAAAACATAGCTAAAAATATGAGAGTGAATCTTTATGATCATATTCAGAATCTACCATATGGATATCATGTAAAATCAGAATCTGGAGATCTCATTCAAAGATGTACATCTGATGTGGATACTGTTAGGAAATTCTTTGCTACGCAAATGGTGGAAATAGGAAGAGCATTTTTTATTGTAATATTCGCAATTATAATGATGTTATCACTTAATAAAACAATGACAGTTATAGCAATGCTAGTAGTTCCATTTATATTTATATATTCATATGTGTTTTTTTATAAAGTTAAGAATACCTTTGAAAAATCAGATGCGCAAGAAGGAGTTTTAACAACAGTTCTTCAAGAAAATTTAAGTGGTGTCAGGGTAGTTAAGGCATTTGGAAGACAGAGCTTTGAGATTGAAAAATATGAAAAAGAAAATATGAAATATAGAGATTTAAATTTTAAATTAGTAAAGCTTTTAGCAAGTTATTGGTCTACATCAGATGTGCTTTGCATGACTCAAATAGGTTTAGTATTAGTATCGGGTATATATTTTGCGGTAAATGGAGATATAAGTTTAGGTACTTTGGTTGTATTTAATACTTATGAGGGAATGTTATTATGGCCAGTAAGGCAACTAGGAAGGATTCTTTCGGATATGGGAAAGATGTCAGTATCGCTTGGTAGAATAACAAACATCCTTGAAACTCCCGTAGAACAAGAATATGGGAAAGCATTAAAGAGTGAAATTAAAGGTAATATAAGTTTTGAAAATGTTAACTTTGAATATGAGAAGGGTAATAAAATTTTGAGAGATATAACTTTTTCAGTGAAAAAAGGTGAAACTGTTGCTATAGTTGGACCAACAGGATCTGGTAAATCATCACTAGTACATCTATTATTAAGACTTTATGACTATAGTGGCTCTATAAAGGTTGATGGAGTAGAGCTTAAGGACATCGAAAGAAAGCATATGAGAAGTAATGTTGGAATAGTACTTCAGGAACCTTTTCTTTATTCAAGAACTATTAAGGAAAATATAAAAATGGCCAAATTGCATTCTGGAGATATTGAAATACATAATGCAGCTACAGTAGCTGCCGTTCATAATGTTATTACATCTTTTGAGAAGGGGTATGACACAATAGTTGGAGAAAAGGGTGTTACATTGTCAGGAGGACAAAGGCAAAGGGTAGCTATTGCAAGGACACTTTTAAAGGATATGCCTATATTAATATTTGATGATTCATTAAGTGCAGTGGATACGCAGACTGATAGAATTATAAGGAAGCAACTTAAACATAGAAGTAAAGATAACACAACATTTATAATTTCTCATAGAATTTCGACAGTTATGGATGCAGATAAAATCATAGTTTTAAATCACGGAATTATTGAAGAGATAGGCGACCACGAAACCCTTATTAATAAAGATGGTATTTATAAAAGAATATGGGATATCCAGACGTCACTAGATGTACTTGACGATGATGAGCAGGTATAAAGGAAGTAAAAGGGAGATAAATTATGGTTAATAAAAATAAAGCAAAAAAAAATAAAAGAAAAGATAAAATAGATATAGGTATATGGAAAAAGCTCTTTAAATATCTTTCAGAATTTAAAAATGGACTTATGTTTTTGGCGTTTCTCATGGTGGGGGTTGCAGGAATAGATGTAGTTATGCCGCTTCTAACAAGGTATGCCATTGATAACTTTATAGTTAAGAAAACTACAGATGGTCTTATAGTTTTTGCATTAGCTTATTTTTGTATTGTTGTTTTTCAAGCACTAAATGTAAGATTATTCATAATAAATGCAGGAAAAATAGAAACACATCTTGCATATCACATAAGAAAGCTTGGATTTAAGAGGCTCCAACAGTTATCATTTTCATATTATGATACCTCAAGCCTTGGATGGCTTATGGCAAGAATGACATCGGATGTAACAAGGCTCAGTGAAATAATATCTTGGGGTCTAATTGACATGGTTTGGGCCATTTCAATGATGGTTGGATTTCTAGGAGTAATGCTTTATAATAATGTAAAACTAACACTTATATGTATGAGCGTGGTTCCAATCTTATTTTTAATAGGGATATTTTTTCAAAAGAAAATATTAAAATCATATAGGAAAGTAAGAAAATTGAACTCAACATTAACTGCAGATTTTAGTGAAGAGGTATCAGGAGCTAAAACTACTAAAATTCTTGTCCGAGAGGAAGAAAATTTAAAAGAATTCAAGATAGATGCAAGTCATATGAGGAATTCATCAGTTACTGCAGCTACTTTTTCTGCACTATTTCTTCCAATTGTTATATCTATGGGAAGTATTGGAGCGGGTTTTGTTTTGTGGCTGGGCGGAAATAGTGTTATAGCGAATTCATTATCATATGGTACTTTTGTAATGTTTATTGCATATACAGTTCAGTTTTTTGATCCAGTAAGCCGCCTTGCTGCAACAATTGCAGAACTTCAAAATGCACAGGCATCTGCAGAGAGAATTATAGCTTTAATAGAAACAGAGCCAGATATATGGGACCATAAAGATGTAATTTACAAATATGGAGACTTATTTAATGCGAAGCGAGAAAACTGGGAAGAAATACGCGGAGATATTGAGTTTAAAGATGTATGTTTTAAATATAAGAACGGAGAAAAGGTATTTCAAAACTTTAATTTAAAAGTGAAAAAAGGCGAAACTATAGCGTTAGTTGGTGAAACTGGATCTGGTAAAAGTACTTTAGTAAATTTACTTTGTAGGTTTTATGAGCCAAGTAGTGGAGAAATACTAATAGATGGACTAGATTATAGAAAGCGTTCATTATTGTGGCTCCAATCAAATATTGGTTATGTACTTCAAAGTCCACATTTATTTAGTGGAACTATTAGGGATAATATTATTTATGGAAAACTTGATGCGACTCAAGGTGAAATTGAAAATGCAGCGAAACTTGTAAATGCACACAACTTTATTAGTAAACTAGAAAATGGTTATGAGACCCAGGTTGGTGAAGGGGGAGGAAACTTGTCTACAGGAGAGAAACAACTTATCTCGTTTGCCAGAGCTATAGTAGCAGACCCCGCACTATTCGTTCTTGATGAAGCAACATCTTCTATAGATACAGAAACAGAAAGAATGATACAAAACGCTATAGAGAGGGTCTTGAGTGGAAGAACTAGCTTTGTGGTAGCACATAGACTTTCAACTATAGTATCAGCAGATAAAATTCTTGTTATAAGGCATGGCGAAATTACCGAATCTGGTAATCACAAAGAGTTGATTAGGAAAAAAGGATATTACTATAACCTCTATACAAATCAGTTACTAGAGGAAAAGGAAAAGCTAAGCAAAGAAATTTAAATTGTTAATTAAGCCGTAGTAGTTTCTATGGCTTAATTATTTTACAAAAAAATAATAATATATATTGTCATAAAGTATAAAGTAAATGTCATAACCTGTCGATAATAAAGGGATCTATTATAGAGGGGGCTCGGCTTAATGAAAAAAGAACGTAAGAAAACAAAGGGATTTAATATAAGGACAAAGCTAATTATGGTGACAGGAATGCTTTTACTTATACCTGTAATTGCACTTGGACTAATAAGTTATTCGGTAGCTAAAAAAGAACTTGAAGATAGTGGTAAGATTCTTCTTAAAAATAGTGTTGAAATGACGTTACAAGTAATTGATGCAAATCAGAAGCTTGTAGACGGAGGAAAGTTAACGCTTGAAGATGCTCAAGAGAGAACCCGCGAGTATATGTTAGGTAAAAAAAATACTGACGGTACAAGGCCTATCAATAAAAATGTTAGTCTTGGAAAAAGTGGATATCTACTTGCATATACTAAAGATGGTGTTGAAGCGGCCCATCCTAGTCTAGAGGGCAAAAGCGTAATAGATTTTAAAGATAAAAAAGATGGTACATATTTTGTTAAGGAGCAAATTAGAATTGGTAATAGCGGCGGAGGATATTTGACTTATTGGTGGACTATTGCTAATTCAGATAAGATTTCAAGTAAAATAACTTATCAAAAGGCAGATCCTAATTGGGGTTGGATTGTTAGTGCTGGAACATATGAAAATGATTTTAATGTGGGATCTAATAAAATTTTAAAGACTACACTTGTTGTACTCTTAGCAGTTCTTCTTATTGGGGGAGCATTAATTATATTATTCGCGGAGCACATATCACGTCCGATTAAAAAAATTGGTGAAGCTGTAGATATTGTAGCTTCAGGTAACCTAAATATCCCAAACTTAAATATAAGAAACAGGGATGAAATTGGTAAATTAAATGAATCATTTAATACTATGGTTAAAAACGTAAACGAATTAATACGCTCAGTAAAAGACTCGGCCAGTGTTGTATTTAAATCATCTCAGGTTTTAGATGGCATTGTTGATGAAAATACAGCAGCAATTAATGAGGTAGCAGCTTCTGTTGATGAAATTGCAAGAGGGTCAAGTGAGCAAGCTATAGAAACCCAAAATGGAGTTAATCGAATTAAGATTCTATCTGATAAAATAGAGCTTGTTACAGGTCTTTCTGTAAAAACTAATGAGGCTACAGAGGAAGCAGTTGGTATTGGAAGTAAGGGCCTTGAGGCAATTGAGTTACTACTAAGAAAATCAGAAGAAAACGCAAAGGCTGCTGGCAAGGTCAGTGATATAATATTTGAGGTTGATAGAAACTCTATAGAAATTGGAGCAATCACGGAGGCAATTAGCCAGATATCAGAGCAAACAAATTTACTTGCACTAAATGCGGCTATAGAAGCTGCAAGAGCGGGTGAACAGGGAAAAGGATTTGCTGTAGTTGCGGAAGAAGTAAGAAAGCTTGCTTCGCAGTCTGCTATTTCCGCATCTAAAGTTAAACAGCTGATAGACGGAGTACAAAAAAAATCAAAAGATGCAGTTATAGCTATGGAAGTTGGGAGCACAATAGCTATAGAACAAAGTAAAGCTGTAATAGATGCTAAAGATATATTCACTCAGATATTAAGCTCAATAGGTAAGATTTCTGGTGATATGAAAAGCATTAAAGGTTACAGCGTTGAAATGGAAACTGAAAAAAATGATATAATTCAAATATTAGAAACTCTTTCAGCTTCAACTGAAGAAAACTCAGCAGCGACTGAGCAAGTTGCGGCTACAACTGAGCAGCAATTAGCAAGTATAGATCAAATTGTTACCCACACTCAAGACTTAAAGAGTCTTGCTGTAAAGCTTACAGAGGCAGTAAATGCATTTGAAGTTTAGTGAATAAATAAAGAAGGAAACCAATTTAAATTGGCTTCCTTCTTTATTTATATACATTAAATAAATTTTTGACTCAGTCTTTCAATAACTCTAGCCTCACCCATAACTTGCATAACTTCATGTAAATCTTGAGTTTGTACTTTATTAGTTAATGCTACTCTTACAATTGTGGCAACATCAGAGAGTATACCTTTATATAATTCTGGGTTCTTTTTAAAAGTTTTTGCGTTTTTTGCATACCCTAATTTAACAGAAAGTTCTTTAAGGGTTGCAAACCAAGTATCATTATCATGAGAATAATCATATACATCTATGTAACTAGTGAGTACACTGTTAACATCTTCAATTGTTATATGATCAGGGAAATTATAACCATCCTTAATACTATTCTTATAGAAATCATCAAAGAAAAATTCAATATGCTGCGCAACATCTAACCATTTTACAAAATCTTTTCTTGGTTTTTCATTTAGTCTTTCAATGTTAAATATTTTCTTAGAATAATCTTCGTTTTCTATGAGTTTAGTTGCAATTGTAGTATTATAAACTTTTGCCCAACTAAGGTAAAGGTCATAAACAAGGTCTGCATCCATAGTAGCTATAACATTTTTACTTATATCGTTAAGTTTTAAAATATCAAATAAAGCTCCACTTTTGCTCATGTTTTCGAAGGAAATATTAAAGCTAGTGCATGGAACGAGAGGGTTCTGAGTTCTCCATTCTTGAAAATCAGAGTTAACTAAATTTATAAGGTACTCAGTTACAGACATAAACGGATATCCTTGTGATTTATAAAAATCTACAGAAATCTCAGGATCTTTTCTTTTACTGAGCTTACGTTTTGATGTTCCATCCATTTTCATTATTGTAGGTATATGTGCATATTCTGGAGGTGTGAACCCTAACAATTCAAACAATTGTAAATGTATAGGAAGAGATGAAAGCCATTCCTCACCACGTATTACATGGGTTGTTCCCATTAAATAATCATCTATAGCATGAGCGAAATGATAAGTTGGAATTCCATTAGTTTTAAGAATTACAATATCTTGATCATTTTCTGGCATACTTATAGTTCCTTTGATTAAATCGTTACACACTACTCTCTTATCAGTGTTTTCAGGAGATCTAAGTCTTATAACAAAAGGAGTACCTTTAGACAACTCAACCATAATTTCATCGAGGCTAGAATTTCTGTGAACAGCCCATTTTCCATGATATCCTGTATTTATTTTAGCTTCTTGTTGAATTTTTCTTGTATTGTCTAAATCTTCTTCAGTGCAAAAGCAAGGGTATGCTAAACCTTTTAATATTAAAGACTTTACAAAAGTGTGATATATTTTAATCCTGTCGCTTTGTTTATATGGTCCATATGCGCCTTTTTCACTATCTGAGTCTACAACCCCTTCATCAAAATTGATTCCAAAATCGTGCAAAGTGTTAGTACTATCTTCTATGGCACCAACTACTTCTCTTTTTTTGTCTGTATCTTCTACTCTAAAGAAGAAGATTCCATTACTTTGGTGAGCTAATCTTTCAGATATAAGAGCAGCAAATACTCCTCCAAGATGCTGAAATCCAGTGGGACTTGGGGCATACCTTGTAACCATGGCATTAGGTTTAAGATTTCGTTTGGGATAAAGAGTTCTATAGTATTCTGGTGTTTCGCAAACGGTAGGTAACAATAAATCTGCTAGTTTTAAATAATCCATTTTAATCATCCTTTCTTATAAAAGTTAAGCATATTAGGTGATAAGTAGCAATGCATCCCATAGTTCAATTTAAAATAAAAAACCTTTCATCCTATAATATAATAGGATGAAAGGTAAACTTTCGTGGCACCACCTAAATTAATGCAAAAACATATTCAAATACCAAATTCCCAGCATCATTGGCTCTCTCTAAATTGAAATTATACTTACTTTTATCCTATATTACATTTAACTCTAATTATACATATATTATTAAGAATGTCAACGGGAGTGGTTTATAATATAAATGATTTATATGAATATTATAGTATCAACATTATGATATGTGAATAGAATGAATATTACATAGGAAAATTATATGAGATTAAAGATTCACAAACTTCCATATGTTAACAATAAAACAACAAAAATTAATATATGTATAGGTTTACAAAAATATGTTATAATATATAAAATAGAAGTGAGGAGATAGTAGTATGGGCGCATTAATTCTACTCAGTGAGTTTACTGAAAAAGATAATATAAATTTAAAATTAAAAATTAAAGAGATATTTTTAGATAAAAAATATACATTGAGTTATATACCCTCAAAGACGGAGACAGATAAAAAATTAAGACATTTTGAAAATACAAAAGATAGATTAAATGAATATGGTGACTTTAAATATGAATATTTTGATATAGATGATTTTTGTGATTTAAATAAAACAGAAAAAATATTTAAGTCAGATGTAATATATTTATCTGGTGGAAACACGTACTACTTTTTAAACAACCTAAGGAAAAGATATTTAATAACTAGACTTAGAAAGTATATTAAAAACGGTGGTTATATTATAGGATTAAGTGCAGGGGCAATAATGATGTCAAAGGATATATCATCAGCACAATTCGGTGATGATGATATAGTTGGATTATCAAATTTGTCGTCTTTAGCTTTAGTTGATTTTGACTTTATGCCACATTGGAATGAGCATAGTCATTATTTAGATGACATTATAAAATATTCAAATAAAACTGGTAACACAATTTATACCTGTAACGATGGTGATGGAATAATTGTAATGAATAATAAGTTACTCTTTTATGGGGATATAAATATGATTAAAGAAGGGGAGATTAGGCAAGCTTAATTTTAAGCTTAGCTTTATTTTTCTTGTAAATTTGATGCCTTTCCAGTATTTCTAAAGAGATATAGGTATATTTAATAAATATAGCGGCGGTAATGAAGGCTATCATATCCGATACAGGATAAGCAAGCCATGCACCGAATACACCCATCCCTAAACCACTTACGAATGCATACACTAGTGGAATAAATATTATTAGCTGCCTAAAGATAGACAATTTAAAAGAGGTTTTAACTCTATTTATGGCTTGGCAATAGCAAATAGCTAAATAATATACTCCAATGCAAGGGAAAACGGCTATAACCATTCTAAATGCCTTTACTGTTTGATCTATAATGGCACTATCGTTTATAAATAAACCTATAAGTTGTTTTGAAAATATCATGAAGAGTGCCCATAACAAAGTTGAACTTGCAGATACTGCAATTATAGATATTTTAACAACCTCTTTTAATCTAGTATAGTTTCCAGCGCCATAATTATAGGCAGCTATGGGCTGCATAGCAGAGCTTATACCCATAACAGTCATGAATAAGAACATTGAGACTCTTGTAGTTAAACCAATTGTTACTATAGCCAAATCTCCACCATAGGAGAATAATAGATTGTTTAATACAGCAGCGACTATAGCATCTGATATTTCTACTATAAAGGTTGAAAATCCAACATATATTATTCCAACTGAAACTGCTTTGTTAAGAGATAATCTAAATGAAAATTTTAATCCCATTTTTAATTTTATAAATATAATTAGAACATACATAAAAGCTATTATTTGTGATACGACCGTAGCTATAGCAGCTCCTTTTACACCATATGAGCATATATTTATTAAATAATAATCTATAATTACATTACAAATTGCTCCGATAGAGGTACTTAATAAAACTATTTTAGTGTTTCCAAATGATGTTAAAATGTAAGATGCTATTATTGTAAAAGATTGAAAAAGTACACCGATTAATATAATACTTACATATTCCTTTGCAAGTGGGAATGTGTTGGCTGAAGCTCCAAGGCTTATTAAAATAGTATCTTGAAAAATATAAATAATAGCGGCAAATACAGATATTATCATAAACATTAGAATTATAGCATTTGGTATAATTATTTTTATATTATCAAAATCTTTATCTCCGCAACTTCTTGAAACTGATGTTGAAGCGCCGATGGCTATAAGCATGGATACTGCAAAAAATAGCCTTTGAATTGGGAAAGTTATGGTTAATGCACCAATGGCATTAGCTCCTATAGTTTGACCTAGAAACATAGAATCTACCATATTATACATTTCTGCTACCATTAACGAAATTATAGCTGGCACAGAAAACTTTAATAGTAGTCTACCTATCTTTTCCTCGCCAAACATTTTATTGCTTTCTGCCACGTTACTCATTGTCATGAAATCCACTTCTCCTTAAGAATTGTTTTGTTTCTTTAATATAAGTTTACCCTATTATAGATATATAAACATTCCCACAGTTGCTATATAAAAAGTACAAAGTTGCTAACATGTAAGTTTGGTTTATATTTAAATAACAAAAAAACACCTTAAAACAGGTGTTTTTGTACTTCTTGAAGAACTATTAAGGTAGCTCCATAGCCTTCTATTTTTATTATATTATTGTAAACAGCAGTTTTTTTAGTATAGGATAAAGAAATATTAGGAGCAGAAATCTTAGTTAAGATTTTCCATTCATCATAACCAAGTCTTTTGGGTTTACCCATGCGTAACCAGATATCATAAGCTGAGCCAACTTTTTCTCCAATTTCATATTTAATAACCTTATAGTCATGAATTAAATTTTTAATAGATAAGGATATTTTTCTCTCGGTTATATTTTTACTGCCCTTACCTTTATATAAATCCTCTAGTTTAATTAGTGTATTAAGCTCTTCACTATAACTGTAAAGCAAAACCTGAATATCTTCACCAAGCTTCGTTATAATATATCCGTCTCCTTGGTCTATAAGCTCATTACCTAGTTTTGATAACAAATAATATGCATAGTAGGAAGCTTTCTTTATACCATCTAAATTAAGAAGACCTGGGGAACCAAAAAATAGTTCATTATTTAAAATTGAATTTTCCTCTACTGTATCAAAAGCTTTTAAAGCATATAAGCTACTAGTATTATTAATAAAATTATGAATAATATATGGAAGCATATAAGAAGAATCATAAATAGTATTAATAGCAGGAAGAACATTAAAAGGTATTTCTATTAAATTCTGCAATTTATATTTTTCGAAAATCTCCCGGGAAATATCTATGTATTCTATAGTTAAATCGTTTGAGGCCTGAAATTTCCAGAGCTTAACTTTATCAAAACCATATATATCAGCAAAGTATAGTATAAAACTTTCCAAAAGCGTAATAAAAGAATTTTTATCTTCAAAGATTTGATTTATTATTATTAATGGTACAAGGGATATTTCCATTAAAAACCCTAATAATTTTTCAACCTCATTCCAATTTAAAAAATTAACATTTTCATTAAAGTATATTTTCATCTCTTTACTAAATAAGTTTAGTATTATTCCATTTTCAAAACCTATTGTATCTTGAAGTGTCCTCAAATGTCCTTGTTCTTGTGCCTTAATAAGTTCTTTCGCTTGGCCTAAATTTATATTTTCCTTCCATCTATGATTGAAGGATGAACTTGAAAGTGAAAAATCTGTCTGAAGTTTTATAATCTTGTTAGTATAGTTAAACCTATCATAGTCTTCTAAATAGGGTGACAAATACGAGAGCGATCCAGATAAATAATGTGATTCCATTTTTTTAAAGCTATCAAATTTTTCATCCGGTATATAGTATTTTTTCCTGAACTGTAGTGGCGTACAATTATTGTAGTCCTTAAAACTTTTATTATAATACCTGGCATGAGAAAAACCAACATCAAAGGAAATATCTGATATAGTTTTATCTGTATCTAGGAGTAACTTAATAGATTCATCAACGCGAACATTATTTACAAGCTCTTTAAAACTGGTGCCTGCCATATCTTTTATTTGATGAGAGAGATAATAAGAACTTAAATATTCTATACTTGCTATGTCTTGTAAACTAATTTTATTCATATAGTTGTTATAAATATATTTAATAATTCTATGATATCTTTGAAATTGTATTTGGTTTTCTAGCGGCTTCTTCTCATCATAATTAAGATAATGAAAGTTGTTTATTAAATGAAATAATAACTTTACCATAATAGAATCTATTTGCTTCTCAAAATCTTCATTTTTCTGGATTACTTCACAGACTAGAATTGATAGATATTTACGTAAATCATCATACTTTTCCTCTCGTTGTACACCTTCTTGGCTAGAGTTTGTATAAAAATATATATTTTTCATATCATCATAATATTTCTCGAAAAAAGCAGGGTCTAAATGGAAAATTAGAACCTTATTTTCTTCTTTTGAATAAATTCTGTGCGCTTCATCACAATTTATAATTTCAAGCTCACTTTCGTTAATTTCATATTTTCCTGATTCTATAAGAACACTTACGGTACCCTCAAGCACAAAGATAATTTCTATAGAATTATGCCAATGTATCGGATAGTCTACAATATTTTCAAGGGAGATATCTATAGGTAAATCGTTCATATAGGTTATATATTCTTTTCTCATTGTAAAACCTCTTTTTTAATGATTTTGTATATTTATATTATACATCATAAAATGAATTATATTATTTCATAATTTATAATAAAATTTTTTATAAATCACATAAAAGATGAAAAATAAGGAAAGAATATATTATAATACCTCGACAAATAAATGTATTAATATTAAGTCAAAATAATTCTATGAGAAATAATTTAATGGAAAATAATTAGTATAAGGTTTATAATATGAATACTTTTATTTTTATTCTAGGAATTATTATTACATATATTTAACATTTAGTTGAATTATATTTAGGTGGTTGTTAGGAGAAATAAAATGGAAAAGTATATATATGTAGTTATTTCAAGAACGCCAACTTCTACAGGAAAGTTAGTTAGAAAATTTTTAAAGGAAGATTATAACCATGCGTCGATTAGTTTAGATAAAAATTTAAGTGAAATGTATTCATTTTGTAGATTTACGATTAGCAACCCCCTTGTAGGTGGGATAGTTCGTGAAAGTGCATTTACTCTTAATATAGGACGGCATGAGAATGTTCCTATCAATGTATATAAAATACCCGTAACAATTAGAAAATATGAATTAATAAATAAATTTATTTATGATATATATAATGATGATGAGATATACTACTATAATTTTCTTGGAGCCATTGGAGTTATATCTAATAAGAGGCATTCAGTTTATAAGACATACATATGCACTGAGTTTGTAATGGAGGCTTTGAAGCGGGGGGGGATTAAACTTACTCCGCTCGAATCATATAAGATAACTCCAACGGATATTTGTGAGGTTATGAAGCAATTTATTGTTTATAGTGGAAATTTAAACGACTATCCTTTTAAGCAAAATGTAAAGACGGAAGACGATGTGCTTTATTTTCGAAAGACAGGATTTATTTATGAGGGGTTACACACACTTAGACATTTTTGGATGGTCATGTCTAGAGATAGGGATAGCAAAAGGCATAGAACTAGTAGTAGAATCTAGGTTCCTATTTTAATTGGAGTGCTTAGAATTAGGGGGGAATAATGGATTATCACAAACATATAATTTTAAAGAGGAATGATTTAAGTGATGAAGAGTATATATCTATTAAAAAGCTAGAGGGTATTTGTAATCAAAAACAAAAAATTAATTTAAAATTGGAGCTTGATTTTAAAGAAAATTTAAGAAGAAAAGTCGTAAAAGATTCTATAACAAATAAAATCATGACAGAGTTTTTATATTATGAAGATGATGTTTTAGTAGGTTATTTAGGAATATGTAATTTTGGAGGGGCTTCAATAGAAATCAGTGGCATGGTACATCCTGAATTTAGAATGCGGGGAATCTTTAAAAAGCTGTATTTAATAGCTAAGGAGGAGTGGGAGAAGTCAAACCCACAAGAGGTACTAGCTCTATGTGACCATACATCTGTTTCTGGGTTAGCATTTATAAACTCAAATGGATTCGAATACGCTTCGTCGGAGTACAAAATGTCTTTAAATAATAAAAAAGTGGATTTTTCTAATAAGTATGTTATTAAACTTAGATTGGCAACTAATGCAGATGCCAATGAAATTGATAAGCAAAGTTCTGTGTATTTTGGAGATCCAATAAAAGATGTTCCAGTGGATAATGATTATGATGAAACAGAGGTAAATATACAAAAACCATTAATTCAGGAAGAAGATAACTTTATAAGTTATATGGCGGAGTTTGATGGTAAAATTATAGGTAAAATACATCTTTCAATAACAAACAACAATGGGTTTATTTATGGGTTTGGTGTACTCCCAGATTTTCGAGGAAATGGATTTGGGAGAGAAATTTTAAACTTATCAATGGACATATTAAAGAGAAAAAATATAGAAAATATATTTCTTGATGTTGCTTGTCAAAATAAAACAGCACTTGGGCTTTATGAATCTTGTGGATTTGAAGAAATCTCAGTAATGGATTATTACATAGTATCTTGAAATAAAAATGACATTCACCATTCTATATGGATTGGTGAATGTCATTTTTGTATTGATTTGTATTCTTATAGTTATTATTTGATATTTAATGCTTAAACAAATCATAATATACATTTAACACAGTCTTAATCTTAGTAGCATATAATGAAGGAATAACAAAGAATTAATGAAGGGGATGACAAGATGAAAAATTTAAATATATGTATTGATATTGATGGAACTATAACAGATCCTTATTATTGGCTTAATATTACTAATAAGTATTTCAACAAAGATATAACAGAGGAAGAGATTACTAAATATTATATTCATGAGGTAATGGGGATTAAGCAAGAAGAATATGATGAATTTTATGAAGAAAACAAAATAGAAATTCATTCACAGCAAGAGATAAGAGAAGATGTTCAACGTGTTATAGAAAGACTAAGTAAACTTCATAATATTTATTTTGTAACCGCGAGAGATAAAACACTTACTATGTTTACACATTCATATTTAAAGAAAAATGAAATTATATATGATGATTTGTTTGTTTTAGGTAGTCACTACAAGGTTGATAAAGCAAAAGAGTTAAATTGTAGCGTATTTATTGAAGATAATTATGATAATGCAATTCAGTTGTCAAATGCAGGATTCAAGGTGCTTTTAATAGATGCGAATTATAATCGAAAACCATTAAATGATAATATAATTAGGGTTTATAACTGGAAAGAAATATACTCCATAATAAATAAACTGTTATTACAAAGCAAAGCAATGTAATAACAGTTTATTTTATTTTTTATCTATAATATATTTTTCTTTAAACTCTAAATATCCTTTTTTTCGTAATTTACAAGATGGACAATCACCACAACCGTTAGCTTTTATTCCATTATAGCAAGTCAAAGTTTCTTCTTTAACTATATCAAGTACACCTAAATCATAAGCCATTTTCCAAGTCTGCGCCTTGTCAATCCACATTAAAGGGGTTTCAATGACAAAATCATAACCCATAGCTAGGTTAAGGGTTACGTTTAAGGATTTTATAAACACATCTCTGCAATCTGGATATCCACTAAAATCGCTTTGAGATACGCCTGTTATAATGTTATTTATTCCTCTTTGTTTTGCAAAGATGGCAACAAAAGTTAAGAATAATAAGTTTCTTCCATCAACAAAAGAATTTGGTACACTTCCTTTAGGAGCTTCTTTATCAACTTTCATATCACTGCGCGTTAATGAATTTGGTGCAAGTTGGTTTAATAGGCTTAGGTCTAAAACATGATACTCAATGCCATGTTTGTCGCATATGTTTTTGGCGCAATCAAGTTCTAATATATGTTTTTGATTATAATCAAAAGATACAGCTATAACCTCTTTATATTTTGCGAGCGCCCAGAACAGACAAGTTGTGCTATCTTGTCCGCCACTGAATACTACTATTGCTTTTTCTTTGTTCATAAATTAAACACCTCCATTTATTTGGTAAAAAGTCCTTATTTAGTATAGAGCTTTTATTTACTATAGAGCATCATTAATTTATTATTTAATATTACATCAGTATTAAATCTTCCTCTATAGGTAGTTGACAATGTTTTAGTGCCTGGTTTCTTTATTCCACGAGTTGTCATGCAAGCATGTTCACCTTCTATGATAACCGCAATATCTGGAGAATCAGTTACTATTTGCATAATTTCTGCAATATCTGTTCCTATTCTTTCTTGAAGTTGAAGTCTGCGGCCCACCATATCAGCTATTCTTGCAATCTTGCTTAAGCCAATAATTTTTTTTGTTGGTACATACGCAACCGAGACTTTCATATTGTACATAAGCGCTAAATGATGTTCACAATAACTAAATATTTGAATGTCTTTCATTATTACTATATCAAGATTATCACCTTCAACTTCTAGGTCATCAACAAATGTAGTGTTAAACATTTGTGCAATTTCATCATTGCTATATAACATTCCAGAAAATACTTCTTCATACATTTTAGCTACGCGTGATGGGGTATCTTTAAGGCCTTCCCTTGTTGGGTCATCACCTAGAGCTATTAAAATTCCTTTTATATGTTCTTCAATTGCTTTTGTATCTATTGCCATAATGTTAAACACCTCTCTTATTTGGATCCCAGATAATTTTATGAAGTTGCATTTGAAGATTAACACCGTTCATTTTATTGTTCTTCATAAATTCTACCATAGTTTCTAAGCTAATTTGCCCAAATACTGGACTAATGTAGACATTCGTTTTAGATGAAAGCCCATATTTATCTATTATATATTTAGCCTTTTGCAAATCAATTATGCTTCCAGCAACAAATTTAACTGTATCTTTATAACTCATATACTCATAGTTATCTAAATTCATATTACTTTCCATATTACTTGAAGGTAACTTATAATCCAAAGTAAAGCTTGGTGGATTATCTATACTTAAAAATTTATTTACTAGTACACTACCATTAGTTTCAATCTCGACATGCAATAAACTATCTATTGACAATACTTCTAATAGTTCTCTAATGCCTTCTTGTAACAGAGGTTCTCCACCAGTAAGTGTTACATTTCTAATATCTGTAGATTTTATATACTGATATATATCATCAGACGACATAAGATCATAATTAACGTCTTTTTTGTTAGCCCAAGTGGTATCGCAGTAGCTACAATTTAAATTGCAGCCTGCGAATCTTATAAATACTACTAGTTGCCCTGATAAGGGACCCTCTCCGTTAACACTTATAAATTTTTCAACTACCTTAAATTTCACTTTAATGTGCCTCGCTTTCTTCATATGTAGCACTATTAGTAGGTGTTTCATAAACAGTAGTTGATCTTACGTTGTAACCTTTATCTTTCATTAATTTAAAGAAAAATGCTGAAAAGTTTTCTGCTGTTGTTCTAAAATCCACCATAATTATATTAAATCCATCTTCATTTAAACAATTTAAGGTTTTATCCCGCATGCTTCCTATTTCTACAATTAAGGCATGGTCGTAAAAATCCACCATAGCTTTAACATCCTTTTTTAAATCACCAAAATCTACTATCATGCCACTAAGTTGACCATTTTTAAGCAGTGTTTCGGATTGTACTTCAACTTCAACCTTCCACCTATGGCCATGAATATATGCACATTTTCCTTCATAACCAGAAAGAAAATGTGCGCTGTCAAAGCTGTGTTCTGATTTTAAAATATACATGTGTCACGCTCCCTTAAATTTTATGCTAATTTAATTAACACTTCTATAGAAATCATCATTAGTTTTTATATTATATAATTTTTTACAAATAAAAAAGGGCGCTATCCACCCCATTAACAAAAAAAGCTACCTAAAACGGTAGTTACGTCCTAGTTTTGTTTATAGACAGGATGGTTTAGAACTGTCTTATTAGGTTTTATTATAATTACTAATTTTACTATAAGTTATGATGTATGTCAAATGATAAGTGAATTTTAGGGAATTGCAGGAATAGTTTACTTTATACTAAAATTGTGTAATAATATGAAGTTGTAAAAGTTTATTTATTAATAAAATTTATGAATAAAAATTGATCATAAAATGTATATAAAATAAATATTGTAGTGAGGAGAAAAAATGAAGATAGGATTTGATCAAAAGAAATATTTAGAGGAGCAATCAAAGTTTATATTAGAAAGAGTTAATAATTATGATAAATTATATTTAGAATTTGGAGGTAAGCTTTTTAACGACCTCCATGCAAAAAGAGTTTTACCTGGATTTGATGAAAATGCAAAGATTAAGCTACTACATAAATTAAAAGAAAAAGTTGAGGTCATTATTTGCGTATATTCAGGAGATATTGAAAGAAATAAAATAAGAGGAGATTTTGGAATCACGTATGATGTTGATGTTTTAAGATTAATCGATGATTTACGTGAATATGAGCTTGATGTAAATAGTGTTGTGATTACCAGATATGATGGTCAACCAGCAACCACGATTTTTATAAATAAGCTAGAGCGTAGAGGTATAAAAGTATATAAACATAGGGCAACAAAAGGGTATCCTACAGATGTGGATGCAATTGTAAGTGATGAAGGGTATGGTGAAAATCCATATATCACAACAACAAAATCTATTGTTGTTGTAACAGCACCAGGACCAGGAAGTGGAAAACTTGCTACTTGTCTTAGTCAACTTTATCATGAACATAAGCAGGGCAGAGCAGCTGGTTATTCAAAGTTTGAAACTTTCCCAGTATGGAATATTCCATTAAAGCATCCTCTAAATATAGCATATGAGGCTGCAACAGCAGATCTTAACGATATAAATATGTTGGATTCATTCCATTTTGATGCTTATAATAAGATATCTGTAAACTATAATCGTGATATTGAAACATTTCCTGTACTTAGGAGAATTATAGAAAGAATAACTAAGGAAGAAGCTATTTATAAATCTCCAACAGATATGGGTGTTAATAGAGTAGGTTTTGGTATTATAGATGATGATGTTATTAAAGAAGCTTCTAGGCAAGAGATAATAAGAAGGTATTTTAAAACAGGATGTGAGTATAAAAAAGGCTACATAGATAAAGAAACTTTTAATAGGGTAAAACTTCTTATGGAGGAACTTAATTTAAAACAGCAAGATAGGAAAGTTGTTATCCCTGCAAGAGAACGTTCAGTAGCCTTAAAGCAATGTTCTAGTAAAAATGAAAATTGCCCGACCTTAGCGATAGAACTTGAAGATGGAACAATATTAACTAGTAAAAGCTCAGATATAATGGATGCAACAGCTGCTATAATTTTAAATGCTGTTAAATATTTTGCAAATATAGATGACGAAATTCATCTTATTTCTCCAGTCATACTTGAACCAATAATAAAACTAAAATCACAAACGTTAGGTAGTAAGAAACCAGCTTTAGATTGTGAAAATGTGCTAATTGCTCTTAGTATATGTGCCGCTACAAATCCAATAGCAAAGGTAGCTATGGATAAGTTAATAATGCTAAAAGGGTGCCAAGCTCACTCAACTACAATTATAAGTACGAATGACGAACAAACTTTTAGAAAACTTGGTATAGATATTACTTGTGATGCAGAATATGCAACTGAAAGTCTTTACTATAATAATTAATTATTAGAAATTTTACAAAAAACAAATAAAATGAAAGCCCAATCTATAAAATGATAGATTGGGCTTTCATGATTATAAAGAAGGAAGACTTATAAAAACGTACTGCCGTAATAACAACAACCAATGGCACCATTGAATTGTGGCTCCTTTATTGCAACTATTTCATCATAATCTTTTTCAAGAAAATATTTTATTGCGTAATTGTTAGCAACTCCACCAGTTAAAACTAATTTTTTACCTTTGAATTTGCACAGTAGTGGTTGAAGTCTTTTGTATAGAGAGTAGTTAACACTAGCACATAAGCTTTCTATACTTACTCCTTCAGCAATTTTACCAATTAGCTCCGACTCAGAAAAAACTGCGCAGGTTGAGTTAAGTTCAATAGGGTTTTCATGATGTCTGCTCATATCATCAAGGGATACTTCAAGCACATTTGCCATATTCTCTAAATATCTACCACATGAAGCAGCGCATTTCTCATTAAGTTCTAGGTCTGTTGTGATTCCTTTTTCCACTTTAACAACCTTAACATCTTGACCGCCTACATCTAAAAGTATGAAATCTTTTAAATCTGTTTGATAAAAGCCTCCATACACATGAGCTTTTATCTCGTTTATTGGAGAAAAAAGTGATAAATCAGTGTTGTTTTTACCATATCCTGTAGACACAGCTTTATCAACTTGATTAATATCAAGTTTGTCTAAATCAACGACTATCTTACCATCATAGTTACAGTAATTCCTGTAAAAGCTCATGGTACTCACTTTCTTTTTTTGTATTATTTTATTATCTTCCATTAAAACTATTTTAACTTCACGACTTCCAAGGTCAATACCTAAGACTCGCATGTTTTGGCCTCCTTTAAGTCTAATAACATATCGAGATAGGCCTCTAACCTAAGTTTTGTTCTTGCATCTAAAATATTCAATTTGTCACCTTCAATATTTAATATTGGGATATCAAGTTTTTCTTTTAAAACAATGTCAGCCACGGCCCTATAACAAAATGCTTGAGTGTAATGAATTATACCATCGAGTTTTCGCTCTTTAATTTGTTTTTTTAATTCTTTAATTCTAAATGCAGTATCATAAGGATAAGTGTAGTCATAATATTGCTGATAAATGTTTAGAGCTTTATCAGCTCTTGGAAAAGCAAATTCTCTTTGAACTTCATTGTATACAAAATTTGCATTAAGATTTTCAACGAATTCATATATGTCGCATGTCATAGGAGGTACACCTATATATCCAAGTCTAAGTTTTCTATTTATCGGTTCTCTATTTTTTATGTCTTTAATAACTTTTTCAAGGTCAACTTCAAAGGCAGCTAAATCTCCATTAAAATCACTGGAACTTACTTGATATAAATGATTTTCAAAGCCTGTAGCTTTATTATGTATATAGGTTAATTCATCAATTTCTTTAGTCAGTGCACGGGTTTTATTTAAATTTTTTCTAACTATTTCAACTTCTTCGTGTGTTACATTAAAAACATTCATAAACTTATTGATTTCGTGTTCTACATCCTGGGATTTATGGGAGTGCGGAAAAGAAAATGGATAAACTTTTATTCCTCTGAGTTCAAGTACTTCAATGAGAACTTTTGTATTAGAACATTCACCTTCAACTACTCCAACTATTTCTTTAATTCCGTTTTGCAAACATGCTCCGTAAATTCCTTTTATCCAAGTGCATAAGCTTCTTGGAAAACCGTCTCTTTCTGCAATATCAATATATTTCAGATAGTCACTTGAGGTTATAAAAATATTATTTAAATCTACAGGGGTATAACCTGCAGCAATGAGAACCTCTACTGGCACAGTAGTTGTTAATCCGATTTTTGACATTGTAAGTCCTCCTAAAAAAATAAAAAAGGGCGTAAAACGCCCTTAACGTCCTAGTTTTGTTTATAGACAGGATGGTTTAGAACTGTCTTATTTAAGTTTTATATTCATAAAGTTTACTATATGGTACTTGATATGTCAAATATTAAAATGGTATATTAACTATTATATTATTTATTTTTATGTGACATTTTTAGTAAATCCTTCATTTTTAGACGGCTGCCATAATGAAGGATAGCAGCAGAGTATATTTTTATGGATATCCAAGCTATGGATGTTATTGTTATTAATAAAGAGAAGACAGAAGCAACAATCTGCCAAGCAGGAACATCTGTAGCTAAAATTCTAGAAGGCATGGAAAAAGGTGCTGAAAATGGGATGATAGATGATACTATGGCTACAGTCGCATTTGGTACTGTAAGTGAAAAGTATCCCATATAGAATGCCACCATAGATATCATAGATATAGGCATAAGAGCTGAATTAACATCTTCGGCCTTACTAACAGTAGCACCAGCAACGGCATTCATCATAGCATACAGGGAATAACCTAATATAAAGTATAGTGCAATCATTACAATGCTAAAGGGGGTGAAATTAGAAAAATCAAGCACTTGACCGGCTATTTTAAAATTTTCAGGGAAAGTTAATTTAAATGTTAGTAGAGCTGTGCATACTACCATGACTAGTTGAATTAGTCCAAGTAGACCCATAGCAGCACTTTTCCCAAGAATTATTATTGATGGTTTTGTTGATGTTACAAGAAGTTCCATTACTCTTGAGGTTTTCTCAGAAGCTACAGACATAGCTACCCCATAACCATAATAATAAATCGAAAAGAAAAGTAATATACTTATAATCATACTTGATATATAGCCAATAGCTTTTCCTTTTCCTAGTTCTTGAGTGTTAAAGGATATATCACTTAACACCATTTTCGATATATTATCTGGTACATTAGATTCCGTTAATAAATCGGTTACAAAGTTGCTTTTGATAACTCGGCTTACTTCAGAAGGATCTAGCCCGTCACCAGCCTGTTTAACTATATAATTAAAGGTAGGCACTCCATTTTTCTCATCTAGAATTATAAGGGTATTATTTTTTTCGTTTTTTACTTTGTTTTTTAGGTTAACTATATTGACATCAGTTTCTGACTTGAATTTGTATTCTTTAAAAGCTGAACTAAGTTTATTTATATTTCCATCTAAAATATTTTTTGAATCGATTACAAAAATAAGGCCCTTATTTTCGCCTGATTTAGACCCTTGCTCCGATTTATTTGTATCGGCTTTATCAAAGCTTTTTATTATTGCCGGCATGCTAACAAGGGCAATGGTTAAAATAAGTGTAATTATAGTTGAAATAATAAACGATTTCTTTCTGGAATTTTCTTTAAATGTATATGCTAAAACAGTGAAAAATCCTTTCATTTTTATTCACCTACCTTTTCAATAAATATTTCATGGAGAGTTGGTTCACGAATTTCAAATTTATCTAGTCTTATTTTTAAAGCTATAATCTTTTCAAGAAGTCTGTATGCTTGTTGATCAGATTTAATTTTAAGCTCGTAACCAGTAGCATTTTTTGATATAAGTTTTATGTCATGCTCTTTTATAAGTACATCAATATCATCTTGAGTGTTCACAGTAAGATTTGTTCTTCCATAACTAGCTTTTATCTCCTTTAAATTACCGTTTAAAACAGTTTCTCCGTTTTTTAATATTACGAGATCTTGACAATAGTCTTCAATTGATTGCATGTGATGACTAGACATTATAATAAATTTCTCCTTTTCTATTAATTCATAAATAACACTTTTGAATAAATCAGCATTAACTGGATCGAGTCCACTTAGGGGTTCATCCATAACTATTAATTCAGGGTCGTGTATAAGTGCTGTTATTAATTGTATTTTTTGCTGATTACCTTTAGACAATTGTTCTGCTGTAGAGTTTAAGTATTCAGATACCTTTAGCCGATCAACCCAGTAGTTTATGACTTTTTTTACTGACTTACCGTCCATACCTCGCAGCTTTCCAAAATATGATAATTGATCGACTATCTTAGATTTAGGATATAATCCTCTCTCTTCAGGTAAATAACCGAATTTTACACTTTCTCTTGTAACAGGTTGACCATTCCACGAAATAGTTCCAGCATTTTTTTCGAGAATTCCTAGGATCATTCTTATCGTGGTGGTTTTTCCTGCTCCATTTGTCCCAAGTAAACCGAATACACCTGGCGTTTCGATTTTAAAGGAAAGGTTGTCTACAACGGTTTTTTTACCATATTTTTTTATTACGGATGATACAGTTAATGACACATTATTACCCCCTTAGATTCAATTTACTATTAGGATAACATAATTATCAAATATATTCAAAATTATACATGTAAAGAAATAGGAACTACTACAGAAATAATCTCTGTAGCAGTTCCCAGTTTATTAATATTATATTTAATCATATACAATTTAATTAACTTAATTTAGAATTTGCACCTTTAGGCGTCTAACACCAAAGCTAATAGCTTCTTGCTTTGTATCAAAAAAGCAATCTATATAATTTCCTTTTACACTAGAACCTTTATCAGCTGCGATAGCATTACCATAACCTTCAACATATAATCTTGTTCCAAGAGGAATTACAGATGGGTCTACAGCAATTGTACTAAAACCACTTGGATTCCGTACTGCTCTTGCTCCAGATGCTGTGTAGGTATTGTTTGGACCATTGAATGCATAATAAGCGGTTGCTTTTACATAAAGAGTTTTACCAGAAGAATTTGGAGCGGCTGTTATTGTACCTCTGTTTGGGGAAGCTTTTGAAGTTAACTTTACATTAACTGCTTTTGTAGTGCCTCCTCTTGATAAGGTTACAGCTGGCATAGTGCCTTGAACTATAATTTTATTCTTAGGCTCTTTAACTAATGTCTCTTTAACAACTTTTCTATTTACTTCTTTTCCATTCTCGTAGGTAATATCAGTAGTAATAGTTTTTTCACCCTTTATTCCATTTTGAGAAACATTGGTTTTAGATTTTAATATTTTTGAATCTTTCTTAATAACTGTTTTAAAATCTACAGGTTTTGATTGATTAATTGTTTCTTTTTTAACTCTAGTTATTGTAATGGACATGCCACTAGATAATTTGCTGTTTATTGATGGTGAAACCTTATCAAAGGTATTTATTGATATATTTTGTGAGGCAAGCAATAAAGATATATCTTTTTTAGAAGATTTTACATTAAGTTCCTTGTTGTCTACAAAGACTTTAAGATTTACAGCGCGGTTTATAGTTATAATATCGTTGTTATCTATTTTTGAATTTAAAGATTTATTTACTGTATCTTTTAAGTCTATATTTATATTGGATTTTTTTAATGCACTGCCAAAGGTTTTCTGATAAGTTACTAGTTTAGTGGGGTTACCATCTACAACTACTGTAATATCCTTTTTTATGAAACTCATAAAAACAGTTAAGCCTGTAATCGTTGTCACTGCCACGAGTCCTGCCACGATTTTTCTTCGGTTATCCGTTATAAATTTTACCATAATGATCATCTCCTATTTGAAATTTCAGTCTATGCACCTTCAAAAAAATAGATGATGTTAATCTAGTCTATTCTTTTGAAGGTGCCATATTACATATGTCGGATGCCCAAAGTCGGTATTCTTAATATCTAATGTAAGAATGCTCTCAATAGCTGTTTGAGAAGTAGGGGATAAATGTATATCAATACCAATTTATGGATTGACATTTTATTATAAGTATACTATAGCATGATTTATTGTAAGATGCAATTTTTTTGCTATATATTAACTTTAGATGCATGTTATAATTATTATAGGGAATACATTATTAACATGATTTAAATTAGATTTTAATAATTGAAATAATAATTTGGAGGTTAGATTTGAATTTAAAAGAGTTAAAAAATATAGTATTTAAATCATCTTCGAATATTATGAGAAGTGAAGGTGAAAAGAAATTTAATAGTGGATTAGTGTTTAAAATTAAAGGCAAAAATATAGATAACACATATCATATTTATGGACTCATAAAAGATAATAATAAATTAAAAGACTTTAGTACCCACATTAAAATAGATCTTTTAAAGAAAAAACTAGAAGGGTTAAACTGTTCCTGTGATGATTTTAAAGATGCTTCAAAGGAAGGTTATTTATTTATGTGTAGTCATTTAACTGCTACAGCATATAGTTTTTTTTATAGGGCTTCAAAGGATAATGGAGGGGTAGAAAAGAAGTCAACGCAGAGTTCAAAACCAGAGAACATTAAAGCTAATAATTTAAATAAGCATGAAGTTAATAGTGTCATAAAGATTGCTCGGAAAGTTTCAAAAGTTCCAACTTATTATGAAGTGCTACGTGGCGTAGGAATTGAAAAAACAAAAATCAATCCAGGAGAACTAAGAGCTTTTCTAACTAAGATCGATTATAAAAAAATTAAGTTCAGTTATGATACTTTTGAGTTCGAAGCTTCAATTATTCTAAAGGACTTACCAATTAAATTTACTTTGAAAACCAGAAATGAATATTTTGTTTTAACAACACATAAGCAGTTTCCAATATCACTAAACGATAATAATGATGTATATCTATTTAATTGGAAGCTTTATTTACCGTCAATAAGTCAGATTCAAAAATACACTCTTATATGTGAAAAGTTGAAAAATAATGGCGAAATTTTATATCAAAAGAGCATAGAAAACTATAACAAACTTATACCATTCTTAACTAGTATTTCAAAGGATATTAGCATAAGTGAAGAGATAATGTTGTTTGCATCAAATTATATGAAACCTGAATTTGAAATCTACGAGGCTTACAATAATATATATTGTGATATAAAAGTGAAGTATGGTTATAAAAAAATAAACATATTAACGAAAGATAAAAGCAAAGACAGTATATCCCGAGACTACAAAAGGGAAGAAAAAATACTTATGGAAATGGAGAAATATAGATTTATAAAAAGGGATGAAAGATTATTATTTATAGGTGGAGATGATGAATTATTCTCTATTTTAAGTAAAAGTGAGGACAATCTACACTCGCTTGGAAATGTTACATTTGGAAAAGGGTTTAGAGGCAGAAAGATATTTGATTATACTGCCATTGAAGCAGAAATTGTAGAAAGAGATGGATACTATGATTTTTCTTATGGGATACAAGACATTGAAAATACTGAATTAAATAGTGTAATATCAAATTTTAAGCAAAATAATAGGTTTTATAAAACTAAAAATAATAATTTCTTAGATTTTAAAGATGTGGATCTTAGAAATTTTCTTGGATTGATAGAAGCATTAAATATAAATGATAAGCAAGAATCTGGAATTTTACATATAGAAAAGAATAAGGCATTATATTTTAATGAAAAAATAAAAAGTAAAAGATTACAATTTATTAAAGGTTCTGAGATTCTAACAGATATAGAAAACACCTTATCTAATATAAGCAATATGGTTTTAAACATACCCGTGAACTTAAATGCTACACTAAGGGAATACCAAATCAATGGATTTAAGTGGCTTAAAACTTTAAATGAGTTAGGGTTTGGTGGAATACTAGCTGATGAAATGGGTCTTGGTAAAACTATTCAAACTATAGCTTTTCTCTTATCTGAAAAGAATAAAAAATCTATTATAATTTGCCCAACTTCACTTGTTTATAATTGGAAGGCAGAATTAGAAAGATTTGGTCCTAGTCTAAAGGTTGCTGTTGTGCATGGAAAAAAAACTGAAAGGCTTAATTTAGTTCATAACTTAAAGGAATATGATATAATACTAACGACATATGGAACTTTAAGGATGGATATAGAGTTATATGAAGATATTATTTTTGATTTTTGTATTATAGATGAAGCGCAGAATATAAAAAATTATTTAGCACTAAATACAAAGGTAATTAAAGAAGTTAAAGCAAAGGTAAGATTCGCTTTAACGGGAACTCCTATTGAAAATAATCTAACTGAAATTTGGTCCATCTTTGATTTTATAATTCCTGGCTATTTATATACAAGAGAGACCTTCGAATCGAAATTTGTCATAAATAGCGAAAATAATTTGAAAGAACTTAAATTACTAATTAAACCCTTCTTATTAAGAAGAACCAAAAAAGAAGTGCTTAAAGAATTGCCAGATAAAATAGAAAAGAAATTTTTAGTTGAGATGACACCAGTTCAAAAATTTGTATATAAATCTTATATTAAAATTGTCAGAGAAGAATTGAAAAATAAAAGTGATGGCAAAATAGAGATTTTTTCTTATTTAACAAAGCTAAGGCAAATTTGTTTAGATCCTTCACTTGTAATGGAGGAATACAAAGGTGGAAGTGGAAAGCTGAAAATTGCGACTGAACTTATACAAAACCATATTGAGAATGGGGGTAAGGTGTTATTATTTTCTCAATTTACGTCAGTTCTTAAGAACATAGGTAAGGATTTAAAAGGCAAAGGAATATCATACTTTTATTTAGATGGAAAAACAAAACCTAAGGATAGAGTTGAATTAGTAAATGAATTCAATAATGGGTCAGAGTCAAAAGTATTTTTAATATCGCTAAAGGCTGGTGGTACAGGACTTAATTTAACATCAGCAAATTTAGTTATTCATTTTGATCCATGGTGGAATCCAGCAGTAGAGGATCAAGCAACAGATAGGGCTCATAGGATTGGTCAAAGAAACGTAGTAGAGGTAATTAAACTAGTTGCTAAGGGAACTATAGAAGAAAAAATAATTTTACTTCAAGAAAATAAAAAACATTTAATAAATAGCATAATTACAGGGGAACTTATGAGTAGTGATGCTTTAGGTAAACTTACAAAGGAAGAACTTATAGAGATTTTTAGTTTTTAGAATGATATAGCGGTCAAGAGGCAAGCGATATCTAAAGGAGATGTAAATATGAATGTAGAATTTAATAGTGAAATGGTGGATAGTAAGGACATTAAAGACATAATTGATAAAAATACTGAATTCAAAGTAGTTAAAGATATGAGTAAAGGTTCAAAGAGAGAGGATATATTAGCTTTTAATTTAAGTGTAGAAATAAATACTTTAAATGATTTAATGGAAGATGATTGTGGAATAAGCGAATTAACAGAGGATGAATTATTTGATGAATACTTATCTCTTGCAGAAGAAATTGCAATGGACATCGAACAGTACGTACCAGACGGTGCAATTATGGATATAAAAGCTTATAAATGGGATAAATCAGATAATGCTATAAAGCTTATTATAATTATTGCAACAGAGGATACTACAGATTTAAAATTACGGGATATTATGAGGAAACTTATAACTCAAGTAGAATAAATAAAAATCTAATAAGATTATGTTAGCAAAGGGAAAAGGGATACTATATCATATAGTATCCCTTAAACTACGAAGCGGCCACAGTGAATATTATTTTCTGATCTTTGGGCTACTTCTGATTCATATTCCTTGCAAAGTAGTGCTCTAATATATCCACGATCATTATTTGTTGATTCTATATAAAAGCATCTTCCATAATAAAACCTTATAAGTGAAAACATTCTTGATGCGGTATGAAGATATAAGTTAGTAACACCTAGTTCCATCATGGAGATATCAACTGCATTCATTAATATTTTACCAATACCATTATTTTGATGCTCTGATGAAACACCAAATCTACTAAGATAAGCGGTATTATCTGGTTTGATTTCAATTCGTACACTTCCAATAACCTCTTCATTAGATAGAGCTACAAAAACGCTAGTAGTTTCTATAGCCTTTAATACATCATCATATGTTTCATCAAAAGGTGCAACCAACTGCGTAATTCCTGCGTTTTCGGCATACATCTCAAAAGATTGTTTTGCAAGTATTCTTATTTCTTCAATGTCACTAGTGACAGCTCTTCTAACTTCAAAGAACATTTTGTCCATTTATCTACCCCCAATTTCATATTATTTATGTGAGTTATTATATATATTATTGATCGAAAAATCAACATATATTTTGTTAAGGAATTGTTAAAAAATTTATAAATGTTATGGTGCCATGGCGATTATATCTAGACTTGTAGTTTCGTCTAATCCAAACATAATATTCATGTTTTGAACTGCTTGACCTGCAGCTCCTTTTATTAAATTATCAATAGCAGATATTACAATTACTCTATTTGTACGTGTATCAACTTTAATTCCAATATGGCATAAGTTAGAGCCTTTTACCCATCTAGTTTCAGGTAACCCATCAAGGATTTTTACAAAATAATCATCCTTGTAGAAATCTTTATATAAAGATATAAGCTCCTCAGCTGTTATCTCTTTCTTAAGAGAAGAGTAACAGGTAGACAAAATTCCACGATTCATTGGTACTAAATGAGGAGTAAAACAGATTTTTACGTCACCTAAGCTTGAAGCGTTGCTAAGTTCTTGTTCAATTTCAGGCGTATGTCTATGACTCGAAACTGCATAAGCTTTGATTGACTCGTTACATTCCGTAAAAAGTGATCCAATATTTGCAGATCTACCAGCTCCAGATACACCAGATTTAGCATCAACTATTATTGAAGTTATATCTATTAGGTTGTTTTTAAGTAGTGGAGTAAGTGCTAAAATAGTTGCAGTTGGATAACAACCTGGGTTAGCTAACAAGTTACACTTCTTTATAGCCTCTCTATTTAGTTCAGTAAGACCATAAACAGCTTTAGATAGAAGATTTACACTTTCGTGTTTAAGTCCATACCACTGCTGATATTCTTCTTTGGATTTAAGCCTAAAGTCTGCGCCTAAATCTATTACTTTCACTCCTAGTGATAAAGCCTTTTCAGTTATTTTAAATGATTTGCCATGAGGCATCGCAATGAATAGAACATCAATTTCTGAAAGTTTACTAATAGCAGTTTCCATATTTACACATTTATCTTCTATATAACTATAGTAGTTGTTATAAATATCATTATACGCAATATCTGCATAATTATGTGAAGCATAAAATTCTACATTAACATTTGGATGCTTGTATAAAAACCACGCTAGCTGCTGACCAGCATAGCCAGTGGAACCTATTATACCCGCTTTTATCATATCGTATCACCTTGCCTTTAAATTTTATTAATAAAAAGTATTATACAATAAAATAAAAAAAAAATCAATATAAGATTGAATAATTATTCACGATGATGTATAATTATTCAAAAGGTTGTGTTTTTAATCAGATAGTTGTACAATTAATAAAAATTACCGGAAAATAAATATTATGGCTGGAGGCTACAATGAATATAAAAAATAGTAACTCAAATATAAAAGACTTTACACAAATTAATAAATTTAAGGGTAAAACCTTTGTTATAAAGTATGGTGGAAGCATAATGAGTAATGATGCTGCTAAACAAGCATTTGTTGAAGATATAGCACTTATGACAACAGCGGGAATTAAAGTGGTTATAGTGCATGGTGGAGGTCCTTTAATAAATACGTGGGTAAATAAAACTGGTGGTGAAAATAAATTCATAAAAGGATTAAGGGTTACAAACAAAGAAACAATGGAAATTGTAGAAATGGTATTATCGGGGAATGTAAACAAAAGACTATCTTCAATATTAAGTATAAGAGGATTAAATGCCATAGGTATAAGTGGTAAAGATAGTAATCTTATACAAGCTAAAAAGAAATTCGTTTATGATGATACTAAAAAGATTGATATAGGTTTTGTAGGAGAGGTCGTTAGTATTAATAAAAATCTATTATTAAACATGCTTTGCAGTGGATATATTCCTGTTATTTCTCCAGTAGGGTCAGATAAGGAAGGAAATAGTTACAATATAAATGCGGATTATGCTGCAGCAGCCATAAGTGGTGTTCTAAAAGCTGAGAAATTATTAATTATGACAGATATAGATGGGGTATATACGGATATAACTGATCCATCAACGCTTTTGTCATCAATCACCGTTGAGGAAACTAAGGAATATATAAATCAAGGAATTGTTTATGGTGGTATGATTCCAAAACTTGAATGTTGTGTTGCGGCAATTAATAAAGGTACTAAAAATGTTCACCTAGTCGATGGACGAGAAAAACACAGTTTGTTATTAAATATAATAAAAAATTGTGGAACTAGAATTATAACAGCGAAAGGGGCTAATTAATGATAGAAAATTGTGTAATGAACACCTACGGAAGATACGATGTTACTTTTGAAAAAGGACTTGGATGTAAGATTTATGACACAGATGGAAATGAATATGTGGATTTTGTATCAGGAGTTGCAGTAAATTGCCTTGGACATAGCCACCCTGCTATAATTAATGCAATAAATACTCAAAGTAGTAAACTAATCCATTCGTCTAATTATTATTGGAATACTACTCATACAGTTCTTGCACAAAAATTAGTAGATAATTGTGATCATAATAAAGTATTCTTTTGCAATAGTGGTACTGAATCTGTGGAAACAGCACTCAAGATAGCAAGAAAATATGGAACATTAAAAAATGTTGAAAATAAAAATGTATTCATTTATATGGATAATTCGTTTCATGGAAGATCGATAGGTGCACTTTCAGTTACTGGTCAGGAGAAATATCAAAAGGATTTTCGACCATTAATAGACGGAGTACGCAAAGTAAATTTCAATGACATAAACGATTTGGAAAAGAATTTTGATGAGAGTGTTTGCGGTATAATTATAGAACCAATTCAAGGAGAAGGCGGAATAAATATAGCGAATGCAGAATTTTTAGAAAAGGCAAGAAGTCTATGTGATAAATATGATGCCTTATTAATTTTCGATGAAGTTCAATGTGGTATGGGGAGACTTGGAAGCCTCTTTGCATATAAGAAATTTTCAGTGATTCCAGATGTAATTTGTATAGCTAAGGGTTTAGGTGGTGGATTCCCAATAGGTGCTACTATTACAAATGTTAAAGCTTCAACTGCTTTTGTACCTGGTGATCATGGTAGCACATTTGGTGGTAATCCACTTGGGTCTGCTGTTGGTGTTGCTGTTTTGACAGAGCTCGTGGATAACGGAGTGATAGCTGGGATAGAAGAAAAAAGTTTGCATATAAAGGAAAGATTACTTAAGATCAAAGAAAAATATGGTGTAATAGATGAAATAAAAGGTATGGGTCTATTAATTGGAATAAAATTAATAGCAGACACAAAGATATTTTGTAAATTATGTTTTGACAAAAGACTGCTTGTTATTGCAGCAGGAGATAATGTGGTAAGGTTACTTCCTCCACTTAATGTTTCAAAGACTGATATCGATGGGGCTTTAGATATACTTGAGATAGCAATATCTGAAACTAAAGTTTAAAATGGACATTAGGGGAATTATAGAAAAAAATATTGATATTATAAAATATTTAAGATTAAAATTAAACAATTGTGCTGAATTATCTTTTAATGAGTATAAAACTCAAGACATTATCGAGAATTTTTTAAAAGATATAGAGATAGATTCAAAAAGAGTAGTTGGAACTGGAGTGGTTGCCACTTTAAACGATGGAGAGTCTTGTATAGCGCTTAGAGCTGACATGGATGCCTTACCAGTAAATGGTGTTTCACATGTTTGTGGTCATGATTATCATATGGCTATAGCATTAGGGGTTGCACTAATACTTAAAAAAATAGGTTTCGATAAAGCGGTCAAATTTATTTTTCAGCCTGGAGAGGAAACTACCGGTGGTGCAAAACCAATGATAGAAGAGGGTGTATTATTAAATCCTAACGTTAATTATATGATAGGTTTTCATGTGTGGCCAACCGTAGCAGTTGGTACAATAGGGGTTGCCAGTGGCGCATCTATGGCTTCCGTAGATGATTTTAATGTGAAATTTATAGGTAAGGGTGGTCATGCTGCATCGCCTCATCTATGTAAAAATCCAATGTACCCTGCGATGGAATTTATTCAGAGCATGAATACAAAATCAATAATAGATAATAACCCCTTGGATTCACATGTAATCACATTTGCCTCTATTCAATGTGGAAAAGCAAACAATGTAATAGCCACGGAATGTGAGGTGTTAGGTACTGTTAGAACTTTTAATAATGAACTTCGTAATAAATTATATGAAGATATATTAATAAATTCTCGATTATGTGCAGAGAAATATGGATGCAGGGTTGAACTGGATTATGATTTTCAGTATCCACCTTTGATATCGGACGAATTATTCACTAATAAATTTATTTTGGCTACTCGAAAGCTCATTGGTGATAGTAATGTTTTGCCACTAGAAAAAACATTTGCGGCAGATGATTTTGCGTTTTTTGCACAGCACGTTCCATCTGTACATTTTAGACTTGGAATTGCTGACATGAATAAAGGAATTAATGGTCTTCATTCTGAAAATTTTGATGCAAGTGAAGATGCTATTTTAAATGGGATTTATATAATAACAAATTTTATACTCTCTTTAGAGTACTAATTAAAACCAAAGGCTCACGCGATATATAGTGTGAGCCTTTGGTTTTAATTAATGTAGTTTGGAGTGGATTTTAATATATGTGATACTACATGTTGGATAAGACTTGAAAAACCTCTTCTAAGTCTGGTAACTGAGCCTTCGGATAGACTTTAACCCAAGCTACAATTCCATTTTCATTAATTATTATATTAGCACGCTCAGATATTCCTTTATCTTCAATGAAAATTCCATAGTCCTGTGCAACTTTTCCATGAGGCCAAAAATCGGAAGGCAATATTAAGTTTTCCAGAAGTAGCGCAGCAGACCATGCTTTTTTGCATGGAGCGGGGTCAACACTAAAACCAAGTGGAATTGTGTTTAGTGATTGGAATTTCCCCCAATTATTATCAAGGGCTCTCATTTGGTCTGTGCATACAGGTGTCCATGCAAGAGGATGCCAAGAAAGCAGAACCCTTTTGCCTTTAAAATCTGATAAACAAACATTTTGGTAATCGTCACCTTTTAATGAAAAATCGGGTGCGGGTTCTCCAACTTCAATTAACTTCATATGGTCGCCTCCTATATTTCTATTTTGAGATTTATATATAGTATTATTTATTATGTGCAACATATTATTATTTATGTTTAAAGTAAAAGAACAGACAATCCTCAACATAATATAATAAAAATTAGTGTTTTTTTACAAAAAAATATAATTTAACTCCGTAAAATAAAATAATGGGGTACAATATATAATAATTCCTTTATATTATTAAATTCTGTTAAAGTTACACATAAAAGTAACGAGTATATACTAGTGAGCTAGTTAAATTTTAACCTAGCATAAGTGAGTAAAAATCAAAAGAAAATATTTAACAGGGGGAGTGAAGGTTAATGAAGTGGTTTAATAATTTAAAAATGATTCAAAAACTATTGTCAGCTTTTATTATAATTGCATTGTTTATGGGTTTTGTTGGGTTTGTTGGAATGTATAATATGAATAATATTGATAAAAACCTTGAAAGTATTTATAATGTTGATATGGTAGGTATGAATGCTATTAGTAATATAAAAGCAAATTTATTAGAAATTAGAGGGGATTTATTATTAATTTTAGATCCTATTAATAAAAATGATATAAAGAAAAACGAAGAAAACATTGATCGTCTAGTGACTATTAATAATGCACTTATAGTGGAATATAAGACTACAATTACAACTGAACTAGATAGAAAGCAATTTGAAGAATTTGAAAAATTGCTTGGGGATTACCGTACTAGTAGAAGTGAATTATTGAAACAAGTTGATGCTGGAGATTTCAGAAAAGCAAATACACTTTCTCCAGGTCTTTCTAAGATTAGAGAGAATATGTTTGCAGTTTTAGAAAAAGAGGCAACATTAACTAAGTCAATGGCGAAAACTAGTTATGATAATAGTCAATTATCATATAATAAAGCAAATGTTCAGATTACAATTTTAATTGGTATAGGATTATTCGTGGCTGTTGCGCTTGGCTTAATAATTTCAATTACAATGTCAAGACAGATAAAAAAGGTTGTAGCAGTCGCTACTTCACTTGGAGAAAATGATTTATCGAAAACTGTTGATATTGATAATAAGAGTGAAATTGGAATTTTAGCAAAAGCCTTAAATAAATCTATAATAAACATAAAAATCTTAATTACAGAAATATCAGAAGGTGCTACTGACATTAGTGCTACTAGTGAAGAACTTTCCGCAACAACAGAGGAAATATCCTCAAGAATGGATATTGTGAATGAATCAGTAAGACAAGTATCTTTAGGAGCAGAGCAGCTAAGTGCAACAACGCAGGAGATAAATGCAACTACTGAAAATATTGCACAAAATGTAGCTGATGTCACGATAAGGGCTAATAAAGGAACTAAGATTGCAATTGATATAGAAGCAAAAGCAGAAAAGATTAGAGAAAATGCTGAAAATAGTGCTCATACCACGAACAAATTGTATTTAGAAAAACAAGAAAAAATATTAAAAGCAATTGAGGATGGAAAGGTTGTTAGTGAAGTTAAGATGATGGCAGATGAAATTGGAAATATAGCAAGTCAGACTAATCTTCTTGCACTTAATGCAGCTATTGAAGCTGCAAGAGCTGGTGAACAAGGTAAAGGGTTTGCTGTTGTAGCTGATGAAGTTAGAAAATTAGCTGAAGATTCATCGAGTACTGTTCAAAGAATCCAAGAAGTAACACTTAAAGTTGAACAAGCATTCCAGAATCTTTCTAGCAATGCTCAGGATGTATTAGGTTTTATTGATGATAAAGTTAAACCAGATTATGAATCATTTGTAGATACAGGAAAGCAATACGGAAAGGATGCCACTGAGTTTAATAATCTGTCGTCTAACATTGGATCTTCAATGGATATAGTAAATGAAACTGTATTAGAAATTCAAAAAGCAATTGAAAATGTATCAGCTACAGCTGAGCAGTCAGTTGCAAGTACTGAAGAAATACTAGCAAGTGTTAGTGAATCTGTAATGGCAATGGGAGAAATAACAAAGGCGTCTCAGAGTCAGGCAATACTGGCAGAAAAACTAAATGGTATGGTCCATAAATTTACGCTGTAAAGTAAGCACAAATTTGAACTTAAAAGAAGACAATGAAACCGACAAGATGATATGAGTCTTGTCGGTTTTTCATTATCATAATTTAAAAATACATGATACTTTATATAATGATACAGATATCAGCTTATTCTGATATTAAAATGGCAACGTTGACATCGTTAAATTATTATCAATATTTCTGTGTTTTTTAGATTTTATTGTTTAAATAATGTATCTTTAGTAATTTAATTAAATAGGATGTTGTCATTATTATGGTATAGTATATATAGGCATAATTTATAAAATTTTATATAATAAAGGAGAAACATTTAATGGATAAAATTAGCAATTTAAATTTAAAGAATTTAGAGCAATATCCAGGAGTAAATGAAATGTTTATTCCTATAAAGAGCACAAAAGTTTACGAACAAGTAATAGAACAAATTAAGAATATGATTGATAAAGGTACTCTTAAAAAAGGAGATAAACTTCCTTCTGAGAGGAATTTAGTGCAACAATTACAGGTAAGTAGAGCGTCTATCCGCGAAGCGCTTAGAGCATTAGAGGTTATCGGACTTATAGAGTGTAGACAAGGCGAAGGAAGTTATATAAAAACAAGTTTTCAGGATAATTTATTTGAACCATTATCGATTATGTTTATGTTAGAGGGAAGTGATCAAGAAGAGATATGGGAACTTAGAAAGATCATGGAGGTTGAGGCTGCAGGCCTTGCTTCAAAGAATATAACTAGTGTACAACTAAATGAATTAAGAGAAATTACAGAGAGATTCATGAAGTCTGAAGGTGAAGAAGAGGCTATTACTGCTGATATTGACAAAGAGTTTCATTATAAGATTGCAGAATGTTCTGGAAATATTTTGATATATAACATACTTAAAACTGTTGCAACGCTTGTAGATCATTTTATTGTTGATGCAAGAAAATTAATAATAGTTCACGAGGGAAATAAGAAAATACTGTTTTCACAACATAATGAAATATATCTAGCAATTGAAAAACACAGTTCAGCAGAGTCAAGGCAGGCAATGCGGGTGCATCTAGATTTTGCAAATAAGTATAAGAGTCAAGATAGATTATAAAAAATGTTTTTTTATATGAGGGGTGATGGTAATATTTAATATTGCTATCACCTTTAAATTTTGATTATTAAAATATAACTAATGTTAATTTATTATCAATGGTAGAAATGTTTTTAATAGTGTGTTATCATAACTTAAAAGGTGGTCAGACCATCTAGCCAATGATAAGTTTTTAGGATTCTATAAAAATGTAGGAGGAAAATATATGGAAATTTTAGTTTGTATAAAGCAAGTTCCAGGAACTTCGAAAGTTGAAGTAGATCCAGTTACAGGTGTTTTAAAGCGGGATGGAGTAGATTCAAAAATGAATCCTTATGATTTATATGCTTTAGAAACGGCACTTAAAATTAAAGAACAACAAGGTGGATTAATAAAAGTTATAACTATGGGACCTCCACAAGCAAAGGATGTTATTCGCGAAGCATTTATGATGGGTGCAGATGAAGGTGCATTAGTATCTGATAGAAAGTTTGCCGGTGCAGATGTTCTTGCTACATCATATACACTTTCTCAAGGTGTAAAAAAAATGGGCGAATTTGATCTTATATTATGTGGAAAACAGACAACTGATGGAGATACAGCACAAGTTGGACCTGAAATGGCTGAATATTTAGGCATACCTCATATTGCAAACGTTTTAAAGATAATAAAATTAAAAGAAAAATCAATAATTATAGAAATGGACATGGCAAATACTATTGAAGTAGCAGAAGTTCAATATCCTTGCCTTTTAACAGTAGAAAAAGATATATATCAACCAAGACTACCATCTTATAGAAAAAAATTAATAACAAAAGATAGAGAAATAAAAATGATATCTCTAAATGATTTTGAAGATAAAGATGAAAAGAAATATGGACTTAATGGCTCACCAACGCAGGTTGAACGAATATTCCCACCTGATGTTAATAACGATCGTGAAACATGGACAGGCAATGGTGCACAACTTAGTTTGAAAATAGCTACAAAACTTAAAGAATTAAAATTTGTGTAAAGGTTTAAAAATTATATGAGGTTTAAAAATACATTCGAAGGGTGGAGTTCTAATGAGTAAGTTAATTTGTAACCAAGAAAAAGTAAGTGAATCAAATGCACAAGAATTAATAAAGATTTGCCCTTTTAACGCTATAGAATACATTGCTGGAAAAATCGAAGTTAATGCTGGCTGTAAAATGTGTAAAATATGTGTTAAAAAAGGTCCAGCAGGAGTAATGGAATTTATTGAAACGGAAACTGTACAAGTTGATAAGAGTTTATGGAAGGGTATTGGAGTATACGTAGATCATGTAGATGGAGTTATTCATCCTGTAACAATGGAACTTATAGGAAAAGCTAGAGAGCTTGCTAAGGTTGTAAATTTTCCGGTTTATTGTGTATTCATTGGTCATAATATAAAGGAAAAAGCTAAAGAATTACTATATTACGGAGTCGATGAAGTATTTGTATACGATTACCAAGAGCTTAAAGATTTTAGAATAGAACCTTATACTGCTGCCTTTGAAGATTTTGTTAACAAGGTAAAACCATCATCATTACTGGTTGGTGCTACAACTATTGGTAGATCACTAGCTCCAAGGGTAGCAGCAAGGTTTAGAACAGGACTTACAGCTGATTGTACAATACTTAAAATGAAAGAAAACACAGATTTAGTGCAGATAAGACCTGCTTTTGGTGGTAATATTATGGCACAAATTATATGTCCCAATAATAGACCACAGATGTCAACTGTAAGATATAAAGTTATGAATGCTCCTGAAAAATCATGTGATGCAAAAGGAAAAATTACGGTTTGTGAAATGGATATAGCAAAACTTGCTTCAACAATAGAAGTATTAAAAGTTACAGAAAAAGAAGTAGAAGAAAATATTTCAGATGCTGAAGTAATTATAGCTGTTGGTAGAGCTTTAAAATCCGAAAAGGATTTGTCGATGATTCAAGAACTTGCAGACCTTCTTGATGCTCAAATAGCTGGAACTAGACCAACAATCGAAGCAGGTTGGATTGATGCTAAAAAACAAATAGGCTTGTCAGGTAGAACAGTTAAACCAAAACTAATAATAGCACTTGGAATATCGGGTGCAGTTCAATTCACTGCTGGGATGAACAGTTCAGAGCGTATATTTGCAGTAAATTCTGATGTTAATGCATCTATATTTAATGTAGCTCATTATGGAATAGTAGGAGATATTTATGAAATAGTTCCTCAATTAATTGAAAATATTAAAAACTATGGTGCAGAGTATTGTGTTCGTTAATATTACATCACAAAGGATGAACAGCTTCGCAGGTAATAATTAAATAATTATGAAACTATAAAGTTAGTTAGTATGCTAAATAAGTAATAGGAGGTAATTTTATGAGTTACAAAATGCTTGATGCAAATGATATAGAGTTTTTAGTGTCAATATTAGGTAAAGATAGGGTATTTACAGGAGAAGCAATAAATGATGATTTCAGCCATGATGAGATGGGTGGAATAAGCAAAATGCCAGACGTGTTAGTTGAAGTGCTAACAACGCAGGAAGTATCAAAGATTATGAAGTATGCAAATGATAACAGGATTCCAGTTGTAGCAAGAGGTTCAGGAACAGGACTTGTTGGAGCATCAGTTCCAATTTTCGGTGGAATCATGATAAATATGTGCAAAATGAATAAAATAATTGAAATTGATGAAGAAAATCTAATGTTAACTCTTGAACCAGGAGTGCTTTTAATGGAGATAAGTAAATTCGTGGAAGAGCATGATTTATTTTATCCGCCAGATCCAGGTGAAAAATCTGCTACAATTGCTGGTAACATCAATACAAATGCTGGTGGAATGAGAGCTGTTAAGTACGGTGTTACTAGAGATTATATCAGAGGACTTGAAGTAGTGCTTCCAAGTGGCGAAATACTGAATGTTGGAGGAAAAGTAGTTAAAAATTCTACAGGATACAGCATAAAAGACTTAATTTGTGGATCAGAAGGAACACTTGGAATAATCACAAAAATAATATTAAGACTTTTACCATTACCAAAGAAAGCTGTATCACTTTTAATACCTTTCCCAAATCTTGATATAGCAATAAATACAGTTCCACTAATAGTTAAATCAAAAGCAGCACCAACAGCTATAGAATTTATGCAAAGAGAAGTTATTCTTGCTGCTGAAGAGTTCCTAGGAAAAAAATTCCCTGATAACTCATCAGATGCATACCTTTTATTAACATTTGATGGTAATAGTATAGAAGAAATAGAAAAAGCTTACGAAGGTGTAGCTAATATTTGTCTTGAACAAGGTGCTCTTGATGTATTTATAACTGATACGGATGAGAGAAAAGAAGCTGTTTGGTCTGCAAGAGGGGCGTTCCTTGAAGCTGTTAAAGCAACAACAACATATATGGACGAATGTGACGTTGTTGTTCCTAGAAACAAAGTTGCTGAGTTCATTAAGTATACTAATGAACTACAAAAGGAATTTGATATAAGAATAAGAAGTTTTGGACATGCAGGTGATGGTAATTTACATGTGTATGTGCTAAAAGATGATCTTACAGATGAAGTATGGGACAAGAAGATTGCTGAAGTATTTGAAGCAATGTATAGCAAATCAAGAGAACTAAAAGGATTAGTATCTGGAGAACATGGAATTGGATTTGCTAAAAAAGAATATATGTTTGAACAACTTGGACCTGTATATGTAGAGCTTATGAAAAATATAAAATTTGCATTTGATCCAAAAAATATATTAAATCCAGGAAAAGTTTGTCAATAAATTAAATTATATCGCCAACATTATTTAAGATGTTGGCGATATATAATACTTTTATGTAGTCGGTTTCGAAATGAAACTTACATTACTAAATGAAGGAGGTAATGAAAAATGAATATTTATTTATTATTTTTCATAGCACTTATCCCAATTGTATGGCTTATGGTGTCGCTGGGTGTTTTAAAAATGCCAGGACATAAAACCTGTTCAATTACACTTGCAATTACAATAGTACTTGCAATCATAGTTTGGAAGATGCCAGTTAGTGAAGCCTTAACAGCAACTCTTGAAGGTGCGGCAATGGCAATATGGCCAATAATTGTTGTAATAATTGCTGCAGTTTTTACATACAACCTTTCTATTCACACAAAGAGTATGGATGTAATAAAGGATATGATGACAGGCATTACAACTGATAAGAGAATTTTAGTTTTGATTGTTGCTTGGGGATTTGGTGGATTTCTTGAAGCAATTGCGGGATTTGGTACGGCAGTTGCAATACCTGCAAGTATTTTAGCTGCACTTGGCTTTGATCCAATATTTGCAGCAATAATATGTCTTATTGCAAATACAACACCAACTGCTTTTGGAGCTATAGGGCTACCGGTAACAACACTTGCAAAGGTTGCAGCAATTGACCCAGTTACTTTAAGTTATGCAGTTGGGCTTCAACTATTTGTATTAATAGCCATTTTGCCTTTAATACTTGTAATGCTAACAGGGAAAAGTGTAAAGGCAATTAAAGGAGTTGTGTTTATTTGCATTGCATCAGGGCTATCTTTTGCATTACCCGAACTTTTAATAGCAAAATATATTGGAGCTGAACTCCCAGCACTAATTGGTTCACTCATATGTATTATTGTAACAGTTACAATAGCTAAGATATTCTATAAAAAAACTGCAGCAAAAGATAAAGTTAGTATATCGCTAAAACAAGGGTTAATAGCATGGGTACCATTTATTTTAATTCTAACCTTTATATTAATTACAAGTTCATTAGTTCCTGCAATTAATAAACCATTGTCAGCTATAAAAACTTCCCTTCAAATATATACTGGACCACATGCTAAACTTAGCACATTTACTTGGATTGCAAATCCTGGAACACTTATAATTATAGCAACATTTATAGGTGGTCTTATTCAAGGAGCAAAACCAGGTGAAATAGTAAAAGTATTTACTGATACATGCAAGCAAATGAGTAAAACAGCAATTACGATACTTGCAATAGTTTCTCTTGCAAAAGTTATGAGTTATAGTGGAATGATAACATCTATAGCAGTGGTGCTTGTTGCAGCAACAGGAGGGTTTTATCCATTATTCGCTCCAATTATAGGAGCTCTTGGTACCTTTGTTACCGGGAGTGACACCTCTGCAAATGTATTGTTTGGACCGCTTCAAGTTGAAGTTGCGAAAAATTTACATATGAGTCCTTATTGGTTAGCAGCAGCTAATACAGGAGGGGCTACTGCAGGTAAAATGATTTCGCCACAAAGTATTGCAGTTGCTACGGCCGCTACTGGACTTGTAGGAGCTGAGGGGAAAATATTAAAGGCAACTTTAAAGTTCTGCCTTGCATATGTAGTAATATTAGGTTTAATTACGTACTTTGGAGCGAGATTCTTTACAATGTAAAAATCATTTTAAAAACAAATGTTAGTGAATTAAAATTTCACTTTACAAATAAATCGACGAAAGAAGGCTTATTAAATGAGAAAAACTAAAACTATGGACGGTAATACAGCTGCAGCACACGTTGCTTATGCGTTTACCGATGTGGCAGCAATTTACCCTATAACACCATCATCAACAATGGCAGAATATTGTGATGAACTAGCAGCTAAAGGAACAAAAAATGTATTTGGTCAAAAAGTTAAACTTATGGAAATGCAATCAGAAGCAGGAGCTGCAGGCGCAGTACATGGATCACTTCAAACAGGAGCATTAACTACAACTTTTACATCTTCTCAAGGATTACTTTTAATGATTCCAAATATGTATAAAATAGCTGGAGAACTACTTCCAGGAGTACTACATGTAGCAGCTAGATCACTTGCTACTCATGCACTTAATATTTTTGGAGATCATCAAGATGTAATGGCAACAAGACAAACTGGATTTGCATTACTTGCAGAAGGTAGTGTTCAAGAAGTAATGGATCTTGCACCAGTTGCCCATTTAGCAGCTATTGAAGGAAAAATTCCGTTCGTAAGTTTCTTTGACGGATTTAGAACTTCTCATGAAATACAAAAAATTGAAGCATGGGATTATGAAACTTTAGGATCTCTTGTAAATCAAGAAGCTTTAACATCTTTCAGAAACAGTGCTATGAATCCAGAACATCCAGTAACACGTGGAACAGCACAAAATCCAGATATATATTTCCAAGGAAGAGAATCATCAAACAAATTCTATGATGCACTACCTGAAACAGTTGAAAAATATATGGGTAAAATAAACTCATTAATCGGAACTGATTATCACTTATTTAATTATTATGGAGCAGCAGATGCTGATAGAATAATAATAGCAATGGGTTCAGTATGCGATACAATTGAAGAAACTATAGATTATTTAAATGCTAAGGGAGAAAAGGTTGGAGTACTTAAAGTTCATCTTTACAGACCATTCTCATTAGAACATTTCTTTAAATGCATACCATCTACAGTTAAAAAAATAACAGTACTTGACAGAACAAAAGAACCAGGATCTATTGGAGAACCATTATATCAAGATGTTAGAACTGCTTATTTTGAAAAAGAAAACAGACCAGTTATAGTTGGCGGAAGATATGGACTAGGTTCAAAAGATACTACTCCGGCTCATATTGTTGCTGTATATGATGCATTAAAAGAAGCTACACCTAGAAATGGATTTACTGTAGGAATAGTAGATGATGTTACTAATTTATCACTTACAATTGGAGATGCTATAACAACTACTCCTGAAGGAACTAAAGAATGTAAATTCTGGGGACTTGGATCAGATGGTACTGTTGGAGCTAACAAGAGTGCAATTAAAATCATAGGAAACCACACAGATATGTATGCTCAAGCTTATTTTGCATATGATTCTAAAAAATCAGGTGGAATAACAGTTTCTCACTTAAGATTTGGTAAAAAAGCTATTAAATCACCATACCTAATTAGTTCAGCTAATTATGTTGCCTGTGGTAATCAATCATATGTAACTAAATATGATGTTCTTAAAGGAATTAAAGATAATGGAACATTCTTATTAAATTGTATATGGAACATGGAACAACTTGAAGAACATTTACCAGCATCTATGAAGAGATATATTGCTAATCACAACATTAACTTTAACACTATTGATGCAGTTGGAATAGCTGGAGAAATAGGTCTTGGTGGAAGAGTTAACATGATTATGCAATCTGCTTTCTTTAAACTTGCAGACGTTATACCAGTAGAAGATGCAGTTAAGTACCTTAAAGAAGCTGTTATAACTTCTTATGGTAAAAAAGGTGAAAAAGTTATTAACATGAATAACGCAGCAATTGATAAGGGCGTTGAATCAATTGTTAAAATTGTTGTTCCAGCAAGCTGGAAAACAATTAAAGATGAAACTGATACAGCAGAAGCTAGACCAGATTTTGTTAAAAACATAGCTGATGTTATGAATAGACAAGAAGGAGACTCATTACCAGTTAGTGCATTTGCAGGAATTGAAGATGGATCTTTAGTACCAGGAACAGCTGCATTTGAAAAAAGAGGAATTGCTGTTAATGTACCAGAATGGCAAATAGACAAATGTATACAATGTAATCAATGTGCATATGTTTGCCCACATGCTGTTATAAGACCTTTCTTAACAGATGATGAAGATCTTAAAAACGCTCCAACAACTTATGAAAGCAAAAAAGCTATTGGTAAGGGTTTAGAAGGAAAGCATTTTGCTATAGGAATTAGTAATGAAGATTGTACTGGCTGTGGTAACTGCGCAGAAGTATGTCCAGCTAAGGAAAAAGCTTTAATTATGAAACCATATGCATCACAAGAAGCTAAATTACCTAATTGGAAGTTTAACATAAACTTACCTAAGAAAGAAAATCCATTAGGAACATCAACTGTTAAGGGAAGTCAATTTGAACAACCATTAATG
>NZ_JAHLEB010000026.1 GCF_018861735.1 Clostridium lacusfryxellense | reverse complement strand
GTAAAATTCTTAATACTCATTTATCCACCTCTAATCTTTTATTCCATTATACATAGAAAAACCCCATAGGGTAGTTTTTTTTAAAACGTCTACTCTATAGGGTACATTTTATAGCGAGTTTATGTTTTTTAGCTGCTGTATATAAAATAAATTCTAGAATTACTTAGCAAAATGAAAGTATTTCAGAAACATATCCTTTTCGTTAAAGCATAATATAAGAAAAAAGGTTTAGACTACTTTGTAGCAGTCTCATTATCTTTATAAGCGTAATCAAATATTAAATTACCACTCTTAGTAGTATAAATACCTTTTATATTTTCTTTCTTGCAAATAACTGTATTAGCTATATAAATAGGTATACACGGCAGGTCTTTTGCTAATATTTCTTGTGCCTGGTTGTAAATTGCTATTTTATTTTTATCATTAGATTCTAACTTTGCGTTTTCTATAGTTTTATCATAATTCAAATCATTATATCCATAGATATTATCTTTAGAATATGCTGTCCATTTAGAAAAAAAATTATAAATATCTCCGTCTTCTACATCATTTTTTAAAAATACTATATCATAACTTCCATTTACAAGTACCTTCTTAAGATCTTCTTTTGTATAACCAATACATTTTACTTTAACACCCAAATATTCTTTTATATTTTTAGCTATTTCATTACTTACCTTAGTATCAAAGTTTTTGCTCTCATATATTAAATTTAATTCCCGATTTTTCTTATAATTTGTACTTATTTTCAAAAACTCTTCACCTTTAGTTTTATTAGCCGATGTATTAAAACTCAATTTAGTGTTAGCATCACTAGCACTTGGTGTATAACTAATCGTTGGTACTGCCAAATCTTCTGCTATTGTTTCTATAATTAATTCCCTATCTATTATAACATCAATAGCTTTTCTAAAATTTAAATCCAATGCATTTTCATTATCTACTCTATTTTTGGATTTTAAATTAAAATTCAGATAATACATACTCTGAGAAGGTATAACCTCAGTTTTATTTTCCTGGCTAAGGGAATTTACCTCGCTAATAGGCGGACTTACAAATACATCTATTTTTGAGGTATCACTGTACTGAGTAGTTTCGAAATCTGCTAAAGCTTTTTCTTCATCTTCTATGGAAGTAAATAACATTTCATTACTAACAATTTTACTAGCTCCCCAATACTTTTTATTTTTTACTAATTTTATTTCTCCATCCTTATTAATATTATTTATAATAAACGGTCCGCTATATTGTATATGACCATAACTATTTTTCCAGTCTTTCATATCCACATTATCTTCTCTTAATGTGAAAACTGGATTACTAAGAATTTTAGTAAAATACTCATTTGGACTATTAAGTCGTATCTGTAGTGTTATATCATCTTTTGCAACAATACCGACATTTTGAAATTCAACTTTACCCTCACTAAAATCCTTAGCTCCAAAAATACAATACAATTGCTTGGCAAAGGCATTATCTTTTTGTGATAATACCTTGTAAAAGAGCCTTTCATAATCCTTAGCTTTTATTGACCTTCCATCGCTATATGCAAGACCCTGTCTTAACTTAAAGGTATATTGAATTTTATCTTTAGAGATATCAATTTTCTCTGCCATAGCAGGAATTATATTGCCATCTTTATCTTCCCGCACTAACCCCTCAAATAAAACTAATAATAAATCTTTTTCTCTAACATTGTCATTATCTAGCATTAACAAATCTGATGGCAAACTTCCTAAGTTATAAACTAAGTATTTCCTCTCTGTTGAAGGTTTTGCTTTTTTTTGTATACATCCACTGGTTAACATCATCATAAATATTAACATTAAACATAATAATCTTTTCATTCTATCCCACCTCTTAGGCCCATTAATCGAAATAAAGATCACTTTACTAGATTATTTACGTGTGCCTTACTGAAAGTATTAACTTTTAATATATGAAATAATCAAATGCTTATCAAATATATTTAAATTTTATACAAATTACGCATATTACCTTTATTTTTTCATTATGCTATAATGTAAATATACATATTTATTAACAATATATATATATTTACATTATATATAGGAGGCTTTTTATGTTAATTACAACTGTTCAAATAATGGCTATACTTTCCATGTTAGTTTTTATGTTTATTGGAATATGGGGCTTTATTTTATTAATTAAAATTTATAACCAGTTAAGATATAAAAATTATTTAATGGAAAAACTTATACAGAATACTTCTAATTTATCTTTAATCCACGAAAATAAAGAACCTGCAAAATCTGACACTAACCAAAGTGAAACTACTGGATCAACTGAAAATGAAATATTAGACATTAACATAAAAAAAGACGCCATTTGACGTCTTATTATTTATTTTAACATATTTACTAATTCCTCTTCAGATATAACTGCAACTCCTAACCCTTGTGCCTTTGTAAGTTTGCTTCCCGCATTCTCTCCTGCTAAAACGTAACTAGTTTTGCTCGAAACAGAACTAGACACTTTTCCTCCGTGATTTTCTATAAGTACGGTGGCATCCTCTCGACCCATAGAGGTCAGCGTTCCAGTTACAACGAAAGTTAATCCATCAAACTTATTATCTACATTACCATCGCTCTCTACAGCCATATTAACACCATATTCTTTTAACCTATTTATCATTTCACAATTTTTATCATCTTCAAAAAATTTCAATATACACAAGGCACTTATCTCACCTATATCCGAAACATTTTTTAACTCTTCCAAAGATGTATTTTTTAAATCTTCAATAGATTTGTAATGTTTCATTATACTTTTTGCTGCTACCTTTCCAATATTAGAAATCCCAAGGCCTGTAAGCAGTCTTTGCGCTTCATTTTTCTTTGATTTATCTATAGCTTCTAGTAACTTATCTGTATTCTTTTCTTTTCCAATTATGCCCTGCTCTATAAGTTCCGACCTATAATTAAACAATGAGTACACATCCGCAACATCTTTGATATATTTCAGGCGGATAAGTTCTTTAACATACGCGCTGCCAAAACCCTTTATGTCCATTGCATTGCGACCAACAAAATTAATGATATGTCTTTCTAATTGTGCCAAGCAGCTAGGATTTATGCATTTGATATCCGATGTGTCTTTTTCGCGGACAGTAGGTGTACCACATACCGGGCAAAAACCTGGAATCTTAAATCTTTTTAATTCGCTGACACGTTTTTCTTTTACTACGAACTTAATCTTCGGGATAATCTCTCCTGATTTATATACAACAATTGTATCTCCAATCCTTATATCTAAATCATCTATAAAATCTTGGTTGTGAAGTATCGCTCTAGACACAGTTGTTCCACATAAACGAATTGGCTCAAATATTGCCGTAGGAGTAATTCTTCCAGTTCTTCCTACCGCTACTTCAATATCAATTAATTTTGTTTCTTTTTCTTCTGGAGGAAATTTATAAGCTATAGCCCATTTCGGAACTTTTGAAGTATTTCCAAGTTCTTTTCTATCTTCCAAATTATTAATTTTAATAACAACTCCGTCAATATCGTATGCTAATTTGCCTCTTGTCTCCCCAATAGACTGGATAGCATTCCACACTTCATCAGCTGTTTTACATTTCACATAATTTTCAATAACTTTTACACCTTGTTTTTTTAACCATTCATAACTCTCAGTATGTGTTTCAAATTCAATTCCTTTGACATCTTGAACATTAAAAATAAATAGTGATAAAGCCCTTTCCTTTGTTACTTTACTGTCTAATTGCCTTAATGTTCCTGCAGCACAGTTACGAGGATTGGCAAATATCTTTTTCTCTAATAACTCTTGTTGCTCATTAACCTTATCAAACGCCTCAGTAGACATATATACTTCTCCACGAATTTCCAGGTATGGAACTTCATCTTTGAGTTTACGAACAACATCCTTAATTACTTTAGCATTTTCAGTTACGTCTTCACCCTGAATGATTCCATCCCCTCTAGTCACAGCTACTGATAATTTACCATCAACATAACGGAGGGACATTGACAAACCATCAATCTTAAGTTCAACAACAAATGTTGGATCAATTAGTTCCTCAATCATTTTATTTACATAAGAATAAACTTCTTCTTTTGTAAACACATCTTGCAAACTCAGCATTGGTACGTTATGTTTTACGAGTACTCCGGCTTTTCTTTTAGCATTCCCTCCCACTGTTTGAGTCGGGGAGTCTAATGTTATAAGTTCTGGATGTTCTTTCTCTATTGCTTTAAGCGTAAGCATTAATTGATCATAATCATAATCTGTTATTTCCGCATTATCTTCATTGTAATATCTATTACTATGGTATTTAATTACCTTTTTAATTTCGTTAATTCTATCTTCTACATTCGCCATATCATTATCATACATATTTATTAACTACACCCTTTCCTCAAAATACACGCAACTTTTAAGCACCCCAAATAAAATGACTAGCATTATTACTAGTTATTTTATCCAAAATGCTTTATAACATTCACAATGCCCTATTGCATTTATAAAAATAACAAGCACAAATGCTAGCCTTATTTAATATTATTTATAACATTTCTAAAGGTGCTTTATCTAATATCAACTTCTTTATTCCCATGTTATCAAAAGCTATCGAAATCAGTGTGTCACCATTAGAATTTGAAGTTGACACTATAGTTCCTACTCCAAATTTAGTATGTCTAACTTTTCTACCAACTGTAGCTTCACTTTTAATACTTTGACGTTCACTGCTACTTCCATCTGAACTACCCGATAGATGATCTTGCACGCTCATTTGACTATCATGGCTAAGAAGTCCATGAGGATTATATTTCTGAGTATCCTTGGCATTTTTTCTCTTTAGCACCGCAACAGTCCTATTTTTAGCTCCTCCAATAATTTCTTTTAAGTCTGGAGAAATCTCGTTTATAAAATCAGATGGTTGATACCCCACATTTCTTCCAAATACCATTCTACTCTCGGCGGAAGTTATATAAAGCTTTTCTTCCGCTCTTGTTATAGCAACATAACATAAACGTCTTGATTCTTCCATCTCCGTAAAGTTATTTAAAGAGGACATACCTGGGAATATCCCATTTTCCATTCCTACCATAAATACTACTGGAAATTCTAGACCCTTTGCACTATGTACTGTCATCATACCCACAGTCTCTACTATTTCATCAGGATTCTCAGTGGTTGATCCTAAACTTACTCCCTCTAAGAATGCTAAAAGTGATTTGTCTTCTGAAGTTTTCTCAAATTCTACAGCATCTGATACTAATTCCTTTATATTTTCAACTCTTGACTCATCTTCAGGTTCCTTAGAATTTTCTAATTGCTTTAAATACCCCGTATCCGCAATTATAGCCTTAATTAGCTCAGATACAGGTATCTCTTCATTTTTAGCCATAAAGCTGTTCATAAGGCTCACAAACTTATTTATAGAGGACTTATTTCTAGTTGTAAGAGTTGGTATAAAATCTACATCTAAAACAGCACTATACAAACATTGATCTATCTCAGTTGCAAATTCTTGAATTTTTTGAATAGTTGCATCACCTATGTTTCTTTTAGGCACATTTATAATTCTTTTTAAAGCTATATCATCAAGTGGATTATTAATAAGCTTTAAATAAGCCATTATATCCTTTATTTCTTTTCTATCGTAGAACTTAAGTCCTCCTACTATTCTATATGGAATTAAGTTTTTACGAAAACTTTCCTCAAAAATACGTGATTGAGAATTCATTCTATATAAAATTGCAAAATCCTTATAACTTCTATTTTTCTCCATCATAATTGTCTTAATCTGACTTGCTACAAAATTAGCCTCGTCTCTATCTGTAAATGCTCTATATAAATTAATTTTGTCCCCAAAATCTTTTTCAGTCCTTAGAGCTTTATCTTTTCTTTGAGAATTATTTCTTATTACTTCATTTGCAGCTTTTAATATGTTCCCACAAGATCTATAATTCTGCTCGAGCTTAACTACTTTGGCCTTTGGATAATCTTTTTCAAAGTCTAATATATTAGTAACATCTGCGCCTCTCCAAGCATAAATACATTGATCATCATCACCAACTACGCATATGTTTTCCGTCTTATCTACTAAAAGTTTTATAAGCTCATATTGGGCTTTATTTGTATCTTGATATTCATCCACCATGATATATTTGAATTTTGAATGATAAAAGTCTAAAACGTCTTTATTATTTTTTAAGAGTTCTACAGCTTTAAAAATTAAATCATCAAAATCTAAAGCATTATTACCTTTCAGTCTTTTCTGATAAAGGACATACACATCTGCAATTTTATTTTTTCTATAATCACTTTCATTCTCTTTTTTAAACTTATCTGGAGAAATAAGTTCATTTTTAGCATTTGATATTTTACCTAAAATTTCTGAATCTGTTAAATCTTTTTCATTAATTTGAAGTTCCTTCATACACTGCTTGATCAAACTTTTCTGATCATAACTATCATATATAGTAAAATTTTTATTATATCCTATTTTATCTATTTCTCGTCTTAAGATTCTAACACAACTTGAGTGAAAAGTAGAAATCCACATATTGTCTGCTATATTACCTACTAGTGAGCGTACCCTGTCCTTCATTTCACCAGCTGCCTTATTTGTAAAAGTTATAGATAAAATCTGTGAAGGATATATTTTCAAATCCTCAATCATATGTGCAATTCTATAAGTCAGAACCCTTGTTTTACCTGACCCTGCACCAGCTAGTATTAGTAGCGGCCCCTCAACTGTTATTGCAGCCTCACATTGCTCTTTATTTAATAAATTCTTTAAATCCATGGAACCACTCCTTATATATTATATTAATACTAGATCCTCTAGTATTACTTTAGAACATCATTTTTATCTATTACCTTAATTTACATTCTCTACCCTTATGACAATAAACATACATCTAATTATATCACAGTCTTCAACAATTTAAACAACTAAAAAAATATAGACGGTCAATTTACGTTCACTCATTTAACATCATTTAGTCACCTAAGAGGTCACTATTGTTAATTAAACTGAGTAAATATATGCTAACCGTCTAGCTTCACGTCATCTAAAAGTAAATATACTTACTTTTTTGATTCCAACCGTTCTAATATAAGTTTATATCCATCACTACCATAATTTAATGCTCTATTAATTCTACTTATAGTAGCAGTACTTGCCCCTGTAGCTGCCGCTATATCCAAATAAGTCTTTTTATCTGCGAGCATCTTTGCGACTTGAAGCCTTTGCTCAAATGCTTTAATTTCATTAATCGTGGATATATCCTCAAAAAATCTATAACATTCTTCCTTTGTTTGCAGGCTTAAAATTCCCTCAAAAAGAAAATCCATATGTTCACTTTCTAACTTAGAACTGTATTCACTCATTATCCTTCACCTCTAATGATATTAGACTACGTTAAATAATTTTGCCATTTATAATTTACACACTTTATTACTTTATAACTTTTAATTACTAAAGTAATCAAAATATATAAAAAAATGCAGTCTATTAAAAATCATTTAAATAAACTGCTTTGAATTAAAATATTCATATTATTTAATAAAATTCAACATTAATATTACTATAGCAAAACAAACCGCTGAAAATGCTGTAACTTTTGCTAAGACTGATTCTGCTGTTTTTGTTTTATTTTTCGCAAAAAAAGTATCAGAAGTTCCTCCTATAAGGCCACTTAATCCATCTGTTTTACTAGGTTGCATCATAACCGATACAATTATAACAATTGAAATTATAACTAATAAAACTATTAAAAAACTATGCATATGTACACCCCCTGTTCATTAAATACATGATTATTTTAACATACTTTAATGTAAAATGTAAGAGTATAGTCAAAGTGACTATACTCTTATTTGAAAATTTATCTATTTATATTATAGAATGCTTTAAGTCCTCTATATTCAGCCATTTCATCTAGTTCTTCTTCTATTCTTAATAACTGATTATATTTTGAAACTCTTTCGCTTCTAGCTGGAGCACCAGTCTTGATTTGTCCTGCATTCATAGCTACAACTAAATCAGCTATTGATGTATCCTCAGTCTCTCCTGATCTATGAGAAACTACTGCAGTATATCCTGCACGCTCAGCCATTTCTATAGCATTTAATGTTTCAGTAAGTGTTCCTATTTGATTTAATTTTATAAGAATTGAATTTGCAGTTTTCTTCTCAATTCCCATTTTCAATCTATCAGTATTAGTTACAAATAAGTCGTCTCCAACTAATTGAACTTTATCTCCAATTTTATCAGTTAAGTATTTCCAACCAGCCCAATCTTCTTCAGCCATACCATCTTCAATAGAGATAATTGGATATTTATTAACTAGTTCTACATAGTAATCAGCCATTTGCTCTGGAGTTAATATTCTTCCTTCTGATGCTAAATTGTATTTACCATCTTCGAAGAATTCAGAAGCAGCTGGATCAAGAGCTATAAATATATCTTTTCCTGGAACATATCCAGCTTTTTCTATAGCTTCAATTATAATTTTTATAGCTTCCTCATTTGATGATAAGTCTGGAGCAAATCCACCTTCGTCACCAACACCAGTAGCTAATCCTTTAGCTTTTAATAATGCTTTTAATGAATGATATACTTCTGCACTCATTTGTAAAGCTTGTTTGAAAGAAGTTGCTCCAACTGGCATAACCATAAACTCTTGTAAGTCTACATTATTGTCAGCATGGCTTCCACCATTTATAATGTTCATCATTGGTACTGGTAAAACTTTAGCGTTTACTCCACCAATATATTGATATAATCCAAGTCCTAATGACTCAGCAGCAGCTCTAGCGCATGCAAGAGATACTCCAAGAATTGCATTAGCTCCTAGTTTTGCTTTATTAGGTGTTCCATCAAGCGCTATCATTGCTTTGTCAATTGCTATCTGATCATATACATTCATTCCAACAATTTCTTCAGCTATTATATTATTTACATTATCAACAGCGTTTAATACTCCCTTACCGCCGTACACATCTTTATCTCCATCTCTTAACTCTACAGCTTCAAATATACCAGTAGATGCACCTGATGGCACTGATGCTCGTGCTATTGTTCCATCTTCTAATGTAACTTCAACCTCAACAGTTGGGAATGCTCTTGAATCTAAAATTTGTCTTGCATAAATATCAATTATCTCAATAAAGTTTTTCATATTATCTAACCTCCAAAGTTTTTTTCTATTATATTATTGCCTAAGTTAAACTAAGATACTCTTATAATTTAGAAGAATATCAAATTAACATAGGCATTGTGTTACTTAATTAAAGATTTCCCTGTCATTTCACTTGGAATATCAAGTCCCATAACTTGAAGCATTGTAGGAGCTATATCAGCTAATATTCCAGCTTCTCGCATCTCTGAACTGTGATTTGAAACATATGTGAATGGAACTAAATTTGTTGTATGTGCTGTCATTGGTTTTCCTGAAGAATAGTCTATCATTTGCTCAGAGTTTCCATGATCTGCAGTTATAAATACACAACCATCTTTTCCTAGAACAACATCTACAATTTTTCCAAGACATTCATCAACTGTTTCTATTGCTTTTTTAGCAGCATCAAAAACCCCTGTATGACCTACCATATCTGGATTAGCATAATTAAGTATAATCATGTCATATTCATCTGATTCAAGCCTTTTCAATAATTCTGTTGTAACCTCATATGCACTCATTTCTGGTTGCAAATCATAAGTTGCAACTTTAGGTGATGGAATTAACGCTCTATCTTCATTAGTATTCGGAGCCTCAACTCCTCCGTTAAAGAAGAATGTAACATGAGCGTATTTTTCTGTTTCAGCTATTCTTAATTGTTTTTTACCCATCTTGCTAACATATTCGCCAAGAGTGTTAGTGTAACTCTCAGGAGTATATGCTACATCAACGTTCTCAATAGATATATCATATTGAGTAGTACAAACATAATTAAGTGTTAAACTTTCTCTTTTAAATCCATCAAACTTTTTATCATTTATTGCTCTAGTAAATTCACGAGCTCTGTCTGGTCTAAAGTTAAAACATATTACAGTATCATTATTACTTATAGCTGCTATTGGCTTATTATTTTCCATTATAACAGTTGGAAGAACAAATTCATCTGTCTTATTGTCATGCATAGCTAAACGCACTGCCTCAAGTGCTGAGGTATTCTCCTCACCTTTAGATAAAACCATAGCATTATACGCAAGCTCAACTCTTTCCCATCTTTTATCTCTATCCATAGCATAATATCTACCAGCTATAGAAGCGATTTTCCCAAGGCCTATTTCACTCATGTATTCTTCTATTTCTGCTATGTACTTGAGCGCAGAACCTGGTTGCACATCTCTACCATCTAAAAAAGCATGAACATAAACTTTTTTAGCACCTTTATCTTTAGCAAGCTTTATTAAAGCTTTTAAATGATCAATATGAGAGTGAACTCCTCCATCAGACAATAATCCTAAAAGATGAATTGAAGAATTAGCTTTAATAGCTTTATCAATGGCTTTATTAAAAGCCTGATTTTTAAAGAAGTCTCCTTCTTTAATTTCTTTTGTTATTTTTGTAAGTGCTTGGTATATTATTCTGCCTGCACCTATATTTAAATGCCCAACTTCTGAATTTCCCATTTGACCCTCTGGTAATCCTACCTCAAGGCCACTTGCAGTTAACTTAATATTTGGATACTTCTCTATTAATCTGTCATAGTTTGGTTTATTTGCTGAAAATACTGCATTTCCGGAAGCGTTACTAGACAATCCAAATCCATCTAAAATCATTAGCATTACTGGTTTCTTTGACATTTTTGTACCCCCCCACCAATTATTTATAATATTAATGCATATAAATATGCATTAATATTTACTTAAGTAAAATAAATCACTTTAAATTAAGTATATTAATAGTTTACTATTCCAGCGAAGTCTTCTGCCTTGAGGCTAGCTCCACCAATTAGTCCACCATCTATATCTGATTTACCCATTTGTTCTTTTATAGTTGAAGGTTTAACAGAACCACCATATTGAATTCTAAGTTTCTGAGAAACGTCATCACCAAATATTCCACCAACAGTTGCTCTTATAAATGCAATTGTCTCATTAGCTTGATCAGCAGTTGCAGTTTTACCTGTTCCTATAGCCCAAATTGGTTCATATGCAATAACCAATTTTTCAACTTGTTCTTTTGTTAGTCCATCAATTCCTAATTTAACTTGATTTCCTAAAACTTTTTCTGTAATATTTCCTTCTCTATCACTAAGAGTTTCTCCTATACAAAATATAGGTTGAATAGCATGGCTATAAGCCGCTTTTATTTTTTTGTTTACAGTTTCATCAGTTTCATTGAAATATTGTCTTCTTTCACTATGTCCAATTATAACATATTCAACGCCCATATCTTTTAGCATTGATGGTGAAACTTCACCTGTAAACGCTCCATTGTCTTCAAAATGCATGTTTTGTGCTCCTACTTTTATGTTTGAACCCTTAGCTGCTTTTATTACTGCATCTAAAGCTAAAAATGTAGGACAAACTACAACATCACATTTTGCATCTTTAACTAATGGTTTCATTTCTTCGATTAAAATAACAGATTCAGCTACAGTTTTATTCATTTTAAAGTTTCCTGCGATTATACCTTTTCTCATCAAAAAAACCCCCTATATATCTTTGTTATAGATAAAACTATTTATTTTATCTATAACAAGGTATTTATTTTTTATTTAATTATTTATTTGTAAGAGCTTCAATTCCTGGTAATAATTTACCTTCTAGGAATTCAAGTGATGCTCCACCACCTGTAGATATGTGGGTCATCTTATCTCCAAATCCTAATTGATTAACAGCAGCGGCACTATCTCCACCACCTATTATAGTAGTTCCATCAACTAGTGACATAGCTTCTGCCACAGCAATTGTTCCATTTGCAAAGTTTTTGAATTCGAATACTCCCATAGGACCATTCCAAACAATAGTTTTAGCTGTGCTTATTGCACCTTTATATATTTCACAAGTCTTAGGTCCAATATCTAGTCCCATATATCCATCTTTTATGTTTTGATCTTCTGTAACTACTGGCTCTGCCTCAGCTGAAAATTTATCAGCAGTAATGTTATCTACTGGCAACAAAAATTTAACTCCTTTAGACTCAGCTTTTTGCATCATAACTTTAGCATATTGTACTTTATCTTCTTCAACTAAAGAACTTCCTATAGAATAACCTCCGGCTTTTAAGAATGTATAAGCCATTCCTCCACCAATTATTAAAGTATCAACTTTTTCAAGCAGATTTTCAATAACATTTATTTTATCTGAAACCTTAGCTCCACCTAAAATTGCAACAAATGGTCTAACAGGACTTTCTATTGTATCTCCTAAGAATTTCAATTCTTTTTGAATTAAATATCCACATACTGAAGTACTAACAAACTCAGTTACACCAACAGTAGAGCAATGAGCTCTATGAGCTGTTCCAAAAGCATCATTTACAAATATATCTGCAAGTGAAGCCAATTCTTTAGAAAAGTTTTCTTTATTTTTAGTTTCTTCTTTTCTATATCTTGTATTTTCAAGAAGCACTATGTCTCCGTCTTTCATTTTTGCTACGGTAGATTTTACTGTTTCACTAACTACATTTGGATCTGCTGCAAAAAGAACTTCTTTGTCTAGCATTTCACTTAACTTCTTAGCAACTGGTGCTAGTGAAAGTTCAGGTTTTGCTTCTCCAGCAGGTTTTCCAAGATGCGAACATAAAATAACTTTTGCACCTTTCTTTACTAAATATTTTATTGTAGGCATTGCACCTACTAATCTATTAACATCTGTAATTTCTCCATCTTTTAGTGGTACATTGAAATCACATCTTACTAATACATTTTTACCTTTAACCTCTATATCTTCGATTGTTTTCTTATTGAATTGCATACACATTCTCCTCTCGTTTATCTCATAATAGAAAAGGTCTGATTCCATAGAATAACTATAAAACCAGACCTTATACTATACTTACAGTTCCCTAAAATTAGATTTTATAGTCTATCTGCAACAAATTTAGTTAAATCAGCTAATCTATTTGAATAACCTGCTTCATTATCGTACCATGAAACAACTTTAACCATGTTTCCTTCGATAACCATAGTTGACATTGCATCAACTATAGAAGATCTTTCGTCCCCTTTGAAATCTATTGAAACTAATGGTTCTTCACAGAATCCAAGAATTCCCTTCATTTCATTTTCAGAAGCTTTTTTGAATGCTGCGTTTACTTCTTCTACAGTAACATCTCTAGAAACTTCACATACTAAATCTGTACATGAAACAGTAGGAGTTGGAACTCTTAAAGAGAAACCATTTAATTTTCCTTTTAATTGTGGTAAAACTAATGCAACTGCTTTAGCAGCTCCAGTTGTAGTTGGAATCATTGATAATGTAGCAGCTCTTGCACGTCTCATATCACTATGAGGAGCATCTAATAATCTTTGATCTCCTGTATATGAATGAATTGTAGTCATTAAGCCTTTAACTATTCCAAATTCAGCATCTAAAACTTTAGCAAATGGTGCTAAACAGTTTGTAGTACATGATGCATTTGAAATTATGTTATGTTTAGATGAATCATATTTTTCTTCGTTAACTCCTAAAACTATTGTTATATCTTCATTTTTAGCAGGTGCTGATATAAGAACTTTTTTAACACTTACTCCTAAATGATCGCTAGCTTTAGTAGCATCTGTAAAGAATCCTGTTGATTCTAAAACTATTTCTACTCCAAGTGAACTCCAATCTATGTTTTTTGGTTCTCTTTCTGCAAATATTTTAATTTCCTTACCATTAACAACTATTGAATTTTCTTTAGCTTCAACAGTTCCAGGGAATTTTCCGTAAAGAGAATCATATTTTAAAAGGTGTGCTAATGTTGCGGCACTAGTTAAATCATTGATTCCTACTACCTCTAACTCTGCTCCGTAATTTTTTACTAGTGCGTTAAATACGTTTCTTCCTATTCTACCAAATCCATTAATACCTACTTTTATCATATTGACAAAACCTCCTAAGATTTTTTTAAACTGATTATATGTAAATATATAATTCTCTTTTAATAAAATCATTATATAGTTTACTCTATTTTATCTAAAATATTTACTATTTCTACTGCGGCTGATTCATCAATTACTAAAACAGTACTAGAACAGTTGATTTCAGTTGCGATGATGGCTTTAGCCTTACTTTTTCCGGCCGCTACTGCAATCAATATCTTATCGTTTTTAGCATCCCCATTTTTAACCACAATAGTAGGTACTGTATAAATCTTTTTTCCTACCTCATTATAGTATTCACCAAACGCTTCCCCTACGGCACCTACTTCTTTAAGCTCCGCTATTACTTTTTGCGGTAACCCTCTTTTTAATGCCATTTCACTTGCGACACCTATTCCATAAATAAGTATATCCGCATTTCTAATCTTTTCAATTATATCTTTTATGTTTGTTTCATTTAATATAGTTTCTAGTGCTGCATTACTCAAATTATCTGGTACGTGCAGTAATTCATAATTTCCACCAATTTTATCTGATAACCTTGCAACCAAGGTATTAGCTTGGATTTCTACATTTCTCGCCATTCCGCCTCTAGCTGGAAGAACCAAAATATTATTGTATTTCTTATTTGGTAGAAAACTATCTACAACTTCCTTAACTGTTGATCCACCTGTTAATGCGATAACACTATTATCGCGAATAACATCCATTGCATAACCGGCTGCTGCTTTCCCAAGTTCTTTAAGAACACTTTTATCAATTTCTACATCTCCGGGAACAACTATAACTTGAGCAAGTTTCAAATGTTTCTCAATAAATTTTTCAATTTTAGACAACCCTTTGATTTCATGAATAAATCCTTTTAGCTGATTTATAACTTCTTCGCCCTCGATCGTAATGAACATACCTAATGCATTAACTTCAATCAAGTTCTGAGATTTTAGAAAATTTATTTCATTTCTTATTATTCTCTCACTTATGCACATATGATCCGCTAAAATTCTTCTTCCAATAGGTTGATTATAACATATCATCCTTAATATATCATGCCGTTTTTCAAGAAGTTCTATTAACTCAGGCACTACCTTTTGCTGTAATTTTAAAATTTTCTCCACTTGAACACCTTTCTCCACTTGAACACCTTTCTGGACTTTATAAGTCCCGGCCTATATTTTTTGCTCCCACATACATTATAGATGAAATACTAACCTTTTACAAATTAGTATTCCTAAAAATAATGTTAACATTCTGTAAACGAATCGATTAATATGAATAATTTTAAAATCTTTTCCGTTTACTAGAGCTTTTAATTTCTAATTCTTCTCTATATTTTGCTACAGTTCTTCTTGAAATATTCATGCCCTCAATATTTAATCGGTTACAAATGATTTGGTCTGATAGAGGTTTCTTTGGGTCTTCTTCCTCCACTATTGTCTTAATCGTTTTCTTAATATTAATTGTAGATATATCCTCGCCACTTGCGGCAGACGTTATTCCATTTGTAAAGAAGTCTTTTATTTTAATGATTTTTCCATTATTTATACTAACATATTTTTCTCTAATCGCACGACTTATAGTAGATTCATGCATTTCTAAATTATTAGCAATAATTTTAAGCGTCATTGGCTTTAAATATTCCGCCCCTTTTTCAAAATAATCTTTTTGAACCGATAAAATTTCTTCTAAAACCCTATAAACAGTATTCTTCCTTTGTTCAATACTTTTAAGAAGAAACATCGCACTATTAAGTTTCTCTTTCACATATTCAACAGCTTCTACGTCTTTTTCATTTATAATAATTTCTTTATATAAACTATTTATGTTAAGTTTCGGAAGAACATCTTCGTTCATAGAAATAAAGTATTGATCATCAATTTTATTAATATAAGCATCCGGAACAATATACTTAACACTCTCTCCTGTATAAAATCCTCTTGATGGCTTAGGTTCTAAATTCTTTATTATATCTGCATATGTTTGAACGTCACTAATTTTAACTTTTAATTCTTTTGCTATATCATTATACTTATTCTCTGCTAAAAGCTCTAGATAATTATTTATGACATTATAAATATTTTCATCATCTATACTTAAATTGCGTAGTTGAATTGTTAAACATTCTCTTAAATCCCTAGCACCTATACCTTCAGGATCTAATGATTGGAAAACTTTAAGTGCAGTTTCCGCCTTTTCATTTGATATTCCAAGTTCTTTACATATATCCGATAAATTAGCAGATAAATAACCTTTGTTATCTAAATTTTCAGCCAAATATTTGCATATATTTATAATATCATATCGCTGGTTGAGTTCCCCTATTTGTTCCTTAAGATAATCCTTAAGAGATTTTTCCTCTGCAATATAATAAAATGGAGAAACCTCATCATTTTCTGATTTCACAGCATAATTTTTTGTTTTATAATTATCTTTATCAAGGTACTTAATTATTTCCTTATATTCATTTACATCATTGGTATTACTTTTACTCGGCTGTACATCTCTTTCCTCAAGCACCGGATTTTCTTGCATTTCTTTATTCACATATTGTCCTAACTCATATGCCGACATTTGAAGAAGTTTAACAGACATCTGCATTTCTTGTGTCATTATTAATTTTTGTTCTTGGACCAAATTTAATCCAAAATTAATATTCATTTTATCCATCACCTCATATAAGTCGCATTATAAATATTATAACATAGCACTGATATATTATGCATTAGGATAAAATAAAAAAAGATGCGACCTACCTATGAACTCCCACTGTAGCACACAAATAAGAGTTTGAAACGTGAAATTCCATTAAGAGATTCTAATCTTTTGCAAATATAAAATCTTAAATGGAATTTCAATGTTTCTGCTCTTCTTATTTGGTGCCACTCCCGGAGAATTTCATACTTTATCATATTTACGTTTAGATGTATGGGTATGGTTTGCGTATAAGGAAATATAATCTCAAACCCCCCCACACAAGAAAAATTTTTCAGCCTACAATCTACAGATATAATGAGCATTTCAAGTACAATAAAAAACAGCATAAAAACTGTTATAAATTATAAATATTACTTTATAACGTATAACAGTTAATTTATGCTGAGATTATTATTCTTGATATGTTACCTAGATCCCTTATCGTATGGCTTGCCACTAGCAAGTGGTCCTGTTGTTTTCCCAACAAAACCTGCAAGTGCAACCATTGTAAGTACATAAGGAATAACGGTATATACTTCTGAAGGTAGATTTAGACTAAGTCCTTGCGCAAAAATATCAAATGCACTACCAAATGCAAATAATAAACTAGCACCAAATGCTCCAAAAGGCTTCCAATTTCCGAATATAACAGCAGCTAACGCAATAAATCCACGTCCAGATACCATACCTTCTCTATAAAGCGGAGTTATACCAAGCGACAATGCCGCTCCACCAAGGCCAGCAAGCATTCCTGATAAAATAACACATAAGTATCTTATTTTATAAACATTTATTCCTAATGTATCCGCAGCCTTTGGATGTTCTCCTACAGCCCTAATTCGAAGTCCTAAAGGTGTTTTATATAATACGTAATGAGATACTATTACTAAAGCAATGGCTAATATAACAAACCAGTTTAGTTGTGATATTAATTTACCTACCAAAGGTAAGTTTTTAATAAAGTCTGGTATGTTATATGATAGTCCTTCAACTATGTCAGTTTGACCACCTTTACCATCAAATAACTTAAATATCAAGAAACTAGATAGAGCCGTCGCAAAAAGATTTATAGCTGTCCCTGAAATTACCTGATCCGCACGCAAATGTATACTTAAAACAGCATGTATTAGCCCCAAGACGCCTCCCGCTAGCATGCCATAGAGAATCCCTACAACAGGACTTCCCGTCGCATAACTCCCATAGACCGCAAAGAATGCTCCTATAGCCATCATACCTTCAAGACCAATATTTACAACACCTGATTTTTCAGAAAATATACCACCTAGTGCAGCAAAAATTAGAGGCGTAGCTATTCTTAAAGTTTGCCCAAGCAAATTAATTAAAATAATGCTACTCATTTGCAATCGCCTCCTTATTTCTCTTTTCAGAGAAGTACTTAACAATGTAGTCTGTTGCTACAAATATAATAATTATAGCCTGAATTAAATAAACTATCTCTTTTGGTATTCCATTGAGCTGAAGAGTCCTAGCACTACTATTTAATGTTCCAAATAATAAGGCCGATGCTACACATCCAATAGGATTGCTTTTAGCAAGTAATGCAACTGCAATACCATCAAATCCATAGGATGGTAGTGCCATAAGGTCTTTTACATTATGAAGTACACCTGCAACATGCGTTGCCCCTCCTACTCCTGCTATAGCTCCAGAAAGCACCATAGCAAGTACAATATTTTTCGATACATTGATTCCACCATACTCTGCAGCGTGTGGATTTATGCCTACTGCTCTTATTTCATATCCAATAGTAGTTTTCCATAATAACCAGAATATAAATATAGCTACCGCTATTGCAAGAAATATACTAATATTAGCTCCACTACCAGCAACAAACCTATGAAGCTCTGCACTCTTTTGTATTTCTGGAGTACTTGATTTACCTGCAACTCCAAAACCAGTTCTTAATATAAGAAAATTTGCCAAAGCCATAGATATATAATTCATCATAATAGTGTTAATAACTTCATGGGTACCTACTTTAGCTTTTAAATAACCAGGTATAGCCCCCCATATGCCACCAGCGATAAATCCAGCAAGAATCATTAATATTATATGTATTACAGGATTTAGTCCTGGAATTAGCCCTACGGCAGCTCCTGCTAACATTCCAAGTATAAATTGACCAGCAACGCCTATATTAAACAGTCCACATTTAAATGCTACAGCATTAGCAACTCCTGTAAATATTAATGGGGTAACTTCTGAGATAGTAACAAATGTTACACGCTCGTTACCAAACCCACCTTTATATATAAGTCCAAACAAATCACCTAAAGCAGAAAAATACTGTAATATAGAATATCCTTTTGCCCACATTACAAAAAACACTGCAACAAATATAGAAATAATTATAGAAAGCAAAGGGAATGCAAGTGTTTTAAGTATGTTTTTGACTGAAACAATAAATTTATTATTTTTATCAACTTCTTTATTCATTAACTTTACCTCCTTCCCTAGCCTGGCCAAGAGTCCCACCAGCCATAAGTATTCCAAGTTTTTGCTCGGTAGCATCTTCTCTGGATAATATATCCACTATTTTCCCATCATACATTACAGCTATTCTATCTGATAACGATAATATTTCATCAAGTTCTAATGATACTAATAAAACAGCCTTGCCCTTATCTCGTTCCTCAACTAACCTTTTATGAATATATTCAATTGCGCCAACATCAAGACCTCTTGTAGGTTGCGCCGCTATTAGTAACTCTGGGTCTTTTGAAATCTCTCTAGCCGCTATAAGCTTTTGTTGATTTCCACCTGATAATGCCTCAGCGCTTACATCTTCGTTTGGAGTTCTAACATCAAACTCACGAATAAGATCATTACAGTGTTTTCTAATTGATTTATAATTCATAACTATGCCTTTACTAAATGGTTTATTTCTATGAATTCCAAGAACTGAATTTTCAACTAGAGAATAATCTAAAATAAGACCCCTTTTTTGTCTATCTTCTGGAATATGTCCAACCCCTGCCGACATAATGTCTCTTGGGGACTTGCCATATATATTTTTACCATTTATTATAATGTTTCCACTTTTAGGTTTACGAAGTCCAGTTAGAACCTCTAAAAATTGAGATTGCCCATTTCCATCAATACCAGCTATACCCAGAATTTCTCCACCATATACTGTTAAGTTTAAATTTTGTACTGCAGGTAATCCCCTTTGATCCTTAGCACAAAGATTTTCAATTTTTAATATTTCGCCTCGAATCTCAGCTGGTTTCTTTTCAACAGTTAGATTAACTTTTCTACCTACCATAAGTTCTGCTAATTCGTCTATACTTGTTTCTTTTGTTTTTATGCAGCCAGTTATCTTTCCTCGCCTTATTATAGTAACTCTATCACTCATACTCATAACTTCTTTTAATTTATGAGTAATAAGTATTACAGATTTTCCTTCATCTTCAAGATTTCTAATTATAATTCCAAGTTCTTTAATTTCCTTAGGCGTTAATACTGCTGTAGGCTCATCTAATATTAAAATTTCAGCTCCCCTATATAATGCCTTTAGTATCTCTACCCTTTGTTGTTGTCCAACTGAAATATCTTCTATAACTGCAGTAGGGTCTATCGCAAACCCATATTTTTCTGAAATCTCTTTAATGTCATTTATTGCTTTCTTCATATCAATTTTAAAACCTTTTCTGGGTTCAATACCTAATATTATATTTTGAGTAACAGTGAAATTATGTATTAGCATAAAATGTTGATGAACCATTCCTATGCCTAGTTTTATAGCATCATTAGGAGAAGATATATTAACTAGGTTACCGCTTACATAAATCTCGCCTTTTTCTTGTTTATAAAGTCCATAAAGAATATTCATAAGAGTTGTTTTTCCAGCGCCGTTTTCACCAAGCAGAACATGTGTCTCACCTTTTAACAATTCAAAATCTACATTATCATTAGCAACTGTACCTGGAAAAATTTTAGTTATTCCTTTCATTTCAATTACCTTTTCCATTTACTTTCCCCCTTAAAAAGATTTAATCATAACTTGAGTGTTATGCTTGTCGTGGTAAAATTACCACTTATAGATGTAGATGATTTTCTTTTTAAAAATTATAAATTATCATTATTCTTAAAAGGAGCTAGATGTACTACATCTAGCTCCTATTGTATACTGAAATTGATAAAATAGTAAATGATAAGTTCATAAAAATTTATTATTTCTATGAACTTATTTGTATGAACTATTTTAATTTAAAATCCATTGCTTCTTTTCTTGTTGCTGGAACAACTATTTCTCCAGCTATAACTTTATCTTGGTAAGTTTTAACTTCATCTAATACAGCTTTAGGTACATTTTTACTAGACGTGCCAGCTATTCCTACGCCTTCCTCTTTTAATCCAAGCGAAACAACTGCTCCACCCTTAAATTTATTTTCAGCTTGTGCTTTAGATTCATTATAAGTTGCTGTGTCAACTCTTTTGATCATACTTGAGAGAATTACATCAGCATATTTTTCAACTGTTACAGCTTGATCCATATCAACTCCTATAGCCCAAACTGCCTTTCCGCTATCCTTTAGTTCTTTAGCTGCTTTAAATAACCCAATACCAACGCCTCCTGCTGAATGATAAACTATGTCACAACCACCTTGGTATAAGGATTTAGCTAATTCATAACCTTTTGCTGTATCTGCGAAACTATCCGCATATTTTACAGTTGTTCCAGCACTTTTTCCATTTGAACTTATTAAACCTTTTGCAGCTTCTGGATTAACTGATTTAACACCAGCTGCAAATCCAGCTTCAAATTTGTTTATTAGTTCTCCATCTTTTCCACCAATAAATCCAATTTTATTAGTTTTAGTCATTTTTCCAGCAATTACTCCCATTAAAAAAGAACCTTCTTGTTCTTTAAATACAATTGAAGTTACGTTTGGAAGATCAACAACTGAATCTACAATTGCAAAATGTTTATCAGTATGGTTTTTAGCAACCTCTGTTATTGCATCAAACATTTGATATCCAATTGCAAATGTTAAATTTGAACCTTGTTCAACTAATGTTTCTAGATTAGCATTATAATCTTCTTTCTTTGCAGATTCAATTGGCATATATTTAAATCCAAGTTCAGCCTTAGCCTTATTAACACCTTCATTTGCCGATTGATTAAATGACTTATCGTTTAATCCACCTTCATCAGTAGTTAACCCTATAATAGTTTCATTTTTCACCGCTGTTTCTGTTTTTGCTGTTTCCGGTTTTACTTCTTCCTTAGTAGATTTACATCCCACGAATAGTGTTGCAACTAATGCCACTGATGTAAGTGCTGCAATTAACTTTCTTTTATTCATAATGATTTTGCCCCCTTAAATAATTAAATAATTTATTTTGTTTCGTTTTGTTAATTATATTTCAAGTATATATTCTATAAGTGTTTAAAAAAACCTCTTTATTATACATTTTTATTATTTCATATTTTTAATTATCTTATACTAATATATTAAATACTAACGTCTATTATATTAGTTATTGATATATTTAGAAAACTTATCTCTAATCGGTTTTACTTTTAAGATTATTTCATCTATATCTAGAACCATTTCCATAATACCGCATTGCTCTTCATAAACTGAATTTTCAAAAGCACCTTTTACTTCTGGTTCTAATACATGATATACAACAAGACCTAAAGCAATCCCCGATAAAGGAGCCATAGAGGTTTGGTCTCCTGTGGTCACTATTTCTGCGCAAAGTTCTGACGCTTCTGCCTGCGCTACTCCAATAACTATTACTATATTCTTAGCACCATACTTTTCAACATAATCCATAATTATTTGTTGCTGATCAAATTCTATCCCACCTAAAATGCTGCAAGCAAAACATGTTGTAGAGGCAAACAATACCTCCGCACCAGCAGATTTTACGCATTCCTCTATAGCAGGGCCTGGCACTCCATCTTTATCACCTATGATAATAGCTTTTTTACCATCTAGTATATTCTTTGTACCAATCACTTTCATCTTCCTCTCATGTTTCAATCTACTCTAGCTGAATTTATTTTCAATGTAATGCTCAGCAGCAGTTGCTGCTATTGCACCATCAGCAGCTGCAGTGATTACTTGTCTTAACAATTTTTCTCTTATGTCTCCTGCTACGAATACACCTGGTATGTTAGTTTTCATTTCCTCATCAGTAATAATGTCTCCACGACTTGTCATAGTTATTTTCCCTTTATATAATTCTGAAACTGGAAGGTATCCTACAAATACAAAACACCCATCTGTTTTTAAATCACTAACTTTTCCGGTTTTAATATTTTTAAGTACTAACCCTTCTAAGCCATTTTCACCCTTTGCTTCCTCAACTACCGTATCCCAAATAAACTTTATCTTAGGATTATTAAAAGCTTTTTCTTGAAGTGACTTAGCAGCTCTTAGCTCATCTCTTCTGTGAATTACAGTGACGGTTTCACCGAATTTAGTTAAATATATTGCTTCAGATATAGCTGAGTCTCCGCCTCCGAGTACTGCAATATCTAACCCCTCATAAAAGTCTGCATCACAGGTTGCACAATATGAAATTCCTTTTCCTCTTAATTCAACTTCGTTTTTAAATCCACCAAGTCTAGGGTATGCGCCCGTTGTAATTATAATGGTTTTAGCTTTGTAAGTTTCCCTCATACACTTAACAACCTTAATGTCACCTTCAAGTTCAACTTCTACAACTTCTTCGCTAACAAATAAAGCTCCAAACTCCGCTGCTTGCTCCTTCATTCTTACACTTAATGTTGCTCCTGTACAATTTTCAATGGATCCTGGGTAATTATCTATTTCATTAGTTGTTGCCACCTGTCCACCAAATGCTGCTCTCTCAATAATCAAAGTATCCATTTTTGATCTTGCTGCATAAAGTCCTGCTGATAATCCCGCAGGACCACCACCAATAATTATAGTATCGTAAATATGCTCCATATTTTACATCTCCTTATTTCTTACATTTCGATTTTTTTTGTTTTTCTATTTCATATCTTTAAAACCTATTTGCCTAAGTGCTTCATATGTCACAACAGCTACTGTATTTGAAAGATTAAGTGACCTTGTCGAACTATTTATCATAGGTACTTTTATGCATCTCTCGGGGTCACTACCGCGAACGCTATCTGGAAGTCCTGAAGACTCTCTCCCAAACACTATAAAATCTCCTTCCTTATACTCTACTTCACTGTAGAATTTTGAACTTTTAGTTGTAGAAAAATAAAATGTTGAATCTTTATATTTTTCTCTAAGTGCTTCGTATGATTCATGTATTTCTAACTCTAAATATGGCCAGTAATCGAGACCTGCCCTTTTTAGTTGTTTTTCCTCTAAGCTAAAACCTAAAGGTTTAACAAGATGAAGTTTACAATCAGTAAGCACGCAAGTTCTTCCTATATTTCCAGTGTTCTGTGGTATTTCAGGTTGAAATAAAACTATATTTAAATTCATTAATTAATCCTCCTTAGTTTTCTATTCTCTCCGCTCTTTTATATGCTCCTTGTGTTATTACTTTTGGATAATTCATATATTCTAAAAGCCTAATTGCATTTCTAGTTTGAGATATTCCTTTTTTTATCTTATAATCAAAACTTAACCCTTTTTTTGTATCAACTTTTTCACTAAAATAATAAAATCCGTAATTTTCTTTTAAAATATCAACCAATTCTCTATCATGAGTTGCTACAATAGAAATACTTTTTCCATTATTTATATATGTTAATATCTCTGCAGACATAGAAATTTTTTCTATTGGATTTGTACCTCTAAATATCTCATCTATTGGGCAAAATACAGGTACATCCTTTTCTAGAGCTTTAATTATTCTAAGAATTGATTCTACCTCTGCCATGTAGAAACTCTTTCCCTTTGTTAAATCATCATTTGGACTAATCGATGTAACTATATTAAAAAACGGTGCCTCATAATCTTTAGCCAAAACGAAATAAAAGGTTTGAGCCAAAATTATATTTACCCCAAGCATTCTTAAAAAAGTAGATTTTCCGGCCATATTTGTGCCGGTAAGTACTATACCTCCATTTTGTATGTTAATTGAGTTGGCAACAGCATCTTCTATAAGAGGATGTATACCTTCCTTTATATTTAAAGTAATTTTCTTTATAAACTTTGGTTCTACATATGACTGCTTTAAATTATGCTGATAACCTGCAATTGAAATTAATGCTTCCAATTCCCCAACTATGTAGAAAAGATCCATCAAAACTTTTTTTTCTTCTTTTATTTTGGCAGATATAGAATAATAAGCACTTTCTTCAAGAAGAAAAATTACAGAGATAAATTCAAAAAATCCTCCCCACATATTTATAACTCCTATCAATCTTGTACTTCTTTCTATGCCCTTTACACTTTTAAGCATAGATGTTATTTTCTCCTTATAATAAATAATACCATCATTATTTATGTTTGCAATTTTTTTAGCGGCAACAATATTTTTTCTCAAATAAAATATACCATTAGACTTAATCTCTTTTACTTCTGTTGAGTTTATAAGCATATTAATGGAACTTATTCCAAGTAAGGCAATCATATAACCTTTATTCACAAATATCGCAAGAAAAATTATAATTAATGGGATTATTTTACCAAGAAGTGTATAAACATAATATTTAGCTTTATTTACTATAACATCTTGGTCAAGCATATCTAAAAGACAATTTTTATAATCTCGATTTAATTTAAAATAAATGCTCTGAAGACTATCTCTTAATTTATTATCGTCTTTAAGTAACTTAATCAATATTCCTCGTTTTTTTAACTTCTCATCTTTAAGTAATGGATTTCTAAGCATTGAATATAGCGCAGCCTCTCCAGGAGTGCTATAAGCTCTATCCAATTTGTTATATACCTTATTCATATCCAAATCGTCCCATGTCTGATCATCTAAGGTATAGTCATTTTTTTCACTCATATCAAAATATTTCCTACTCTTTTCAAAATCGCTTTTTTTGTCTGTTTCATAGTTATAATCATTCCTAATTGAATTTAAAATCATTCCGCTCATAGTAAAATGCTCCCCTCTGTTTATTACATTATACTCAAACATAATAAACTTTTCCAATCTTTAATTATGTATTTGTATTTTAAATTATAAATTATAAATGAATTTTAGAATTACTTGGCGAAGTGAACGCATTTCTAGCAATATAAACTTTCGTTATAGCATAATCTAAGAAAAACCTCGTAACTGCAAGGCACACATGAAATTTTTCTATTGTACCATTTATCATAATTATGATATAATTTAATCATAATTATTATAGTGAGGTGTTAATAATGCCAAAAATTCTTCCAATTTCTGATTTAAGAAATAACTTTAATAAAATTTCTGAAACTTGTCATAAAGAAGCTGAACCTATTTATATTACAAAGAACGGTAAAGGTGACCTCGTAGTCATGAGTTTAGCTTATTTTGAACAACTTCAAGCAAAACTTGACTTATACGAAAAATTAGCTGTTGCTGAAGCAGAAAAGCTTAATTGTGCTCCTACAGTTTCACATGATGAATTCATGAAAACCTTAAGGAATAAATACAATGCCTAAATTATTTAAAATAGTATACTACCCTACAGCTATTGATGATGTTAACAATATTTTAAATTATATTTCGATTGATAATCCACCTGCAGCAATTAAATTAATTAATAAGATAGATGTTGCTATTAGTTCTCTAGCACAATTTCCGTACAAAGGCCCTACTCCAAAAGATTTTAATCTAAAATTAAAAAATTATCGTCTGCTTATTGTAGATTCATACATTGTATTTTACATTGTAAATGATCTTCTCTCCGTTATAGAAATAATGTGAGTTTTGTCAAGCAAACAAAGCTATTTATCAATTCTTTAGCTCCAAGGCATATGCTAACCCATTTAACTAAGTATAACAATGTAAGATTTATAAAACCCGCAGCCTACGGCTAAAACCTTTTAGATTAAGGCTTTTAAGCTTTTTTTACCTCTCTTATTTAAATGTATCTCAGTGTAATACATAACATAAAGTATGATATTTCTCCGGAGTGACTTGCAACAACAAACGAAGAAACTATTAAATTTCATTTAGTAATTCTTTTTTTGCAAATATAAACTTTTAGTAATACTATATGCGTCACAACAATTAAGAGTAACAATTTTAATAACTATATGTTTTTCTTAGATTATGCTAACAAAAGTTTATATTGCGCAGAATGCGTTGAGCGAGCCATAGTAATTCTTAATTCATTTTATTAACAGATGCGTAAAGAAAATGCATGTTTGAGCGTCAGCGAGTTTGCATTTTTAGCAACTGTTAATAAAATAAATTTTAGAATTACTTGGTGAAGTGAACGCACTTCTAGCAATATAAACTTTCGTTATAGCATAATCCAAGAAAAACTTCGCTACATTTCTAGTACAAATTTCTCAATAGCCTTTGCTACTCCATCACAATTATTGTTGTCAGTAATATACCCTGCCGCCTCTTTTACATTCTCATCTGCATTTCCCATAGCAATCCCAAGCCCAGCATATTTTATCATAGATAAATCATTTTCACTATCTCCAATACAAATAACCTGTTTACTATCTATTCCATAATAATTGGCTAAAACTTGAACCGCATTTCCTTTTGACACTCCCTTACCTGTTACTTCAAAATTATCAAAATGAGAACTTACCACTTCAAATTCATTCATATCTCTTATTGATATTTTTGCCTCTCGAATTTTTTCTAAATTAGAATGTATACCGATGGCTTTAAAAATTTCAGCCTCATATTTCTTAAATATAAGATCCCAATCTTCAACAAGCACAACCTTAATTTGCTTATCTTTTGGTAATGTTTTATTAGTTGCCTCGTAAAAACGCGAAGAATATTCCACATTTTCTGTAAAAATCCTTTCATTGGTATAATAATGTGGATATATATCATATTTTCTAAACACAGATAAAAGTTTCTTACATCTTTCAATACCTATTGATGATGTGTAAATTACTTCATCTCTATCCTTCTCTCTAATATAAGCGCCATTTGCTGCTATTACAGGTGACTTAACACCCAATAAATCTGAGAAAGCCTCTGCTGAAGTAAAAATCCTACCTGTACATACTGAAATCCGTACACCTCTATCATAAGCAAGCCTTATAGCTTTAATATTCCTCTCACTAATAGTTTTTTTATCATTAAGCAATGTACCATCCATATCTATACATATTAATTTGTAATCCATATTTTTATCCTCCCGACTATTTTTTATTACATTTACTATAAACATATAGTATATGTAAAATGTTGTAATTTCCATTAATTATATTATTAACTTAAGTTAAGTTTACTATAACAAACTACTCTTTACAAAAAAAACATAACGTTAATCCGTTATGTTTTTTGCACTATTTCTTTGTACCAACTTTTGTGATACCATTTATAACATGAAATGTATCATTGCTTATAACTTCTGTCTTAACTAACTTACCATTTTCATAAGTTTGTCTTGATATTTTAACTTTGAAACCTGCATATCCAGTTTTAACAATCTCTTTTTGACCCTCATACATAGTAGGATCTTGAATTATTTGCGTTGTTGGCTGGGTAACTCCATTTACTTCATTTAAAATTCTATATGTTTTTTTAGTTAATTCAGAATTAGAATAGACATTAAAATTAAGATTTCCATTTAATGAGGAACCTTCAATATATATTGGATACTTAAACGTATTTTTGAACTTATAATCAAGATTGCCATAATCAACTGTAGCATCTTGACCTTTAGGAATATAACCCGAAGAAATTGTATGATGAATTCTTTCTACAGAAACAATTCCAGTTGAAAGTATAGCATTATATAATGTAGATGAAGTTTGACATATTCCCCCACCCAATCCTTGTTCTAATTTATCTCCAATAATTACTCCTGCGGTTTGATATCCTCTTGCTACTGTTCGCTCTCCAACAACACCATTAAAGCTAAACACATCACCGGGCATAAGTAATGTTCCATTTATACTTTTAGTCGATAAATCTATATTTGTAATTCTTCCTTCTTTTGAACTTGAAAAATTTGTATTATAATTCGATATTTTCGTGTTTATTGTTTTTAATGCCTTTGCAGTTACTTTAGGCTTCAAATCTTTTACTTGTGCTTTAATACTTATAACATCCTCAGATAGAATTCCATTTATTTTGCTTTTAATTTCTTTTTTTAACTTATCTGACTCTAACTGTTTTCCAATAGTATCATTTGTAACAATAAATTCACCATTTTCAACCTTTGTTATAGTTGCATTTACAGATTCTTTATTTGTGTCTTTAGCCATTTCCGCAAGTATTGTATCAATAATCTTATCATTATACTCAAAGGTTAGCTTTATATTCTTGTTAACCGGTTTTCTTATAGCTTTATATTTTTGAAACATATTCATATCACTACCATAGCTCATTGCCTGATTTACTGCTTCGTCTATATTATATTTTGCATCTAACATAGCATAATCCACTGTATACTTTTTTTCATCAGTTACAATAGTAATTTTTTTCTTAATTACCTTACTTGAGTACTTGTCCTTCATTATAGTTTGAGCTTGCTGCCTAGTTTTACCTGTTAAATCTTCATTTTCTATTTTGACTTTGGGTAAAATCAAAGAATCCCATTGTTTTACTTTAATATAAGAGTAATTTGCAAATGAAACAACACAAGCTAACATTAAAACCCCTAATATTATTATCGCTTTTTTCTTCATATGTAATAATCTCCTTTTCTACTTATGGTAGTATAAAAGTATACTACAAAAAAACGGATAATCCTATATACTATCTATAAACTATCTTTTGCTTACTTATATGCTTAAACAAAATATATTAGTTCTTATTTTGTATACTTTATGGTAAAATTTACAGTATAAATTCCATTTTAAGGAGTGATCATATGATCTACAATGAAGAAAAAATTAAGTCTTATTTAAAAAATATTTTATCAATACCAAGTCCATCGGGTTATACCTCAAAAATTATGGACTACATAATAGATGAACTTCAAATTCTAAACGCACCCTATATCATTACTAATAAAGGTGCAGTTATAGTTACTTTAAAAGGTAAAAATAATGATTATCAAAGAACACTTTCAGCTCATGTTGATACACTTGGTGCGATGGTTAAGAATATTAATACTAGTGGCTCTTTAGCAATAGATCCTATAGGTGGGTTTATGATGAACTCAATAGAAGGTGAAAACTGCCAAATAGAAACTATTAACGGCGAAACTTTCACAGGAACTATTCAAACTACAAAACCTTCAGTACATATTAATGGTAGTGATGCTCGGGAGCTTAAAAGAGTTCCTGAAAATATGGAAGTAATTCTTGATGAAAAAATTTCTTCAAAACTAGAAGTTGAGGAATTAGGTATTAGTGTTGGTGATTTTATTTGCTTTGATGCTAGAACAATTTTTACGCAAAAAGGATTTATAAAATCTAGGCATTTAGATGATAAAGCTTCAGTTGCAATTCTGCTTTATGTCATCAAATATACACTGGAAAGTAAAATTGAACTTCCATATACAACCAATATATATATCAGTAATTATGAGGAAGTTGGACATGGTGCATCGTCCGCAATCCCTTTGAAAACTAAAGAATTTATATCTGTAGATATGGGTTGCCCTGGTCCTTTGCAAAATTCATCTGAATATAGTGTTTGCATATGTGCTAAAGATTCATCGGGACCTTATGATTTAGGACTTCGCAGAAAGTTAACAGAGGTATGCAAAAATGAAAATATAGATTATAAAATAGACGTATATCCTCACTATGGCTCTGATGCCTCCGCTGCTCTAAGAGCTGGATGGGATATAAAAACAGCTTTGATTGGTGCAGGAATTTTCGCTTCCCATGGATATGAAAGAACTCATATGGATTCAATATTAGCTACACTTGATTTAATAATAAAATACAATATGTTAGAATAAAACAAAAAAAATATATATTACGCGTATTGCATTGCAATACGATTAATGCAGTCGCTTCGCTAAGAACTACTAATTTTATTTTCAATTAATCTGCTAAAAACATAAACTCGCTGTCGCTCAACCATATGTTTTCTTTACGCATCTTAATTAAAAATAAAATAAGAAGTTCTAAAGCTCGCTTCAATGCATTATACGTAATAAATATTTTTTTTTTGCGCGTAGAAACATTGACTCTAAACTATAAAAAAAGTTATCCAGATTGTTTTCCGCAAGCTGTTTCCTATATAATAAAAAGTAGAGTATAAATTATCTACTCTACTTTTTGTTTGATTTAATTAACTACAAAATCTATGTTTTCCAATTACTTTTATAAGTGTTCTTGACCAAATCCACTTATTAGTACTAGTCGCAGGATTAAAATAGAATACTGCTCCACCAGATGGATCCCATCCATTTAACGCGTCCCTTGCCGCTCTTGTAGAGCTCTCAGCCATTTCTGCATTAATTTGTCCATCTACTATAGCTGTGAATGCCCCTGGTTGATATATTACTCCTGCTATTGTAGACGGGAATCTTGCATCTCTTGTTCTGTTTAAAATTGTTGCTCCAACAGCTACCTGACCTTCATAAGGTTCTCCTCTTGCCTCGCCATTTATAAGCCTTGCTACTAAAGCTACATCCTTACTATTTGTTAGATTTTTGCCAGAAGCAGCCCCACCAGAAGTCGGTGCGCTACTTGGAAGTCCAATGGCTGCAAGTGTTGTTTTACCCGCTATCCCATCTGCTTTTAACCCATTACTTTTTTGAAATGCTTTAACAGAAAGATATGTATTATAACCATATATTCCATCAACACCAAACTTATAATATCCCCATTTTTTTAACTTAGTTTGAATTTGCTTAACTTGTTCACCTCTTGACCCGTGTTTATAAACCTGTGCTATAACTTTTCTACTCGAAATATTAAAATAAACTTCACCTGCAAAGTATGCAATTAAAACTATCATAACCACAGCGCTGCATCTTTTGAGTAAATGTTTTCTAATCTTCAAATGTATTCCTCCTTATATAAAAATATAAATGCTTCTCAACATTATTAGTTTGTGCATAATTCCAAAAAAAATACACTATGCTACTATAATCTAATTTAGTAACACAGTGTATTCTTATATAATTCTTATATAAGTTATATAATTCTTATATAATTTTTTTAAGTTTTCTTTTCCATCTAGGAGATAATAATTCCTCAATTATATCATTCATAATTACTATTCCACATAATTTTTCTTCCTCGTCAACTACTGGGAGCGATATCAAATCATATTTAAGTGCCAGTTCAACAGCTTCCTCAATATCTTGGGAATCTTTAATTTTAACTACTTCCTCATCCATAATGTCTTTTAACTTTTGCACTGGAGACGATAACACTAAATTTCGCAGGGAAATTGTTCCTTGCAGTTTTTCATCTTCATCCACAATATAAATATAATGTATTACTTCATCTTCAGGTTGAAGTTCCCTTAAAATCTCTATAGTTTCACTAGCTGTAATATTAAATTTAAATGATATAAAATCCTTATTCATTATACTACCAACAACTTCCTCTTCATAATTCATAAGGTTTCTAATTTCTGCTTCATCATCTTTCTTAAAATTCATAAGGATTTTTTCTGCGTCATCTTCCTTCATTTCATCTAAAATATCAGCGATTTCATCATTAGGCATTTCATCTAAAATTTCTTGCGCGCGTATATTATTTATACTGCTTAAAATATCAGCTTGAATTTCCGGTTGCAACGCCTCTAGAGTATGAGCCGCCAAATCTTTTTCCAGACTTTCAAATATTTTGTTTCGAGCGGATGTATCTAGCCCCTCCAAAATATCTGCAAGGTCTGCTGGATGAAGTTTAGTTAATTTACCATAAGGCTCTGTTAATTTTAAGCTATGATCTACCATCTCGAGAGACTGAACACTTTCCCATGTAATACTATTTTCTCGTGGCTTTCTCCCAACTATCTCATAAAAAGCTCTAATTAATCCATCTAGTTTGTATTTTCTAGCCGCTGCAATAATACCCGATTCTACGGCTACAACCCTTATTTCTCCACCGACTTTATTCATAGTTAAATCATTAACTTTAACCACTTTCTTACCGTTAACATCAACTATTTGTTTGTTCAATAAATGTTTAGATAAAAGATAAGAAAATTTTCTTGGAATTATATCTCTAACTCCTCTTACTCTTATGGTTATTTTTTTATCTTCTTTACATATTTCAATTTTTTTAAATTCGTAATTAAAAATTTCGCTCTGCTTTTTAATTTTATACCCTATAACCCTTGGATATCCCTGATCGGTAGTAACATAAATGTCATATAGCCTACCAATATTATCCTCAAATTCATCATATACATTTTGATTTAGTATTTTGCTTAGAAAAAACTCTGAAATTTTTTCCATAGATATCCCTCCTCCTATGCAGAGAAATATCAAAATATATCTTAATCCACTATTTTATAATGGTTACTTATCTATATCAATTTCTATTATTAGAAACTCTCTGCATATTATTAAATTTTGAATTAATTTTGACCTTCTAATTCGAGGGCCATTTTCCATTTACTTTCACCACCTATGTTTTTTCCTTCTATAATAATCTATTGTATATACTATATTTTAATCCAATACAAAAAACTCATTCTATATAATTATATTATATAAACTTCAGATTGCAACCAAAAAAGAGAAATTCAATTAGAATTCTACATTTTACGATTAAGATATAATAAATATGGAGTATTATAGTTCATATTTATCACTAGATATGTTAATATTATTAAATACGGTTAACATGAGACGAAGAACTTTAGTTCAACTTGTGAACATCAGGTTCAACTAGTCAACCTAAGTTCAACCAGTCTCTTAGGAGGATTATATGATAGTAAACAAACAATTTTTACCCATTAGCATGGATGATTTAAAAGAAAGAAATATATCTCAATTAGATTTTATAATAATTACAGGGGATGCATATATCGATCATCCATCCTTTGGAACTGCTATAATTGGTAGAACCTTAGAACGAGAAGGATTCAGCGTTGGTATTATAGCCCAACCTAATTGGGAAAACGTAGATGATTTTAGAAAACTTGGAAAACCTAAATATGCATTTATAATAAATTCAGGCAATATAGATTCTATGGTTAATCACTATACTGCAGCAAAGAAAAAAAGACATATAGACCTTTATTCACCTGGTGGAGAATCAGGTCATAGACCCGATAGAGCTGTAATTGTTTATTGTAATAGAGCAAGGGAAGCATTTAAAAATGTCCCAATTGTAATTGGAGGTATAGAAGCAAGTCTTAGACGTTTTGCCCATTATGATTATTGGGCAGATAAGGTAAGAAGAAGTTTGTTAATTGATGCCAAAGCAGATTTACTAATTTATGGTATGGGCGAACGAACAATAGTTGAAATGGCTAATCTTTTTAGATATGGTATGAACATAGAAAAAATGACTAGTCTACTTGGAACAGTGTATGCAACAAAAGACATTAGTCAGCTTAAGGATTTTGTAGAAGTACCATCATTTGAAGAAGTTTCCACTGATAAAAAAGCTTATGGTCTCAGTTATAAATTGCAGTCTTTAGAGCAAGATGATATAAGAGGGAAGACAGTAGTTCAAAAACATAACGATCGATATGTAGTACAAAACGCCCCTCAAATTGCTCTAACTCAAAAGGAAATGGACATAACTTATGGTCTGCCATACACTAGAACCTACCATCCTATATATGAAGCTAAAGGTGGAATTCCAGCAATAATTGAAGTTGAATTTTCTATAACTAGCCATAGAGGTTGTTTTGGTAGTTGCTCGTTTTGCGCCCTAACATTTCATCAGGGCAGAGTTATTCAAAACAGGAGTCAGCAATCTATTATAGATGAAGCAACCACTTTAACTACTTTAAAGAATTTCAAAGGATATATTCATGATATTGGTGGACCCACTGCAAACTTTAGACATAGAGCCTGCAAGATTCAAGAAAAAGTAGGTGTATGCCGTGATAAACAATGTATGTTCCCGGCTCCCTGCAAAAATCTTATTATTGACCATACTGAGTATCTAGATTTATTAAGAAAAGTTAGAGTTATTCCAAACATTAAAAAAGTTTTCATTCGTTCTGGAATAAGATATGACTATTTAATATATGATAAAAACCCTAAGTTTTTTGACGAACTATGTGAACATCATATTAGTGGACAATTAAAAGTAGCACCTGAACACATAAGTGACAAGGTACTAGACCAAATGGGTAAATCAAAACAAGAAGTTTTCGACCGTTTTGTTAAAAAATATTCTGAAACGAATAAAAAACTAGATAAAAACCAATTTTTAGTTCCATACTTTATGTCAAGCCATCCTGGTTGTGACCTCGCGGAATCAATCAAATTATCAGAATATATAAAAGAAATGGGATACACTCCAGAGCAGGTTCAAGATTTTTACCCAACACCTGGAAGTTTATCCACTACAATATTTTATACAGGGGTTAATCCTTTCACTGGTGAGAAGGTTTATGTTCCCACTGAGCAAAAAGAGAAAAATATGCAAAGGGCTCTGATGCAATTTAAAAATCCAGACAACTATAACATTGTAAAAGAAGCGCTAATAAAAGCTCATAGAGAGGATTTAATTGGATTTGATAAAAAGGCCTTAATACCATCAAGACCTATTAAATCTAATACTAATTCTAAATTTCCAAGTAAAAGAAGATCTAAATCAACCTTTTCAAAATCAGAGGCAGATACATCTGTGAATCCTACTCAAAAAAGCTCTGCGAAAACTACTTTAAAGGTCGACATAAAACAATCTACAAAGACAATTTTGAAGACGTCTCCTAAAAAATCATCGAAACCATCTCCAAACCATAGTCCTAGGACAAGGAGAGATTAAAAAAGCATACACAACTATGAATTACTTATAGTTGTGTATGTTTTTTTAGTTCTTTATTTTTTTACTGCTTCTTCTTTTAAATTTAATTAGCCCATAATTAATAGTAATAATCCAAGAAATATCCCCCATCACAAGCCATTCGAAACCAGGGTTTGTAGAGGTTAAAATCACTGATAATAATGTAATACAAGAAGCTATTATTACCATTATATCACCTAATTTATTTGAAAATGATGTATTAAAGAGTTCTATACCCTTTATAACAAAAATCGAATTTATTATAAGCAGAGTAACATAGAAATAATCTTTAAATTGTAATTCTATAGTGTATCCACAGATGTTTGATATATTTATATTTGAAGTCGATTTATATACAACAACTCCATAAACTAGAAATAAAATAGCACATATAAATAAAATTTTCTCTAGTTTGATTTTATTGTTTTTAGCAAAAATCATAATTGAAATAACACCACATATCGGTAAACATAAAAAATTTGTATACACTCCAAATTTTAATAAATATAAATAATTTAGATTTTTTACAACAAAAAGGATTATTAGAGCTATGTATCTAGCAATCATTAAAATTAAAGCTATAACACTTATTATCTTAATTTTTCTAGGCGCATAAAACAAACTAGAAATTAAACCTTGATATAATAATAAACCCATTATTAATAAGAGTAAAAAATATATACTCATTAATATACTCTCCCTAAAATTGTTACTATTAATATTTATTAATTAATCTTTGAAAATATGCTTAATTTATTTTATGTTAGCTCCTAATATGGATAAACCACCTTTTTCACATTTTATAGTAAGCGGGAAATCTGGTCCTCTTTCACCGTCTATATCCGTAACAATATCCTCAAAACATTCTATTTCTAATCTATTAGTCTTAAAATAAACAATTCCATCTACATTTTCTAGATGCTCATTTCTAAGCATTCTTATAAAAATATTTAAAATATTTTTCATGACTCCAGCTTTAATTATAATTACATCTAAAAGACCATCATCGACCTTGGCGTTATATGCAAATTTTAGATTTCCTGCAGTTTGTCCATTAAACACTAACATTAAATACATGTCACCATCAAAAAAAACTTCATCAGAAGTAACTTTTATTTTTAATTTTCTAAAATTGGGTAATTGCTCTATACCTTTTACATAATACGCCAATTTTCCAATAGTATTTTTCAAATTGGTATCCATATTTTGAGATATATCAGTAAATAACCCTGTACTAGCTACATTCAAAAAATATTTGTCATTTATTTTTCCTATATCTACTTTTTTCACTTCACTTTTTAATATTTGATTACATGCTTCATAAACATCGTGAGGCATTCCTATATAGTTTGCGAAATCATTTGCAGTACCTGCTGGAAGGATAGCTATAGGTAAATCGATATTCCTTTTTTTCATCTCATTTAATACACTATCTACCGTTCCGTCTCCACCTGCTATTAAAATGTATCTATAACTTTTATCTATGTCCTCAAAGGCATCTGATATAGGATATTCATTGCATATTCTATAAGGCACTATTGTATGCTCATATTTTTGATGAATCATTATTATTGTATCTAAATCTGATGCTATAGTGTTTTCTCCAGAATATGGGTTGTAAATAAATTTCACCTTATTCATATTATTCTCTCCTATTCCCCGTTCAAATTATTATATTAATAATATAATATAAACAGCTCATTTTTGTACATTATACCTCTTTAAAAATAAATCCACAAGATTGCCTTTTCTTGTGGATTTTCACATAATAACTTAACTATTGTGACAAGATGGGATGGAAATCTCGCCAAGTGCTTGCGTTGTTTCCTCTCTTAGATTTGGTTCTAGTGCTAAATCTCCAAGAGAAAGCATACCAACTAACTTATTGCTTGAAGTTATTGGAATTCTTCTTATTTGCCTTTCGCTCATAATTCTAGCAGCTTCATTAACATCAATATCGCAATCACCAATTACTGGGTTCGAAGTCATAATTCCTCGAACTTTTTGTGTTTTTATATCTTTCCCCTCTGCTGCACATCTAAGTATTATATCTCTATCCGTTACAATGCCTACTACGCCTCTGTCCTCTGTGTTTACAGGAATTGATCCTATATTGTACTCCTTCATAAGCTCAGCTGCTCGCTCCACTGTATCATCTACCGATAAGCTTATAACATCTCTAGTCATTATTTCCGAAACCTTCATAATATATATCCTCCTCATTATTACTGATATAATTTTTCTTTAAAGTTAATTCATTATTTTTTTATTTTAACCATAAATAAAAATTAATATTAGTATTTGTTTATTTTATTTGTTTTTCTTTGAAGACTTGGAAATAAAAATATGTTTTAGACCCTTAAATATTCATCTAAAATGATGTATACTTATAGAGATGCTTTTATAAAATATATATTAATATTATATTTAAATTCATAATGAAATTTTATTATTTTAGGAGTGATGTTTAGTGAAAAAGTCTTCAATACCAAATATTCTTACTTTTGGAAATTTAGTTTTCGGCTTATTGTCCTTATTAATGACTTTTCAGGCTAATTACAAAATATCTGTAGTTTTTATATTATTAGCTGCTCTTATGGATAGATATGATGGCCAATTAGCACGATTTTTACAAGTATCTAGCAGTTTAGGAAAAGAATTAGATTCATTAGCTGACCTAGTATCTTTTGGCGTTGCACCTTCATTGCTAATGTTTAATTTATATAATTTTATGTCTTTAGGTTATTTGGGTTATATTTGTTTTTTAATTTTCCCTGTAGCTGGTGCTTATAGACTAGCAAGATATAATAACTCTGAATTTAATAATGTTTACACTGGTATTCCTATTACACTTGCTGGTATGCTCATAGCACTGTACGCCTTAGCAACTTTAAATTCACCTCATAACTTTCCACTTACTATTATTATAATATTTAGTCTTTCTTACCTTATGATAAGTAAAGTCCAAATTAAAAAAGTATGATAAGTAACTAGACATATAAAATAAAACTCAATATCTTCTTAGATATAAAATTTATTTTCCCCTGTAAAATATGGCTTAACCCAATATTTATATTTATGTCTGCGATTTCTATTCCTATAAAATAACCCTTAATATTCATTTTGTATACATTAATTAAATCTATTAACCCTAAGGAGTGAATAGATTTATTCTTCCCTCTATTCATTTTCATATCATCCAATCTTTTAAAAGTTAACGTGCCTGGAGTATTCCCATAATACGTTGAATCAATAATATAAAATATGTCTACCTCATTTAATTCCGAATAGCAGAAATCTACATCTGTTTCTCCTATAATAGTTTCTATACCTTTAGCCTGTAGGAAATTTTCAATTTTTTCTAAAATCAAAATTGCTACTGCATCATCCATCATTAACCTATTACCTATAGCAATAACTTTTTTACCAATATTAAAACACCCTCTTTATATAAATAAAACCTGTCATAAACAGACTTTATTTATTAATTTCTTTTTTTTCTTTACACATTCCAGAATCCATAAACATAGTTCATCTATCCCTTCATTTGATAAACATGATGTTTTAAAAATATTTGCCTTGTCATTTATTATTTTAATATCTTTATAAAACTCTTCTTCATTAAAATCCGTGAAATTAATTAAATCAATCTTATTTAAAATAACAGCTGTACTTTTTTTAAACATCAGTGGGTATTTTAAAGGTTTACCATTACCTTGGTCAACGCTAAGAACACAAATCTTTATATCCTCACCAATATCAAATTGTGCTGGAATTGTCAAACACCCCACATTTTCTATAACAATAAGATCTATCTCTCTTAAATCAAAATTTAATGAAGCCTCTCTTACCATTCCTCCATCTAAATAACAAGGTCCCGCTGTATCTATTTGTACCACGGGGACTCCCATGGCTTGAATTCTTTTTGAATCCTTAGTTGTATATATATCCCCCTCAATTATTCCCATATTTAATTTTTTTCTAAGTTTCGGTATCAACCTTTCAAGTATAGATGTTTTGCCAGACCCTGGAGCGCTCATTAAATTTATAACAAATATGCCCTCTTCATCGAAAAGACTTTTATTCTCCATATGGATTTCCTCATTAGTATTTAACATATTAATACTAATATTCATTCACTCTTCTCCTTCTATTTCATGTAAATATAGGTAATGTTTTAAGTAATATTTATATAATAAGGCTCGCCGTACTCAGTGTTAACATGGGTAGCACAGGATATACAAGGATCAAAAGACCTTACTATGCGACCTATCTCCACAGGATTTTTAAGATTTTGAATTTCAGTACCAATGAGAGCACTCTCAAGTGGTCCATGCCTGCCCTTTTCGTCTATCGGTGATAAATTCCAAGCGGTCGGTGTAACTATATCACAATTCTTTATAACGCCTTTTTCTATAGTAGTCCAGTGCCCAAGAGCTCCACGTACAGCATCACAAAGACCTACCCCCTGTGCGCTATCTGGAATAATAAATTTTTCCTGAACTGCTGGTATAGGCTCTATGGAATCAAGTATTAAAAACATTTTTTCACAAAGTTTTTTTCCCTCTAGTACCCTCGCCATTAGCCTATCCATGGTGGATATACTATTTTTATAAGAACCTGATAAAATCATGCGAGCAAGCGGCCCAACCTGCACAACACCTCCTTTATACCTAGGTGCTTTGATAAATGTATAAGCTCCTGGCTTTTTAATATCTGTTTCAGATGGATAATTTGCTGGCACTTCACTAGTTTTAGAGTCTTTATACCAAGAAAATGTTGAACTCTCCGTTATTGCCTTTGGATCTAAAGTAGCTACCTCACCGTCAATATAACTTGAAGGCAAAACATATTGCATATTTTTATTATTTAAATCATGAAATAAACCATAAGTTAAAAGATTTTTTGTCCCACCGCCAATTTTAAAATACTCTGGATAATAATTAGCTATAATATTTATGTCGTACACCATATTTTCGCACATAAATCCGCTGATGGAACTAAGAATAGATTTCATCCTTATAATTTTAGATGCATCCATGTTTGCTGTTGTTCCACCAACAAATACACCATGATTATGTGGTGCTTTGCCACCTATAAGCGCTATGATTTCGTGAGCAAGCCGACTACATTCTATTGCCTTTATATAGTCTTTATTAATTGTTTGCGTATGATTTTTAGAAAGTCTAAAATCATAATCTGAATTTCCTGGAGTAGCTGCTATATCTACATAATCTGGGAATACAAAAATACAAATTTGCCTTATGATGTTTTGAAGGAAATCAGCTCCATTTGCAAAATTTCTAATTTTTACTCCGTTTTCATTTGGTATTACTTTAAGTGCATCTTCTAGTGCTAAACTTGCTACGAGTCCATGTGACGTCGAACATATACCACATATTCTTTGCGTAAAATATACAGCATCTAATGGTGGCCGTCCTATTAGCATCTTTTCAAACCCTCTAAACTGTATTCCACTACTTTTAGCATCTACTATTTTATTTTTTTTAATTTCTACTTCAATACTTAAAGGTCCCATTATTCTAGTTATAGGGTCTATAGTTATTTTTGTAGTCAAAACACTCACCTCCCCATTGAATAAATTTTAATATCAATTATTACCTATCTAATAGTTCGTAATCCTACTTAGTATTTAACAAAAGGCTTTGTACCGTCCGGAAAAAATTCACTAGCGCATCCTATGCAAGGAGTGTTAGCCTCTACCGGCCAATTAATTCTCGAATTCCATAATCCAAGTGGACAATATGCCTTTGTAATAGGACCCTTGCATCCAACCTTTATCATGCACTCTTTTTCTCCTAACTTGTCTGCAAATACTTTATTATCAAAATACGAGCGTCTTGGACAATTAGTATGGTTGCTTTCTTTAAAAAACATTGTTGGACGTCCTTTTTCATCTATTTCAACCTTTTTATGAAGAATAATGCTAGCTATAGTTCCCATTACCCACAGTGGATTTGAAGGGCAACCCGGAATATTTATTACATCACGTCCAAGGAACTTCCCTAAACTTAAACATCCAGTTGGATTAGGACTAGCTGCAGATATTCCTCCAAATGAAGCACAAGTTCCAATGGCTATTATTGCTTTTGCATTTGGGGATGCTAACTTAATAGCTTCTGCTGTAGATATTCGCCTACCTTTATATGTTGCAAATATATTATAAAAACCATCATCCATATCGGTTATGGCGCCTTCAACTCCTAATATAAAGTCAGTATTTAAAATTTCCAAGAATTTTTCATATGCAACTTCGCCTTCTTCTTGCATAAGGCTAGGGCTAAATTTTAGTTCAACCATTTCTTTCTGGAAATAAAGAACATCTGGCTGATCTGCATTAAGAAAAGAAATTATATTTCCCATGCAACCATTCGCCTCTATCCATATAAAATTAATTTTTTTAGCCTCTCCTCTTTGAATTTTATCAATAGCATTTTTTATAAGTTTTCTTTCATGCAAAATATCCCCTCCTAAATCTAAAAATATTATCCATTTATTTAAAATTCATCTTTTTATTTTCTATTTTTCTAATTAACCAAAAACATATTTCATCTATCCCCTGATTTTTAACACATGATGTCTCAAATGTATCCACATTAGCATTTAGAGATTTTATATCTCTATAGAACTCTTCTTTGTCAAAGTCAGTAAATTCTATTAAATCTAGTTTGTTTAAAATAATAACCCCACTTTTTTCAAACATTAGTGGGTATTTAAGTGGTTTATCATTGCCTTCCGTGGTACTTAAAATGCAAATTTTTATATCTTCACCAATTTCAAATTCTGCGGGACAAACTAGATTACCTACATTTTCGATTACTAGCAAATCAATCTTATCAAGAGTTAATGTTTTTAATGCATTTTTTATCATCTCTGCGTCAAGGTGACACGCTCCCCCTGTGTTGATTTGAACCACTGGAACGCCTTGAGCCTCTATTCGCATCGCATCTTTCGTGGTATAAATGTCTCCTTCAATTACAGCAATATTTATATCATTTTTAAGCTTAGCTATTAATCGTTCAAGTAGCGAAGTTTTACCTGATCCTGGTGAGCTCATTAAATTTATTACATAAATACCTTTTTCGTCTAGTAATTTTTTATTTATAAGTGTTATCTCATCGTTTCTTTGAAGTATGTTCATAACTATTTTTATTTCACTCATATTTTAATCTCCTTCGATTGTATTTACATAAAGCTCATATCCACTAATAATGCTTAAGCAAAACTTATTACATATTGGACAAAGTTTATTAAAATGATCTATCGGGAATTTGCATTTACAATCAGAGCATTCTGCTCTTGCACCGACTTTTTCTATTTTTAAAGTTGAACCTTCAAGTATTGTATCAATTATGCAGATTTCAAATGCAAAGTGTAAACATTCTGCCATTACGCCAGATAACTCACCAATTTTTAAAGATACTTTGTTAACCTTAGTTAAATTGTTTTCATTTGCTTTTTCTGAGACTATTTTGATGACATTTTGAATTATCGAAACTTCATGCATATCTATCTCCTAATTATTTTGTAATTCTTTTTTATTAAGTATATGTTAAATATTTCATTAAAATGTTGATGATGTTTTTTAAATTGTGACTAGCTATCGTGATAAAAGTCTTTTCTACATTGCATAACAATAAAAAAGCACCTAGATAACAGACACGTCTGTATTCTAGATGTTTTTAAATTGACCAACTAATTTTAATTATTATTTTCTATTACAAGAGAACTTATTATAGCGCAGCTAGCTATAAATAATAGCCCAGTTTGCGGTGCAATCATTGTAAAATCAACTAATCCATGCCCGATTATTACGGCTTGAATACCAGCTAGCATTGGAACCAATCTACAATCTCGAGAATGAAGTATTTTTAAACTTTGAAATAAATTAATTTTCATATAAGTATATACACAAAGCCCAACCACCCCAAGAGTTGAAGTAATAGTAATCCAGATATTATGACCATGGTATAACGTTGAGTAATAATAACCTTTCATAAAGTCAGCACCATGCTCTGTAATCCCCATAAGCCCCCAACCTGTAAAAGGCTTAATCTGTATCATTTTTAAACATCCCTTCCATATTCCAAGACGACTAATAAATGATTCATCAAAATCATGTCCAGTTACATTTTTCAAAATCGCAGGTGGCATAAAAGTAACTACAACCGTAAGTATGAATATTGTTATAAACAACCACATATCCTTTTTATTACCCTTAAGAAGATAAAAAATAAATAGTCCAAATAATAGCCCAATAAACGCACCACGTGATCCTGTTAAATACAATGCAATAACAAACAAAAGAGTTGATGTTTGATAAAATATTTTTTTAGTTCTAACTGTAGAGGTGCAAAAATAAAGTCCTACAATAATCATTATAGCAAACCAATTTCCGGCTACATTTGGATTTCCAAATGTACTATATATTCTATTATTAACTACTGGCTGAGATGTAATTCGAAGAAATTTGGACCAAATATTAAATTTAAAATAAACATATATAGCTTTTTCAATAATTCCAAAAACAGCTGAAAATAGTGAAAAATACACTAAATACATATAAAACTTTTCTATATTATTTTCGTTTTCACAATAGTTTTGTATAAAAACACTTACACATAAATACATAAAGAGAGCAAACGATGTAGCAATTGATGTAAAACTATAATTTATTACTCCTACTATTAGAGCCCAAATAAAGAGCAAACAAAGTCCTATATTCCAGTAGTTTTTGTATATGCTTACCTTTCTAAACAAAACCATATAAGTCATATATATTACTGGTATTATGGTCGTATAAGGGGAAATGACTGTTAACAAAACTAAAATAACCATAATAAACCACCTCACCCTATAGTCTACCAAACCCCGTCAAAAATATACGCCTATAGTTATCTTAATATTAGCACTATTAAATATCAGTACTCGCGTCCCCCTCTTCATTGTCCCCATTTGTTTTTCTCTTTTCTTTTATAAATACTATAACTCCTGGCAGTATTGAAACAATAATTATAGCTATTAACATGTATGAAAAATGATTTTTTATAAAAGATAAACTTCCAAAGAAGTAACCCCCACCTAAGAATAAGCTAACCCATAGTCCCCCACCAATCATGTTGTAGGGTATAAATTTCGAATAATTCATTTCACCAATACCTGCAACAAAAGGCGCGAAGGTTCTAATTATAGGAATAAATCTAGCAATCACTATTGTCATTGAGCCATGCTCTTCATAAAATGTCTGTGCTTTTATTATATAATCCTTGTTTATAAACCTAACCTTTTCTTTTGAGAATATCTTTTTACCAATATTTTTGCCAATATAATAATTAGCAGTATCCCCAAGTACTGCTGCTATATATGCTACAATTAGAAGAGTAAATATATTCATTGATCCGATCCCTGCAAGTGCTCCTGCTGCAAATAACATTGAGTCACCTGGCAAAAATGGTGTAATAACCAAACCTGTTTCAATAAATATAATTAAGAAAATAATAACGTATGTTACTACCCCATACTGCTGTATTATTAAAGCTAAATACTTATCAATATGCATTAATCCATTTATAAAGCTCATTAAAATATCCATATTTTTCTCCTTTGATTATTATGAATTTGTGTAAATTTCTCTATGTTTCATATTATAGATATTTAAGATTAAAATGGGATTAAAAAAGCATTATATTTAGCTTAAGAATTGGGATATATTAAAATAAAATAGCGAGGAATTAAAATGAACATTTTAATTCCTTTATACATATAAATAACATAAAGGAGATGATACTTATTATGGCAAAGCTTACGATTAAACCTATGAAACAACCAGATAAAATCATTAATTATTGGAAAAAAGAAAAATTTGTTGTAACATGTATTGTAATATTTGGCTTAACCTTTAATAGTGCAACGATTCTTGGACCAATTTATCAGGGAAAGTTAATTGACTCCATTATTAGCGGTTACGACCTGCGATCTGTAGTAATACTTGCGATTACCTTTATAGCACTTATATCCATAATTCAATTGATGCGCTACTTTAAGCGTTTTTACATAAGACGATTTGCCAATAGTACAAGTGCTACCATGAGGCTTATGATATACAATAACATAATGCATAAAAGCATTGAAAAGTTGGATGAGGAAAACATGGGGGATTTAATGACTAGAGCCATTTCTGATGTTGACCTGTGCGTTGAAGGTATGCGCAAATTCACCACAGAGATATTTGATACTGGTGTACTAATGGCCTCCTATTTCATATCAATGCTTGTCTATGATTTAAAAATAACTATTCTATCTTGCCTTTTTATTCCCGTTGCAATGATGCTTGCTGAAAAACTAAAAAAAATTATTTACAAATATACCATCGCCTATCGCAGCAAAAGCAGCTATGTTGCTAGTATTACTTATGATACCATTGAGAATGCAATGTTATATCGTGCAAACGGCATGGAAGATCAAAATCTAGTCAAATATAATATTGAATTAGAAGACTTGCAAAATAAGGCTATTAAATCTAACATCTTAGAAAATTCCATGCAGCCAATTTATAATGTTATTGCAATGCTCGGAATAATAACGGTAATTTACCTTGGAGCTACGAATGTAATTAATGGTGGATGGACTGTAGGTAACTTTTCCACTTATCTTATTATGTTCGCCGCTATAGCAACTAAGGCAAGTAAAGCAGCTAATTTATTTAATTCTGTGCAAAAATCACAAATATCATGGAAACGTATTAAGCCATATCTTTCGTTATACCAAAGCAAAAATACCACAACCAACATCCATATGGATAATACAAAAATTTCAGTAAACAATTTTAGTTTTTGTTATCCAGAGGGTAAAGAGAATATATTAAAAAATATTAGTTTTGAAGGAAATCAAGGAGAAATCATAGGTGTCACTGGGTCTATTGCATCTGGTAAATCTACACTTGGTTTATCGCTCCTTGGATTGTATCCTTATATCGGCAGTATTAAGATCGATGACAAAGAGCTTAATACATACTCTGAATATGAGCGAAGCCATATGATCTCTTATCTCGGTCATAATCCTCAATTACTAACTGACAGCATTTATAACAATATAACCCTTGGAAATGGTAAAGACATTTCTTCTGTTTTAAAGGATGTTTGCTTCGATACTGATTTATCATCGATGCCTCTTGGAGAAAGCACATTAGTTGGTAACAGTGGAACTAGGCTAAGTGGCGGTCAACAATCAAGGATATCACTTGCAAGAACCCTAATAAACAAAAGCAAAATTATAGTTCTAGATGATCCATTTTCAGCAGTCGATATGAAAACGGAACAAGAAATAATTAAAAACATTAAAAATAATTATCAAAACAGTCTAATTATACTAATTTCACACCGCTTAACTATTTTTAGTGAAATTAACCAAATTATCTATCTCCACAAAGATAAAACAGTAGATTATGGTTCTCATAGTGAACTGATTAAAAGCTCTGAGGTTTATAAATCAATCTTTAATCTACAATCTACTGGAGGTGACACCTATGAGAAGTAGTCTAGTAAAAAATTCTATTATTAAAGTTATGAAGAAAAACATAAAAATTGATGTGTTATTGATTTTTGCTATTTGTGGTGTTGTTATAGCAAGTTTAATCCCTCCTCAAATTTTAAAATATATTGTAGATCATATCCTTGTACCTAAAGCCAGTGATAAACTACTTAACTTAGCAATTATTTATATGGGCGTACTACTCTTTATTGGTATCTTTGATTTTATGAAAAATACTGTACTTACCGTTCTAGGTCAAAAAATAACCAAAGAAATTCGACTTGAAATGATGGAAAAGTTAAAAAAAATAAATGCCATGTTCTTTTCCTCAAATGGTACCGGTACAATTGTTTCAAGATTTACCAATGATGTAGATTCAATAAGTTCCATGTTTACAAGTGGAATTATCGGAATGATGATTGATTGCCTCAAAGTTGTAGGAATCGTTGCTTCTATCTGGACATTCAGTACAAAGCTTGGAACTTTCACTTTATTTTTATTGCCTATTATTTATGTTATTACTAGAGTTTTTCAAAAGAAAATGCTAAATGCTCAAATAGAAAATCGAATTTTAGTTGGCAAGGTAAATAATCATATTTCAGAAAGTTTAAAAAATATACAAATGATTAAATCCTACAGTAAAGAAAGCTATATGGAAAAGAACTATTCAAATTATTTGTTAGATAACTATAAAACCATAGAAAAAGTAAATTTTTATGATTCTGTATTTTCTCCAATAATCCAGCTTACTCGTGCTTTAGTAATTGGCTTAATTGTACTACTGTCCTCAAGACAACTAAACTATTTGGGTATATCACTAGGTATGGTCGCTGCCTCTATTGAGTTAATCTCTAATCTATTTACTCCTATAGAAAATCTTGGCATGGAGCTTCAAAACATTCAGCAGGCAGTGTCTGGCATCCATAGAGTAAATGACTTTTATAACTTGCCTGAAGACCAATGCTCGCTTAGCAATCTTAAAGCAGAGGATATTATTCCAAGTCGCGCTGATATAAGACTATCCTTTAATGATGTGTCTTTTCAATATGAAAAAGGTGCTGATATTTTAAAAAACATTAGTCTTCATTTAAATCCTCGTGAAAAGGTTACATTTGTAGGAAGAACGGGTGTAGGAAAATCAACATTGTTCAAACTTGCTATGGGGTTTTTAAAGCCCTCAAATGGAAGTATCACCATAAATGGCATTGATGTTTATAACATATCAAACTCTGAAAAACGTAAAATGTTCGGATATGTTAACCAAAGCTTTCATATGATTAACGGAACAGTGGCTGATCAAATTAGTCTGCAAGATGAGAACATTAAAAAGAATCAAATTGAAAATGCACTAGAATTTGTGGGACTAACAGATTATGTAGTGGCTCTCGAAAATGGTATCGATACGGAGGTCACTAGTGATTCACTTTTTTCACAAGGTCAAAAGCAGCTCCTTGCAATTGCAAGAGCAATTGTGACAGATCCGCCTATACTATTACTTGACGAAATCACTGCAAATCTTGATTCTATTACAGAGAAAAAGTTTATATCAGTCCTCCAAAAGGCAAGTCATGCCCATACAATATTATCTATAACTCACCGCTTATCATCTATGATTGACTGTGACACTGTTGCTATATTAGAAGATGGCATGGTTAAAAATGTGTGCTCGCCTGAAATGCTTTTGAAAAATGATGATTGGTATAGAAGTCATATTGAACTCGAGAAGTTAAAATGGAACTAAACTCTTTAATGTTTTTTTAGTATCTCATTTTTCAACTGTTTATAAATATCTTCTTTTACTCAGAAAACTAATAACTGCAGTTATCGTAAGTATTATTACTAGAGCAGTAATTGCACAAAATATATAACCTAAAGATGAATTAACCAAAGTACTCTTGACCCCGGGCACAGAATAATTTGGAAACAATGCTTTCCATTTATCGCCAAACTTATTCATTCCCTCTGGAATAAAGCCAATCTTTGATTTTATTTCATCGCCAGACCATTCTCCATAGGCATTTCCCTGAGTTAATAGTCCGAGAGGAGCAAAAATTATTAAAGCGATTAAAACATGAAAGTACTTCTTTAACCCACCTATAACCTGCAAACTCTCAACCTCTGATTTTTTAGGTGGATAAATCTTAAGCATAGCGGGATTTGATTTTTGCATATATTTAACTACAAATCCTGTTACCACGGCTTCCAAGGGGCCTGCTACAATAATATGAGCAAACATCATAGCTGGCACGGCTTGCATCAGATTGTATGGTGCGTACAATGGAGTTCCATCAAGTTTATGAAATAATAATGGTTGAAGTCCAAGTTCTATTCCAGCACATAAGGCTGAAATACTCATAGCAACATATCCTGCTATGATTGATCCAATAAATCTGCGCCTTGAAGAAATTTTAGAATTTCCAGCTATTAACTTATATATATAATAACTCACAAAAGGAATCACAAATGCCATATTGAATATATTAGCACCAAGCGTCAAAATACCACCATCACCAAAGAAAAATGCTTGAATTATGAGTGCAATACTTACCCCTACAGTGGCAGCCCAAGGACCCAAAACGATTGCTAAAATTGTAGCTCCAACTGCATGTGCTGAAGTACCATCGGGTATAGGCACGTTATACATCATAATTGTAAATGAGAAAGCTGCTCCAATTGCTAGTAGTGGAACTTGCTTGTCCTTTAACGTCTTTTTTAGTTTTGCTGCTGCAGTCCCCATTACAGGAACCATAACAGCTCCCATTATTGCACAAGTTTGGGGACTTAAATATCCATCAGGTATGTGCATAATATCTCCTCCTAAAATTTAAATGTTATTGGATTGGCCTATTCGTTTACTATATCTAAAAATAATATCTAAGCTAAATTTCTATTCATGACTATGAAAATGATCATGATCTTCGCTCGGCTTTGCTACGTGAACATGACTATGGTAATGTTCATCAATAAGATTTACAGAAAGTAACAATTCTTTATTTGATAAAATATCCGCAGGCAATCCATCTGCAACTATGTTATGGTCTTCATTAAATACTATTACCCTATCTGCAATTTCGCAAACAATATCCAAATCATGAGTACACGTAATTAAGGTTTTACCTGCATTATTAAGGTCTACCAATAGGTTAATCAGCCATCTTTGAGTTCGTGGATCTAAGCCGTTAGTTGGCTCATCCAATATCAAAACTTCAGGATTTATTGATAGAACGCAGGCAATAGCTACTTTCTTTTTCTCACCTCCACTTAATTTATATGGCGGCCTGTCTTTTAATGATTCCAAGTTAAGCATTTTAATAACTCCTTTTACCCTATCATTTACTTCCTTAAAATCAAGCTTCATCTGTAAAGGTCCAAATGCGATTTCATCCCATACATTGGCAGAAAACAATTGAGCATCCGAATTTTGAAATATATATCCAATCCTTTGGCGAAACGATTGCGAGAACTGCTCATCATTTAATGTCTCTTCTGTAACAAGTTGACCAAAAGCCCTGTATTCGCCTTTACTTGGAAATATCAAGCCATTAAGAATTTTTTGAAGTGAAGACTTTCCTGAGCCATTAGCCCCTAGAATAACTATTTTTTCGCCACTGTAAATATTTAAATTTATATCTTTAAGTACCGGTTCATCCGCTATATATTCATATGAAACATCGTGAATCTCCATTATTTTTCTCTTATCCAAGAATTATTTCACCTCCAAAAGCTGTGAGAGTACAAATTACTACGCCCAGAAGCCATTGAAAATCAAGCAGCGTAAATTTAAACTTGTTCATAATAACTGGCTCACCTTTATAACCTCTTGATAACATTGCTTCATACACTTCTTCACTTAATGCATAACTTTTGCCAAAAAGACTTCCCATTGCACTAGATACAAAACGTCTGCCTTCTTTTGAATCAATTTTTCTTAAAGTCCTGCTTTTCCTTGCTACAAACATATCTGTTGTAATATTCAGTAATATAAAGATATAACGATAACACATTTCTAGTATCGTTATAAATATTTTTGGTATAAACAAAACTCTAAATGCCTTCATCAAATTAGCGAAACGTGTAGTTGCTGTAAATAAAAAAGCTAAAGAAACTGCAATCCCAACTCTGACTATTAAGAGTATAGCTCCTGATACGCCCTGTTTTGTAATTGCAAGTTCTGCTGGAAATGTGAATGGACCTAAATATAACTTATGTCCGAAGTTTATAATCGAAATTAAACTATTTCCGGGCCTAACATAATTAAAAATTGATGGCAATACCGTAATCGCTGTAAAAAGAGGTATAATCAGCCATACTCTTTTAAAATATAATTTTAATGATATACATGATATCTTTGCTAAAATACATGATATCAAATATATAATAATTAAAATAAATACATTGTGAAGCAAAGTAGCTGTAGAAATCAGTATAATCAAAGATATTACTTTCACCCTAGGATCCAATTTTTGCAAGAAACCATCTTGAAATGATATGTCTTCGAAAAAAATTACTTCCTTTATAAGTTTGGCAATATCATTAATAGTCTTTTCTAAAAAACTTACTTTCTTCCTTTTACCAGTGCAACCACATGGACACATTCCCATTTCTCCACTTTTTAGTAGCCACCCTGGTGTTTGATCCTTTAACATATTCTTGGAAGCTGGATCCCAGATGGCATGTCAACTAGTCTTTTCCCACCGACTACTGTGTTTAAATAAACTTTATTCCCCAATTCCATTGTAACTTCTCCGATAATTGTGGCTTCTAATCCTAAAGGATGTTTTCTCATTGCATTAAGCACCTTTTGAGCATATGCTTCTGGTACAAAAGCACAAAGTTTTCCTTCATTAGCAATATATAATGGATCGAGTCCAAGCATTTCAGTGGCACCTTTTACTTCTTCTTTAAGTGGTAAATTGTTTTCTTCAAGGGCTATAGTTACATCGCTAAATTCACTAATTTCATTAAGGACTGCCGCCACTCCACCTCTTGTAGCATCACGAATAACATGAATTCCAGGGTAAGCTTCAAGCATTACGTCTACTAATGAATTAAGGCAAGCGCAATCACTTTTTAGATTTCCTTCAAGCCCAAGTTTATTTCGCTCACACATTATTGTCATTCCATGGTCTCCGAGTGTTCCATTTACTATCACTACGTCTCCCACTGCAGCATTGGCGCAATTAATATTAACATTTTCATAAATCCTACCAATACCAGAAGTATTAATAAAAATCCCATCCACATTTCCTTTTTCTACAACTTTTGTGTCACCAGCTACAATTTTTACACCTGCTTTATTTGCTTCATCCGACATAGACTTCACAATCTCTTCTAATTCTTTAATAGAAAAACCTTCTTCAATAATAAAAGCACTTGTTAAATAAAGTGGTTTTGCTCCACTTACAGCTAAATCATTTACGCTGCCACAAACTGCTAATTTACCGATATTACCACCATTAAAAAATATTGGATTTACTACAAAAGAATCCGTAGTAAAAGCTAGTTTTTTAAAATCTATATCAACTTGAGCCGCATCATTCATTTGATTTAAAATATCGTTATTAAAATATTTGAAAAACACTTCATTAATCAATTTATTAGATTCCGAACCGCCACTTCCATGACTTAGAGTTATCTTGTCGTCCATTTGAAAATCCTCCCTTTATTTAGTGTGCGTCTTTATGGTACCTATAATATGCTGCGCAAGTACCTTCTGATGAAACCATGCATGAACCAACTGGATTTTCTGGTGTGCAAAGTTTTTTATAAAGTGGACAATCTGTTGGTTTAATTTTCCCCTTAAGTATTTCTCCACATTTGCAACCAGGACTACCATCATATTCTTCATAATCTATTTTAAAATGCTTAAGTGCATCAAAATCTTCATACTCACTATTCAATTCCAGACCACTTTTAGGTATTCTGCCAAGTCCTCTCCAACTACTATCAACAATATTAAAAGTTTTTTCTAAATATTCTAAAGCTATGGGGTTACCATCAGTTTTAACTATTCTTTTATATTCATTCTCAATTCTATAATCCTTTTTGCTTATTAAGCTTACTAATGTATTTAACCCTTGAAGTATATCAATAGGCTCGAACCCTGTAACTACTCCAGGAATGTTATAATTCTCACTAAGAAATTCATAGGGATCCGAACCTATAATTGCACAAACATGACCTGGTAATAAAAACCCATCAATTTTAAGTTCTTTATCTTGAACTAAAGCTTCCATAGCTGGTGGAACTATCTTGTGTGCTGTAAAGAAAAATAAATTTTTTATATTGTTTTTTTTAGCCTCTATAGCCGTAATAGCAGTCATAGGAGCAGTAGTTTCAAAACCTACTGACAAAAAAACTATTTTTTTAGAAGGATTTTGTGAAGCAATAGTAAGACAATCCATTGGTGAGTATACTATTCTTACATCAACGCCTTCTGCCTTTGCCTTGCTTAGTGAACCTTTTTTCCCAGGAACCCGCATCATATCTCCAAATGTTGTTATAATTACATCTTTTTTGGCGCTAAGAGTTATTGCGGTATCTATATAACTCTGTGGTGTAACGCACACAGGACAACCTGGTCCTGATATCAAATTTACATTTGGAGGAAGTATGTCCCTAATACCATATCTGAATATAGCCATAGTATGTGTACCACAAACTTCCATAATATTGATCTTTTCACTTGAAATATCATTTAACTTTTTAACTAGTTTTTTAGAGTAGTCTTTGTTTCTAAATTCATCAACAAATTTCATTTTGGGTTAGCTCCTTTAAAATATCCAAAGTTATTTTTGCTTCGTCTTCATCTATCATTTGTATTGCACAACCTGCATGCACAAGTACATATTCGTTTACTTTTGCCTCTGGAACAAGATGCATAAACACATCTCTTTTCATGTTTCCAACCTCAACAATACCTTTACTTCCATCTATTCTTAAAACCTTTCCTGGAATCGCTAGGCACATGGTCTCTCCTCCTTTTTCTTCTTTCATTTAAATATATTACCCAGATACTTACTTCATACATTAATAAAACAGGAGACGCTGCCACAACAAATGTAAGAAAATCCACTGAAGGTAATAACACTCCCTCAACCACTAGCACTCCTAATATAACCGGAATTTGCTTTTTCCTTAAAATCTTAGAACTTATTAGAGAAAGCTTCCCTAATAAAACTAATACATATGGTATCAGAAACATAATCCCTGTATAAAGGCAAAAAATGCCTATGAAATTAAAATAGGTGCTACCATTTAATACTGGTTTAAGATAAGTGCTTCCATATAAAATTAAGAAGCTAAGTGAATGAGGCAATATCATTGTGTATCCAAAAACTATTCCAATTATAAATAAACTCAAAATAATAAAAACATTCACATATAAAAACTTTTTTTCTTTCTTTGTTGAACCAGCTCCTACAAAAGCCAATATTTCGTATATTATAATAGGGCTAGTTATGATAATCGCGGTTATAAAAGAAACCTCGATTCTTGTAACAAACCCTTCTGTTAATTTAAAATATACTAGACTAAAATTAAATTTAGCTATAGGTTTCATAATAATTTTAATTAAATAATTAACCTTATCATAAGTATAAAAAGCAGCAGCAGAAATACTTATAACACATATTATTAATCTTTTTCTTAACTCATGTAAATGATCTACTACAGACATTTCATTTGCTGCCATACCTTCACCTCATAAAATTTATATTATCTTTGTTTTGGAACTTCTTTGTTTTTCTTTCGTTTATCCTTTTTCTCAAGTAAGAATATCGACCAAATACTTATTTCGTAAAGAGCTAAGATTGGCAAAGTTACAATCATTAAAGTAAAAGCATCTGAACTTGGAGTTATCAAAGCTGCAGCTATAAACGAAAACAAAATTGTCATCTTCCTTGCTTTTTTAAGCATTTTGAAATTAATAATTCCAATTCTTGATAAAGCTATCAATATTAGTGGAAGTTCAAATATTATCCCTATACAAAAAAGTAATGATCCTATAAATGAAAAGTATTCATTTGCAGATAGTATTGGTTTCATAAACCCATCGCTAGTATCCATAAGAAATTTTATAGTAGTAGGCAAAACCAGTGTATATCCAAAATACATTCCAAAAGCGAAAAGGACAAAAGATAAAGGGATAATAACAAATATCAAAAGTTTCTTAATTTTCTTTGTGAGTATTGGTCCAGTTGCTTGTATTATTAACAAAATAATCACAGGTGAGGCTATTACTAGCCCTCCTAAGACAGAAACCCTTATCTTTGCCATTAATCCTTCTGAAGGAGTCATAAAATGTAATTGTATTCCATTAAGCGGTTTTGCAAGTACACTAATTAACAAATTAGATTCTAAATATACAAGGGAGGTTGCTGCAATAATAATTAAAATTATCCAAAGGATAGTTTTTCTGAATTTTTCAAGCCAGTGAGCAGCCTGAACAATTAGTTCACTTTTTATCATAGTTTTTCTCCATAAAAATTATTTTACTTCTTATTTTTTAGTTTCTTCTACTTTAACTTCTGCTTTAGTTGATTCTTGGTTATCTGTTTTAGCTTCTGTTTTGTTTTCATTCATGAGCTCCGATGATGCCTTTTTAAATTCCTTTATTGTTTCACCAATTGACTTACCGAGGGACGGTAACTTACCTGGTCCGAAAATTATAAGTGCAATAACTAATATTATTGCAAGCTCTGGAAAACCTATTCTTGGCATAATAAAATTCCTCCTTTTATTTAATTCTTTATTTCTATTTAGCTTTTATTTTCTTGTTTTCTATTTTACTCACTAACCATAAACATATTTCATCTATACCTTGATCTTTTACACAAGAAGTCTCAAATGTATCAACATTTGCATTTAAAGATTTTATATCTCTGTAGAACTCTTCTTTATCAAAATTAGTGTAGTCTATTAAATCTAGTTTGTTTAAAATAACAGCACCACTTTTTTCGAACATAAGCGGGTATTTCAAAGGTTTATCATTACCTTCGGTGGTCGATAAAACACAGATTTTTATATCTTCACCAATTTCAAATTCAGCAGGGCAAACTAGATTACCTACATTTTCAATTACAAGCAAATCAATTTTATCAAGGTTTAATGAACTTAATGCACCTTTTATCATTTCACCATCAAGATGACAAGCCCCTCCAGTATTAATTTGAACTACAGGAACGCCTTGCGCTTCTATCCTCTGCGCATCTTTTGTGGTATAAATATCTCCTTCAATTACAGCAATATTTATATCGTTTTTAAGCTTAGCAATTATTAGTTCAAGTAGCGATGTCTTACCTGAACCAGGCGAACTCATTAGATTTACTACATAAATACCTTTGTCATTTAGTAAATCTTTATTTTTAGCGGTTATCGCATCATTTGTTTGAAGAATATTCGTAACTACCTTTATTTCGCTCATATTCTAATCTCCTTCTATTGTATTTATATAAAGCTCATACCCGTTAATAATACTTGAACAGAATTTATTACAGCATGGACAAAGTTTATTAAAATGGTCAATTGGGAATTCTTGTTTGCAGTCTTCGCACTTCGCTATTGCTTTTACCTTTTGTATTTCTAAAATTGAGCCTTCAATCATTGTACCTATTATGCAATTTTCGAATGCAAAGTTTAAAGAGTCTGTCATAACTCCAGCTAATTCTCCTATTTTTAATGATACTTTGTTAACTTTAGTAAATTTGTTTTCAGCTGCTTTTTCTAATACTATTTCAACAACATTTTGAATTATAGAAACTTCATGCATATTTATCTCCTAATTAATTTCTATTTCTTTTTTTATATTGTAAATTATCTCTGGAATCTTAGTAACCATAGTCTGCGTCATTTCTAAACCTACAGCTATTTTTTCTGGCTCAATTCCAAATATAATCACCTGCGGATACTTGTTCATCATGTTTGCCATTCGTACGACGTCCAATATTTGAACATCATGGATAGAAAGATTTTCTTTTTTATAACTTTTAATATCTTCAGGTTTTATTTTGTATATTGTCCCAGGTTCTAAACCTGCCCTTAGACAATCTACAACTATAATTTTTTTATAATCCAGAAAGAAACCCAGCATATCTAATGTGGAAGTACCTCCATCTACTAATTCAATAGTAGACGGAAGTTTTTCATTTTCTAGTTGCTTTATCACATGTACTCCCACGCCATCATCTTGAAGTAAAATATTTCCTATACCGATGATGACAGTATCCTTAATAATTAAACTCATAGCGGTTTCACTACAAAGTTTGACATTTCAATTCCTTCTGGAGACATTACATGAACAGAACATCCTGTACATGGGTTAAATGAGTGTACTATTCTTAAAAGTTCCACTGGTTGCGCCATATCTGCAACATGAGTTCCAATTAAGGCCTTTTCAATAGGTCCCACATTTCCTGCATCATCCATTGGTGAAGCATTCCAACAAGTTGGCGTTACTATTTGGTATTTAGATATTTTCGAAGTTGCAACGGAAACCCAATGTCCAAGAGCTCCTCTAGGTGCCTCTGTTAAACCTACTCCGCTTCCTGAAGTTGGTGCACCAAGGTTCGAGAACGCACTTGCTCCAACTACTATTTGATTGAGCCAAGTCTGCATATTAGCCGCTATCTTAGCCGTTTCAATATATCTAGCCATATGTCTATCCATTACAGAAACTCCATTTTTATAATCTCCACTTATCCAAGTTCTTGCGATGCTTCCTGCTTCATAAGGAGTACCATTATATCTTGGTGCCTTAAGCCAGGTATAAGCTCCTGTTTTCCCGTAGCTTGGAGTTGTTATTTCACTTGCTGGATTAACACCAGAAGGTGATGTATACCAAGAATGTCCTACGTATTCTTTTATATTAGCGGTCGCGAAACTTCCTACAACTCCGTTTGTTACAGTACCTGCAGGGAATAGCTTCCCACCAGTTGTATTTGTATCAAATACTCCATAGGCTATTAAATTACCATACCCCTTTCCAACATTGTAGTAATCACTATAGGTTGATGCTAATAAATTAACATCATTTTTATATGTGCTTGTAATAAACGATGTAACAGTATTTAAGTAATTCCTGAAATTTGTAATATCTGTTGAAGTTGGAATAGCAGTTACCCCACCTGGAACTACGTTGCCCACGTGTGGAAGCTTACCACCAAAAATTGCACCCATTTCATGTGCTTTTCTCCTAATAGACAAAGCCGTAACATAATTATTTATTAAAGTCTGGCTATCAGTAGCATTAAACTTAAAATCCTGACTGTATCCTGGAGTCCAAGGATGCATCTCTGGTCCCTTAACGTAATCCATTAATGCTAATTGATAAAAATGTAATATGTTATCCGATAAATAGTTAGCTCCTTGAATAAGATCTCTTAAAAGAAGTGCTTGCAAATTTGGAGTAAACCCTGAAGCCGCTTCCACCGCCTTTGAAGATGCAATTGCATGGGATACCGGGCAAAGTCCACAAATCCTTTGTGTTAAGAATGCCGCATCTTTTGGTACTCTGCCTATAAGCATGTTTTCAAAGTCTCTAAATAAATTACCCGTAGTCTCCGCAGCTGTTACAATGTTACTAGCGTCAAGAGTTACCGATACCTTTAAATGTCCTTCAAGTCTTGTTATTGGATCTAATACTATAGTACTCATCTATTATCATTCCTTTCTTAAATAAATTATTTTTGGGATAAGCCTATAATAATGCATTAGTTGGGAATGTAGGATTTGAGCATCCTATGCAAGGATAATTAACTCCTATACACCAAGCTTGTCCATTATTCCATTTCATTGATGGACATACATTTTGAGTAGTTGGTCCTTTACATCCAAATGGCCTGAAACATCCCGTTGCTGATCCTATTTGGGGAGCGTTACCAGTTCCTTTTCGAGGACAAGCGTTATGTACAGATTGGCCATAATATTTAGTAGGTCTATTGTTTGAATCCACTGTTGGTTTACCGATCAAAATCAGATCCAAAAGAGATTGTATCAAAACAGTAGGATGAACTGGACAACCTGGTAAATTTACTACAGGGTTAGTTGTTTTCCCAGTTAGTATAGTTTTAGCACTTTGGCATGCCGTATTATTTGTAAATGCAGCTGAAACTCCACCAAAGGAAGCACAAGTTCCTGCAGCTACTACATATTTAGCCATTGGACCATATTTTAAAACAGCTTGTTGCATTGTTAAAGGAGCCCCATTCACCTCTCCAATTATGCAATAATTCCCGCTTGCACCAGTAGGCACAGCACCCTCTATAACAAGTATAAACTGGCCTTTATATTGAGTTGCACATTCGTCTAATGTCTTCATTGCAAGATCCGATGAAGCTGTCATTAGTGTGCTATTATATTTCATGCTTATTTTATTTAAGAGTACATCATCGATAGTAGCTGGATTAGTTACGTTTAAAGCGGAGATTGTACATCCTGAGCAGCCTGCACCTTGAATCCAAATTATTGGCGGATCTGTTTCCGCAGCAAGAACAGTGTTTACATTTGCAAGATCAAAATCTACATTTAAAGCAACAGCTGCCGCAACAGACCACTTTAAAAAATCTCTTCTACTTATTTTCATAAATATCCTCCTTTAACTTTTAAAAAACTGTCGACAGTTTTCCTTTAACAACAATATACATGCAAAATATGTCGTCAAAATGTATATAACGTTAATTATTGTTAAGTTATGTTATGTATAATTTAACTTTCAATTAAATAATTATATTGGAGTTTTTAAAATATTTTTCCACATTAATAAAAAGATAGCAGCTTTTTTAAACTACTATCTTTTTATTATAAATATTGTTTTGAATTTATAGGATCTGTTCAAGATTTTATAAATCATTTTCAATTATTTCATTAGCTTTTATTATCTCATTAGCTTTTATTATCTCATTAGCTACAATTATCTGCCCAATTGCTACTCCTCCATCATTAGAAGGTAAGTCCTTATGAGTATAAACTTCAAAATTATTCTTCTCAAGGTTAGAACAGATTTTTTTAAGTAGAAACGAATTTTGAAAAACCCCACCACTAAGCGTTACTTCATTTATACCTGAGTCTTCTCTGATATGCAGACATACATTTACAGTTAAATCAACAATAGTGTTCTCAAATTTAGACGCAATAATTTTAGCTGATACACCCTTTGTTTTGTCATTTAGAGCCTCAATGATTATTTCATAGGGCTCTATAATATACATATCTTGTTTTGTTACTTTATAAGTATATGATCCTTCAATATCTATATCTGATATAGCTTCAAGCTCAATTGAAGCCTGCCCCTCGTATGTAACAACATCTGTAATTCCAATTATATTTGACATAGCATCAAATAACCTACCCATGCTTGAAGTTTCGCTGCAATTAATGTTTGAGTTTAAGATATTAATTAGAGTGATAGCCTTATTACCATATAACTTAGAAATCATATCCGTAACTTCTTTTTCGCTTTTTTGCTTGCTTAAAGCCTTATAAAGATAAGAAACTGCCATTCTCCAGGGTTCTTTAATAGCTTTTTCTCCTCCAGGCATTTTTATATAATCAAGATGAGCTACTCTTGTAAATTCGTGGCGGTCGCAAATCAAAAATTCTCCACCCCATATTTTACCGTCAGTTCCATAACCAGTTCCATCAAAACAAACTCCAATAACTTTTTTCTCTAAATTATTTTCAAACATGTTGCAAGCTATATGTGCATGATGATGCTGCACCGCAATCTTTGGCAAATCATATTTCATCGCATACTTAGTTGACATATAACCTGGATGCATATCATGTGCTATATATTTGGGTGAAAAAGAAAATATTTTTTTAAAATGCTCTATGTTTTTTTTATAGTGTTCATAAGTTTCTAAGTTTTCGAGATTACCATTGAACTGGCTTAGAAACAAAAACCCTTCCTTACTTATGCAAAAGGTATTCTTCATATTGGGACCACAAGCTAAGATATTTCTTTTATTATTCCACTTAAAAGGTTCAGGTACATAACCCCTGGCCCTTCTTAGAATTGTCTGTTTTTCATCTACAACCTTTAATACTGAATCATCAACTGGTACATGTATTTCACGGTTATGCATAAGAAAATAATCCACAATACCAGAAAGGCCCGACCTTGCGGAATCGTCCTTATACTCTATAGGTAGACCATTAACATTTGCACTAGTCATGATAAGAACTTCAAGTTTTTGTGAAAATAATAAAATATGTATAGGTGTATATGGAAGCATTACTCCTATTGTATTTTGATTAGGTGCGATATTTTGAGGTAAATCATATTCTTCTTTTTGATTTAAAATGACAATTGGTTTTTTTATTCCAGTTAGTATTTTTTCTTCTAACTGGTTTACTTTGCAATACTTATTTACTGTTTCTATATCTTTTATCATAACTGCTAGTGGCTTAAATGATCTTTTTTTCCTAACTCTTAAGTTACTCACGGAAGTTTCATTAAATCCATCACATGCTAAATGAAAACCTCCTAGACCTTTTATAGCAAATATTTTTCCTTCGCGAAGCATATTTTGTGCAAAACTTATAGGGTCTTCAACATCTAATCTGTTGCCGCTTGCATCCTCTATCCAAAGTTCAGGTCCACACTCAGTACAGGCATTTGGTTGTGCATGAAATCTCCTATTTGTAGGATCTAAATATTCACTACTACATTCATAACACATTTTAAACTCACTCATTGTAGTTTTATCTCTATCATATGGTAATTCTTTAATTATAGAAAACCTAGGGCCACAATTTATACAATTGGTAAAAGAATAACCTCTTCTCCTATTATTTGAATTTAGTATATCTTCTTCGCATTCGCTACAAGTAGCTATATCTGGTGAAATAAAAGTAATTTTATCTAAACAATGTTCACTTTCTCTAATTTTAAAATCCAAATAATTTAATACTTTATCATCTTTCACGGTTATTTTTTCTATTCGCGCAAGAGGTGGAGGATTATTTTTAATGTATTGCACAAATTTATCTATATCTTCCTTAACCCCCTCAACATCTATATAAACTCCTTCAGAGTTATTATTGACCCAGCCTTTTAACATAAAAGTTTTTGCTAGCTTATATACAAATGGACGGAAGCCTACACCTTGAACTATTCCTTCAACCCTAATAAAACTTCTGTTTTTTTCCACAATACACACCTCTCTTATATTCTTGAGTTTTCAAAATTCACTCTCATTCGACAATCTAACATAAAATAACAACACATGCAATCAAAACAATAAAGTACTAAGATATATTTTATCTTAACTCTTTTTATTTACAACTATATATATTTAATCAAATTTTAACTTACTTTTAACATAACAATTTTAAATTATGATATCAGACAAAATCGTCATCCATTCATATATATAACTTCTGAATTACTATCCGTAACTCTTTTTTTGGAACCTTTAAAAATCTAATGAATAAAGTAGTAGAGAAGATAAATTACTTAATGGAGGAATAAAAATGTTATTGCAGGGTAGTAATACACAAAAAAATCTTCTCAGCACTTTTGCTGGGGAATCAAGAGCAAGAAACAAATATACATTTTATGCTGAAAAAGCAGAAAAAGAGGGATATGAGTATGTGGCTTCTATTTTTGAAGCTACTGCAAACAATGAAAAAGCTCATGCAAGAGAAGTTTTTAATAGGTTTCTTAAAATGAATAAAACTACAGCAGATAATTTGAAAGATTCAGCCGAGGGCGAAGCTTTTGAGAGTGCAAAGTTATACAAACAATTTGAAAAAGAAGCCAGGCAAGAAGGTTTTATAGAAATTGCAGATTTTTATAAAGAATTACAAGAAGTAGAAGAAAATCATGAAATGAGATTTATGAAAATATATGAGAATCTTATATCAGGTTTGATGTTTAAACGAAACACTGATGTAAAATGGCAATGTATGAATTGTGGATATATTCATATAGGAAAAGAAGCACCTGATTTTTGCCCACTTTGTAAGTTTCCAAAGGCTTACTTTAAAATCTACTGCGAAGATTACAAATAGGAGGCAATACTATGCTAATTTGTTATCCCGATCACTATATACAATCAACTATGCCAATAATTAATTTAGATGAAGATGAAAATATCACTAGAAGCGATGAATACATCTCCCAAAACGATGACTACCTTCTTCGTAGTGATAAATATAGCATTCAAAACAATATGGACGAATATGAAGTTTATAATACATCCCGAAATATTCCTGTTAATATTTTTGAAGAAATTGATCAGGAATACGTAAATAAAACATTAAATAATATCTAATGTTTTTTGCAAAAATAACTTATAGAATAAACACTTATTCTATAAGTTATTTTTTTACATACTTTCGAACATATTTTAATCTTTTAATCTTAAATCTTCATCAATCTCTGATTCTATAAACTCTATTTGAATCTTGTCTTTCATAATTTCTGTTTTCATTCTGCAATAAGACATATAACTATAACTCGCATCATCTAATACCTTTATTGTTTCGTCAATAATGGATCCTAAACTATCAGCTCTTTTAAGTGCATCCTTAACATCACTTTTTTTAGATAATGCAATTTTATTTAATTCATCTGCTCCGCCTACCATTAGCCTATAAGAACTAACTAATTTAGTTAAAATATCTGCTAAATTATTTATATCATTGTAATAAGTCTCAATCACTCTTCTATGTGCCAAATAATCACCTTTTAGTTTAATTATATTATTATATGAATTAAATTATGCTATGCAATATAATAATATGCCAAAGTAATTATTATATAGGTAGTAACTAAAATGCTACCCTCTAGCCAATAAGTTTTACCGTCCTGAAATACTAAAAATGACATTCCAACAGCAATGCTGCACATTATTATATGAAAAACGGGAAATAGAAGTGTCATATTTAAACCCATAAAACAAGAGAATATTACAAGCACTGGAGTAACAAAAAGCGAAATTTGAATGCTAGACCCTATGGCAGTTTCTAAACTCATATCTACCTTATTTTGCATTGCGCACATTATAGTAGAACAATTTTCTCCTATATTACCTAAAAGCGGAATTAAAATTATACCTATAAACTCTTGTGATATATTATAGTCTTTTGTTAAATCTCTAATGTTAAAAATCAACTTATCACTGATAAAATAAAGTAAAACGGATATACAAATTAAGGTTATAGAGCTTTCAATTATTTTCTTAACATTGGTAGCTTTTTTTTCTTCCTTATGTTCACTTACAACAAATAAATTATTATGAGTATATAATGAAAATATTAACCCTAAGATATAAATACCTATTAGTAAAAAAGCAACTTTCACACTTATGGATATGAGAATCGGCTCCTTAACTACAGCATAGCTATTTAATGTTGCTATTATTACCATTGATGACAATGCGAGTAATAACATATTGAAATTCGTTCGTGCTATTATCCTGTTAAAACTCTGCTCTCTAAACTTAAATCCGCCAAAGACCACTGCTATTCCAAGGCCTAAAAGCATATTGTTAACAATTGAACCGATTAAAGAGGCTTGAACCATAGGTATCATTCCATACTTTATTGACCATATGCCCATCATAAGCTCTGGGACATTGCCAACTGTAGCGGCTAAAAGTCCACCTTTTTTTTGTCCTATATAGTCTGATATACTAGTGGTTTGATCTCCCAGTACAATAGCTAATGGAATAATAGCTATTGAATATATAACGGTATTCGCTAAACTTGAAGAAGTGTTTATAAACATTAATGCAATTACACAAATTATAAAAATATATGTTTTCTTCATTTATTTCGCCATATAATCATGTTTCACTCCTCCTAATATTAATAATTTATCTTCCTTATATTCTATTCATTAAGATTATAACGGTTACCCAAAAGAGAGGGACACCCCATAATGAACTGCCCCCCGTCAAGTAGACAGTGGAAATAATTAAAGATTTCAAGTAAGGCGTCTATCATTTGATAGGCGCTTTGTTTATGATGCATTGCCTAATAGATATCGCTG
>NZ_JAHLEB010000025.1 GCF_018861735.1 Clostridium lacusfryxellense | reverse complement strand
ATTTTTCAAGTTAAATATCAATGAGACAATGGCATATTTCTAATCAATGTAGGTAGTTAATATAGTATTTTCAATGGTGCATGACCATCAACCGATTATTACCGTATATAACCCTATGGGATAAATTATTGAATTAAATATTTGTGTGTGATTATAAAATATTAATTTATTTTTTTTATTGACATAGTTAAAACAAGCTGATTCTTTAAGTTTATAATTGTGGGAAATCCTATTTGGTCGTTCTTCATTCTTCTAATTAGTAGTTCTGCGGCCTTATGACCTATTTCATCCATAGGTTGGACTACTACAGATAAAGGTGGGTTTAGTACTTCATTCAATTCCGACTGATCATAGCCAAATAAAGAAATGTCTTCACCAATTTTAATTCCCATTTTATTTAAAGCTTTTACTGCCCCAAGGGTTGTATAATAATTTGATGCAAAAATAGCTGTTGGAGGTTCTTTAAGTGCCATTAATATTTCTATGGCATTTTCTCCACCTAATTTATCAAAATCAGTATACACTATTAAATCCTCAGAAGTCTCGATTTTGTAGTCTTTAAGAGCCATTGAATATCCTTTTAGTCTTTCGCTAGAGGTATAGACATTACTTTGACCTGCAATAACTCCAATTCTGCTGTGGCCCATCATGATTATATGTTCTACAGCATTATATGAACCTTTAACATTATCAGAAATAACACCATCTAATTTTATATTTTCAACTAATCTATCAATTAGTACTAGAGGTATATCTCTTCCGATTGCAGCTATAATATGGTCTCCGAGGTCGGATACCGGCATAAGAATTATACCATCAACGCGATTTGCTTTAAACAACCTAAGCTTTTCTTTTTCCTTTTCTACATTGCCAGAAGAATTAGAAACTATTATATTATATCCATACTCCTCAAAGGTCTTTTCCATACCACTAATTACTTGCAGACTAAACACATTTGAAAGCCCAGGGATAAGTACTCCAATCGTATTTGTTTTATTAGTCTTTAACCCTCTAGCAATTGGATTTAAAGTAAAGTTGAGCTCACTAATAGCATCTTCTATTTTTATTCTATTTGATTCTTTTAGTATATATCCATTAAGATACCTAGAAACTGTACCTACGGAGGTTTTAGATTTTATGGCTACATCTTTAATAGTTGACATGTATACTTATCTCCTTTGAATTAAATTACGGGTATGATTTAATATTAAGAAAGCGTTTTCTTGTATTTTAGTGGTGACACACCTGTTATTGATTTAAATACTCTCCCAAAGTGCGTGATACTATCATAACCGACCTCCTGGGATATATTAGTAATGTTTAGCTTTGTAGTAAGTAATAATTTCTCAGCTTCTTTTACCCTTATAGTGTTAACATACTGTGTTAAATATAGACCAGTCATTTTTTTAAAGGTTCGGCTTAAGTAATAGGTGCTTATAAAAAAACGTTTTGATAAAAAATCTAAAGTTAAATTTTCTACATAATTTTTATTAATGTATGTAATTATCTCAGATATTTTTTTGTGAATAGGATTTGTTGTTTCTATATGGTAACTAGGTGCATTTATAAATAACCTTTCAGATAATATCAGAAACTCAGTTAGCATAATTTTCAAATAAATTGAAGAGCTGTTAATTGGATTATCATATTCAGAAATCATCTTAAATAATAAATTTTCAATCTGTTTCTGTTCATCTACTTTTAGCCTAAGGACATAATTGTTTTCATGAAAACATGAGAGTAAATCATAATTATTTGTTTCAACTAAAATATTATTTAAATAAGATTTTTTAAAGTTTATTAAAAGTCTTTGATGATATGGAGCTCCAGCATGAAAAGTCTTGTGAATTTCATTTTTCTCAACAAATACCAAATCGCCTTTTTTTATATCATATACCTTATCTTTTATAAAATAATGTCTATACCCTTCGAGTAAATAATAAATTTCATAATCATCATGATAGTGATTTGTTTTCATACTTACATTACCAAATGATTTAAATTCAGTTATTTCGAAGGATTTTTCTATTTTATCGTGGATTTTAATATTTTCTTCCATAATATCACCTAATAAAATTATATAGCTTAATAAAAATTTTTACAACAAGATTTGTAGAAAATAAGTTTTTATAGCAAATATTGTGCTGAAATACACAGATTATTGTTCTATAATGCAATTAGAAAGGCATTAGAAAAGATGATGCTAATGAGGAGGAACAATTTATGATTTTAAATAAAAATACAAATACAGCAAGCGGTGTCAAAATAGCATATATTGGAGGAGGTTCTAGAGGATGGGCGTGGGGACTTATGAGTGATTTGGCTGCTCAAGAAGAACTTTCAGGTTCAGTATATCTATACGACATAGATTATGAAGCCGCTACTTCTAATGAAATCATAGGAAATACTATTAAAGGCAAAGATTATGCTAAAAGTAATTGGGAGTATAAAGCTGTTAAATCAATAAAAGAAGCCTTAACAGATGCAGATTTTGTTATTATATCCATTTTACCTGGGACTTTTGATGAGATGCAGTCAGATGTACATGCTCCTGAAAAATATGGTATATACCAGTCTGTCGGAGATAGTGTCGGTCCCGGTGGTCAATTTAGAGCACATAGAACAATCCCAATGTATATAGAGATTGCAGAAAATCTTAAAAATATTTGTCCTGATGCATGGGTAATTAATTATACTAATCCAATGTCATTATGTGTTAGAACATTATATGAAGTATTTCCTGAAATCAAAGCATTTGGGTGTTGTCATGAAGTGTTTGGCACTCAAAAGATTTTAATCAATGCACTTGAGGATATATTGGATATTAAAGATGTACAGAGGTCAGAAATTAAAATTAACGTGCTTGGATTAAATCACTTTACGTGGATTAACGAAGCTTATTATAAGGATATAGACTTATTAGAAGTGTATTCAAAATTTGCTCACAAGTATTGTGAAACCGGTTTTATAGGAAGTGAAGAAGGTCATTGGATGAATAATTCATTTGAATCAGCTGAAAGAGTAAAATTTGATTTATTTTTAAGATATGGTGTTATTGCGGCTGCTGGTGACAGACATCTTGCTGAGTTCCTACCAGGAAACTGGTACTTAAATGATCCAGAGACCGTTAAGGAGTGGAAGTTTGGATTAACAACTGTAACTTTCAGAAAAAATCAACTTAAAGAGAGATTAGAAAAAAGTGAAAGACTGGTTTCTGGGTCTGAGAAATTTGAGCTAAAAGAAACAGGAGAAGAAGGTGTTAATTTAATGAAAGCACTTCTTGGAATTAAGGATATGGTGACTAATGTTAATATGCCAAACAACGGCCAAGTAATCGGGTTACCAATTGGAATTGTCGTTGAGACAAATGCATTATTTACGAAAAACAGCATAAAACCTATATTGGCTGGGAAGTTACCTGATAATATTCATTCCCTTGTTCATAGAGTGGCTATGAATCAAGAAACAATACTTAGAGCGACTTTAGATAAAGATAAGAAGCTAGCTTTTACAGCATTTGTTAATGATCCTCTTGTAGTTAATATCTCATTAAAAGATGAAAGACTACTTTTTAATGAAATGTTCGATAATACTAAGGAATATCTTAAGGGATGGAAATAACTAATAATATACACAAAAATATTAAATAGAAGGGAGTTTAATAATGAAAAAATTAGATTATGATGAAGAAAAAATAAAAGATCTTATAGACAAGGTTGTGAAGCGGACTATGAAGATGGATTTTACATGGGATTGGCCTTGTGGAGTTGCTTTTTATGGTATATGTAAGGCGTGGGAAGTTACTAAAAATCAAGAGTATATTGACTACCTTGTGAAATGGGTAGATGAATATATAGAAATTGGAATTCCAGAATTCATGATAAATTCCATTGCAATGGGGCATACCCTTATAACATTATTTGAAGCAACAGGAGATCAAAAATACATGGATTTAGCTATAGAAAAAGCTGAATATCTAAGAAATGATGCTGTAAGGTTTGGAGAAGGAGTTTTCCAACATACAGTATCAGCGGGCAATGACTTCCCAGAACAAGCTTGGGCGGATACTTTATTTATGGCTGCTTATTTTCTTCTTAGGATGGGTATAAAGTTAGATAATAAAGAATATGTTGAAGATGCATTAAATCAATATTATTGGCATGAAGAATTTTTACAAGACGACAAAACTGATACATTTTTTCATGGTTGGGATAATGTTAAAAAAGATCATATGTCTGGTATTCATTGGGCAAGAGCAAATGCATGGGCTGCATATACAATGGCTCAGGCAACAACTCTTATAAATTATTTATACCCAATGTTTATGAGCATAAACGATTGTTTAAGGGACCAACTAAGTTCTTTAGTACGGATACAATCAGAGGAAGGTTTATGGCATACAATACTTGATGATGAGTCATCGTACCTAGAGACATCAGCTAGTGCTGGTATTGCTGCAAGTCTTGTTATTAAAAGACATCCTCTTCAAAGAAAGTATGTTCAAAAGGCGCTAGACGGAATATGTAATAATATTTCAGAGGATGGATCAGTAATGAATGTTTCTGCAGGTACTGCTGTGATGATTGATACAGATGGGTATAAAAAAGTTCCTAAAAAGAGAGTTCAAGGATGGGGGCAAGGGCTTACATTAGCTTTTTTAGCTTCTATTTTGCAGTACGAATCTTAATTTAAGTTATAAATTATAGAACAAATAAAATCAATTTCGCGAATTAAAAGGTTCGCGAGATATTAAAAGGGGTAATTTAAATGTATAATATTTACAAGTGCTTTCCTCAAGGTAAACATAAGGTATTAACTATGAGTTATGATGATGGAAAAGTTTTTGATAGAAGACTTGTAGAAATATTAAATAAAAATGCTATAAAAGGTACATTCCATATAAATTCAGGTTTGTTTGATGACAGTCGAATTAAGCCTAGCGAGGTTAAAGAACTTTATATTGGACATGAAGTGGCGACGCATACTTTAACCCATCCAACAATAGCAAGATCTCCAAAGGAACAGGTAGTACTTCAGGTTTTAGAAGATAGAAAAAATTTAGAAAACTTAGTTGGCTACACAGTAAGAGGACTATCTTATCCTAATGGATCTTATAATAATGATATTAAAGAAATACTACCTCATCTTGGCATAGAATATTCAAGAGTAGTGGGTAGTAGTAAAATATTTGACCTTCCTGAAGATTTTTTTGCTTGGAAAGCAACTTGCCATCATAATACGAATTTAATGGAACTTGGAGAAGAATTTGTATCACTAAATAAAAAACAATATCTTTATATGATGTATGTATGGGGCCACAGTTATGAATTTGATAGAGATAATAACTGGGAACTGATTGAGGGATTTTGTAAGTTAGTGAGTAATAAGGAAGACACTTGGTATGCTACAAACATAGAAATAGTAGACTACCTTAAAGCTATTGATAATTTAAAATTTTCAGCTGCTTGTGATTTTGTCTATAATCCATCAGTTTTAGATTTATGGCTAAGCGTTAATGGTGAAATAATTGAAATTAAGGGTGGTACTCAAAAGAATTTATTATAAATTAGGAGATTTTCATTAGAATAAATAATAATCAAAGACCTCTGCATGAATTTTAAAATTCTTATGTTGGGGTCTTTGTATAATGGGTTTGTACAAATAGTTAATCTTAACGCATTCAAGATAATATATTAAAAAGGAGGTGTCAAAAATGATTGAAGAGCAAAGAAATGAATTCATAAACCCCTCAGAGGAATATACGCCAATCCCATTTTGGTTTTGGAATGATGGTTTAGACAATAAAGAGATTAAGAGGCAAATTAACGACTTCAAAGAAAAAGGGGTTAATGCATTTGTTATTCATCCAAGGATAGGGATTCCTAAAGAAATTGAATATCTTTCTGTTAAATTTATGAGTTTTGTAAGGTGTGCTATCGAGGAAGCGGAAAAACTTAATATGAAGGTAGTACTATATGATGAGGCTATGTATCCTTCAGGATCTGCTCATGGAATGGTGGTTAAGAATAATCCAGAGCATGCTAGCCGCGGACTTAAAATGCTGGAATATAAATGTTACAACGAAACAGCAGTTGAATTTGAAAACACTAATGAAGAGAAATTGGTTTCGGCACTAGCAGTTAAAAAAAATAAAGATAATGAATTTGATTTTTTACAGGTGAAAAAAATAAAAGTTAAGGATGATAAGATAACATTTATTCCACCAAGTAAAGATGAATGGTATATTGTTCTTTTTATAGAGGTCTATACGAAAGGGCATATAAGAGGTATACATTTTGGGGAGGATGATGGAGAATCGCAGGCACCTGCTTCAAGTGATTTGCTTAATCCTAGTGCGGTTAAGTCTTTTATTAGATTAACTCATGAGAAGTATTATAAAGAATTCAGTGAATATTTTGGGAATGTTGTAACAGGAATGTTTACTGATGAGCCAGATATAATGGGCAGAGGTAATCATAATAATATGAAGCCATGGACGAGTGGATTCCTTGATTTTTATATTGAGCAAGGCGGACAGGAAGAAGATTTACCAGCATTGTGGTTAGAGGCAAAGTCGCAAACTTCTCAAAGTACAATTATAAAAAATAGATATAATATTGCTATAAACAAAAAATTAGAGATATCTTTTTACAAACCGATAAGTGAGTGGTGCGAAAATCATAATATATCACTTACAGGACATCCTCATGAAAGTGATGATATTGGTTTACTTAAACATTTTCATGTACCAGCTCAGGATATAGTATGGAGGTGGGTATCACCAGAGAATGACATGGCTATTTCGGGAGTTCACTCTACAATGGCTAAGTGTAGCTCTGATTCAGCTAGGCACAGAGGTAAAATAAGAAATGGAAATGAATGTTTTGCTTGCTGTGGAAAGAATAAAATAGAGTGGTCATTTTCGGCAGATGATATGAAATGGTATATGGATTGGTTATTTGTAAGGGGAGTAAATCTTTTATATCCTCATGCTTTCTTCTATTCAATAAGAGGCGAGCGAAGAATTGGAGAAAGACCACCAGACGTGGGGCCTAACAATATATGGTGGCCATATTACAATCATATATCTTTATATATGAAAAGAATGAGTTATATAATGACGGGTGGTTACAACGTAACAAATATTGCAGTATTATGCGAAAATCATAACTTACCGTGGAAAAGCGTTAAGTCATTATACGAAAACTCTATTGAATTTAATTATTTGGAAAAAGAACTACTTATATCAGATTTATGTAATATAAGTGATGGAATTGTAAATATTCAAAAGCAAAAATATAATGTTATTATAATTGAGAATGTTAGTATTGTTACAAAAGAAATAATACCAGAACTACAGAAATTTACGGATGCTGGTGGTTTAATTATAATTAACAATTTAGATGGAGATAACATTAGTCTAAAGAATGTTTTGGTTCTTAAAGAAAGTAATGATTTATTAAATATTCCAGAAATTTTAGAAAGTCGTGATTTATATACTTTGCATAAGCAAAAATCACTAAGAGTAAGTCATGTAGTTAAGGATGGTTTTCACTACTATGTTCTTGTAAATGAAGGTGAAGAAAAAATAAATGATACTATAAATATTAAAAATGTTGGAAATGTAGAGAAGTGGGATGCATGGAAGGGAGAAACCGAGAAGCAGGAAGTGTTAGAAATAAATGATGGGTTTATGAGCATACCACTCGAATTAAATAGAAGAGAAAGTGTTATCTTTGTTGTGGATAGTTCAAGCCCCGTGATGATTACAAGCAATAAAAAAAAGTTCAATGATGATGAGAATATTCTTAAAGAATTTGAATTAACTCCTTTTAATGAATGGAGAGGTTTAGAAAATTACTCTGGAACCATGACATACAGGAATGAATTCACTATTGAAAACATTAAAATTATAAATGTAGTACAACTTGAACTTGAGGAGGCATATGAAATTGTAAAGGTATTTATAAATGGAAAACAGCCTTTCATAAAAATGTGGGGACCATATATTTTTGATATTTCAACTTGTGTGAGGTTGGGTTTAAATTCATTGATTATAGAGGTAACTAATTCACTAGCAAATAGAATTTGTGGGGTTAGCCTTAAATCAGGAATTGCAGGAAGCTTAAAATTAAAAGTTTACAAAGAGTATAAATACTTTAAAGTGGGTGAATAAAATTATGTCTTTAGAATTGTTTTCAAAGAAATTTAATTTTGGGGGATTAGATCAGAAAAAAGAATATGTTAACATAACAAATGAAACATTTTATACAAATGAGAATGAGTATGGATTTGTTACTGAAGGTGTTAAAGAGAAAAATGAATTATTACAAATTCCTGAACTTGGAAGTGCTTTCGATATTGATCCATCATTAATTGGGCAGCAAATAAGTAATATTCTTATGGAGGAGCAGGACAATAATAATATTATAAATGGATTTTGTTATAGTGATAAACCCGATGTACCATTAAGTTTTAGAGTTAAAATTCCACGTAGCGGAAATTATAACATAAAGTTAAGTATGGGAAATAAAAACAAGGATATGACGGTTTCAGTATTTTCCCAAAGAAGAAGGTGCGTACTAAAAAATGCAATTGCTAAAGCTGGGGAATTGATTGATTTTGATTTTACAGCAAACGTTTGTGACATTGTTCCTAGAGGTAAAACTGAGGTTTATAAAGATGATAGTATAGATATTACTATTTTGGGGATTAACTCTTGCATTAATTTCTTAACTGTTGATGAAGCTAGTAACATACCAACTATTTATATTGCGGGGGATTCTACAGTAACTGATCAAGGTGCAAATTACCCATATAATCCTGCAACTAGTTATTGCGGATGGGCTCAGATACTACCACTATTTTTAAAACAAGGCATATCTGTTTCTAATCATTCTCACTCTGGATTAACAACTGAAAGTTTTAGAAGCGGTGGACACTGGAGTATTGTTGAAAGGTCTATAAAGCAAGATGATATAATAATTATGCAATTCGGACATAATGATCAAAAGGACAAGACTTTGGGTGCTTTTGGAGGTTATGCAGATAATCTAAGAAGATATGCTCAGGAGATACAGGAAAAAGGTGCTTATCCAGTTATTGTTTCTCCAGTAAGTAGAACTATATGGAATGGGCCTAATGGGAGTTTTAATGATATGCTCAAAGAATATGCGGATGCGTGTAAACAAGTTGCTTTTGAAAGAGGAATCCCTCTTATTGATCTTCATGATAAAAGTGTTGATTTTATTTTAAAACATGGATCAAAAAAAGTTGCTAGGTATTTTTATCCTAAGGACTATACTCATCATAATGATTTTGGCGCTTTCGAAATGGCAAGGCTTGTAGTAGATGGAATTAAGGAAGCCAAAATCCATACTATAATAAAGCATTTAAGAGATATTTCTGAGGATGAAATACAAATAAAGCAAGTTTCTAATTGGGTAGAACCTACAGATGAAGCCGTACGTGAAGAATTTAAATTATGGTCGCAATCAAATGATTGGGCTCAAAATATTTCATTTACAAAATGTATAGATATTGATAAACATTTTGCTAAAACAGATATTGAAGAAGTGGTTAAACGTGGAATAATGAATGTTGAAGATGAAAAGTTTAATCCGAACAATATTTTAGCAAGGGCCAATTTTCTAGATATAATGTTAAAGGTATTTAGATATTCACCTACGAATGTATATAATGATGTTTTTGATGATGTATTTGGTGATGAGTGGTATGCTGGTATAATTCAAGCTGCTTATAATTATGACATAATTCCAGATAGTATTATTGTTAATAATACTATAATGCCTGAAAAACCAATAACGATAGGGGAAGTAGAGGATATTGTTTTAGCTGCACTTAAATTAAATAAAGATATAGCAGTTGATTTGGTGCAGGACAAGAGAAATGACAAAAATAGTTTAATTACCAGGGGTTATGTAGCAATGGTTGTAAAAAAAATGTTGGATAAAATGTAGTAAGAGTATATAAATTAAACTAATTGTTATAAAATGTAGAGAGGAGGTGATTACTGTAATACATAATTATTTAATTAAGACTAAGAATAATATTAAAAATAAGTATAAGGTATTATCTATTAAAAGAAAGGTATTTATTATTTTAACTACATTAGTATTGATAATTAGTATGTTATCCTTCTTTTTATTGCAGATAACATTTAAAGTATATGATAAGCAATTAATTAATAATTCATCTGAAATTCTTAATATATACTCTACAAATATTGAAAATGAACTTAGAAAGGTTGAAGGATTAAGTTTTGATGTTCTATCTTCAAATCAGACACAGAATTATTTGAAGACTATCAATAGTGACAAATCCTCTTATGAAAGATATGATGCAATTACAAATATGGAGGCTATATTGAGAAATAAATCTCAAACTGAGAGGTACATATCATCTATTAGTTTTGTAGATATTAATGATAAGATGTACACAGTAGGAAATAGTGCTATTACTATTCAGGATAATACGCAAAAGGAAATAATGAAAAGATTGGATGAAAAATCTGGGGGTTTTGTGTGGATGGAACCTCAAGGTGAGTATAAAAACTTTATTTTAGCACGAAAGATAAGATCCATAAGCAATTTTGAAGTAATAGGTACGCTTATAATAAGGATTGATGCGGGAACATTAGTAAGCTCGGTTTCAAGTATGTCTCCCCAATATAAAGCTAATTTAATGATTTTATCTGAAAACAAAGAGGTTATATATAAAGACGAAAAAATTGCATCGCAAAAGGCAATTGATGTTGGATTAAATGCTACAAAAAGTGAAATATATAATATCGATGGAAAGAAATTTTTATTAAATAGTGAAGTATCTGATTATACTAATTGGACATACGTATATTTTTTATCATATGAAAATATTTTTAAAAATATAGAAATTATGAGAACTATTATGGTATTTTGTTTTTTAATGATTTTTACTTTAGCAATTTTCACTGGGTTAGGGTTTTCGAGTAGTATAACAAAACCAATAATTACATTGAGTAAAAAAATGAAAAAAGTTGAAAATGGTAATTTTGATATAATGGTAATGGATAAGAGTTCTGATGGAAAATGTGATGAAATGGGACAATTAAATAATGATTTTATTGTTATGGTTAATAAAATAAATGATTTAATAAAAGAAAACTATACTAAGCAAATACTAGTTAAGGAAACACAATTAAAGGCTTTGCAATCTCAGATAAATCCACATTTTTTATATAATACTCTTGATTCAATACATTGGATAGCTAAAGCAAATAAACAAATCAAAATTTCATTAATGGTTAAGTCTCTGGCAAATTTATTTAGAGCATCTATTGCTAGTACGGATAATATCATTAAAATTGATGATGAGCTAAAGTTATTAAATGATTATATAACTATACAAAAGATAAGATATGAGGAGAGGCTTGATTTTAGCGAATTGGTATCTGAGGATATTAAAGATTGTCACATTCTTAAAATGACATTGCAGCCACTTGTTGAAAATTCTATTAAGTATGGACTTGAACAATTAACTGGAGTTTGTAAAATTACAATTAAATCTCAAAAGCATAAGGATTTTATTGAGATAATAGTTAGTGATAATGGAATAGGTATGACGGAGGAATTTTTGCGTGAGTTAGAACTTGGAGTAAACAAATCCAGGAGTACTGGAATTGGTATAAAAAATATAGATGAGCGAATAAAACTGTTTTTCGGAGATGAATTTGGATTGACAGTAAAGAGTGAATTAAATAAAGGAACTACTGTTATAGTTAGAATACCTTATAAAGCGGGGTGATAAAGTGTACAAAGTATTGATTGTTGATGATGAAAGAATAATAAGAGAAGGCATAGGAAATTCCATTGACTGGGATAACTATGGTTTCTCACTTTGTGGAATGGCTGAAAATGGTATAGATGCATATGAGACTATTATTCGTGATGTTCCAGATGTGGTTATTACGGATATCAAGATGCCAGGAATGGATGGGCTTGAATTAATATCTAAAGTAAATGCAGAGTATCCTCAAATTATTTTTATAATTTTATCTGGATATGGAGAATTTGAATTTGCAAATAAGGCAATGAAATATGGAGTTAAATACTATTTGTTAAAACCTTGTGATGAAAATGAAATAATTATGATTTTAATAGAAATAGAGAGTGAAAAAAAAGATGAAGAAAAAAAAGATAGATTTCTAAAAGATATTAATGATAATTTAAAAAAAGTTTTACCACAAGTTGGAGAACAATTTTTGAGAGATTTTATAATGGGAGTAAATTATAGTAAATTAGAACTAGAATATTTTTTAAGACTATTTGATATAAAAGAAACTAAGTTTAAACTTATAGTGTTTAAAATGGATAATGCAGTTAATGAAAGTGATGTAATTGATAAGTTTGCTTTGAAAAACATAGCATATGATATTTTAGATCAAAGTACGGTTTATTTAAGCACTATATTGGACAACAACATTTTATTGTTAATTAAATCTATGGATTTAGCTATACTGACAGATTTATTAACACAAATTAAAGACGCTTTTAATAAATATTTTAAAAATGATATTTGTGTAGGGGTAAGTAATGAAAATAGTTTCGACAGTATAAATAAAATGTATTTAGAGGTTCAAGAATGTCTGAAATGTGAATTTTATCTTGGTGATAACAAAATAATAACAGAAAAAGTTATTGAGTTTAACAAGTCGAGGGATAATTTAAATGATTCAACGTACAATGAAATAATTGCGGTTTCTGTTAAAACAGGTAATATAGAAAGCTTAAACTTGCAATTGGACAGTTTTTTTCATATGATATATGAGGGAAAACTTGAAATAGAAATGGCTAAAAATTATTGCATTGAAATATTTCTTATTATACTAAGGCAAGGTGATGGTAAAGAAGTTAGGGGTTATACAAAAGGGTTATATGAAATCCAAGACAAAAGTACGTTAAAACAAATTAGTGTATATATAAAAGAGATAGCTAATGAAATAGCTAAAAAAAATTATGATAACAACACAGAAAATTATGGTTCTATTATTAGTACAGTAATAAACTGCGTTGACAATAATATACAAAACTATGAATTATCTCTTACTTGGATTGCAAAAACGGTTTTATTTATAAATGAAAATTATCTGGGAAAACTTTTTTACAAACATACTAATGAAAAATTTTCTAGGTATGTTGTTAGGCTTAGGATGGAGAAAGCTAAGGAACTTATTAAAAGTAAAAAGGATTATAAAATATATGAAATTACTGAGCAAATAGGATTGGGTGATAACACTCAATACTTTAGTCAAGTGTTTAAAAAGTATACGGGGTACACTCCATCTGAATATAGAAAATTGTAACTGTTTACAAAAGTGCTGATTTTTAAACAAAATTAGCGCTTTTTTTGACTCTTTTATTTAATGAAAAATTGTATAATAAAAATATAAATACGAATAATAATTTAAGTACAAAATCAAGGGGGCAGGTATTAATGAAAAAACCTATTTCTATACTTTTAGCGGCTATACTTACAGGTACTTTAGCAATGAGCGGATGTTCAAAGGCAGACGATTCATCAAAAGGTAAAGTGGATGAGAATGCAGCTGTTAAATTATCAATAACTTGGTGGGGTTCACAATCAAGACACGATTATACTAATAAATTACTGGAAATGTATACTGCTAAAAACCCAAATATAACTTTTCAAGCAACACCTTCTGGTTGGGATGGATACTTCGATAAAATATCAGCACAGGCTGCAGGAGATACTATGCCAGATATAATGCAAATGGATTATTCATTTATATCAACATATTCCAAAAATGATACATTAGCGGATTTAACACCTTATGTGACTGATAAAACTATTGATCTAGCCACTGCTGATACTAATTTAGTAAATACTGGTAAAGTAAATGGTAAGCTAACAGGAGTTGTTTTAGGTGGATTATCACTTGCAATGACTTATAATCCAGATGTGGTTGCTAAAGCTGGACTTGAAGTTCCAACATCGAAATGGACTTGGGCTGACTTTGAAAAAGATATGATACAAATTAAGCAAAAGACTGGAACTTATGGTCAAAGTAAAATAGATAATATAAGTACTTATCCGTATTGGGTAAGACAGTATGGTAAAACTATGTATTCTGCAGATGGAACGAAACTTGGTTACGATAATGATAAAGTTTTTGTAGATTATGTTAGCATGCTTAAAAGGCTTCAAGATGCAAAAGCAATGCCTAATCCAGATGAGTGGGCACAAATTAGTGCAAAAGGAAAAGAAGCAGAACCAGTTGTTACTGGTCAAGCAGGAGCTACACTAGATTGGTCTAATTATGCTGTGATCGTTTCAAAATCAAATCCTAATTTGAAAATAGTAACACCTCCATATAGCGAAACCGGAACTAAAGCTTTATGGAATAAACCATCAATGTTTTTCTCAGTTGCGAAATCTTCAAAGAACCAAAAAGAAGCAGCTAAATTCATTAATTGGTTCTTAAATGATCCAGAAGCTAATAAAGTCATAAATGCTGAACGTGGAATTCCTGTATCTTCAAAAATAAGAGATAGCTTAAAAGCTTCTTTAACAGCTCAACAAAAGGATATGTTTGATTATGCTGATATTACTATTGCAAATTCAACAAAAGCAGATCCAGCAGACCCAGCAGGTGTTGCAGAAGTTACTAAGGCATTAACAGACACAGTAAATTCATTCTTATATGGTAAAACAACAGCTGAGGCGTCAGCAGCTGATTTTAGAACTAAGGCTAATGAAATACTTGGAAGAAATTCTAAATAACAAAAAACATTGCTTTACAGATGTCATTTTTATGTAGTCTGTAAAGCATTTTTTAAAATTAAATTGTAAAGGTTGTGAATTTATATGAGCAAAAAAAAGAAATTTAAATCAGGAAATAATAATGCTGTTGGTTATATCTTGATTGCACCATGGTTAATTGGATTTATAATTATGTATTTAATACCAATGATTATATCTATATATTTCTCTTTTACTAAATACAACTTACTTAGTGCACCTGTATTTATTGGTATAGATAATTTTACAAGAATGTTTTTTCATGATCCGAGTTTTTGGAAATCATTAGGGGTAACTTTTTATTATGTATTTATGTTAGTACCTTTAAGATTAATATTTGCATTTATAGTAGCTATGCTACTTAATAGTAAACGAAAATTCTTAGGTCTATATAGGGCTGTATATTATATACCTTCTATAGTAGGAGGAAGTGTAGCTGTTTCTATAGTATGGAAACAAATATTTGGGAATGACGGAGTTGCAATGTCTCTACTTTCTATTATTGGAATAGATCAAAAAATATCTTTTATAGGTAATCCGTCTACTGCTATTTGGACAATAATATCCTTAGGTGTATGGCAATTTGGTTCAGCAATGTTAATATTTCTAGCTGCTCTAAAACAAGTACCAAAAAGTATATATGAATCTGCAGGCATTGATGGTGCTGGTTATTTCACACAAATTTTTAAAATTACAATACCGATGCTTACACCAGTAATTTTCTTTAACTTAATTCTTCAAATAATTAATGCGTTTAAAGCATTTACAGAAAGTTATATAATAACTCAAGGTGGACCAATGGACAGTACATTATTTTATGTATTAAATCTATACAGAAAATCATTTACTTATTTTGATATGGGTTATAGTAGCGCTATGGCTTGGGTATTGGTTCTTATAATTGGGTTATTCACAGTAGTAATATTTAAATCCCAATCAACATGGGTACATTATGAATCAAAGGAGTGATAAAAGTGGGACAAAATAAAAAATTAAGGTCATTTATATTTCATTTTTCAACAATATTATTAGGTCTTATTATGATTTATCCCCTGTTATGGTTAGTAAGTAGCTCATTTAAAAGTAATTCAGAGATATTCGTTAATTCATATTCACTAATACCTAAACATTGGGATATTGTAAAAAATTATTCCTCAGGGTGGAAGGGTATAGGCGGAGTTTCATTTGGTACATTTATGTGGAACTCTATAATTGTAGCTGTGATTGGAACTGTAGGAGGAGTTTTATCTTCAGTACTTGCTGCTTATGCTTTTGCTAGAATAAAATTCTTTGGTAGCAAATTTTGGTTTTTCTGCGTTATGATGACACTTATGATACCAAACCAAGTTATGGTAGTGCCACAATTTATTATATTTAAAAAGCTCGGCCTTATAAATAATATGGCTGCACTAATAATACCATGGGTTTTTGGTAGTGCATTCTTCATATTTTTAACTGTTCAGTTTATTCGCGGATTACCAATTGAATTAGATGAAGCAGCTGAAATTGATGGATGTAATAAAATTGAAATATTTATTAAAATTATATTTCCACTAGTGGTTCCAGCTGTAATTACATCAACTATATTTTCGTTCTATTGGATATGGCAGGACTTTTTTCAACCATTAATTTTTATGAGTAATCCAGAACACTTTACTGTTTCTTTAGCATTAAATTTATATCTTGATCCAAATTCCTTTAATAATTATGGGGGAATGCTTGCAATGTCTGTTGTATCTTTAATACCAGTAGTTATTATCTTCTTAATATTCCAAAAGCAATTGGTAGAAGGTGTTGCAACAAGTGGACTTAAAGATTAATAATTAAATAAAAAATAGTTTATGACCACAGCCACTTAGAATAAATTCTAGGTGGCTGTGGTCGTGATAATATTTTTAAAAAGAAGTAATTGCTAAAGTTAGTATACTACTATAAAACATGCTATAATAATAATTATTGTTACAAAATAAGAAATATATTGAAACAGACATCAAACAACATATATAAAGAATTATAAATATAATTTTAATGATTTGATCTGTTATGTGAGAAAAATGTAATCGAAAGGAATGTTAAATTAATGCTGGCAATAGAAAGAAAAAGAAAAATAATAAGTTTGCTTGAGGAAAGAAATAGTGTGTTAGTTCCAGAATTAAGTAAAATTTTCAGTGTGACTGAAGAAACTGTAAGGCGCGATCTTGAGAAGCTTGAAGCAGAGGGATTTTTAAAGAGGACGTATGGTGGAGCCGTTATTAATGATAGTATAAATTCAGAACTACCTTTAAAAATAAGGGAAGTTACAAACATTGACGGCAAACGATGTATTGGAATAAAAGTAGCAGAATATATAAATGATGGTCATACTATTATGCTTGATTCGAGCACAACTGCTTTGCAAGTTGCAGAAAGAATTAAACATAAGAAGAGGATAACTGTGATTACTAATTCTGTAAAGGTGGTATCAGAGCTTGCTAGTGCAAAAGATTGTAAAGTTATCTCAACAGGTGGAACTCTAAGAGAAAAGTCTATGTCTTTTGTAGGCCACCTAACGGAAGACTCCATTAGTAATTTTAATGTTGATGTTTCTATAATTTGCTGTAAAGGGGTAGATATAGAAAAGGGAATAACAGAATCAAATGATGTAGAAGCAGAGGTGAAAAAAGCTATGACAAGGGCCGCTGATAAGACATTCCTTGTGGTGGATTACACAAAGTTCAATAAAGTATCTTTTATCAAAATGCTTAAGCTTGAAGATGTAGATATGATATTTACCGATAGAAAACTGTCGCAGGAATGGGAGCAATTCATAGCTAGTAAAAATGTAGAATTAGTATATTCTTAAGGTGAAAAGAAAAACACAAAATATATTTATATATTTTGTGTTTTTCTTTTTTGTTTTTGTTGACAACGTTTTCTTATTTTGATAAAATAAAATAAAGAAAATAAAAGAAAGTAAAATAAATCAAAAGAAACTAAAAGAAAAATAACGCAAGGAGGCAATAATAATGGTAGCAGAATATGAAATCAAGAAATTTATGTGTGAAATAGGTAAACGTGTTTACAATAATGGGTTTGTAGCAGCAAATGACGGTAATTTCTCAGTAAGAATAGGTGAGAATGAAATACTTACTACTCCTACAGGTGTGAGCAAAGGGTACATGACTCCAGATATGATTTGTAAAGTTAATATGAAGGGTGAAACACTTCAATCATCAGGACCTTATAAACCATCTTCAGAACTTAAAATGCATATAAGAGTTTACGAAGAAAGACCAGATGTAAAATCAGTTGTACACGCTCATCCGCCATATGGTACAAGCTTTGCAATAGCAGGTATACCTTTAACAAAACAAATAATGCCAGAAGCTACAATATTTTTAGGATGTATTCCAATAGCTGAATATGGTACCCCATCTACTTATGAGATTCCAGATAATATTTCTAAATATCTTCAAAATTATGATGCTTTATTATTAGAAAATCATGGTGCACTTACTTATGGTGTGGATCTACTAGCAGCATATTTCAAAATGGAATCATTAGAATTTTATGCTAAATTAATGTATCATTCAATAATGCTTGGTGGACCAAAAGAATTAAGTAATTCACAAGTAAAGGATTTATTAGAGTTAAGAAAGAGTTTTAATGTTCCAGGAAAACATCCAGGAGAATTATGCTTAAATAATTCATGTCCAACTAAAGAAGTTTGTGCTTCAAAATCTGTAGCGTCTAAGGATTCAAAATGTAATTGTAATGAAAAACAAGCACAAACGCAATCTAAACCAGAATCAAATGATATGTCTGCACTAGTATCAGAAATTACAAGAAGAGTTCTTAACGAATTAAACAAATAGATCCTCGAAAAGTGAGGTATTGAAATGAAAAGGTCTAAGCGATTTGAACTGTTAGAGAAAAGGCCAATTAATCAAGATAGTTTTATGAATGAATGGCCAGAAAAAGGATTTACAGCTATGGCAAGTCCATACGATCCTAAACCATCAATAAAAATAGAAAATGGAAGCATAGTTGAAATGGATGGAAAGATAAGAGACGAGTTTGATTTTATAGATTCTTTTATAGCAGACTTTGCTATTAATATAAATGAGGCTCCCAAATCTATGCAGCTCAGTGACCTAGCTGTTGCAAGGATGCTTGTAGATATTAATGTAAGTAGAAAAAGCATTATAAAGATATTTTCAGGATTTTCTCCTTCTAAAATAATTAAGATTTTGGATGAACTTAATGTGGTTGAGATGATGATGGCTATGCAAAAAATGAGAGCTAGAAAAACACCAGCCAACCAAGCACATATTACAAATTTAAGGGATAATCCTGTCCAGATAGCAGCTGATGCCGCTGAAGGAGCTTTAAGAGGGTTTAGAGAAGAAGAAACTACTGTAGGTGTTGCTAGATATGCTCCATTTAATGCTATTTCACTTTTAATTGGGTCCCAAGTTGGAAAATCTGGAGTTTTAACTCAATGCGCAGTGGAAGAAGCAACAGAACTTGAATTAGGTATGAGAGGATTCACAACTTATGCAGAAACCATATCTGTATATGGAACTGAAAGTGTATTTATTGATGGGGATGATACTCCTTATTCAAAGGCATTTTTAGCTTCAGCTTATGCATCAAGGGGTCTTAAAACAAGGTTTACGTCAGGTACTGGATCAGAAGTTCTTATGGGGAATGCAGAAAATAAGTCCATGTTGTACCTAGAAACCAGATGTCTTTTGGTAACAAAGGGTGCTGGAGTTCAAGGTATACAAAATGGTGCAGTTAGCTGCATTGGGATTACATCATCAGTTCCATCAGGAATTAGAGCAATACTTGCAGAAAACCTAATAGCTTCATTATTGGATTTAGAGGTTGCCTCTAGTAATGATCAGACATTTACTCATTCGGATATAAGAAGAACGGCTAGGACAATGATGCAGTTCTTACCTGGAACAGATTTTATATTTTCTGGTTACGGTGGAACACCTAATTACGATAACATGTTTGCAGGTTCAAATTTTGACGCTGAGGATTTTGATGATTATAATGTTCTTCAAAGAGATTTGATGATAGATGGAGGACTCAGACCAGTTAAAGAAGAAGAAGTGATAAATGTTAGATATAAAGCAGCTAAGGTTTTACAAGCTCTTTTTAAAGAATTAGGGTTAAGTAAAATTACAGATGAAGAAGTTGAAGCTGCGGCTTATGCTCATGGAAGTAAGGATATGCCAATTAGAAATGAATTAGAAGATTTTGAAGCTATTGAGGATCTTATGAATCGAGGGCTTACTGGGATAGATATAGTTAAAGCTTTAGTGAATACCGATTATAATGATGTAGCGGATAGTATATTAAATATGTTAAAGCAAAGGATATCAGGAGATTATCTTCAGACTTCTGCAATACTAGATGACAAATTTAATGTTAATAGCGCAGTCAACAACGCTAATGATTATCAGGGACCTGGTACTGGTTATAGGGTACAAGGAGAAAGATGGGAAGAAATTAAAAATATACCTAACATCATTAACCCTGATGATATATAAAGGTGGTGAAGCCATGGACTTTGATGAAAAGCTAATACAGCAAATAACAAAGATTGTAGTTCAAAGGTTAAAAGAAAACAAGAAATCCCAAAAGGTTATTAATTATGAAATGATAGATGGCTATTTTGAAACAGGTATTGCAAAGAAAGGAAGAGATCCTAAAGAAGTTGTTATAGGGGTTGGGCCATGTTTTGCTAAAGTTGTAAAAAATACTATTACAGGGCTTAGCCACTTTGATGTTTTAAAACAGATACTTGCAGGAATTGAAGAAGAAGGCATGAAACCTAGAATAATAAGAGTTTTAAAAACTTCAGATGTTGGATTCATAGGGAAAGAAGCAGCAATGCTTAGTGGATCTGGAATCAGCATAGGAATACAATCTAAAGGAACAACATTAATTCATCAAAAGGATTTATATCCGCTAACTAATTTAGAACTTTTTCCTCAAGCACCACTTATTACATTAGAAATGTTTAGAGATATAGGGAAAAATGCAGCTAAATATGCAAAAGGTATGGCAGTTATTCCTATTCCAGTACAAAGTGACTTTATGTCAAGGCCTAAGTATCAGGTAAAGGCTGCAATAATGCACATTAAAGAAACTGAAAATGTAATAAAAAATGCAAGCTCTATAGAAATAGAAAGGGTGAAGCTATAATGATAAAATATCCTTTATCGCAAAATATGCCTGGGCAGCAGATAAAATCGAAAACAGGTAAATCACTTGAGGATATTAATATAAATAATATCCTTGATGGAAAAATAACAGCGGATGATATAAAGATTTCTAAAGAGACACTAATAATGCAAGGTGAAATTGCCAGTGAGGCTGGAAGAACTCAACTAAATGATAACTTTGTTCGCGCTTCAGAACTTATTGAAGTTCCAGATAAAGAACTACTAGAAATTTATGAGAAATTAAGACCTAATAGATCTACTAAAAGTGAACTTTTAGAAATTGTTAGGAGGCTTGATGAAAAATATAATGCAACTCATTGCTCAAAATTAGTGTTAGATGCAATACAAGTTTATGAAAAAAGAGGTATTTTAAAATGAAATTTATTGCAGGGGTCGATATAGGAAATTCTACAACGGAAGTATGTATTGCCTGCATAAATGACAATAAAAAAATTGAAGTATTATCGAGCAGCTTGACTAAGACCACAGGTGTTAAAGGTACTATTAAAAATGTAAATGGGATTATCATTGCATTAGAGCTTGCAATTAATAAAATTGGTAAAGATTTAAAGGACATAGGTACCATAAGACTTAATGAGGCAGCGCCAGTAATTGGGGACACTGCCATGGAAACCATTACACAAACTATAATAACTGAATCTACAATGATTGGTCACAATCCATCAACTCCTGGTGGAACAGGGATTGGAATAGGCGAACTAATTAGAATAGATAAGCTAAATGAAATGCAAAAGGAAAAGAAGTATATTGTGGTTATTCCTGAAATGGTTGATTATGAAATTGCATCTAATGCAATAAATGTCTTCCTTAGTGTTGGCTTTGAAATAGTTGGTGCTATAGTCCAAAGGGATGAAGGTGTACTAATTAGTAATAGACTTACTAAGGTAATACCAATATTGGATGAAGTAAAGTATATAGATAAACTTCCTCTTGGAATAAAAGGTGTTGTAGAGGTAGCTGATAGTGGTTACACCATAAAAACATTATCAAATCCATATGGGATTGCATCAATTTTTAATCTTAGTGCAAATGAAACAAAGCAGATTGTACCAGTAGCAAAAAGTCTTGTGGGAACAAGGTCTGCGGTAGTAATCAAAACACCAGAAGGCGAAGTAAGAGAAAAGGTTATACCTTCAGGTAGACTTAATATAATAGGAAAAACTACTAGTCAAAAAATTGATGTAGATGCTGGCGCAATAGAAATTATGAAAGCCGTAGCTAGCATTCCAAAAATTCAAGACATTGAAGGACAGCCTGGAACTAATATTGGAGGCATGATTAACAGTGTTAAAAATATTATGGCAGAGCTTACGCAGACAAAACTTCAAGATGTGAAAATAAAAGATTTATTAGCAATAGATACAACTCTACCGGTTAAGGTACAAGGTGGAATTGCAGGAGAAACTTTTATGGAAAAAGCAGTTGCAGTAGCGGCTATGGTTAAAGCTGATAAACTTCCTATGATTAAGGTAGCAAGGGAACTTAGTGAAAAACTAGGGTCAACTGTAGATGTAGCTGGAGTTGAAGCTGTAATGGCTGTCCTTGGTGCATTTACAACACCAGGAGTTAAACTTCCACTTGGAATATTAGACTTAGGCGGTGGATCAACGGATGCTGCAATTTTAGATGAGTTTGGGATTGTAAAATCCACACATCTTGCTGGGGCAGGAGAACTTGTAACAATGTTAATTAATTCAGAGTTAGGGTTAAATGATAGAACTTTAGCTGAAGAAATTAAAAAAAATCCAGTAGCAAAGGTAGAAAGTTTGTATCATATAAGGATGGAAAATAGAGAAGTAAAATTTTTTAACACCCCGCTAGATCCCAAGTTTTTTGGGAGAGTAGTTGTATTAAAGGATGAGATGATGCCTATATATGCTGATATTTCATTAGAAAAAATAGTTGAAGTTAGAAGAAGTGCAAAAAAGAGAGTTTTTGTGGAAAATGCGTTGAGAGCATTAAAAGACATAGCCCCAATGAATAACTTAAGAAATATTCCAAATATAGTTTTGGTTGGTGGTTCAGCATTAGACTTTGAAATTCCCGAAATGATTATGAATGAATTATCAAAGTACAAAATTGTAGCGGGGCGAGGGAATATAAGGTCTGTTGAAGGTCCTAGGAACGCAGTAGCTACTGGGCTAGTTTTAGCATATATTTCTAGTTAATATTATGCCTAACGAAATGACTAACATTTTGAAAAGATAATCAGTCAAGGGAGATTAATATGAAAACCCAAAAACCTGTTATAAAAGTTTTTGTAACTAGTTCTTCAAAATCTTTCTTAAAAGAGGTATTAGCAGGAATTGAAGAAGAAGGTGTTCTTTATGAAGTGGAAACTATTGAATATGGATCATCTAAAGAAATGGCAACTACGGCTGCTTCTGAGTCACTTTTAGAAACTGGTATAGGCATTGATGAAGAGATGGCCACTATAACTATATGCCAGTTACCAACTAATAATCCACTACAAAGTTATAGCTGTTTAGATAATGATAAGCTTAGACTTGCAGGTAGTAATGCTGCAAGAATAGTTAAAGGAATACCTTTAAAATATTAAAGGGTTGGTGGTAATATGAGTATCACTACAAAAAATGGTGATAAGGGATATACAAACCTTTTAAACAATGCATCAGTACTTAAAAGTGATCCTAGGGTTAACATTCTTGGTGAAATAGATGGACTTTCTAGCTATTTAGGATTACTTAAAAGTGAAATAGAAGAGGACACAATAAAAGGTGAGTTAAGTTATATACAAAGCAATATAAGTACTGTTATGGCAGAAATTGCAGCAGGAAACAATGATAAATATCATTTATCAAAAGAAAATTTAAATGAGATTGAAAAACTTATAAATCATTATGAAGGAATGTATATATCACAAAATAAATTTATTCTGCCTGGTGAAAATAGAATTTCATCTATTATGGATATATGCCGCACAGTAACTAGAAAAGTTGAGAGATTGTTAATTGATATTGATTTAACATATCCAGTAGATGAATATAGTAAAAAATATATTAATCGTTTATCAGATTATCTTTTTGCAACAGCTAGATATGTAGATTTCAGAGAGGAAATTACTAAAAAAGTGAAAGAATCCTTAAAGATCAAAGGTGCTAACTATGAGGCGAAAAAAGTTTTAGATCTTGATTTGTCTAAAATACTTCTTGGCAAGATCGAGAAGAAGGCAACAAGCAATGGTTTGCCTGTAGTTATTGCCATAGCAAATCAGTGGGGAAACATAATAGCAGTACATTTTATGGATGGAGCTCTTCCAGGTAGTTATGATGTAGCAGTAAACAAAGCATATACTTCTGCTATATATAGGTTAGGTACTTTAGAGCTAGGAAAAATGTCTAAATCAGGACAAACTCTTCAAGGTATTAATAGTGCCGATAGCAGAATAGTTATTTTTGGAGGTGGATATCCACTAAAAATTAATAATAAGTTTGTAGGTTCTGTTGGTGTAAGTGGAGGAAATGGGCAGCAGGATGATGAAATTGCCCTTTATGGAGTAAATGTTATGGAGGAACTAAGTGAAGGAGGTGGACAATAGATGTCCGTAAAAGAAAATGATATAGAAATGATAGTTAAACAAGTGCTTTTAAATATACAAAATGTTAGCAAAAGTGCTTCGAAACCTTTAAATTTATTTAAATCTTCAAATCCTTTAAATTCTACGTTAGGTGTTTTTGATGATATTAATGATGCAATAGAAGCTGCAATAGTTGCTCAAAAAAAAGTGAAAATTATGACTATAGAGCAAAGAGAAGCTATAATAAAGAAAATCAGAGAAAAGACTATACAAAATGCTAAAGAGCTTGCACGACTTGGAGTTGAAGAAACTGGAATGGGTAGAGTAGATCATAAAATTTTAAAACATCAACTCTTAGCTAATAAAACTCCAGGTACTGAGGATATAAAAACATTAGCTTGGTCTGGGGATAGAGGATTAACTTTAGTAGAAATGGGTCCTTTTGGAGTAATCGGTTCAATAACTCCATCAACAAATCCAAGTGAAACTATTTTATGTAACAGTATAGGTATGATAGCAGCTGGAAACACAGTAGTTTTCAACGCTCATCCATCTTCTAATAAAGTTGCTATAATGGCTGTCAAAATTGTCAACGAAGCATCCATAGAAGCAGGTGGACCTGAAAATATAGTAACAACTGTTTCGAGTCCAACACTAGAATCATGTAATATCTTGATGAAACATAAAGACATAGCACTAATTGCAGCAACTGGTGGTCCAGGAGTTGTAACAGCAGCACTTTCCTCAGGCAAGAGAGCAATAGGTGCGGGAGCAGGAAACCCTCCTGTAGTAGTAGATGAAACTGCAGATATTCCTAAAGCTGCAAAAGACATTATAGATGGAGCTAGTTTTGATAATAATCTTCCATGCATAGCTGAAAAAGAAGTAGTGGCAGTAAAAGAAATTGTTGATGAGCTTATGTATTATATGGTTCAAAATGGAGCATATGAAATTACAAGTGAAGAAGCTACGAATTTAACAAAAATAGTATTTATTGAAAATAGTGGTAGGAGATCCTTAAATAGAGATTGGGTTGGAAAAGATGCATACAAAATATTAAGAGCATTAGGCATAGAAGTAAGTGAAGATATAAGATGCATAATATTTAAAGGTGCAAAAGATCACCCTCTAATAGCTGAAGAATTAATGATGCCTATATTAGGTGTAGTAGAGGTAGAAAACTTTGATGAGGCTGTAGAAGTTGCAAAAGATCTTGAACATGGTAATAGACATTCAGCTCATATGCATTCAAGAAACTTAAGTAATTTAACTAGGCTTTCAAGAGAAATAGATACAGCAATATTCGTAAAGAATGCACCATCATATGCAGCACTTGGGTTCGGTGGAGAAGGATATTGCACATTTACTATTGCAAGTAGAACTGGAGAAGGACTTACATCTGCAAAAACCTTCACAAAGAGCAGAAGGTGTGTACTCGCAGATGGGTTGTCAATAAGATAAGGAGTTGAAATATGGATATTAAACAAATTAATATTGAAGACATTGTTAAACAAGTTATGAAAGAAATGGTTGGCAGTAGTAATGATACTAAAAGTTCACCTAGTAATGGATCAATTCCTAAAACTAGCCGCGTTGCAATGCTTACTGGTGAGAGGAAAATAGAAGTAAAAGAATATAACATTCCTGAGATAAGTGATGATGAAATTCTTGTTAAGGTTGAAGGTTGTGGAGTTTGTGGCACTGATGTACATGAATACAAAGGAGATCCATTTGGCCTTATACCTGTAGTGCTAGGACATGAGGGCTCAGGTGAAATAGTTAAAATAGGTAAGAATGTTAAAAGGGATACAGCGGGTAAGACAGTTAGAATTGGTGATAAGTTAGTATCTTGCGTTATTCCTTGTGGGGAATGTGAACCATGTTTAAGCAATCCAGGTAGAACTAATCTTTGTGAAAATGCAGGAATATTTGGACTTCTTCCTGATGATGATGTTCATTTAAATGGATGGTTTGGTGAATATTTAGTATTAAGAAAAAATGCAACTTATTTCAATGTAACTGGAATGAACTTAAATCAAAGATTGTTAATAGAACCAGCAGCAGTTGTAGTCCATGCGGTAGAGAGAGCGAAAACTACTGGATTACTTAAGTTTAATAGTAAGGTAGTAGTTCAAGGATGTGGCCCAATCGGATTACTTTTAATTTCAGTAGTTAGAACACTTGGAGTTGAGAACATAATAGCTGTTGATGGTGATGAAAATAGATTGAAAATGGCTAAAAAGATGGGAGCTACTAAAGTTGTAAACTTTATGCAGCATAACGGAATAGAAGCTTTAACTAAAGCAGTTAATGATGCTTGTGGCGGAATTGGAGCTGATTTTGCTTTCCAATGTACTGGTGTTCCAAAAGCAGCAGCTAATATTTGGAAATTCATAAAACGTGGTGGTGGACTTTGTGAGGTTGGTTTCTTCGTAAATGGTGGAGATTGTACAATAAACCCTCACTTTGATATATGTAATAAAGAAGTCACATTAGTAGGTTCTTGGACTTACACACCTCAGGATTATCCAACAACTATTGATTTTATAAAACGTGCAACTGGAATAGGAATACCACTTGAAGAATTAATAACTCATAAATTTCCATTAGATGAATTAAACCAAGCTATGGAAGTTAATATGAAACAAGAAGGAATAAAAGTTATTTATGTAAATGAAAACTTTTAGAGGGATATAATATGGCAGAAAGTGTAGGATTTCTTGAAGTATACGGCTTAACTGCAGCTTTTGTTGCAGCAGATGCGGCATGTAAAGCTGCAAATGTGAGAATCGATGCTTTTGATCATAATAAACCAGCAAATGCTGATGGTTTACCAGTACCACTACTTGTTTTGGTAAAAATAAGAGGAACAATAGAAGATGTTAAAGCAGCAATGGATGCAGGCTGCGAGGCAGCTAAGAAGGTATCAGGAGTGGTTACCACTCATGTTATAGCAAGGCCAGATATAGAAACAGAAAAATTATTAAAAATAAATTCATTAAAATAATAATAAAAATTTAGGAGGATATTAAAATGGCACAAGAAGCTTTAGGAATGGTAGAAACAAGAGGATTAGTAGCAGCAATAGAGGCAGCAGATGCAATGGTAAAAGCTGCAGACGTAACACTCATAGGAACAGAAAAAATTGGCTCAGGACTTGTAACAGTAATGGTAAGAGGAGACGTTGGAGCAGTTAAGGCAGCAACAGAAGTTGGAGCAGCAGCAGCTCAAAGACTAGGTGAGCTTGTAGCGGTACACGTAATCCCAAGACCCCATGGTGATGTGGAAAAAATTCTTCCAAGCGCAAAGTAGGAAATTTATTTTATGAAAGCATTAGGTTTTGTAGAAGTATCAGGAATAGTAGCAGCGGTTGAAGCCCTAGATTCTATGCTGAAAACCGCAGATGTTGAATTTGTTACTTGTGAAAAGAGACTTGGTGGAAGGCTTGTAACAATAATAGTAACTGGTAGTATTTCCGCAGTTCAAGAGGCAGTTGAAAGTGGCACCGCAAGAGCAAATGAAATAACTAAAACTGTTGCACATGCAATAATTGCAAATCCTCATGAAGAAATTATAAGAATGATCCAAATCAGTGCTGAAAAATTAAATTTAGCGAGAGAAGTGGTGAATAAGTGAGTTCAAGTGGGTTAGAAGTACAAGAAGTTGAAGAAAAGATTGATACAAAGGTTATAAAAGATATAAATGATAAAAAAAATGCAACAAGTAAAAGTAGTAAAGTTAAAGATAATGTAGCTATAACTTCGACTGAAATAACATCTACTGAAATAAATAAAAAAGAAGATGAAGAAAAAAATAAAGAAATTATAATAGAGGAGGAAATAAAAATGGAACAACAATCATTAGGTATGGTAGAAACAAGAGGACTAGTAGCAGCAATAGAGGCAGCAGATGCAATGGTAAAAGCTGCTAATGTAACACTTATAGGAACAGAGAAAATTGGTTCAGGACTTGTAACAGTAATGGTAAGAGGAGATGTTGGAGCAGTTAAAGCAGCAACAGAGGTTGGAGCAGCAGCGGCTCAAAGACTTGGAGAACTTGTAGCAGTACACGTAATTCCAAGACCACATGGTGATGTAGAAAAAATACTTCCAAGCGCAAAATAATTTGAAAGTTAAGGTATGATTATGGATAAGGATGAATTGGTTCAGATAATAACTAGAATTGTTAAAGAAACTGTTAGCAATGATAATAAACTGTTTGTATCAGTGGGAATTTCTGTAAAACATGTTCATTTGTCAAGGGCTCATATGGACATTCTATTTGGGAAAGGTAGTGTGCTTACAGAAAAGAAGGACTTAATGGGAGGGCAATTTGCAGCAGAGGAGTGTGTAACTATCCTTGGAGCAAAACTGAGTTCTATGGAAAAGGTTAGAATACTTGGACCACTTAGGCGCGAGAGTCAAGTTGAGATATCAAAAACTGATTCCATAGTTATGGGAATAAAAGCTCCACTACGTCAATCAGGCCTAATTGAAAAATCGGCACCTATTACATTAGTAGGACCTAATGGTTCAGTTACGCTAATTGAAGGTTGTATAATTGCCAAAAGACATGTTCACATGACACCTCAAGAAGGTAAAAAGTTTGGATTTTTGAATAATCAACTTGTTAACTTGAAAATTCCAGGAGAACGTGGTGGGATACTAGGTAATGTACAAGTTAGAATAGATCCTACCTATTCACTCGAAATGCACATAGATACAGATGAGGCTAATGCAATGGGAATCAAGAATGGTAGTTTACTAGAAATAGTAAAGTAATTATAGAAAGGCAAGTTCTTTAAATGAATTAATAACATTAAGAACTTGCCTTTCTGTAATTTAATAACATCTAAAAAAGCAATTTTAATTATAGATATATTTAAGGGAGTTTGGTAATTATGATTATTGGAAAAGTTATCGGAAAAGTCATTTCAACAAGGAAAAATCAAAAACTAGTTGGAAACAAATTTTTGATTGTTGAACCCTTAGGCGATTTCGGGTTTGATGCTAATAATAGAATTGTAGCTGTAGATAATGTTGGCGCAGGAGTTGGTGAAATTGTTCTTGTAGTGACAGGAAGTTCTGCAAGAGCAGTATGTGATATAGAAAATGCACCAATAGATGCTGCTATTGTAGGTATTGTAGATAATGAAAAAGATATAATGTTAGATGAATAGATCTAGCAAATCGAGGTGATTAGATGGAAATTGAAGAATTAAAAGCAAAACTGCGTGCTTGTGGTGTTGTTGGAGCAGGTGGAGCAGGTTTTCCCACTTATGCTAAATTAAATAGCTTGGCGGATGTTGTAATATTGAATTCTTCGGAGTGTGAACCTCTACTTAGGGTTGATAGACAATTATCTAAGTATTATGTGGAGCAAATTTTAACTGCATTAGAGTTAATAGTTAAGACATTAAAGGCTGAAAAGGGTATTTATGCAATTAAATCGGAATATACTCAGGCTATAACTTCATTAAAAGCTGTTATATATAAATACGAAAATATAGAAATAAAGATATTAGATAATGTTTACCCTGCTGGTGACGAGGTTGTTCTTGTTTATGAAGCCACTGGAAAAATAGTTCCACAGGGTTCTTTGCCAATAGAGGTAGGTGCAGTGGTACTTAATACTGAAACTGTGTTAAATGTGTATAACTGCGTATTCTTAGATAAACCGCTTACCGAAAAATATGTAACCATAACTGGTGAGGTTAATAATCCCACTACTTTAAAGGTTCCTATTGGAACTAGTATAGGTCAATGTATAGAACTAGCGGGGGGAGTTAAGATTAAAAACTTTAGATTAATTCTTGGTGGTCCTATGACAGGACGATTGGGGGAAATAGAAGATGTAATAACAAAAACTTCTAAAGCTATAATTGTGCTACCAGAAGAACATTCAATAATTTTAAGAAGGTTAACAAGAAGTGCAATCAAAATAAATAGAGCAATGTCAGTTTGTTCTCAGTGTAGAATGTGTACTGATTTATGTCCAAGGTATCTTTTAGGGCACAGTATTCAGCCTCACAGAATAATGAATGCTATTGCAAATGGTTTAACAAGTGATGTAGAAGCTTTTAAATCTGCTGCACTTTGCTGTGGTTGTGGAATTTGTGAAAATTATGCATGTTACCAGGGGTTAGCTCCTTCCTCTATAATTGGTGAATTAAAAGTAAGACTTAAAGAAAAAGGTGTTAATAATACTCCGCCTAAGCAGGCAAGCAAAGTGAATATAATGAGAAATGGTAGAAAAGTTCCTATGAAAAGATTAATAGCAAGACTGGGACTTACAAAATACAATATAAGTGCTCCTTTGATTGACGAGCTTTGTAATGTACTCAAGGTAGATATTAAATTAAGTCAACATATAGGAGCCCCAGCTACGCCTATGGTTAAAGTTGGCGATTTGGTACGTGTTGGTGACTTAATAGGAGAAATAGAAGAAGGTAAATTAGGAGCTAATATACATTCAAGTATTAATGGAGTTGTTACAAATGTTAACAATGATGTAATAACCATAGAAGCAAGGGGTGATATGAATGGATAAGGCCATAGCACTAATTGAATATATAACTGTCCCTTGCGGTATTAGAGCTGCAGACAAAATGGTTAAAACGGCTGATGTTGAAATAATGGAGGCTCAAACAGTTTGTCCTGGGAAATATATGGTGCTTATTTGCGGGAACTTGAGTGCAGTAAACGCAGCTATAGATTCCGGAAGATTGGAATTTGAAGAAAATATAATAGATAGTTTCATTTTGGGAAATCCTCACGATTCAATATTTACAGCAATAAGTGGAGTAACTGATCCCGGTGAAGTTGAAGCACTTGGTATTATAGAAACATTTTCAGGAGCATCTATAATAGTAGCTGCGGATACTGCCGCTAAAACAGCTAAAGTCAATCTAATTGAGATAAGAATATCCCGTGGAATGTGTGGAAAATCTTACCTTATGATGTCTGGAGAAATTGCAGCAGTTGAGGCCTCGGTTGCTGCAGCCTGTATTAATGCAAGTGCGAGTGGAATGCTTTTAGACAAAGCAGTTATCGCAAGGCCTGACCCTAAACTATGGGAAAAATTGCTATAAGGAGCATACAAAGTGGATATTTTAAATAATATATTAGATAAAACTCATAATTATTTAATACTTGTAGAAGCAAGAAATACTGGTCTAATAGCATTAAATTTAGGACTGTTATCTTTTTATTATAACTCGTTATCGCACCTTAAAATTATTGTCTTAATACTTTGTTTGCTCAGCATTCTTATTTTAGCAATATCTTTTATAAACTTTAATTTTAGATATAAAGTAAATGAAATTAAAACAAACGAAATTGATAATAATGCATGCGAAGGAAATGAAGGGCATATATCAAAAAATAACGATATTTTAGGGGTTGGATCTAAAGCAATAAAGAGATCTGATAATGATGATAAAATTAAAGAGAATCAGAGAGATTTAAACAAAAATTTGAAATTGAATATTTATAATATTAAAGATATTGTTAAACTTAATCCTAAGCAATATTTGAATTTGGTTTCAAATAAAATGGAAGTAAAAGGAGATAAGTTATTAAATTTTATAAAAAAAGATTATAGGTACTCCTCGGCTAGTATAGATTTGTCCGAGGAGATTTTAATGACTGCTAGAATGTGTGGATTTAGAGAAAAAATATTTTATATTACAATATACATGTTTATAGCAAATATTTTAATACTAATGATTGATAATATAATTTTATAAGGTAAAGACAAGAGGTAGAGAGTATAAATTAGCAAAAGGAGTAACAAGCATAAAACTTGTTATTTTTTTTATATTTTTTATTAAAATACACGTAAATTATGTTTAAAATAAAACTATATTTAACAATTGGAGGTTTAGTATAGATGAGTATATACGAGCTTAACGCAAAACAAATAAAAAAAGACATATATTCAGGTCATCTTAATATGGGAGGAACTAATCCATGTGGTGAAGAAATTTCTCTTACAAATTATTATATTGAAAAAAATCATAAACCATTTTTCGTTATATGTGGGGAATTTCATTTTTCAAGGTGTGACAGTAGGTTTTGGGAAGATGAAATAATAAAAATGAAGTTATGTGGAATAAATACAATTGCAACTTATGTTATATGGAATCATCATGAGGAAGAAGAAGGAATATTTGATTGGTCTGGGAGTAGGAATCTTAGATTTTTTATAGAACTATGTAAAAAACATGATCTTTTTTTTGTTTTAAGAATTGGTCCATTTGCACATGGAGAAGTAAGAAATGGTGGATTGCCAGACTGGTTGTATGGAAGACCTTTTCGCATAAGATCTAACGATGAAGGATATCTATACTATGCTAAAAGACTATACAATGAGATAGGTAAGCAAGTGTCAGGGCTTATGTATAAGGATGGAGGGAATATAATTGCAGTACAACTTGAAAATGAGTTTGAGGCAGCAGGTGCTCCTTGGGAGACCACACCAATTCAGGTTGTAGAATGGGCGGGTTCAACTGGCGGAAAAGAGCATATGAGAATATTAAAAGATATGGCAATTGAAGCTAAAATTGATGCTCCAATATATACGGCTACTGGTTGGGGAGGAGCACCAATTCTTGATGATGAAATTTTGCCATTGTATGGTGGTTACGCATTTTGGCCTTGGTTATTTTATGGAGATGTGACGGAGCATCCACCAACAAAGGAGTTTTTATTTCAAGACTTCCATAATGATAATAGTGAATGTATTGATTTTAATCCACCTTATAAAAAGAACCATTACCCATTCGCATGTTGTGAAATGGGAGGAGGAATGCAAGTCTGGTATAATTACAGATTTACAGTGCCTCCTGTTAGCGTTGAAGCAATGGCAATTATGAAGGTTGCTGGGGGATGCAATTTTATTGGATATTATATGTTCCATGGAGGTTCTAATCCAATTGGGAAAAAATCTTATCTTAATGAGAGAACAACACCTAAAATTTCTTATGATTTTCAAGCGCCTTTAGGTGAATTTGGACAAATCAGAGAGTCATATAAGAGGTTGAAGTTACTTCATTATTTCTTTTCAGAGCACGAAAAAGAATTGTGTAATATGATTACAGTTCTACCTGCGAAGAATCAAGAAGTTATTGAAACAGATACTAAAATATTAAGATTTGCTGCTAGAATTAAGGGTAATTCTGGATTTCTATTTTTAAATAGTTATCAGGATCATATAGAAACCAAGGACCATAAAAATTTTAGAATAAAACTTCAACTTGATAATGAAGAATTAATTATCCCAGAAACTTTTGATCTGACATTGAAGAAAGATGTTTGTTGTATTTTGCCTTTTAATATGAAACTTCGTTGTATATTAATAAAATACTCTACAACCCAGTTTATATGTAGTATTATAGAAAAAGATGTTAAATACTACTTCTTTTATACTCCAACAGGAATGGATGGTCATTATTGTTTTGGAAATAGTTCAATTGAGAATATTAAAATTAATAATGGACATGTCAATAGGAAAGACGGACGTATATATGTAGATATACCTAAAGATGATATGAGTTTTATAAAAATAGATCTAAAGGAAATAAATCCTAGTGAAATAAATAGAATTATAATCTGTACATTAACTAGAGAGCAGAGCCTAAATTTCTGGAAGGTTAATCTTTGGGGAAGGGAAAGGGTTATAATCTCAGATGAGGATATTATGGTTACTGAAAATGCTATAGAGATACTTAGTCTTGAAAAAGAGACATTAAAATTCAGTTTATTTCCCGGGGTGGAAGAAACGTTATCGTCTATAAGTGGAAGTTTAGAAAAGGACTATAGCAGTAATATATTTAAAAATTATAGAATTAATGTAGCAAATAAAATAATAAATTATGATATTCAAAGGGTTGATAATTCCAGGGTAGTAATTAATTTTAAGGATAACTCTTTTATTGATGTCAAAGAAGTATTATTAAATATAGATTATGTGGGTGATGTCGGTTATGCATTTATAGATGGGACATTAATTAATGATAACTTCAATAATGGAACTACATGGGAAATTGGTTTAAAGAGATTTGAAAAAGAACTATTAGAAAAGGGAATGTATTTATATATAACTCCATTAAAAAAAGGGGGAATAGTAAAAAGGGATTCTGCAATGGCAGCGCTTCAAGAAATTGGAGTTGAAGAAATAGTCGAATTTTCTTCGATTAAGATATTATCGCAGAGAAGTATTGTAATAAATAAAATTTAGTAGGGGGACTAATTTATGTGTAAAACGGATTTTGTAATAATAGGTGGAGGTTGGAGAGCTGAGTTTTATCTTCGTATAGCCAAGGAACTTCCAGAACGTTTTGAAGTTAGTGGTATGGTTATTATAAACGAGGTAAAAGGAAAAGAGATGGCGAAAAAATGGAATGTAAAGGTATTTAGCAGTATAGAAAATTTATTAAAGGTTATAAATCCAATGTTTGCTGTAGTCTCGGTTCCGAGAGAAGTGTGTGCTAAAATAATAGAAAAATTAGCATCTAAGAAAATACCTGTGCTTGCGGAGACTCCACCTGCGGAGGATTTAGATGGACTTATAAAGTTAAATAAGTTAACAGCAGATGGAGCTAAAATACAGGTAGCTGAGCAGTATCAATTTCAACCTATGATTGCAGCACTTATATCGGTTGCTAGATCAGGCAAACTGGGAGATATTAGTCAAGTTCAACTATCGGTAGCTCACTGCTATCATGGAATAAGTGTAATGAGAAAAATTATGGGGATAGGTTTTGAGAATGCAACTATAACGGCAAGAAGTTTTTCATCACCACTTATAGATGGACCTAGCAGAGATGGCAAACCAAATGAAGAAAAAACAGTAATGTCTAATCAAGTTATAGCAACTTTTGATTATGGTGATAAACTTGCTATTTATGATTTTACTGATGACCAATATTTTTCATGGGTACGGTCAAATCGTTTGTTAATACGTGGTTATAAAGGAGAAATTGTTAACTATAGGGTAAGTTATCAAAAGGATTTTAGAACACCAGTTGAATTTGAGTTGAATAGAAAAGATGCAGGACTTAATGGGAATTTGGAAGGATATTATCACAAGGGTATTCTTGCGGGCGAAGAGTGGATATATGAAAATCCTTTTGTACCTGCTAGGTTTACGGATGACGAAATTGCAGTTGCAACATGTCTTAATAAAATGGCATGTTACGTAAATGGAGGACCAAGTTTTTATAGTTTGGCCGAGGCATCACAAGATCATTATCTTTCGCTTATGTTTATCAAATCACTAAAAGATAATAAATCAGTTTCAACGCAGAGTCAACCTTGGGGAATATAATTTCGGTGCAGTGTTAATAGATTATAGTATAGAAAGGAAGGTAAGTTAAGTGGATAAAAAATCAAAATGGGAAGGTAAAAAAGTTAACTTTTTAGGGGATAGTATAACTAGTGGACATGGTACAACAATAATATATCATGAAATCATAAAGTCAAAGCTTGGATTAGAAGTAGCAAGAAATTATGGAATTAGTGCAACGAGGATCGCAAGTTGCCTTGATGATGAGAATAATTCTATGTCTGTTAGGTTTTCAAAAATGGAGGATGATGTTGATTTAATTATGGTGTTTGGCGGAACAAATGACTTTGGACATGATAAATCACCAATAGGAAGATTTGATGATAGGTGCACAAGTACATTCTATGGAGCTTGCCACGTACTGATGCAGGGGCTTATAGAAAAATACTATAAACAAACTATAGCATTTATTACACCAATTCATAGGGACTATGATGAGGATGTCTCATATGAAAAAAATACAAGTGGTAATACATTAAAGCAATATGTAAACATAATAAAAGAAGTTGCTCAGTATTATTCTATACCAGTTTTGGATCTATATTCTTCAAGTGGAATGCAACCTAAAGTTCCAATAATAAAGGGGATGTATATTCCTGATGGGTTACATCCCAATGAAGCAGGACATAAAAGACTAGCAGAAAAAATAATATCCTTTATGGAGAGTCTTTAATTGTAAAGTATACTTGATTTTATAATTAATATAATATATTGTTAAAATAAAGATTTCAATAAAAATAATAAGTTAATGGGGTTGATGAAAACTTATGGAAAAATTAAATACTAAAAAAGATATGAAGTTATGGTACTTAAAGCCGGCAGACCCGAAGGACTGGAATCAAGCATTACCTATTGGTAATGGAAGTCTTGGAGGTATGGTATATGGAGGAGTTAAAACAGAAAACATACAACTTAATGAGGATACACTTTGGTATGGTGGGCCAAGGGATAGGACAAACCCTGATGCTTTAAAATATTTGCCTAAAATAAGAGAGCTTCTATTTGCAGGTAAATTAAAAGAAGCTGAGAAATTATCACTTCTTGCACAAGCAGGAACACCAGAAGCATCAAGACACTATGAATCATTAGGAGATCTTTTTATTGAGTTTGAAAATCATAACGAAGAGATATGTAATTATAGAAGAGAACTTGATATTGAGAAAGCGGTTATTACTATAACTTATAAAATATCGGATGTTAGTTATAAAAGAGAAATATTCACAACTGCAGTACATAATGTCATGGTGGTAAGACTTACTGCAGATAAACCAAGGAGTATTTCTATTAACACTTTTATGAGTAGACAAAGATACTTAGATGAGAGAACTTCAATAAATGAGAATACTTTATTAATGAATGGAACAGGTGGTGGGAAGGGTGCAGTAAGTTTTTGCTCACTTATGGCGGGAGTTTCAGATGGTGGAAAGACCTATACTATTGGATCTACATTAATAGTTGAAAATGCAGATGCGGTAACATTGATATTAGATGCTAGGACAAGCTTTTATGGAGAGGATCCATATAAGTGGTGCCAGGATACATTAGATAAGGCAGCAAATGTAAGTTACGATCAACTACTAGAAGAACATATAAAAGAATATCAAAGCTATTATAAACGTACAAGTCTTAAAATAAGTGGAAAAGATAATGAAAAAGAGTTAGAAAAATTACCTACAGATAAAAGACTACAGGCAACTCAAGAAGGAGTAGATGATTTAGGGCTTGTTAGCTTGTATTTTCAATTTGGAAGATATCTTCTAATATCATCAAGCAGACCAGGATGTATGCCGGCAAATCTACAAGGTATATGGAATAACGAAATGTCACCTCCATGGGGTAGTAAATTTACAATTAATATAAATACACAGATGAATTATTGGCCAGTAGAAGTATGTAATTTATCAGAATGTCATCTGCCTTTATTTAAGCATATAGAAAGAATGAGAAAACCTGGTAGAATAACTGCTAAGAAAATGTATAATTGTAGGGGTTTTGTAGCTCATCACAATACAGACCTATGGGGAGATACCTCTCCACATGATTTATGGAAACCAGGAACACAGTGGCCAATGGGAGCAGCATGGTTATGTTTACACCTTTGGGAGCATTATGAGTTTACCCAGGATAATGTTTTTTTAGAAAAATCCTATGAGACCATGAAGGAAGCAGCAGAGTTTTTCGTGGATTTCTTAATAGAAGATGGTAAAGGCAATCTTGTTACGTGCCCTTCTGTATCTCCTGAAAACACGTATATGCTACCAAATGGTGAAAAAAGTGCGCTGTCTATAGGACCTTCTATGGATAGCCAGATTATACATGCTTTATTTATGGATTGTATTCAAGGCTCTGAAATTTTAGGAATAGATAGTGAATTTAGCAGTAAGTTAAAGGAACTTATGAAGCGGTTACCAAAGCCAGTCATAGGTAAATATGGTCAAATACAAGAATGGTCAGAAGACTATGATGAAGTTGAACCAGGACATCGTCATATATCACATTTATTTGCATTACATCCATCAAATCAGATTACTTTGAATAATACACCAGAACTTGCTATGGCTGCAAGAAAAACGTTAGAAAGAAGACTAGCAAATGGTGGTGGTCATACTGGTTGGAGTAGAGCTTGGATTATAAATATATGGGCAAGGCTTCAAGATGGAGAACTAGCATATGAAAATATAAAAGCATTACTTTCTAAATCTACATTGACAAATTTGTTTGATAATCATCCACCATTTCAAATAGATGGTAATTTTGGTGGCACAGCCGGTATTGCAGAAATGCTTCTTCAAAGTCACGCTGGTGAAATTCAATTACTTCCTGCGATTCCTAAAGTTTGGAGTTGTGGAGAGGTAAAAGGACTTTGTGCTCGCGCTGGATTTGAAGTTGACATCAGTTGGAAGAATGGAGTATTAACAAGTGCTCAAATATATTCGAAAGCTGGAAAAAGTTGCAAAGTGCATACAAGTATACCAATGCGAGTTATGCAGGAAAATCAAGTTATTTTCCAAAATGACACGAGTAATACAACTATAGAATTTAAAACTGAAATCGGTAAAACATATACAATTATTCCACTTACCTAATTAAATAATCAAAAGGGGTGATTAATGACTTCGGAAGGAAATTTGTTTTCCTACTGAAGTTATTTTTTGATTTAAATAGAGTTCTAACCTTTACATCTCCAGAAAATAAAGATATAATTAAAACATAACAAAACGTTTCGCTCAGAGGTGATAAAAATTTCAGCAACTATAAAAGACGTAGCAAAATATACAAGTTTATCAATTGCAACTATTTCTAAATATATTAATGGTGGCAATGTTTTAGAGGAAAACAGAAGTAAGATTCAAGAAGCAATAAAAATACTTGATTATAAAGTTAATGTTATGGCAAGAGGTTTAAAGACTAATAAAACTATGACCATAGGTATACTCATTCCAAGTTTCGTAAATACATTTTGTATGGAGATTGTGTCAAACATAGAAAATATACTATTGAAATATGGATATAGTGCATTTATATGTGATTATAGAGAAGATGTAGAACTTGAGAAGGTTAAACTAGAATTTTTAATTGATAAATCAGTAGATGGCTTAATACTAATGCCTTCTGGTGACGATGAAGATATAATTAGAAAGGTTAATAAAAATGATATTCCTATAGTTATAATTGATAGAGCTATGAAACAAATGACTTGTGATACTGTTTTAGTTGATAATATGAATGCGTCTTATGACGCGGTAGAACAACTTATAACAAGAGGACACCGCAAGATTGCAATAATAACTGGCCCACAAAACATATATACCGCATCCGAGCGTTTAAAGGGTTACAATAGAGTTCATGAAGATTATTCCATACCAATAGATGAAAATCTTATAAAATATGGAGATTATAAAATGGCTGGTGGATATGATCTTTTAAAGGAATTATTAGAAATGAAAAGTCTACCTACAGCAGTATTTATTACTAATTATGAGATGACACTTGGTGCCATTATGGCAATTAATGAAGCTAATATTATAATTCCAGATCAATTATCAATTATTGGATTTGATAGTTTAGAGTTAACAAAAATTGTAAAACCATCTCTATCATTGGTATTCCAACCATTAAAAGAAATAGGTGAAACTGCTGGTGAAGTTATTATGAAGAGGATTAAAGGTGATTTTTTAAGCTTTCCCGAGATGCACAGGCTTAAAACAAAACTTATTATGGGGAAGTCTGTGAAGAAAATAAATTAATAGAGACACAATAACATTATAAATTTATAATGTTATTGCACATTTTAAGCGAAACGTTTAGCTGCAAATAAACTTATAAAATCTAACTATACAGTTGAGTGTAAATATAATAAAGAAAGGATGATGATTATGTTAAAAGGTATTCCCACAATTTTATCACCAAAGTTATTGAAAATTATGATGGAGATGGGCCATGGCGATGAAATAGTTATAAGTGATGGAAATTTTCCGGGGGCAAATCTTGCTAAAAAACTAGTAAGGTGTGATGGAAATAATGTTTGTGAGGTTCTAGATGCATTTTTAAAGTTTTTTCCATTAGATCAATATTCTAAGGCTCCAGCAGCTTTAATGGCTGTTGTTCCCGGGGATAGCATTGTACCAATTATTTGGAAAAGTTATGAAGAAACAATAATAAAACATGAGCCTAATTTTAAAGAGTTTGATATGGTAGAAAGATTTGATTTTTATGAAAGAGCTAAAAATGCGTATGCAATAGTTGCAACTGGTGAAAAAGCTCAGTATGCAAATATAATTTTGAAAAAAGGTGTAGTAATAGAGGTGGAGAAATAATGAAAACTAAGGGAACATATTTTCAAAATAGCAAAGATAAACCTATAATTTATGGAGAAATAGAAATTTACAATAATTCAAGTAAACGTTTAAGAGGCGAACCCTTACAGGACGGGATTAAAAGTAAAACTGTTTTGACTGGGTTTTGTGGTACTGATTTTGAACTAATGCATATGGGGATGAGAGGAGAACTACTTCCCAAATTTCCAGCAGGATTAAATAGACTTATAAATGGTCATGAAGGCGTTGTATTTATTCCATCAGAAAATAGATTTGCTATAGTACTTATAAGAGGTGGGGATTCATATGACCCTACAAGATATATGGATGATGAGACATATTTTGAATATGGCTGCGATCAGGCTGATGGAATTATGTGTTATGAAAATTTCTATAATCCAGACATGCTACTTCATATACCAGATAAGTATATAGAAAACGGAAAAATACCATTATCTATAGCTAAGAAACTTTGTTTTTCAGATCCTTATGCTTGTATGATTTTTCAACTTGAAAGAATGGAGGACCTTGGGTCGGCACAAAACTTTAGAGTTGAATTGGCCAGGAACAAATGCACGCAGGAAGAAGCAAGGAAACTAGCAATGAAAAATATTTTTAATAAGGTAGTAATATTTGGACTTGGCACTACGGGGATGTTTATAGGAGATTTAATCCATAGAAAATATCCTGATGCTAAAATTCTTTTTGTAGCTAGAAGTAGTGCCGATACTAATAAGGTTAAATATGCTCTTAAAAAAACTAATGGTATTTATGTGGAGAGTAAATTTAATACGAATAAAGAACTTGCTGATTGTATAAAAGAAAAATTGAATGGTAAGGCAACTGCATTTATCGGCGTGTCTGGCTCAAATTTAGAACATAAAATAGCTTTTGAAGAGGATGTCCTAGGCAATAATGGTATTTATAATAGTTTTTCACTTGGACCAGTAATGGACTTTAAAACTATGCCATTTGGTTTTAAAAACCACTTAATTTTTGGATCAATAAATTTTAGACAAGATCATATGGAGAAGGCAATAGAGCTACTTTGTGAATCTGACTATGATAAGGTTGTTGAACTAATAGATCTTGAAGAAGTTAAGAGAGACCCTAAATCTGCCTATGAGAATAAAATATATTGCAAGGCAGCACCAATGAAAACAGCTGCAATATGGGACTATAATTATATTGACATGGATAAATAATTTAATTTGAAAGAATAAGATATATATATAATTTGGAGGGGAAATAAAATGACAAAAATGAAAATAGTTTATATAGAAAAACCAGGAGAAATAACTTTAAAAGAGGTAGAAATTCCTACTGCTCAAAGGGGTGAAGCACTACTCAAAATTAAATATTGTGGAATATGTGGTTCTGATACTGCAACTTATACGGGTAATCAACCATTTACAACATATCCAAGAATTCCTGGACATGAGTTTTCTGCTGAAATAGTTAAAATTGAAGAAAATGAATTTGGTTTAAAAGTAGGCATGAACGTAACTGCAAACCCTTATTTTAATTGTGGTAAATGTTATTCTTGCAAAAGAGGAAAAGTGAATTGTTGTGAAGATAATCAGACTATGGGAGTTCAACGAAATGGTTCCTTTGCTCAGTACATCACTATGCCGATTGATAGAATATTAGATGGCAAAAATTTATCACCGAGGACTCTTGCACTTATTGAGCCTTTCTCAATAGGCTACCATGCTATAAATAGAGGAGAGGTTGGGCCTGGTGATAAAGTGCTAGTTATGGGAGCTGGCCCTATAGGCATTTTTGCAATGATATCTGCAAAGCTAAAAGGAGCAACAGTGTATATAGCCGATTTACTTCAAGAGAGATTAGAACTTGCAAAAGAAATGGGAGCAGATGGTACTATAAATATAAAGAATGAAGACTTGCGGAAGAGGGTTAAGGAAATATCTAATTCTTGTTGCATGGATGTATGTGTTGAGGCTGTAGGATTACCAGAAACATTTTTAAACTGTATTGATAATACTTGTTTTGGTGGAAAAATTATACTTATAGGAAATGGTAAGAGAGAAACAACCTTTAACCATTCAGTTCTATTAAAGAAAGAACTAAATGTATATGGATCAAGAAATAGTCTAAATGATTTTAAACCTCTAATACAAATAGTAGCTGATGGAAAGGTTAATATTGATAAAATGATTACAAATGTATTTACTCTTGATAATGTTATTGATGCCTTTGAAGGTTTAAAAAACAATGATGGAAGTATGGCTAAGGTTCTAGTTTAATTCTAATTTAAAATGGAATGAGGTAAAATAAATGTCATATTTAATTATAGATGCTCATGCACATTTGTGGGATGAACTTTCTGGAAGTGTTGAGGGTTATGATGTGAAAAGTATTGGTGGAGGAAAAGCCACATTTAATGGTGGAATCCGTCAAATGATGCCTCCTTACATGCTTGATGGAAAAAATACAGCGGAGTTATTTGTATCTAATATGAATTACGACTGTGTATCTGCGGCAGTCATAACCCAAGAATATCTTGATGGAAATCAAAATGATTATTTGTTAAAGGTAAAAGGAAAATATGGTACGAGGCTAAAAATAGCTGGACTTTGTGATTTCAGAAGACCAGGGTTTTTGCCTGAAGTTAAGAGAATGTGTAAAGGTGGATTTAATTGCATTAAGGTGCCCGCACAAAGGCTCGTAAACCTACCTAAAAGAGTATATCTCACGGATACTGAGATGTTAAAAGCCTTTGAAGTTATGGATAAAAGCAATATTATTCTTTCTATTGATCTTGCACAAGGGGAAACTCAAGTAGATGAAATGAAAGAATTAATATATAGGTTTCCAAATCTTAAAATAGCTATAGGACATTTTGGTATGGCAAACAGACCTGGTTTTGAGAGTCAGATACTATTAGCTAAAAATAAAAATGTAATGATTGAGTCTGGTGGAATAACCTGGCTTTATCATAATGAATTTTATCCATATGTGGGCGCAGTAAATGCTATTAAAAAAGCAATAGATATGGTAGGGGTTGAAAAACTGATGTGGGGTTCGGACTATCCAAGAACTATGACCGCTATAACCTACAGGATGTCATATGATTTTATAATAAAATCTAATGTACTAAGTCAAGCAGAAAAAATTAGCTTCCTAGGTGAGAATGCTAAAAGTTTCTATGGATTTAAGGATTTAGAAGTGCCACAATATATTAAAAATATGGTAGAAGATTAAAAATCATCTAGGACTCTGCCATTTTTTTCTAAAGGCTAAAGGAGTTATGCCCTCGCGTTTTTTAAATAGGTTAATAAAGTGGCTAACATTATCAATCCCTGTTTTAAAGGAAATTTCAGAAACTGGGATATCAGAGTATTTTAGTAGTTCCTTGCTATAAGAAATACGCTTTGAGATAACATATTCACTAGGAGAGATTCCAATGAATTTTTTGAATTCTTTTTCTAGGTGGAATTTATTAATAGAATACTTTTGAGATAGCATATCCAAAGTAATTTTATTAAGCAAACTTTTGTCTAAATCCTTCATAATATTTTTTATATATTCTGGGAGAAATGTTTCTGAGGAGTCGTGAGAAGTAATGGTTAATAAGAACTCAGTTAATAACTCCACGAGAAATTTTGAACACAATAATTCTGTTCTTATATTCTTATCCTTATGACTTAATATTAATTGATTAAGAATAGAAGGTACTATAGAATTCTTTTCAAAGTTACAAATAGGAGAATTATTTTTAGAAAATTGCTGATAATAACTATGACTTGTACCTCCGTTAAAGTGAACCCAAAGAATTTCCCAGGGGTCGGTAGTATCAGAATTGTAATACTGATATTCCATACAATCAATAAAAATTCCTTGTCCTTTACAAATTGTATAAGATTTTCCTTTGTATTTTAAATATCCCTTTCCAGATAAGACAAAGATAATTAAATATGAGTTTAAATTTTCTCTTTCTGTATAATAATTTGACATAGTCTTAAAATATCCGACTTCTTCCACATAAAAATATGTGGATTTGGCCACAAGTGTAGGGGTAGCTATAATGCGAACTGAATTTTCAGACCAATCATAAGAAGCATTTTCTGTATAACTTTTCATATAATACTCCTCCAGTCAATATACTATTATTTTACCACAACATACTATTATGTTTTATACAGTGTAAACCTTTATAATGAAATTGTAAAACTATTATTTTAATTATAAGGAGTGAAGGAATATGTCAAAATTAATTCCTATAAAAGCTATTAAAAAACCTCGTATTGGACTTTATACTATAGGGCTAAAAGCATATTGGACTCAATTTCCAGGGCTTGAAAATAGAATGATAGAATATGGTAAATTTTTAGAAACCGGAATGTCAGTGAACGGAGAAATATTTAATTATGGGTTAGTAGATACTGAAATAGAGGCAAGGAAAGCCGGAGAATGGTTTAATGAAAAAAATGTAGATTTAATTTTTTGCCATTCGGGAACTTATGCTACAAGTTCAACTGTATTACCTGTTCATCAAATTTGTAGAGCTCCAGCAGTAGTATTAAATCTTCAACCAACTGCCAGAATAAATTACGAAAGTTCAACTACAGGTGAATGGCTTGCTTTTTGTGGCGCGTGTCCTGTGCCTGAAATATCAAATGCTTTTAATCGAGCAGGAATAGATTTTAGAGTGGTAAATGGATTGCTTGGACTTGATTATACTCCAGAAATTTCTTTAACAAATGAAAACACATCTGAGAAAAAAGAGGCAATTAAGGCATGGAAAAACATAAACGAGTGGATTAGAGCAGCATCAGTTCCAAGAAATTTAAAACACAGTAGCTTTGGATTCTTAGGTGGTTATTATAGTGGTATGCTAGATATGTATAGTGATTTTGCTATGCTACAGGCACAAACTGGAATGCATATAGAAGTACTTGAAATGTGTGATCTTGATAGATTTCTTCAAAAGGTTAGCGAAGATGAAGTAAAAGAAAAAATGAGTGAAGTAAAAGAAATGTTTGAAATTAGTGGTGATTCACCATCAGATCCGTTGGCAAAAAAGCCGACGCAGGAACAGATAGATTGGTCTTGTAGGGTTGCTGTGGCTCAGGAAAACATGGTAAAGGAATATAATTTAGATGCTTTAACGTATTATTATCATGGAGCAGATGGAAATCATTATGAGAAAGTACAGGGTGGATTTATAGTAGGCCATTCATTACTAACGGCTAAGGGAATCCCTTGTGCTGGAGAAGGTGATTTAAAAACAAACCTAGCTATGAAAATATCTGATATTTTAGGAGTAGGTGGCAGTTTTTGTGAGATTGTAGTTACAGATTATGTAGATGAAACAATTATTTTAGGCCATGATGGGCCGTTTCATATTGCAATTTCAGATGGAAAACCTATTTTAAGAGGAATGGGCTTATTTCATGGTAAAAAAGGAACTGGGGTATCGGTTGAGGCTAAGGTGAGAACTGGGGATATTACTACACTTAATGTGACGCAAACTATAGATGGTAAGTTAAAATTTATAATTAGTGAAGGGAAATCTACAAATGGTCCGACAATGAAGATTGGAAATACCCAAACACCTATTAAATTTAAGGTACATCCTGATGAATACATGGATATGTGGTTTGCCGAGGCACCTACACATCACTGTGCTATGTCAGTTGGAAGCAATGCATCATTGTTTGAAAAAGTAGCAGATCTTTTGAATGTAAAACATGTGACTTTATAATAAAATCAATAGAAAGGCCATTTCTACATATATAGTTAAAAGAGATGTTTGAGATTTAGTATAGAATTATAAAAAGGAGATTAGTTGTAATTTAATTATGGCTGGTTTCTTTTTTATTGCTTTTTCTAGTGTGTTTTTGTCTATATTTTAACCTTTTTAATCAGTATGTTGCAAAAAACTAAAAATAATTGCAAAAAACAAAATAAAATGGTTGCTTTTTTAAATGTAAACGTTATAATATATTTATAGAAACCGTTTAAATAGAAACAAAGAATACAAAATTGTACTAGAATATATAGGCACAAAACAACATATACTGCTATATAGTGTGAAATATTAGTACTCAAGAAGGAAGAGAATAATTGCTTAAAATTTATTTGAAACAAAATGAAAGATTATGAAATAAAATGAAAGATTATGAAAAAAATGAAATAAAGTTGTATTAATTACTGTGAATAAGAATAGGGGGTATGAACAGTGTCTGAATATGTACTTGAACTAAATGGCATTACAAAAACATTTCCAGGTGTTAGAGCATTAGACAAGGTTAACTTTAAATTAAAGGCAGGAGAGATTCATGCTCTGATGGGTGAAAATGGAGCTGGAAAATCTACCTTTATTAAAGTTATAACTGGAGTTCATGCTCCTGATGAAGGTGAAATAATATTAAATGGTAAGGTAGTAGATATTAAAAATCCTAATAATGCACAAGCAATGGGAATAGCAGCTATCTATCAGCACGGTAACGTTTATCCTGATTTGACGGTAACCGAGAATATCTTCCTTGGTCATGAAAAAATAGAAAAATGGACAAAAAGAATTCTTTGGAATGAAATGCATGAAGACGCAAAAAAGTTATTGGATGAATTAGGAGCTAGTTTTGAACCTAAAACAAAGATGGGAGCACTAAGTGTTGCGCAGCAACAACTAGTAGAGATTGCAAAAGCACTTTCATCAAATGCTAAAATTATAATAATGGATGAACCTACAGCAGCACTTTCAAGGAGAGAAAGTGAAGAACTCTATAGAATAACTGAAAAGCTTCGCGACGATGGAGCTGCAATAATTTTTATTTCTCATAGATTTGAGGATATGTACAGGTTAGCAAGTAGGGTTACAGTTTTTAGAGATTCTAATTATATTGGTACTTGGAAAGTTGATGAAATTACTAATCAAAATTTAATTATGGCTATGGTTGGTCGTGAAATTTCGCAATTATTTCCTAAAAAACAAGTTGAACTTGGAGAAGAGGTTTTACGAGTTGAAGGATTTTCGAAAGCAGGTTATTTTGCTGATATTTCATTTGCAGTTCATAAAGGAGAAATAGTTGGATTAACAGGTCTTGTTGGAGCAGGACGGAGTGAATTATGTCAGACTATCTTTGGAATAATGAAACCTGATTCTGGATCATTGTTATTAAATGGAAAAGAAATTAAAGTTAATAGTCCAGTCGACGCAATGAATTATGGCATAGGGTATTTACCAGAGGATAGGCAAAGGCAGGGACTAGTGCTTAGTTGGGGAATTGGTGAAAATATAACACTACCTATTCTTGAAAAGTTTTCTAAAAGTAGTGGACTCGATGTGAAAAAAGAGAGAGCATACGCAAAGCTTTTAGCTGAAAAGGTAGATGTTAAAGCTAATAGTATTTTTACACTTGCAAGTCAACTATCAGGTGGTAATCAACAAAAGGTAGTAGTTGCAAAAATGCTAGCTGCAGATTTGAAAATTATAATTCTAGATGAGCCTACAAAAGGTGTGGATGTTGGTGCGAAAGCTGCAATGTATGAAATAATGAGTGATCTAGCATCTCAAGGATACGCCATTATTATGATTTCATCAGAGATGCCTGAAATGATAGGAATGAGTGATAGAATCGTTGTAATGCGCAATGGGAGAATTAGTAGAATAATTAATAGAGAAGATGCCACTCAGGAAAAAATTCTCGAAGCAGCAATGTCAACTGCAGGAAAGAAGAGTTAATATAATATAAATTGATACTAAAATATAATTATAAGGAGAAAGGTTATGTCTGAAAAAGTGGTAAGGAAGACTTTTAGTAAAGAAACCTTTAGTAAAATAAATTTGGGGAAATCAAGAGAAATAGGAATGATAGGATTTATTGTTATTATTTCTATATTTGTTCAAATGCGTAATCCGAATTTTTTAACACTTGAGAATATAAATGACTTACTTAAAAATACAGCAATATTGAGCATTTTATCAGTAGGCATGATGTTGGTTATGATCACAAGGGGAATAGATCTTTCCATTGGAGCAACCCTTGCTTTATCAGGAATGATAGCTTCGCTCACAGTAAGTGCAAATCCAAATTTAAGTCCAATAATTGCAATTGGTATAGGAATAGGGGTAGGTATTGTTTGTGGTGCTGTTGTTGGTGGACTTGTTTCTAAAGGTGGAATTTATCCGATTATTGCAACACTTGGTATGATGAATGTGTATAGAGGGTTAACATTTATGTCCAGCAATGGAAAATGGGTAAGTGCACAGCAAATGCCAGTTAGTTTTAAAGCAATTGCAACTAGTTCTATATTAGGAATTAACACTTTGATATTTGTAGCTATTGTTGTTTATATTATAATCTATTATTTTATTAATCATACAAGAACAGGTAGAAAAATTTATGCAGTTGGTAGTAACCCGGAATCGGCTGAGGTTAGTGGTATAAACAATAAACGAATACTATTTATGGTTTATACGATAATGGGAGCGCTGGCAGGTCTTGCAGGTGTTTTATGGGTATCAAAATTTGCATCAGCGCAAGGGGATACTGCTAGTGGTTATGAAATGAGTGTTATTGCAGCTTGTGTTTTAGGTGGAGTAGGTATGTCAGGTGGTTCAGGAACTATTCCGGGAATTCTTATAGGGTCCCTTCTACTTGGAATTTTAAATAATGCCTTACCACTTATAAATGTATCTACATTTTGGCAAAATGCTATACAAGGAGCAATTATTCTTATTGCTATAATTGTAAATACTATTGTTAAAAGAAGAGTGGATAAAAAAAATCTCAGTAGGAGGAAGATATAAGTATGAAACAGAGAATAATTGCTGATAAAAAAGAATTGACACTGAAGAGCTTTTTCTTTCAGTGGGAATGGTTACTTATATTAATTTTTATTGTTATGACAATCATTAACGGATCGTTAACTCCATATTATCTAAATGCTGATAATTTAATTGGAGCAACTATGGCCTTTCTTGATAAAGCATTTATTGTTTTACCTATGGCATTTATAATAATACTCGCAGATATTGACATATCTGTTGCATCAACAGTTGCACTAGCATCAGTTGTTATGGGTGTCCTATATAACTCAGGAGTGCCTATGGTTTTAGCCATGGTAATTTGTCTTCTAGTTGGAACTCTATGTGGGTTTATAAATGGGGTTCTGGTAGCAAAGTTTAAAGAGTTATCTTCCATGATTATTACGCTTTCAACTATGATTCTTTATAGGGGAATTGCTTATATTATACTTAAAGATCAATCCGCTGGTAAATTTCCAGAGTGGTTCACCTCAATTGGGTGGGGATATGTAGGACCTGTACCATTTATACTTATTGTATTTATAATTTGTGCAGTAATCTTTACATTCATACTTAATAAAACTGCATTTGGAAGAAGAGTTTATGCTATAGGTAGTAATCCTATCGCAAGTAGATTTACTGGGATACAAGTTGATAAAACAAAAATTATTGTATTTACGTTAGCAGGTCTTATGGCTGGAGTAACTGCTCTGTTTTTAACTTCTAGAATGGGCAGTACAAGGCCAAACGTAGCAACTGGATATGAATTAGATATTATAACTATGGTTGTACTCGGTGGTATTAGTACTGCAGGAGGAAAAGGAAGGATTTATGGAGCTATAATAGCAGTTTTCCTAATAGGATTCTTAAGATATGGTCTTGGTTTATTTAATGTAAATGCTCAAGTATTGCTTGTAATAACAGGATTACTCTTAATTGTAGCAGTTATTATACCAAATTTAAATATAAAAAAAGTTAAATTCAAATCTTTTAAAAACTAAATCGAATATGGAACAGTTAGATCTGTTTTATATATATGACAATGAGGGGGATATGAAATGAAAAAGACATTAATATCAATGATGGTTCTTGGACTAACATTATCAACACTTTCAGGATGTAGTACAAAAGCACCTGGGACTTCAACTACGGCACCAGCTGCAGGTGGAAAACCTAAATATGCAATTATCGTAAAAAGCACTGGAAACCCATATAATGAAAAAGAGATGGAAGGTTACAAGAAGGCAATAACAGAAATTGGAGGAGAGACTATATTAAAAGCGCCAGATCAACCAACGGCTGAAGCTCAAATTCAGATGATACAAGAACTTGTTTCACAAAAGGTTGTTTCAATTGCTATAGCTGCAAATGATCCGGATGCTTTACAACCAGCACTTGAAAAAGCAATGGCTGCAGGAATTAAAGTTATATCTCTTGATTCAGCAGTCAATGCTAAGAGCCGTTTGGTTCATGTTAATCAAGCAGATCCAAATGCAATAGGACGTATTGAAATTGAAACTATAGCTAAAATGATAGGTGGAAAAGGAGACATAGCAATTTTAAGTGCAACTTCACAAGCGACCAATCAAAATTCATGGATTACAGTTATGAAAAAAACACTCGAAGATCCAAAATATAAAGACATAAAACTTGTAAAAGTTGCCTATGGTGATGATTTAAGAGATAAGAGTGTTTCTGAAACAGAAGCATTATTAAAAACTTATCCTAATCTTAAAGGTATAGTTGCACCTTCAACTGTTGCAGTAGCAGCAGCTGCTAAAGTTATAACTGATAAAGGATTAAATGGTAAAGTACAATTAACAGGTCTTGGACTTCCTAGTGAAATGGCAGATTATATAGCTAGTGGAGTATCTACAGCAGTTCATCTTTGGAATCCAATTGATGTTGGATACTTAGCTGGTTATACTTCAGAAGCTTTAGTTAAAGGAACAATAACCGGTAAAACAGGAGACAAATTTAAAGCAGGAACTCTTGGAGAAAAAACAATTATCACAGTTGATGATGGAACTGAAATTATGCTTGGCGATCCCTTTGAATTTAACAAAAGCAATATTGATCAGTGGAAAACAGTATATTAGAATAAAAGTTACTTAAATAAACCTTCTACAAAGTTAAAATTTGTAGGAGGTTTTTTAAAAATTCAAAGACATTCAAATCAAATATTTACGCCAGAGGGCAAGTTGTATAAATAATGGTTTTAGGCGAAAGGACAATGAGAAAATCGAAAGATTTCGATAATACTAAGAAACAAATGGGAATAAAACATATGAAGCTTAGAACAAAGTTGTCTATTGGTTAATCTGTATTAATTTCAGTAGAAGAACTTTCATTGTCTTCGCAAGATATATTAGTATTTATTGAAAATGCTCTTCTAAATGACTATAAAAAATTAATTTATATTAGTGATGAATATAAATGCGATGGGGAAATAATAAAAGATATTATTGAAAATTTTGCTGAAGTTAATGTTAAGAATGAAGTCATAGTATTAGAAACAAGGCATAATGAAATTAGTGCAGTTAATTTAGATAAAGTAGTTGAGGGATTTACAATATATTAATTCAAATTTTTTATAATAGATGATATAATATATTTGTAATCGTTTTAAAAATTTAAAAGAAGAAATTCTTAGTGAGGTAATGCAAGAATGAAATTTTGGGATTTGTGGGATAAAGCGGGTATTTATATAATGTCTATTACAACTTTGTTGATTTTTGCTATATTAACCCCCAATATATTAGCTATTAGCAATATAGTTAATATATTAGTACAAGTATCTATGGTAGCAATCGCAGCCGCAGGAATGACTTTTGCTATTACTAGTGGAAGTTTTGATTTATCAATTGGATCTACATTATCTCTTACAACATGTGTCCTTGCAATCAATATACCACGTATAGGGCTTTTATATTCTGTTATATTGGCAATTCTAGTAGGTGGAATACTAGGATTCATAAATGGAGTGATTATTACAAAATTCAAGGTTCAAACTTTTGTTGCTACTTTGGCAACAATGATAATATATAGAGGGTTATCTTCAATATATACAAATGGACAGGATGTAACACTAATAAATTTTAGGCAAATTAAAATGTTCTCCAGTGGAGAAATATTATTCATACCAGTACCAATAATTATAACTATATTTGTATATATTTTATTTTATCTTATATTTAAGTATTCATTATTTAGTTTAATTGTGAGAAGTGTTGGGTCTAATGAAAGAGTTGCTAGGATGATAGGACTTAAGGTAGATAAAACTATAATTTGTATTTTTATAATGACAGCAGTTACGTCAGTAATTGCCGGGGTAATTCAAACATCAGAGTTATTAACTGGTAATGGAAAATTTGGAGTTGGGTTTGAACTTCAGGTAATAACAGCAACTATCCTCGGGGGCACAAGGCTTTCAGGAGGAAAAGGAAACTTGTGTGGAACTTTATGTGCTGCGATTATGCTTGGAATTATTAAGAATGGATTAAATTTACTTGGGATCTCCGATAACTACCAGCGGTTGATAACTGGAATAATATTAATTTTAGTTATATCGACAAGTGGAGCTAGGGAAAAAGAAAAAATGAGTATAAACTAGTTCTAAAAGAAACAAAAGGGGATGCAAATAATTGGACAATTTGATATCGAAAGATACTTTAAAAGCAAAACTTAGGTCTAATTTAAAAGAAAGAGGTATATTAGTTTCTTTGATTTTACTGTGGGTAGTATTTTTTTTTACAAACGAAAATTTTAGAGTAATTGATAGTTATCTTAGTATTTTAAGGGAAGCATCCTTTGTAGGCGTAGCGGCAATAGGCATGACATTTTGTATAATAATAAAAGCTATCGATTTATCGATAGGTGCCATGGTTGGATTACTTGCTCTTTTTACAGTAAGCATAATAGGAGAAGTAGGATTAATTCCGACTGTGATAATTATAGTGATTAGTGGAGCATTACTAGGAGCTATTAATGGCTTTTTATATTCTAAGTTTAGAGTTCCTGCATTTATAGCAACGCTAGGAATGAGTTACATATATAATGCTGTAGCATTAATATATAGTAAAGGAAGACCAATACAATTCAATGAAAAATGGTTTACTGTAATAGGTAATGGAAATTTCATTGGTTTACCTGTACCTTTTATAATATTTATTATATTGGCAATATTAGGATCAGTCATATTAAAAAAGACTATACTTGGAAGGCAAATTTTATCAGTAGGTAATTCTGAAAAAGCGAGTTATTTGTCAGGTATAGATACCATGAAAGTCAAAATTTTTGTATTTGCGTTAGTTGGAATGTTTACAGCTATTGCATCTATTCTTATAAGTTCAAGAATGTGGTCAGCTAATGCAGAAATGAAAGTCGGATATGAATTTGATGTTATTGCAGCTGTGGTTCTTGGAGGTACTAGCCTTAAAGGTGGAAAGGGGAGTATTCTTAATACAACACTTGCGTCTATTTTTTTCGCATCCATTTATATCGGTATGAATATGTTTCATGTTGATGCCTATATGCAAAAGGTAGTAGAAGGGATCATTTTGGTGGTAGCATTTTCTATTGGTGGTGACGGCAAGTTAATAAAGGCAAAGTTAAAGGGAAATAAAGTAGTAAATACAAATATAACTTAGGGGAGAAATAAATGATAAAAGTAAGAGGCTTTTTAATAGTTATTTCATTAACCCTTGCTTTTACAATTATAGGTTGTGGCAAGAAGAATATAAATGAAGTTTCTAAATCAAAAATAGGGTTTTCAGTATATGATATGCAATATGAGTATTTTCAAGGAATGGAAAAAGGTACAAAGCAAGGTGTGCTAGATTTAGGGTATGGGTATATTTTACATGATCAAAAAAGTGATCAAATGCAAATGGTATCTGGTGCCCAGGACCTAATAAATCAAGATATTTCTGCTTTGATTATTTCACCTAATAATCCTGAGGCATTAGGTCCAATTGTAGAAGCTGCCCATGCTAAAAAAATTCCTGTAATTGTAGATGATATTGGAGGTGGTAACTCTAATTATGATGCTATAGTAATTTCAGACAATATTGGTGGCGGGAAGATGGCGGGAGATTATGCTGTTAAAAATATTAAAAAGGGATCCCATGAGGCTGCCATAATAAAAGCTGAGCCTTCAGCTATATTTGCTTCAAGAAGAGGAGAGGGCTTTAAAAACACTGTTACAGCAGCGGGGTTTAAAGTGGTTATAGAACTTTCTGGGCATAGTAAGCAAGAGGAAGGGTATTCTATAATGAAGGATATTATCACTTCTAATCCTAAAATTCAAGTAGTGTTTTGTGAGAATGATCCCATGGCGGTTGGAGCTGCGCAAGCATGTATTGACTCTAAAAGAAAAGATATAATGATAATTGGGTTTAATGGTGATAAAATAGCTCTTGATGCAATAAAAAATGGAATTATGGCTGCAACTATTAAGCAATCACCAGGCGAAATGGGTAAGGCTACGGTAGGTTTAGCAGATAAATTGATAAAAGGCAAAAAAATAGATTTTGATGATGAGAAAAATAAAGAAATTTATATTTCGGTTAAATTAATAACTAAAGAGGATATAAAGTAACATAATACTCTACTTATGATTACATATATTAAAGAGTATGTTATAATTTAGATGAAAATTAATGGGTATAAATAATATTATAAAAACGGAGAAAGGGAGATATGACATGTTTGCAGCTGAAAGATTAGCCAAAGTACGGGAAGTTTTACTGGAATATAAACATGTGGATATATCAACTTTAAGCTCCATTTTATCAGTATCAGAGGCGACAATTCGCAGGGACCTTGAAAAACTTGAAGATGAAGGATTTTTAACTAAAACTCATGGTGGAGCAGTGATTAACGAAGATGTCGATCAAGAGGTCGTGTTAAGCTTTATAGATGACCCATATATTGAAGAAAAAAAACAAATAGGCATAATAGCATCACAAATGATAATAAATGGGGATGTTATTTTTCTAGGGTCAGGTACCACTTGTCAATTAATAGCAAAACATATAAAAGACAGAAAACAGTTAACTGTAGTTACTAATAATATGAATATTATAATAGAGCTTTATGGGTGTAATAATATCAATTTAATTGTTCTTGGGGGGAATATTCAATCTGTTGGTAATTCAATTTCAACTTCAGGGCAATTTTCGAAGAAAATGCTTGAAGGAATTTTTGTTAATAAAGCATTTTTTTCAGTTGATGGGATAAGTATAGAACACGGATACACCATAAGCAGCGTCGAACTTTCAGAAATATATAATATAATATTACAAAATGCAGGGGAGTCAATAATTGTAGTTGATTATTCAAAGTTTGATAAGAGGGCTTTTGTACAACTAGGAAATATTGATTTAGTTAAAAAAGTAGTTACAAACGCACAGGTGTCTTTGGAATATAAAAAGTTGTTTTTCGAAACTAATATTCAGTTATTTACTGCATTTAATGAGGATAAGGTAGATGAGAGATAAGACATATTTGTATTATTTATAAAGTTAAGGAGAATGCATATGAGTGGTTATATAATTGAAATGTGTGGTATAAGTAAACAATTTAATGATGTATCTGTTTTAAAAGATATAAATTTCAATGTAAAACCAGGTGAAGTTCATACACTTTTTGGTGAAAATGGTTCTGGAAAATCAGTTCTGATGAAAATTCTTTCGGGGGTATTACAACCTGATTCAGGATTGATTTATTTTAATGGGGAAAATGTAAACTTTAAGAGTTATAATGATGCTCAAATATCAGGTATAAGATCTGTTTTTCAAGATCATTTAACCTTTCCTGACCTAACAGTTGCAGAAAATTTATTCCTATTTAATATTGCAGGAGAAAGTAAAATAGCTGGTAGAATAATTAAAACTGATAAAATGTACTATGATTGTCAAAAGATCTTTAAAGATTTGAATTTTAATCTAAATCCTAAGCGATTAGTTAAGGAACTCGACCTATGGGAAAAACAGCTCCTTGAAATTGCAAAGGCTATTTCGGTAAAGTCTCAAGTGATAATTATGGATGAACCTACAAATCTGTTTTCTAACATTGATATTGAAAATATCTATAAAATTATAGAGAATCTCAAACAAAAGAAGATTTCTATAGTTTTTATTTCACATAGAGTTGAAGAAGTACTTAGAATCTCAGATAGAATTACAATTATGCGTGATGGACAAATAGTTACTACAGGAACACCAGAAGAGTTAACTAAAAATATGTTAATTAAGCTTTCTGCGGGTAATGATTTAAAGGACAGATATCCAAAACTTACAGTTCAAAAGGGTAGGGTGTTATTCAAAGCAGAAAATTTGAGTGTAAGTAACATAATAAATAATATAAATTTTGCTATAAAAAAAGGTGAAGTTTTAGGTATCGCAGGATTGGTTGGTTCAGGAAGAACTACAATTGCAAAAGCAATTTTTGGGATTTGTGAATTAACTAATGGGCAAATGTTTCTTAATGGTACAAAACTAAATATAAAATCCCCTCGTGATGCTATTAAAGCGGGAATTGGATTCGTGTCTGAGGATAGACTTGCTGAGGGTTTGATACAAAACTTTGATATTGCCAGTAATATTACTTTAACAAATTTGAACAAGGCTAAAGAAGGCTTTTTTTTAAGAAAAGAAAAAGAAAAGAATATAGCAAGAAGATATATAAAAAAACTTGTTATAAAAACTCCTTTTATTGAACAGATAGTAAAAAACTTAAGTGGAGGTAATCAACAAAAGGTAGTATTATCAAAGTGGCTATTTAGTGGCGCCAAGGTATTTATATTTGATGAACCAACTGCTGGGCTTGACAGTGGATCTAAAGTTGAGGTTTACAATATTATGAATGAGATTGTTTTAAACAATGGGGCTATAATATTGATTTCTTCAGATTTCTCGGAGCTTATGGGAATGAGTGATAGAATTCTAGGAATATATAATGGACAAGAGGTTCTAGATATAAAAAGAGAACAGTTTGATCTTGAGAAGATTCTTTATTGTATAACAGGAGAAAAAAATGAAATTGATAATAAAAATTAAAATAGAAGGTAAAAATTAAAATTGTACGTAAATTTCTCCACTTAATAATTAGATATTAAAAATTGTCACTATTAGATAACGACTAATCAGTTTATCTTTGAATTGTATGTAAATGTTTACTTGCATATAATTAAATTAAGGTAATTAGGAAATAGTTTCTTGAAAGATTTCAGTGATTACGATAATAGGGGGGCGAAGTTAAATGTCAAATTTGCAAGTGAATGAAAAGATTAATACAAAGGGGAAAACCCAACAAAAGGTACAAGGTTTCGGTAGATTCTTAAGCGGAATGATACTTCCAAACATAGGCGCATTTATAGCATGGGGGTTAATTACAGCATTATTTATACCAACGGGATGGCTTCCAAATGCTAATTTTGCTAAAGTAGTTGGACCAATGATAAATTTCCTTTTACCATTATTAATAGGTTTCACTGGTGGTAAGATGGTCGCTGGAGCACGAGGTGGAGTAGTTGGAGCAATTGCAACCATTGGAATTATAGTAGGAGCAGATATTCCAATGTTTATGGGTGCAATGATAATGGGACCGCTTGGTGGTTATGTAATAAAGAAGTTTGATAAAGTTATTGATGGTAAAGTACCGGCTGGATTTGAAATGCTAATTAACAATTATTCAGAAGGTATACTTGGAGCAATACTTGCATTGATTGCATTTTCAGGAATTGGACCAGTAGTCTTAGGCTTAAATGGTCTTATGAAAGACGGAGTACAAGCAATAGTAAATGCAGGGTTATTACCTTTAGCATCTATATTTATAGAACCAGCAAAAATATTGTTTTTAAATAATGCAATAGGTAATGGAATCTTGGTACCGATAGGTGCACAAGAAGCTAAGGCAGTTGGAAAATCAATATTTTTCTTATTAGAATCAAATCCAGGTCCTGGACTTGGAATCTTAGTAGCTTATTGGATGTTTGCAAAGGGTGCAGTCAAAGAATCAGCACCTGGAGCAATAATAATTCATTTCTTAGGTGGAATACATGAAATTTATTTTCCTTACGTTTTGATGAACCCTTTGCTTATAATAGCAGTAATTTGTGGTGGCGCAAGTGGAATATTCACATTCCAAATTTTTGGAGCAGGATTAATTGCAGCAGCATCTCCAGGAAGTATAATTGCAGTACTTGCAATGACACCTAAAGGTGGATATTTCGGAATAATAGCAGGTGTTCTTGTAGCAGCTGTAGTTTCATTCTTAATATCATCTGTAATAATTAAGGCATCAAATAAAAAAACAAATGGAGATACAAACGGAAATGAATTAGAAGAAGCAAAGGAAAAAGTTAATGCAATCAAAGGAGTTAAAGTTAAGACTTTCAACAAAATAATATTTGCGTGTGATGCAGGAATGGGTTCAAGTGCAATGGGAGCAACAACATTAAAAAATAAGTTTAAAAAAGCAGGTTTTGATATAAATGTTGTTCACTGTGCAATAAATGAAATTCCAACGGATGCAGAGATTGTTATTACTCATGAAACATTAGCAGATAGAGCGAAATCAAGAGCGCCAAAGGCAGAAATAATTACAATTAAAAACTTTATAAATAGTCCTGAATATGACAAACTTGTTAATAGACTTTTATAATTTGAGATTGTATAAAGGATAATTATGAGAATGCGATCAAATTTATAAAAATAAATTTGATCGCATTTTTTAGGACATATAGTTTACAATATTAAATATTGTCATCATCTGCTACTGACTAATCAAGATATCTTTGAATTGATTGTAACTGTTTACTGGATTATAATGAGGTTATAGCAATTGGTAAAATGCTAAATAAATTTGGAGGAATTTTATGAAAGGTTACAAAATTAATTCACGCATAAAGAATATTTTGCAAATTATATGTAAGGAAGATGATTATGTTACTATTTCTAAAATTGCAAAGGATTTAGATGTTAGTGGAAGGACAGTACTTAGAGATATTCCAGAGGTGCAAAATTTCTTAAAGCATAATGGAATAAATTTAGAAAAAAAAACTGGAGTGGGCATCAAAGTAATTGCTACTCTTGAAGAGAAAAAAACTATTATTAATTTGTTAAATGGAGAAATAAATGAAACTATATACTCTCCTCTAGAAAGAAAAAACATAATTATTAGTGAACTACTACAAAACCAAGAACCTGTAAAGTTATATAATTTTACTAGGATCTTAAAAGTTACAGAGGCAACTATAAGCAATGATTTAGAGAAGACAGATGAATGGTTTAAGAAACATGGTCTAAAATTAATTAGAAAGCAAGGACTAGGAGTGTATGTGGAAGGAAGAGAGGACTATATAAGAAAAGCTATGGTTAGTCTAATCTACGAAAATACAAATGAAAGTCAGCTATTAGGTTTAATAAGAAAGAATTTGGATAATTCTGTAGTTGTGGCTCAAGATATTGAGGTGGCATCACGAAATAGATTACTAAATTTAATAGATAATGAAACAATAAAAAAATTAGAAGTTTTAGTTGAGTCAATGGAGAAGGAAAGAAACTACAAGTTAGTAGATAGTGCTTTTGTAGGGTTAATTGTTCATATTGCACTTGCAATTGAGAGAGTCAAGAAAGGTGATAAAATAACAATAAATGGTAAATTTTTAAAAGAGCTTAAGACAAGTGAGGAGTATGTGATTGCATCAAACTTATCTAGTAATATATCAAAATGCTTCGCGGTTGATATACCTGAGGATGAGATTGGTTATATAACAATGCATATAAAGGGATCTAAAAACTATAAGGAAAAGTATAAAGCAGGTAATAAAGTCATAGGAAGTTTTGAACTTGTAAAGTTATCAAAAGAAATTATTAAAATAGCTGAAATTGAAACAGGGAGATTTCTTGGTAATAATGAAAATCTATTAAATGGGTTAGTAAATCATCTTGGAACAGCAATTACAAGGCTAAAGATGAATCTCGAAATTAGAAATCCACTTTTAGAAGAAATTAAAGCAAATTACACTGATTTAATGAGGATAAGTACTAAATGTTCTGTGGTAGTTGAAAAACATATTGGTATAAAGATGCCTGAAGCTGAGATTGCATTTATTGCTATGCATTTAGGAGCTGCAATTGAGAATAGTGAAACACTAATTAAACCCATATATAAAGTTGCAATTGCATGTGCAACAGGGATGGGGACTTCAAGGCTACTTGCAACAAGAATAAAAAATGAGTATGAAAATATTGAGATCGTAGATATAATTTCCACGATACACATCGAAAAAAGTTTTCTAATGGAAAAAGAAATAGATTTTATTATATCAACAGTTAATATCGATAAATGTTATAAGCCTGTTGTAAGGGTAAATCCACTCCTTTTTCAGGAGGATAAAGATAAAATAGCAGACCAAATAAAAGCAATGAAAAACATTAATATCATTCACTCGAATAGGAAAATAAAAAATATTAATTTTAAGGATAAATTAATTTCATTAAATATATATAGTGAAGCTATCATACAGATTTTAGATAATTTTTTCTTGAAAGAAATTCCTGAGATAAGCAGCATAGATGCATTAATAATAGAAACAAGCAAGCTAATAGAGAGAGATACTAAAGCTGGAGATCAATTAAGGAGAGCTCTAAAAAATAGAGAAGAAAAAGGAAATACTGTGGTAACTGGACATGAGATGATATTACTTCATTGTAGGACTGGTTTTGTCAAGAAATTATACTTTGGAGCTATAAAGTTAACAAAGGGTATAGAGTGTTTAAATGGTTTAGATAAAATTGAAAATGTAAAACTTGCAATTATTATGCTTGCACCAGAGGAGTGTAGTAAGTCCCATATTGAAGTTATAGGTTATGTAAGTAAAAATCTAATAGAAAGAATAGATTTTCTTAAATATTTAAAGGCCGGAAATAGCGAGTATGCCTTTAGTGAATTAAACGATATTTTAAAAGAATTTTATAACCAAAAAGTAAATAATTAATGGAGGTATGAGTTATGACAGACACAAAGAAAGTAAATAGAGGGAATTCTAAAGAAAAAGTACAAAGTTTTGGAAGGTTTTTAAGTGGAATGATTCTTCCAAACATAGGTGCATTTATAGCATGGGGGTTAATTACAGCATTATTTATACCAACAGGATGGTATCCAAATGCTCATTTTGCTAAATTAGTTGGTCCGATTATAACATATCTTTTACCATTATTAATAGGTTTTACCGGTGGTAAAATGGTAGCAGGAGCACGAGGTGGAGTAGTTGGTGCGATTGCAACTATTGGAATTATAGTAGGAGCAGATATTCCAATGTTTATGGGTGCGATGATAATGGGACCTTTAGGTGGGTATGTTATAAAGAAGTTTGATAAACTCATTGATGGTAAAGTGCCTGCTGGTTTTGAAATGTTAATTAACAACTATTCAGAAGGTATACTTGGAGCGATACTCGCGTTGATTGCATTTTCAGGGATTGGTCCAGTAGTCCTAGGGTTAAATGGTCTTATGAAAGACGGAGTACAAGCCATAGTAAACGCAGGATTGTTACCTTTAGCATCTGTGTTTATAGAACCAGCAAAAATATTGTTTTTAAATAATGCAATAGGTAATGGGATTTTGGTGCCAATAGGTGCACAAGAAGCTAAAGCAGTTGGAAAATCAATATTTTTCTTATTAGAATCAAATCCAGGCCCTGGACTTGGAGTCCTAGTAGCTTATTGGGTGTTTGCAAAAGGTGCAGTTAAAGAATCAGCACCTGGAGCAATAATAATTCATTTTTTAGGTGGAATACATGAAATATATTTTCCTTACGTCTTAATGAACCCTTTGCTTATAATAGCAGTAATTTGTGGTGGCGCAAGTGGAATATTCACATTCCAAATTTTTGGAGCAGGATTAATTGCAGCAGCATCTCCAGGAAGTATCATTGCAATACTTGCAATGACTCCTAAAACTGGATATATAGGAGTAGTTGCAGGTGTACTTGTAGCTGCAGTAGTTTCCTTCCTTGTTTCAGCAGTAATAATCAAGGCATCAAGTAAAAAAACAAATGGTAGTGCTGATGGAAATGAATTAGAAGAAGCAAAAGCTAAATCAAGTGCATTAAAAGGAACAAATAAATCAAATATAACTAAGAGTACTTTTGATAAAATAATATTCGCATGTGATGCAGGAATGGGTTCAAGTGCAATGGGAGCAACTACTTTAAGAACTAAGTTCAAAAAAGCTGGATATAATATTCAAGTTGTAAATTGTGCAATAGAAGCTATTCCTACGGATGCTCAAATAGTTATTACACATGAAACATTAACAGCAAGAGCAAGGAAAATAGCTCCTAATGCTGAGCACATATCGGTTAAAGATTTCCTTAACAATGGTGCTTTTGAATTACTTTCAACTAGACTGGCGGTTAGCAGTGACAATGTAAGTGATAGTAATATAGATGCGAAAATTGAAACGAAAGCAGTAGAGACTAGTGATAATAAAATTCTTCAAAAGAAAAATATACAAGTAGGACTTGAGAGTGTAGATAAATATACTGCTATCAAAATGGCAGGTAGATTATTATTTGAAAGTGGATATGTGCAAGAAGATTATATAGATGCCATGATCCAAAGAGAAGATGATCTTTCAACATACATTGGTAAAGGAATATCAATTCCTCATGGTGTTGGAGAAGCTAAGAAAAACATTATAAAAACAGGAATGGTAGTACTTCAATTTCCGAATGGTATAAAGTTCGAAGATGATTTAGCTTACCTTGTAATTGGTATTGCTGGAGTTGGAGATGAACATTTACAAATACTTTCAAATATTGCAGTTGCTATTGAAGGAGAAGATGATAGCATTACTGATAAACTTAAAAGTACTCAGGACGTTGATTACATCTATAACCTATTTACAATAAAATCTGAAGATTAAATCAAAAGAAGAAATATTGAATATAAGAGGTGATAATATGATTACAACTATAACTTTAAATCCTGCAGTTGATAAAACTATTGAAATAAATAATTTCAGTGTAGGCAATGTTAATAGAGTAACATCAGTAAGACTAGACGCTGGTGGAAAAGGAATTAACGTATCAAAAGTAATAAAAAGTTTAGGAAGTAAAAGTAGGGCGATGGGAATACTTTCTGGAAAATCAGGAGAGTTCATAAAAGGCTATTTAGATGGTATACAAATTTTAAATGACTTTATTTTTACGCAAGGAGAAACAAGGACCAATACAAAGGTTGTAGACCCAATTAATCATACTAATACAGATATAAATGAAGCAGGGCCAGAGGCAAGTCTTAAAGACTTAAATGAATTAAATGATAAAATATTTAATGATATGAAAAGTGAAGATATGATAATTTTATCAGGAAGTGTTCCTAGTAATGTAGATAAAAAGATTTATGGTGAGTGGATTGTGAGAGCTAAAGAAAAAGGAGCAAAAACCGTATTAGATGCAGATGGTGAATTGCTTAAGTATGGTATTTTGTCAGGACCGTATCTTGTAAAACCTAATATAGATGAGCTCGAAGGTATGTTTAATAAGAAAATAAATGGAATAGCAGAAACGGTTGAAATTGCGAAGAGTTTGCTGGAGTATGGTATCATTATAGTAGCGGTTTCTCTGGGTAGTGAAGGTGCCATCTTTGTAAACAAGGAATGCGCAATATATGCTCGTGGACTTAAGGTGGATGTGAAAAGTACAGTGGGAGCTGGGGATTCAATGGTTGCAGCCCTTGCATATTCAATTGAAAAGGGTCTTAGCTTTGAAGAAACTGTGAAACTTGCTGTGGCAACTGGAGCAGCAAATGTAATGACAGAAGGAACAAAAGCAAGTGATATTAAAACAATTATTGAACTGGAAAAACAAGTAGAATTCGAATATTTATAATAAATAACAAAAGGTGGTAATATATATGAAAACAAGAGCAGTAAGATTATACGGGAAAAAAGATTTAAGAATGGAAGAGTTTGAACTTCCAGAAATAAAAGATGATGAAATACTAGTGAAAGTAGTTTCAGACAGTATATGTATGTCTACTTATAAAGCAGCAATACTTGGTAGTGATCATAAGAGAGTGCCTAATGACATCTCAGTTAATCCTATAATAGTAGGACATGAAATGGCTGGAGATATAGTGCAAGTTGGTTCAAAATGGAAAAACGACTTTAAAGTTGGAAATAAATTTTCTATGCAACCTGCATTAAACTATAAGGGAAGTATGGATTCACCTGGATATTCTTATAGGTATTGTGGCGGAGCTGCAACTTATATAGTAGTTCCACAAGAAGTAATGGAAGTTGGTTGTTTATTAAATTATGAAGGTAAAGCGTATTATGAAGCATCCCTTGCTGAACCAATGTCTTGTATTATTGGAGGTTTCCATGCAAGTTTTCATACAGTAATGGGTAGTTATGAACACAAGATGGGAATAGTTGAAGGTGGAAAGCTTGCAATGCTTGCTGCTGCTGGTCCTATGGGTCTAGGTGCAATAGATTATGCTATGCACTGTGATAGAAAGCCAGGTATGATTGTAGTAACAGATATAGAACAGGGTAGATTAGATAGAGCAAGAGCAATATTCACAGATGAAGATGCAAAGAAAGCTGGAATTGAATTAATATTTGTTAACACTAAAGGTATAGAAGATGTTCCTGCTTATTTAAGAGACTTAACTGGTGGAACAGGCTTTGATGATGTATTTGTATATTCTCCAGTTAAACCAGTTGTTGAACAAGGAGATAAGATATTAGGTAGAGATGGTTGCTTAAACTTCTTTGCAGGTCCTACAGATACTAACTTCTCAGCTACATTTAATTTTTATAATGTTCATTATCAATCAACACATACTATCGGAACCACTGGTGGAAACACAAATGATATGATTGAGTCACTAAGAATGACAGAAAAGAATATTATAAATCCAGCAGTTATGGTTACTCACATTGGAGGACTTGATAGTGCTGCAGATGCAACACTTAAATTAACAGAAGTACCTGCAGGCAAAAAACTTATATATACAAATATATTTATGGATATTACAGGAATTGATGAGTTTGAAGAAAAAGGCAAAGTAGATCCACGATTCAAGAAATTAGCAGAAATTGCTAAAAACAACAAGGGCCTTTGGTCATTAGAAGCAGAGGATTATTTACTTGAAAATTGGAAAATTAAATAATTAAATTAAAAAATACAGGATTAAACTCCAATGTCATTAAGTTAAGAAATTAAACCAATAGTTTTAAAACAGAGTATGTTTAAAAATGCATACCTGTTTTTTTTATATAATTTTTTAAATAAATTCCAGAAAACTTTCA